>JAFUFO010000016.1 GCA_017469885.1 Solobacterium sp.
TGATCTCTTCTTCCGAAAGATTTGATGGATTCATCAGTTCTTTCTTCCGCTGGATATAGATCTGGCAGTAGTTTTCTGAAACGCCGGTCATCTCCGCAACAAGCTTTACGGTTCTTCCCTTCGGCTTGATCCCCTGTTCTTTCTGCTTCTCAAGGATCTGGAGCGAGGCTTCGATCAGCCGGTCTTTGATTTCGCCGGTATATTGCCGTGATTCATTGATCTGGTAGATGCTGCGTAACTGTTTCAGCTGCTCTTCTGTCACTTCATCGCCGTCTTTCGGCATCAGATCACCGAAATTCGCGATATCAACGTAGAAGGACTTACCATTGTTGTCACCAGCCCAGACATCATCCACCCGGACCTTGACTCCTTCACAAATCAATCTCGCCATTATCTTTTCCTCCTCAGGTGATACCCCATATCGTTGTGAAACCGTATTTTGCGATTTCTTTGTCATCTTCCTGCCGGTAAACAACCAGGTCATAATTGCCCAGTTCAGGCACGGAATACGCAAAGGTAACTGCTTCTCGCAGGGATTGACACTCCTGTTTTGCGATTACCCGTGTATTATCTGTAACCACCATTGCAAGATATGCCTTCACATGCGTATCCCCCATGACTCCATTGGATTGGGGCCATACGCTAATCCCAGATGGTTCGGAATCACCTTTACGAGATAGCCGTGCTTATCATGAATGTCCTCACGAATCACAACACCAAGATCCGTTGTGTTAAACAGCTCCTGGTAAACCCATTCCCACAGGTTGGATGCGTCTTCACGTGTGCAGTTATTGACTGCGTCAACCGCCTTTTCATCTGTGATATCCGGCAGGGCATTAAGAATCGCGTTCAGTGCCATAGTCATTTCTGTCTGGGCGGTTTCATCTCCGGAATAGGAGAAGTATTTGCTCATAAACCGGCTTTTGACTTTCTCCCGGAAGACGTCGGGGTTCACGCGCGCACGCGTTACATCTTCTTCCTCTTCATTAGTCTTACTAATAACAGTCTTTTTAAAGACAGTATTTGTTGTGGTCGGATTTTCCGTATACGGTTCGTCCGTGTACGGGTAATCCGTCACCGTTGGCTCCGTGTACGGATTTTCCGTATACGGATTATCCGCTCCCGTTACCTCCGTGTACGGATTTTCCGTATACGGTGATTTTTCCTCCAATTCATCCTCTTCTCTTGCCGGGCACGGAATATAGTTCTCGTTATCATGCGGATCCTCGTAGATCACGTAGTAGTACGATCCAAATCGTCCCTTATCCTTACGCGCTTGTTGTTCCTGGCGGCTGACATATCCGTACTCAAGCAATTTATCAAGTCCTGTCTTGACCGCATCCCTCTTCTCCCGATGCCTGGCCGCAAGGTTCCGGATCGAGAAGTCCCAGTCATCCGGAAATTTCATCATGTTGCAGTAGAGCCCGATTTCTTTGTATGAAAGTCGCCAATCATCGAATATTTCATTTGAGATCATGGTGAACTTCCCTGACCACACTTTTTTCAGTTTTGCCATGTTATTTTCCTTCTTTTTCAAGTCCTATTTCGGCATTGTTCCCAACACCGATTTTTGTGTAAAAATTTATACAAAAACTTTTTTCACGGCCTGCCTGATGTATAGTGTTCTTGCAGGAAGATCCTGTTAAAGCAAAAGCTTTAGGACTCTTGCAAGGACAACCAGGTATTCCTGGCCGTTTTCATGGATTGGGCAAGTACAGGGTTTGGTAGACGGTGCACTTGATCAATCCATTCTTTTTAAGCCAATTCGATGCTGGAACTGGAATTCATCTGATTTTGGATCAGCATCATGCGCTGCTCTTCCACTTCCCGGATGCCGATCGTATGAAGCAATTCATCGATCGGACGGCCTACAGCAGTGGCGTAGCGGCAGATAAATGAAATCGTGGGATTCTTATTCTCCCCCAGCGCTTTTGCGAACTGAGAGCGGGAAATGCCCATCATTCGCGCAATTCTTTCTTGATTGAATGACGCGTTATGCTGGGACTTTCTGAATTCCCAATCCTCCCTGATTACGTCCATCGCCACTTCCTCATAGTTCTTTGCCATAATTTCACCTCCATTTCTCCCTGTAACACATGTGTGTCAAAACAACGAAAAACGCCGCTAGATAGCTATCTAACAGCGTTTTTATGGTTTAGTGATGGAGATGAGGGGAGTCGAACCCCTGTCCAAGAGTAGCCCCACATTCAGGCGTCTACAGTTTAGCCTACTGTAAGGTAAGACAGCAGACATGACAGTAAGCGAACCATCTGCTGAATCTGCCTGTTGGTTTTTCGGGATCCCCCTACAGACATCAGGTTCACCTTATCCGTTTACCTACGCGATCTGTGTCAAACGGCTAATACACAAATCGGAGTCGCTGCAGAACGTCTAGTTCCTTAGGCAGCGAAAGCGAAGCTAGCGCTTCTATTGGTGTTTGCGTTTAAATTTGTCTGTGATAAGGTCACAACTCCACTGCAGCCTGAATCAAACTGAAACCTGTCGAAACCATTACATCCCCATAAGTTCCGCGTCTGATCAACGCAATCTAAATATAGCATTCCCTGCCGCAAATTCAAGTATCTCATCCCGGCAGGATCCACACCGCTCCGATTGGCTCAAACAGCACATAGGAGAGCTGTGTGCAATGAATTCCGGATTCCTGCAGGATGGAGAAGAAACGTTCATTAGTAAGCAGATCCGATACCGCATTCTGCAGTTCCTCCGGAGAGCCGAATTTCATATCAACCCGCGGCAGTCCGGCAGACTGTGCCCAGAGGATATAGTTCTTCACCGCCTCGGCATCATATGTCTCAAAGAACGATCCGTTCTGCACATACCAGTCCCAGTCATCGCTGTCACATTCCGGGTATTCCACCTGAAGCGGTGTCTGGTCTTCTTCACTTGCGATCGTTGTATCGATCTGATGTTCCATGCGAAGGAACCGGTCGGAAACCGCGAAGTAATTATAGTTTGTGGCAGTTGTCTCATAGCCTTCAAACAGCGGATCTCCCCAGGTCACATCCGCCCAGCAGTATGTTCCGTTGATGCGGATCAGATTCCATGCATGACTGCCCTGCGACCCGTCTTTCATGACTGCCGTGCCGGTCACGTAAATGCATTCAAGCCCTGCTTTATGGCAGAGATACTGAAACGCTTTGGAATACCCGGCGCATACCGAACGGTGATCGAAGAATACACTGGTCAGATGCTGCCCGGATTCTGCCGCGGAGGCATCATAGTCCGTTGTTTCAATGACCCAGTCATACAGATATTTATATGCGGCGTAATCGGTGGCCGGAATGTCCGCTAGCACTTCCCCTGCCATCCGTTCAATCTCCGCCAGTTTCTGCGCTTCATCTCCGCTCGAGGCAAACTCAACGGAGAGCACGTTGTCATAGGCATTTTTGTAATAGGTATAGGACGTATTCAGCCAGTAATATTCCGGATAATCAAAGGTCACTGCACAGACCGCATGAAACAGGGTGTCCGTGCTGACCGCCTTCGGCAGTTCCACCTTGAATTCAAATGATTCACATGCCTGCAGGATGGTCTGATATACCCGCTGTTCCTCTTCATTCAGGAATGCATAATAGTATCCTTCCTGCGAGGTATCCCAGCTGACTGCCGGCTTTGCGGAAGGAAGACCCGGAAGATCTACATGTTCACTGACGGTTTCGCTGACGGTCTCACTGACTTCCTGAAGTGCGGACTGCTCGATGATGCCGTAATGTGCCGCAATCCGCAGGCCACAATATATGATCATCGCCGCAAGCAGAACACGCATGAAAAAAACGAATATCCGTCTGAACCATGATTTCCGTTTTCTTCTTCGTGCCATACGTTCTCTGCCTTTCAAATACCTTAACATAATGTGATATGCAAAACAGAACGGCACTTGCCGTTCTGTATGTCTGTTATCGCCGGAGTTTCAGCGCCTTTTCCATTTCGCGGGCTGCGTCTTTCAGTTTCTGGGATTCACGCTTGTCATAAAGGTCCTTGCCTTTTGCCAGCGCAATTTCCATCTTCGCCCTGCCGCCCTTGAGATAGATGCGCAGCGGCACCAGAGTATATCCCTTGATGCGGACCTTGTCGAACATCTTGCGGATCTCCGCCTTATGCAGGAGGAGCTTGCGGTCCCGTTCCGGATCGACATTGAAGATATTGCCGAACTTGTACGGGCTGACATGCATACCCTTGATCCAGGCTTCACCATGCCGGATGGAAATATAGGAATCCTTCAGCTGCACGCGGCCTTCCCGGATCGACTTGATCTCGGTTCCGGTCAGCACCATGCCCGCTTCATATGTATCTTCAATGAAGTAGTCATGGCGTGCCTTCCGGTTATCCGCGACAACTTTTACCTTAGCGTTTTTTTGATCTGCCATTCTGTTTCCTTCCGGACGCGGAACGTCTCCTGCCGCGTGTTTCCTTCTTCAGTTCATAGCCGTACTGTTCTGCCTTGCGGGCAGCGCGGGAACGGGTCTTGCGTCCCTTGTTTGCCGGCTCGGTCTTTTCTCTGATCTTTCCGCCGGAAGAACGGATCACGCCGAATTCAATCGTGCGTGATTCCTTGGACGCAGAGAGCACACGGACGGAAATCTTCTCACCAATCCGGTACATCGTCTTCGTACGGTCATTGATCAGTGCCATACGGCCGTCATCATAGCGGTAGTAGCCGTCATACAGGGAGTCCACGCGGACAATACCCTCGATCGTATCGGGCAGTGTTACATAGAAACCGTAGTTTTTGACGGAGGTAATGATGCCTTCGAATACCATGCCGACCTTGTCCTTCATGTATTCAGCTTTCTTCATATCCTCGCATTCATACTCTGCCGCATCCGCTTCACGCTCGCGTTCGGATGAGGATACCGCATACTTCCTGACATTCTCTTCATCCGCCTTGCGGTGGGAGAAGTCTTCCTCAAAGTAATACCGTCTCAGCATCCGGTGCACGATGAGATCCGGATAACGGCGGATCGGAGATGTAAAGTGCAGGTACTCGCCTTCCGCAAGTCCGAAGTGTCCGAGGCAGTGCGGATCATAGACCGCTTTTGCCATGCACCGCAGCATCTGTGCAGAGAGCACATTGTATTCCTCGGTATTCTCCTTCGATTTGAGATAACGCTGAATCTCTTTCGGAGAGACGGCGTTCTTTACATTGAACGGCTGGCCCAGCATATAGGCCATATGCGCATAGTTTGTCAGCTTCTTGACGGACGGTTCCGCATGAATACGGTAAATGCACGGGAATCCGTTGCGGTTCATCAGTTTTGCGACACTGACATTGGCCGCAATCATAAGATCCTCAATGATCATTTCACCATGTCCGCGCTCTGCCTTGCCGACATAGATCGGCTTGCCGGTTTCATCGACCCGGATATCCGCTTCATCCGACGCAAAGTCAATTGCGCCTTCCGCAACACGGTGTGCCCGGATGGCATCTGCGCAGTCCCGGAGGTCTTCGATGAGTTTTGCGATATGGGCATACTGTTCCAGGGTTTCCTTATCCCCGTCCAGCATCTTGTTTACATTGCGGTAGGTCATCCGCTCTGCGGAACGGATAAAGGACGGATACAGTTTGAAATCAGATACGACACCGTTCTTCTCCACCTTCATCTCACAGGTATTGGTCAGACGGACCACATGCGGATTCAGCGAGCAGATACCGTTGCTTAATAACTGCGGCAGCATCGGCACGACCTTGTCAATGACATAGCTGGACGTACCGCGCTCTGCGGCTTCAATATCAAGCGGGCTGCCTTCCGTCACGTAGTGCGATACATCCGCAATGGAAACCTTGAGGATCCATCCGTCTTCCACCGCTTCCACCGCAACCGCATCGTCAAAGTCCTTGGAGTCATCGCCGTCGATCGTGATGGTGAGTTCTCCGGTCAGGTCGGTGCGGCCTTCCTTCTGTTCTTCGGTGACTTCCTGAGGAATCGCCTCCGCCTGCTTCATGACCGCATCCGGAAATTCCGGATCGATGCCGTGATCCAGCAATACGGTAAGCAGATCCACACCCGGGTCATCCTTGAATCCGATGTTCCTGATCCAGGTGAGTTCGAGCGGATTTCCGAAAGTATCGATCCGTGCCTTGACCTTGAGTCCCGGCAGCGGCGTAAAGCCGTCCGGTTCCTGCATGGAGATGCTGAAACCGCGGAACTTCTCATCATCCGGCCAGAAACGCGGTCCGTACGGGGTATCGATATAGGTTCCGACAAGGTAATCCTTTCCCCGTTTGAGGACCTTCACCACACTGCCGTTTACCGATTCATACATGTTGTAGCGGCCGCTTTCATCAGCACGTGCGGCGACCGTATCGCCGTCCATGGCACCGTTGAGCCGGGCCGGTGTGATCATGATGGACGCAAGTCCTTCCCGGTCAAGATAGCCGGTGCCGTAGCGGTTGACATGCAGTACACCGACTGCCACGCCGCTCTGTTCCCGGGTCATGTAGCGGTTGCCTTTGCCGCGGAACAGTTCAACGTCCTCTTCCAGCTCATCCATTGCACGGTCAAACTCGGCGAGTTCCACCGCTTTGGAAAGGTTCAGTTTTTTCGCAATTGCATTCCGGTCCAGGGTCTGTTTCTTACTGTTTCCGACCAGTGCCAGGATTTCTTCCTTCATTGTGCTCATGGTTTTCTCCCTATTATTACTTTGAAAAAACAGCCGGCATATACCGGCTGTTTCTCTTTGATGATCAGACAAGACGAATCGCAATTACAAGGACAAAGAATACGATTCCGAGTACCAGTGTGATATTGGAAATCACCTTTTCGGATCCGCGTTCCTTCGTGTTCGCAAACAGATTCAGTCCGCCGTTTCCGGTAAATGCGCCTGAGATTCCATCAGATTTTCCGCCCTGCAGAAGGGTAAGAATAATCAGCATTGCGCTGACAATCATCAACAATGCATTCAGCATCTTTCAAAGCTCCTTTTTACATGTGCCTGTCAATTATAACAAACACATGAATTCAAGTAAACCGTTTCTTAGCGGGCTTTTACCAGTTCTGCGAAGTTCTTTCCGCACTCTTCCGCTGCCGCAAGATCCGCCTCGGACGGCTTGAACTTGACGCGTATGCCTTCCTGTACGTTGTACTTCAGGGCTGTCAGTTTCGCGGTTAATGCAGGTACCGCCTCGCCGCTCCAGCCGAAGCTTCCGAACGCCATTGCCGGCTTGCCCTTTTCCAGTGCCGCATGAAGTCCGTTAAGCAGGTTGGCGACCGGCGGCAGCGCTTCGCCGACGATCGTCGGGGAACCGACGAGCAGTCCGTCTGCGGCGGTGATGGCTTCAATGACCTTATTGGCATCCTTCTCTTCGACCATGTCATAGAGTTCAACATCGACACCGTTTTCACGCAGTCCCTTTGCCAGTGCTTCCGCCAGCATTCCTGTATAGCCATACGCGGTGACATACGGAATGACGACATTCTTCTTCTCTTTGACAGGTGCTTCGCACCATTCGTTGTACTTCGCGACGATTTCATCGATGTGGCTGTCGAGCACCGGTCCGTGACCTGTGCAGATCATATCCACATCCAGGGTTTCCAGACGCTTCAGGCCGTTGACCACGAACGGACGGCGGAACGGGCCGAGGATGCAGTCGAAGTAGTACTTCGTTGCCTTCCAGTAACCTTCTTCATCCGTTACGAGCGAACGGAGCACTTCCTTTGTCGCAAAATGGGAACCGAAGGAATCGCACGGGAAGAGGGTTTTGATCTCTTTCGCATAGGTCCACATGGTATCCGGCCAGTGCAGGTTGGGAAGCACGTGGAATTCCAGGGTGATGTCTCCGAGCGACAGGGTTTCCAAATTCTTTACGATACGGAATTTGAAATCCTCGCGGTTCATAATCTGTTTCAGGTTGTTTACTGCCGCAACCGTACCGATGACTTCGATCTCCGGGTTGAGCTTCAGTAATTCGCCGATGCCGTCCGCATGGTCCGGCTCGGTGTGGTTCATGACGATATATTTAATGTCATTGACGGAAGTCACCTGCTCGATTTCCCGCAGGTAGTCTTCGAAGAACTTTGTCTTCTCCGTCTCAAACAGAACCGTTGCCTCACTGCCCTTGAGAATGTAGGAGTTGAAGCTGGATCCGTATTCGGTGGTCATGATGATGTCGAAGACACGCATGTCAAAATCTTCGATACCGACCCAGTAAAGATTATCTTTCAGTTTCAGGCTGTCCATATGTTTATACCTCTTTCTAACAGTAATTCTCCGCCTTTCAGTATACCGTGTTTTCCCTTCTTCACGCCACGGAAAACCGTTCAGAACCGGCCGCGTTTTGTCCCGCCGCCGGCGGTGCGGTTGTAGTACTCTTCCGCGTCGTATTTCCGGATCAGTTCGATCTCGAGATCATTCAGTCTGTCTTTGCGGCAGGGATAGATTTCAATCTCGATATGCCTGCCGTCCCGGACATCCGCATACACATCCCCGTTGCCTTTGCGGTTGAGATGATTGTGGACCCGGTGATAGACCTCCAGGGACTGTCCGACATAGACATTGGAATACCCTGCCGTAAAGGGAAGAAGATGCGGAAAGCGATAGATCAGAATCGCATAACATCCCGGCTTGTCCCGGTACATCAGTCCCTTTTTGGTTTTCCGGTCTTCGATCCACTTTCCTTCAAACTGCCTCATGGAATAGCGCTCGCATAAATGCATGCGGGAAAGCCGCAGGATGATCCAGATCAGAAACAGGATCAGTCCGCCGATCCATAATGCCGGATTGGAAACCGGCATGCCCTGCGCCATCCGCACACACATGAAAATGCAGGCAATGCCCGCAAGATCAGTGATGAGGTGATACAGCAGTCTAGCGAATCCTTTCATCGGCTCCCTCTCTTCAGAATGAGGGCTGCCCTGCGGCAGCCCTGTATTATTTCAGTTTCTATTCAACACTGTTTACCAGTTCCAGAATCTCATCCCGGATCGCAGCGTTCGTTGCCTTTGCCTTCTCCATGGAATCGGCATGGGAGTAGAAGTAGAACTTGATCTTCGGTTCGGTTCCGGACGGACGCACCGCAAACCAGGAATCATTATCCAACAGGAAGCGCAGCACGTTGGAACGGAATACCTCATCGAAGCCGTTCATGTAGTCAATGACGGTCTCAACCTTGTGTCCGGCAACTTCCGTCGGGGTATGGGAACGCACATAGTTCATCATGCGGCGGATGCGCTCGGCGCCGTCCACGCCGGTCAGAACCAGGTTCGGCTCATCTTCCGCATAGTAGCCGTATTTCTCATACAGGCCTTCCAGCACCTGCCAGAGGGTCTTGCCCTGTTTGCGGTAGTATGCGGCAGCTTCCGCCACCAGCATGCCTGCCGAGATGCCGTCCTTGTCGCGGATCTGCGGGCAGACCGCATAGCCGACGGACTCCTCATAACCGAAGAGATAGGTATAGTTGTGATCTTCAAGATACGGGATCCGGCCGCAGATATTCTTGAATCCGGTCAGGGATTCAAACATCTTCACACCGTATGCCTCTGCCATGACCTCCGACATATCCGAGGTAACGATGGACTTGACCATCGCGCCGTTGGCCGGAAGCGTTCCGGCGTCCTTGCGTCCTTCGAGAATGTAGTTGACGAGAAGGTATCCGGTCTGGTTTCCGTTGAGCCATACATACTCTCCGTCATCCCCAAGCAGTTCGATCGCAAAGCGGTCGGAATCCGGGTCGGTGGCCATCAGAAGCTCAGCACCGACCTTCTTTCCGAGTTCCTCGGACATCGCAAATGCCTTCGGGCTTTCCGGGTTCGGATAGCCGACGGTTGTAAAGTCCGGATCGGGAACGCACTGTTCCTCAACCATATGCCAGTTGGTAAAGCCGCGGTCTTTTAACATCTGCCGGAACGGCTTTGCGCCGGCACCGTTGAGCGGTGTATAGACCAGCGGAATATCGAGGTCGAGTTCATCGCCGTCATGGATCTTCATGGCCTCGATCGTATCGAGGTAGAGCCGGTCATAGGATTCATCAAGAATCGTGATCATGCCCTGTTCAATGCCCTCCGCAAAAGACATCTTCTTCACGCCTCGGAAGTAATCGACTGCTGAGATCTCATCGGTCATGCCGTCCGCAACGCTTGTGCTGACCTGGCAGCCGTCTTCCCAGTATGCCTTGTATCCGTTGTATTCCTTCGGGTTATGGGATGCGGTGATATTGATTCCGGAAATGGTTCCAAGATGCCGGACCATGAAGGCAAGCTCCGGCGTCGGACGCAGATCCGGGAACGTATAGACGTGAATGCCGTTCGCCGCAAAGATACCTGCCGCAAACTGCGAGAATTCCTTTGAGAAATGACGCGGGTCATGCGCAATGACAACGCCGCGGCTCATCGCACTGGCACCCTGTTTGACAATATAATTGGCAATTCCCTGGGTTGCCCGTCCGACCGTGTAATAGTTCATCCGGTTCGTACCTGCCGCGACAATGCCGCGCAGGCCGGCGGTGCCGAAGGCAAGATCCTGGCTGAAGCGCTCACGGATCTCATGATAGTCATCCTTAATCGCTTCCAGCTCCGCATAGAGCGGATCGTTCTTGGGAAGATTCTCCATCCACTCCTGATATCTGGCGTTGTAATTCGCACCGTAATTTGCCATACAATAACCTCCGTTTATGATATGTGAAAAAATGTTTCTGTATCTATTCTAATACAAACGGGCCGAAAAAAAGAACGAATGGAAATCCATCCGTTCCCGGTATTCCGATCAGAACAACCGTTATTTTGAAAGATAATTGCTGGCATTGATTGCGGCATTTGCGCCGTCGGAACATGCCGTCGCAACCTGGCGGAGTCCCTTGGTGCGGCAGTCCCCTGCCACGAAGACGCCTTCCGTCCGGGTAACGCCGGTCTCATCTGCGTCAAAGTAGCCACGGCTGTCCAGGGAGGCAAGATTGGCAAACGGATCATTGTTCGGAATCAGACCGACCGCAAGGAATACACCGTCGCAGGGAATCATCTGGCTCTTCCCGTTTTCGATAAAGGTGACGCCGGTCAGCTTTCCGCCTTCTGTCACATAGCCGGTGACACGCGCGGAGACATGCGTTTCCACGTTGTGATGGGAGAACAGGGTTTCCTGCGATTTTGCGTCCGCGGTAAACACTGGAAGGTCCTGCAGGATCGTGAGCTTTCCGGCAATGTTGACAAGGGTGTTGGCCTCGACAAAGGCAGAGTTGCCGCCGCCAATCACCACCACATTCTTATCCCGGTACATGTCGCCGTCACAGACCGCACAGAAATGGATGCCGTTTCCGATCATGTATTCTTCCCCCGGAAGTCCCAGCATCCGGTGGGTTGTGCCGGTCGCAAGGATCAGCGTCCGGCCTTCGTATGCACTGCCCTCTTCGGTTTTCACAACGAAGGTGTCATTTTCCTTTTCTGCGGACACCACGTTTTCAAGCACGACTTCCGCACCCTGGCCGATCGCCTGGTCAAGCAGTTTGTCCGCAAATTCATCGCCGCTGATCGCCGCAAATCCCGGAATATTCTCAACATTCGGCGTATTGACGATCTGACCGCCGAATACGCTCTTTTCAATCACAAGGACACTTCTGCCGTTCCGCCGGCCGTATACCGCAGCGGTAAGTCCGGCTGGACCGCCGCCGATAATGATCATGTCAAACATAACTGTTTCCTCTTCTTTTCTGACTAAGAGAACCATGCATTTTCTGCATGGTTCTCAGTGTTTCCTTCGGTTCTTCCCTCAGCTGAGTGATTTGTGTGCCTTGATCCAGTCGATCGCGGCTGTCTCGCCGACATATCTTACACCGTTGGGATCGATGATCGTCGGTGTCTGGGTAATGTTCAGCTCCCGGGCGATATCCATATGTTCCGAGCAATTGACGGTCTCAAACGGAACCTTTGCGATCTTGAACCGCTGTTCTGCGCCTTTGCACTTCGGGCAGTGATCCTTGACGTACATGGTCGGGATTCCTTCCGCAGGCTTTACAGCTGCGGCAGCTGCCGGTTCATCAATGACAACCGTCTGATGCGGTTCCTGCACTTCCGGCTTTGCCGTTTCCGATGCACGGATCGCATCATGTTTCGGGGCGGAGTTCATGACCTTGTACGTATTGCGGTCCTTGAATTCCTGCGCCTTGCCGGCATTCCAGTTCTTGACCGGACGGTAGTAACCGGTAATACGGGAGTAGACTTCCGTCTCTTCACCGCACTTCGGGCACTTCCATACTTCGCCGACGAGATAGCCGTCATTCTTACAGATGGAGTAGGTCGGGCTCATGGTGTAGTACGGCAGACGGTAGTTCTCCGCAATCTTGCGGACCAGGGTCGCCGCTGCTCTCCAGTCAGTCAGACGCTCCCCGAGGAAGGCATGGAATACCGTTCCGGAAGTGTAGAGAGTCTGGAGCTCATCCTGGATGTCGAGCGCTGTGAAGATATCATCCGTATAGCCAACCGGCAGATGGCTCGAGTTGGTGTAGTACGGAGTGCCGCTCATGTTTGCGGTGATGATATCCGGATAACGTTCCTTATCATGCTTTGCAAGACGGTAGCTGGTGCTCTCCGCCGGCGTAGCCTCGAGGTTGTAGAGATCGCCGTACTGTTCCTGATAGTCGGAGAGACGGGTGCGCATGTGGTTCAGGACATCTTTTGCGAATTCCTGGGTTTCCTTATGCGTCAGGTCCTTCCGCAGCCATGCGGCGTTCAGGCCGGCTTCATTCATACCGACAAGACCGATAGTCGAGAAGTGGTTATTGAAGGTGCCGAGGTAACGCTTGGTGTACGGATAGAGTCCGGAATCCAGAAGTTTGGTGATGACTTCACGCTTTACCTTGAGGGAGCGTGCCGCCACATCCATGACATGGTCGAGTCTTGCATAGAACTCTTCCTTTGTCTTTGCGAGGTATGCGATCCGCGGCAGGTTGATCGTGACAACGCCGACCGAACCGGTGCTCTCGCCGCTTCCGAAGAAGCCGCCGCTCTTCTTGCGCAGTTCACGCAGGTCAAGACGGAGTCTGCAGCACATGGAACGGACATCACTCGGTTCCATATCAGAGTTTACATAGTTGGAGAAATACGGGGTTCCGTATTTTGCGGTCATCTCAAACAGGAGACGGTTGTTTTCTGTTTCACTCCAGTCAAAGTCACGGGTGATGGAGTAGGTCGGAATCGGATACTGGAAGCCGCGGCCGTTGGCATCGCCTTCGATCATGATCTCAATGAATGCCTTGTTGATCATGTCCATCTCTGCCTTGCAGTCCTTGTACTTGAAGTCCATTTCCTTGCCGCCGACGATTGCCGGAAGTTCCGCAAGGTCTGCCGGTACCGTCCAGTCCAGCGTAATGTTGGTGAACGGAGCCTGGGTTCCCCAGCGGCTCGGTGTATTGACGCCGTAGACGAAGGACTGAATGTCCTGCTTGACCTGGCTGTAATTCAGGTGGTCTGCCTTGACGAACGGTGCGAGGTAGGTGTCAAAGCTGGAGAATGCCTGCGCGCCTGCCCATTCATTCTGCATGATGCCCAGGAAGTTGACCATCTGATTGCAGAGGGTGGACAGATGCTTTGCCGGTGCCGATGTGATCTTGCCCGGAATACCGCCGAGACCTTCCTGAATCAGCTGTTTCAGAGACCATCCTGCACAGTAGCCGGTTAACATCGACAGGTCATGAATATGAATATCCGCATTGCGGTGGAGCTGTGCGATTTCCTCGTCATAGACTTCGGAGAGCCAGTAGTTGGCCGTGATGGCACCGGAGTTGGAGAGAATGAGACCGCCGACGGAATACGTTACGGTGGAGTTCTCCTTGACACGCCAGTCAAGTGCCTTCAGATAGCTGTCGACCAGCTTCTTGTAGTCGAGCGTGGTGGCCGTGATATTACGGATGTTTTCACGCTGCTTACGGTAGAGAATGTAAGCTTTCGCCACATCCGCATAACCTGCATTGGACAGGATCTTTTCTACGCTGTCCTGAATATCTTCGACACCGATCAGATCATCCTTGATCTTCGGTTCGAATTCACTGGTAACCTGGAGTGCGATCATGTCCAGTACGCTGTCCGCATACTGTCTGCCGCAGGCGTCAAATGCCTTGCGGATCGCATTGCTGATCTTCTTTACATCAAACTCGGTTACGCTTCCGTCACGCTTTACTACCTTGAACATACTTCTTTAACCTTCCTTTACCCCTCTGAGTTCCGCTGTCGGAACATATTTCTGAACTGCCTCAAGCAGTTCCGTCATTTCATCTTTTGAATAAGCGCTCCAGCCCGGCTGGATCACGTTGCTGGTTTCGGTATACTGCTGGAGATAATAGTGCTCCGATCCCTGGATCCATCTGGCGATCTTGATCAGATCATCCTTCGTATGGAATTCCCGGACCACCGTTGTGCGGAATTCATGTTCGATCGGACTTGCCTTCAGGTATTTCACCGAAGCCTCGATCCGCTTGATTTTGAACACATCCGCGTTGAGACCGACCGTCTCGTAATACCGTTCCCGGCTGTTCTTCACGTCCATCGCGACATAGTCGATCATCCCGGTTTCACAGATCTTTGCGAGCCGGTCCGGGAAGTATCCGTTCGTGTCCAGCTTGACCAGATACCCCATTTCCTTGATTGCCTTGATGAAGTCCTCGAGATCATCCTGAATCAGCGGTTCACCGCCGGTGACGCAGACACCGTCGAGAATGCCCTTGCGCTTTTCCAGGTAAGCCAGCACATCATCCGGATCATAGAATTCATAGTTGTCCGGCACGAAGACGAGATCCCGGTTGTGGCAGTACGCACATTTGAAGTTGCAGCCGCCGGTGAATACCGTCGCCGCCACCTTGCCCGGATAATCCAGCATGGTCATTTTCTGGAGGCCGCCGATCTTGATGCCTGAGTAGAGCGGCTCCGGATTCAGATACATGCGGGAGTTGGTCGTGACCTTGTCCAGCAGATCTTCGAATTTTCCGAAATCCGTATTCATCGCCAGTTTCTGGCGGCATTCATTCCGCAGATCGTACAGCTCATTCATGATTTCCAGCGCCCGCTGCGTTGTGTAGAGGCGCTTGACGCGGCGGTCGTTTTCATCGACCTTTGCGAGTACATAGCCCTGTTCGATCAGCTTCTGAATGCTTTTTGTGGTGGTTCCCTTATCGACTTCGCCGATCCGGGACACCTCATTCATCGTGATGCCCTCCTGTTCATAGATCAGGAAGAGGAAGATCAGCTGACCGCTTCCGATTTCGTATTTCGCCATCGTTTTATCGAAATATTTCTGGACATTCCGATAAAGCGCGGAGATATCGATCAGAAAACTGCTTTCAGCCATACGGTCCCTCCTTTCCCGGCAGAATAACAGGTGCACCAATGAATAGTTGGATTTCCAATTGTTTTATTCCGTCTCTGATTCTAGCACGTTTTTTCAGGAGGAAAACATCTTTTGCCCGAACAGATTGGAAACTAAAAAGCGGATTGTTGGGAAATAATTCAATCCGCCTTCGGTTACCCTCTTCAAACCGCATGAATTCAAGAGATGATGCCTCTGTTTTATTTCCCGGAATCCCGCTTTTTACATTTTTCATTGTGAAAAAATAACTTTTTGTGAAACGTGTTTCACACTGATTCTGCAGGGTTCGCTGCCGGTTTCTGCCTGTTTTCCGGCAGGAATCCTTCAAAGATAAACAGGTCAAAATGGGGTTTCATCGCATCCAGTTCTTCCTGGCTCTGAATCGTCCAGGCAACGGCCGGACAGCCAAACAGCTTCCGGGTTACGTTCCGGGAAGGATTCTTCCAGTGTTTTGCGTTGTACGCAATGAAATCCGGCCGGGTAATTCCGTCAAATAACAGAAATTCGCTCGCCAGTGCACTCGGCCGGCGGTATTTCGGATTCCTTGTGAATGCCTCACTCAGCTGGCCGCGGATAATGTCCGGACGGTTGCGCCGATACCATGCGACCGCAAACGGATTGAAGCTTTCCACCACATACGGTCCGCGGTAGTTCTGCAGTAATGCGTCCGCCTTTTCGCATACCGGAACCTGATGATCGCCGTCTCCGGTCTTCATTTCCACAATCAGCGGCACTTCTCCATTGATCAGTTCCAGCACTTCCGCAAATGCCGGAATGCGCTCGTCACTGTCCAGAAGATGAAACTGCTTCAGTTCCTCCAGGGTATAATCTGTTGTCTTTCCGGACACCGGTTTTCCGTCTGCGTCTCTTACAACACGTTCCAGTGTATTGTCATGGAGAATTACCGGAATTCCCTCTCTGGACAGTTGTACATCCAGTTCAATTCCGTATCCGTGTTCCTTTGCCAGACGGAATGCGGCCATCGAGTTTTCCGGAATTCCGCGCTGGTTATCATATAACCCGCGATGCGCATACAGGACATGCGTAAACTCCTTCATCCAGTCTTTGCGGGACGAAGGTTTTACGGCATAGAGATATGCGCCGGCTGCGCCGAGGGCAATCCAGGGAATTATCATTGCGGCATCTCCGTTTCTGTTATTCATTATAATATTCTTCTGCGTTTCCCCTCCGGTATAATTTAGAAGAAGGAAGGTTTGTTTATGTACAGTCCTGCATCATCGCGTTATGATTCCATGCCCTACCGCCGCTGCGGAAACAGCGGACTTCTCCTGCCTGCCGTATCTCTGGGTCTCTGGCATAACTTCGGAGACACCGGCGATTATTCGAACATGAAGAAACTTCTTCATACCGCATTTGACCTCGGCATTACGCACTTCGATCTTGCGAATAACTACGGACCGGAACCCGGTGCCGCAGAACGCAGTTTCGGAAAACTTCTCCATGAAGACTTTGCGTCCCATCGGGATGAGCTGATCATCAGCACAAAGGCCGGCTATGACATGTGGCCGGGTCCCTACGGCAACTGGGGCAGCCGCAAGTATCTGCTTGCGTCGCTCGATCAGAGTCTGGAGCGGATGAAGCTCGACTATGTGGATATCTTCTATCACCACCGCATGGATCCCGATACTCCATTAGAAGAAACGATGGGTGCGCTTGCGCAGGCTGTCACCAGCGGAAAGGCACTCTATGTCGGTCTTTCCCGGTATGATGCCAAGCGGATGGATGAAGCCGCAAAGATCCTGGAAGAACTCCATGTGCCCTATGTGATCAATCAGGACCGCTACAGCATCCTTGACCGGAACATTGAAACTAACGGTGCCCTGAAACAGACCGAACTTCTGAAGCGCGGTCTCATCGCCTTCTCGCCGCTGGCCCAGGGTCTGCTTTCGGATAAATATCTGAACGGCATCCCCGCCGACAGTCGGATCCGCACAGACGGGCGATATCTGAAAGAATCCGCCCTGACGGAAGAAAAGATCCGCCGCATTCAGGCACTGAATGAAATCGCCAGGATGCGCGGACAGACGCTGTCACAGATGGCGCTGGCGTGGGATCTGCGCAAAGAAGTGCTCACCTCGGTTCTGATCGGCGCGTCCCGTCCCTCGCAGATCGAAGAAAACGTAAAAGCGGTATCCAACATCGAATTCTCCGACTCGGAACTTGAAGCCATCGACCGTCTCTCAAAAGAACAGCCGGAACAGTAATAATCAGAATAATAAATAATTATTCCTATAAAAA
Source organism: Solobacterium sp. (assembly GCA_017469885.1). Classification (GTDB taxonomy): domain Bacteria; phylum Bacillota_I; class Bacilli_A; order Erysipelotrichales; family Erysipelotrichaceae; genus Bulleidia. Next base: position 17,563 of record JAFUFO010000016.1, read on the forward strand.
TACGCATCCTCTGTTTCATCAAAGGATGCGTATTTCTTATCGGTTCATAAATTCCTCAAAGACTGCACAGAGTTTTCTGCGCGCTGCCCGGGCTTCCTTCGTCCATGGCGTAAGCATATCGAAGGCATGCACGTCCCCATGATATACATCGAGCTCTGCCGGAACGCCCGCTTCCTTCAGACGCTGCACATAGCGGATCGTCTCCTCAAAGAACGGTTCCCCATCCAGCACGAAGGTATAACAGGGAGGCAGACCCTGAAGATCGGTTTCCCAGGCCGCAGAGGCATAGGAAGGCACGGTTCCCCTGTCATCGAGCAGACGCAGATACTTCGTCCAACCGTAATGGTTACGCCTGGTATCCCACATATGCCCGTGATTGTCGCGGGAGGTTTTTGTGTCCTGATAATCCAGCATCGGATACAGCGGCAGTTGCAGCTTCACCGGGATGTCGTGGTCCCGGGCATACAGGCACAGGGCAGCGGTCAGTCCGCCGCCGGCACTCTCCCCGCCGATGACGATGCGGTTCTTATCGATTCCAAGGTTTCCCGCATTTGCGGTCATCCAGTCCAGTGCGGCTGCACAGTCTTCCAGCGGAATCGGATATGGCATCAGCGCATAATTCGGCGCCACGACTACCGCACCGTACTGTTCCCCCAGCATCTTTCCGCAGGAGGCATAGACCATCTCCGCAAAGCCGGTCACATAACCGCCGCCATGGATCCACAGGATCCCGGGCAGAAGCCCTTCCCGCTTTTTCGGCGCCAGGATGATCACCCGTTCCTTTCCGGAGGCACACGGGATACGCACCGTTTCCGATTTCAGTGCATGTTTCTTCATAAAATCAGTTCAGTTCCACGCCGATCCGGATACTGTCATCGTATTCCGTGATCTTTGCCTTGTATTTCTCATACAGTTCCGATGCGTTATAGACATGCGCCTCATCCAGTTCCTTCATCGGAATGACCTTGAAGTTCACATATCCCGGATCGTAATACGTATAGATGAGATCAGCCCGCGGATCCAGAATTTCAATATGCGTGCCTGCGGTATCGACGGTCTTCTGAATCGTCACACCGCCGACCATACCCACAAGGTTGGGTTCATCGATCTGCGCGCTGACCATATTGCCCATCGCATAGTAGACAATCGTCTTATGATCATTGACCCATTCGATCGGCTGAATGACATGCGGGTGATTTCCGACAATGATGTCGGCACCAGCTTCTGACAGCCGCTGTGCAAGATCGCGCTGTTCGTCATTGGCCTCCATGGAATACTCGGTTCCCCAGTGCATTGCGACAATGACAACATCACTGATGGCATCGGCCTGACGTACCTGTTCGAGCAGTTCTTCCTCATGGCCGGGATAAATATTGACGATATATTCATAACCTTCCGGCGGTGTCAGTCCGTTACAGCCGTACGTCCATGACAGGAAGGTATAGGTGATGCCGTTGATCTCATAGACATCGAGACGGTCATGATCTTCCTGACTGTTGTAGGTGCCGGCCATATGCACGCCGTGCTCGGCTTCCTGTTTCTTCCAGTATTCACAGGAGCGCTCGATTCCGGTCAATCCCTGATCCAGGGAGTGATTGTTTGCGGTGGATACCAGGCCAAAACCCATGTTCACCATCGCATCGCCGACTTCCTGCGGACTGTTGAACGTCGGATAGCCGTGCAGGCCAAGCTCCGTTCCGCCAAGGATCGTCTCCTGGTTGTAGTATTTCAGATCATACCCTTCCGCAAGACGTCCGACATTTTCCACGATGCCGGAGAAGTCATAGGTGCCGTTTCCCTGATCGGCATCCATCCATACGGTTCCGTGGATCAGCGCATCGCCGGTAAAGAAGAATTCCGCCTTCGATACTTCCGGTTCAGGTTCCGGTGTCTGCACTGCGGTTTCCGGTGTTTCCGCCGGCACTTCTTCCGCTTCCTTCGGCGCCGCGCATCCGCTCAGCCGCACGATCAGTGCACATATAAGCAGAAGCACTGCCGCAAGCAGCACCCAGATGATCGGGCGCAGATGGCGGCGATGCCGTTTATGCTGTTTTGTCATACTTCTTTCCCCTTTTCGTTATTTAATCTGCTGTGTCCGCAAACAGAATCATCGCATGCCCTTCACAGCGCAGCGTCTGTTCAAATACTTCGGCCGCATTTCCGCTGACCGCATCCATGTAGGTGCCGTCCGGAAGATCTACACGGACCGAACACGGTTGGGCATGCAGCGGGAAGATTCCGACGGCCTTCCGCCCTTCTCCTTCACTTCCGGTTCTTCCTTCATGCACGGCAACGATCACCGACTGATCGGGTCCTGCCGCTTCGGCATGGAAGGAGGAATCAAGAAACAGCGGATCCTGTTTGATCTCGTGGAGCTTACTGAGATAACCCAGGCTGTACTCCCCGGTCTCAAAATCGATCGGATCCAGGTCGAACAGTGTCGGATGCCGCACGCATCCGGTTTCCTGGCCGGCATAAAGCAATACCGCTCCTTTCATGAAATAGAGCCATGCGGTCCAGACATATCGTGCATCACGGTCCGGAATCAGGGCCGCCGCTCTTGGCCGGTCATGGTTTTCCAGGAAGCGCAGTTTTGAGGTATTGTCCGGATACATGCCTTCCTGCAGGTTGATGCCCTTCAGATATTCCTTCAATGAGAGTTCGCCCAGCTGCACCGCTTTCTGTTCGTCGTAGAGATCATAGTCATAACAGAGGTCGAATGCCTGGTACAGCTCGCCGTCACTGGCGCCGCACACACCCATTTTGCGGAGGTAAGCAATAAACCGCGGTTCCCCGGATTCCGCAAGCCATACAACACCCGGCTTTACCTTCTCCACTTCCGCTCTTGCCTTTGCCCAGAAGGGAACCGGCACCATCGGTGCCACATCGCAGCGGAAACCATCCGCATACTGCGCCCAGAATTTCAGTGTCTCGATCTGATACTCCCAGAGTTCCGGATGGTCATAGTCAAGGTCCACAACATCCCACCAGTCACCGACATGGTTTCCCATCGAGCCGTCCGGCTTGTGGTAAAACCACTCCGGATGGTTCTGTACAAGCCAGGAATCCGGGGAGGTGTGGTTGTATACGATATCCATCATCAGCTTCATCCCGCGGGTATGAACCGCATCCGCAAGCGCTGTGAAGTCTTCCATCGTGCCAAGATGCGGACCCACTGCCCGATAATCTTTGATCGCATACGGGGAGCCCAGCGTGCCCTTCCGGTGCAATTCTCCAGTCGGATGGACCGGCAGAAGGTAGATCCAGTCCGCCCCGAGTTCCTGAATGCGGTCCAGATCATTCATTACTGCCTTAAACGTTCCTTTTTTATAGTTGCGCACAAAGATCTGGTAAAAGACCTGGCTGCGCAGATTCTTCGAGGTGTTTTCTGCCATGTGTCACACCGTCATTCTTCTTCGGAATCCCGTTCAAAGACAAGATCCATTTCCTTGATCTTTCCGTAGTCACTGATATCCGTCGGCACATACCCGACATACCGGTAGCCAAGCTGCGCCTTTTCATCAATGATCCGGCGGTGCACCGTACAGTGCGAGCCGAAGATTTCATTGATATTCACATTCACAAAGAGATACTCTTTCACGATCGGTTTCCTCCTGTCTGTTTCGGTTCCATTATAAGGGACGCCGCAAAAAAAACAGCGCAGAGGTTTCTGCGCCGTGCTTCGATCAGGAATTTCGTTCTGTCTGCGACTGTCAGTTATCGTCCTGCTTCAGATCTGCCGTTTTGAGAGTTCCTTCTGCCGCAGCTTCCCGCAGAAGAATCGCACCGTAGGCATCTGCCAGCGCATCCGCGAAAGAATACGGCGCCTCGCCGGTTCCTTCCGCATATGCCTTCATCTTTCCCAGCATATGTGCGATTGCCGCTTCATCCTTGCTCAGGCCATGAAGGCCGAATTCCGGTTCATACAGGATCGTATCACCAAGTGTGATGGAAACCACTTCCTCGATTTCCGCAAAGTTGGGATTGGGATCACCAGTCTTCACAGTACGGGTCTTAATATCCAGCGTTTCGCAATGTGCGGTGCCGGTTTCATCCAGCCAGCGCACGGTATACCCGTCAATTTCACCGCGCTCTCCCGACAGCCTGAGATAACTGCCGCGGATCGGCGAGCGGTACTGTTCGGCGTCAAAGTCATACAGACAGAAGGTTCCGTTGGCAAACGCAAACAGTGCGGCCATGCGTTTCTTGTCCGCAATGCGGCCGTCCGTATATTTCTCATAGCGCGACATCGTCTCCACGGTCGGAAAGCTCCATTCCCTGGCCTGCACGGTGAACGATTCTTCCGGTGAAAGGCCAAGATATCCGCGGATCAGACTGATGCCGTGATATTCATGGGCCTGCGAGAGATACAGGCTGTGCGGAGTGCCGATGATTCCGGTTTCCAGCAGTTTCAGAAGCGCCGCATGTTCGGGATAATACCGGTACTGTTCCGCACTGACCAGCTTCGCGCCGCGCGTTCCGGCGTCCTTCAGTCTGGCGAGTGTTTCCCGGTCCATGGCGGCCGGGGTTTCCGAAAGCACCGCAAATCCATAGCCTGCCCATTCCATGGCGACTTCGGCGATGTGCATCTTATCCACCGCCACGACCACAAAGTCCGGTTTCAGATCAATGCATTCCTGTGGGGAGAGTACCGTATGAACACCGAACTCCCCGGTGATACGTTCTGCCTTTTCCGGTTTGCGGCAGACGACTGCGGCGACCTCAAATACCTCGCTGAGCTTCTGTGCAATCCGGACGTAGTACATGGCACGCCAGCCGGAGCCGATGATTCCAAATCTGATTCTGTTTCCCATACATGGAACTTCCTTTTCCCTATTAATACCATCTCCGTACGGTTTCGCAAACTGATATGCGCAGCGGTTTCATAAGGATTGCCTGGGATGGGGAAACGTGATTAAATCAGTATCATGGTCGAAGAGACAATCTCACTCCGTGTGATACAGGAAGCCAAGGAAGAAGAACGGGAAGCGATGGGCGAACTTGTCCGTTCGTTTCAGCCGGTGCTTTTTTATATTGCGTCCTGCCACCTGAAATCCGACCAGCTGATTAAAGCGACCGTAAAAACCTGTCTTGCAAAACTGTTCGATCTGCTTTCCGAAACGGAAGATCTTTCTTCCTTCAACGGAAAGGCGATGACCATGGTTGTACGGGCATGCCTGAATGCCGCACTGACGGAAGACCGCAATCAGAATTTTTTCTCTGCCAGAGGTTCCGACCCGAAGGAAGCAGAGGCAGTGTATACCGCCGCCGATGAAGTCCCAAAACCGTCGGAAGGCATTACCGAACGGGAAGCAATGAATGTCACAGTGCGGATGCTGGGAAAACTGCCGGACGATCAGCGGATGATCTTTGTCATGCGTTATCTTGACGGCATTCCGTTTGCACGGATTTCCAGTATGATTCATATTCCGGCCGAACAGCTGGAAAAGCGTGCCCAGCTGGCCAAGCAGGGACTCGCCTCTGCGACCGGCCGCACCGTTGAAGAAGTCTTCGGCATCGTCTCCCTTGCCGAACAGAATAAATATCTTGTGATCGATGACCGAAAGCCGGAGCCTGCAGTCACGGAAACACCCCTGTCCGCACCGGCAGCCCGGAAATCCCTGCGTCCGCTCTGGATCACGGCGGGGATCCTGCTTGCGGCAGCCGCCGTCGGAACCGGCATGTGGATCTTCCGCAAGCCGGAAGAAGTCTCTGCACTTCGTTACCTTACCGCATCCTTTACCGGAATTGACGGCCTTGGGACCGCCGAGATCACCGCACAGGAATCCGGAGACAAACGGCTGGATGCCATCATCGAAAACCGGTCCTGCATTTTGCGGGATGCCAAGGGAAATGAAGCAACCGATCATCTTTCAAACGGGGATCGGCTGACGCTTGCCTGTACCTTTGATGAACAGGCATTAAAAAAAGCGCATCTTGCGCTTACGGAAACGGAAACGGCGGTTTCCGTGGAAGGTCTTACGGAACCGAAGCCCATCGATCTGTTTGAATCCGTGCATCTTGAAGGCAGCCTGAATGAAGAAACCGGGGAACCGGAACTCACCGCTGTCAGTGATGATCCTTCCCTTTCCGGTCTGACCTATACGATCAGCGAAGAAAGCGAAGCCGGTGTTCTTGTCACGGCGGAAATCGATGAAGAAGCCCTGCGCTCCCATGGTTATGTCACGGAAGAATATACACACCTTTTTCCGAGAGATGAAATTCCTTCTTCCCTGCAGTATGCTTACCGGCAGAAACTGGTCGCAGAAGGCCTGCAGGAAACCGCGGACCATTTTGATGAATACGGCGCTGAAGTCGCCAACGGCACGGATCCCCTGATCAACGAACTGGCGCAGAAATATATCGGCCGCGCCGGTGCGTGCAATGAAATTGCGAATGCGTTTATTTATGAACTGTACGGCGTCCATGTAAAAACCGGCTACAGCCGGCAGAATACCTATGAGGTTTCAGAGCCGGAAGCCGGTGATCTGGTTTATTACTACGATGCGGCAGGCAATTACACGCATGTCGCAACCTATCTTGGAAACGGACTTGTGCTCAACGGCAACTACAGCGACGGCAGAGCCCATATTACATCCATGTATGAATCCATGTATGCGCAGAATCCGATGGTTTTCCTGCGGGTGGAACGCTGATCAGGCTTCCTGAAGGTAGGCGTTCAGAAACTCCGCCGCAAGGCTGCCCGGTTTGATGTTTTCTCTTGCCTCATCAAAACTGAACCACTGATACGAATCGATTTCCTGATTTGGATTCAGCTGGCTGTCATCTTCCACAAAGACGGTGAAATTACACATCAGGGTATTGGACGGCTCAAAGAACTTTGTGCGGTTGAAGCGGATCTCTGTTGCACGTATTCCGGTCTCTTCCTGTACTTCCCGGCGAACCGCATGTTCGAGGGCTTCCGTGCGGTTTACATATCCCGCCACAAGAATATAGGCATCTCTTCCATACTGCTTGATAAGCAGTATTTTCTTCAGGTCCTTACGGATCACGATCATACTGACCGCAACGTTGTACATCGGAAAGCGGTACTGCATGCAGGACGGGCAGTACGGCACAATCCCTTCGTTTTCCAGCGGTTTCATGATCAGCCGGGTCCCGCATTCCGGACAGAATTCATTCGGCATATAACATCCTCCTGCGGACTCCCCTTTTAAACTGCATATCGCCGGGAATCCGGTTCAAACATATCGATATCAGAATACCGTTCCCGACACAAAATACAAGCACTGCACGGAACGCATCTTCATAAAAAAGGACTTACGGAGTTTCACCCCTTAAGTCCTCTGATTCTGTTCTGACGGATTATTCCGGCTGTTCCGGCTTGTCTGTCACCACTTCGACGGATTCCGGTTCTGCGGGAGAAGCCGGTGTCTCAATCGGGATCTGTTTGGCGGATGCGTTCGCCGCATCGGCGCGGTCCCGGATTTCCTTTGCGTACTGATCGGCAGCGCGGTTCACTTCGCGGACTGCGTCTTCCACTTCCTGTCTGGTTTCTTCAACCGCATTCTGAACAAATCCGGCTGTTGCGCCTAAGGCAATCATTTCGATGCCGCATTCGATATACCACATACCGATGAGAAGACCGATGTTCTGCGCGGCGATGACCGGGAAAATGAAGGAATAGACACCGAGGATGATACTGAGGAAACCGGTGATGAGCTGCAGGATCCAGTGCGGGTTAAAGAACCGTGTATGAATGGAATAGTAGACCATGAGCGCTCCCTTGATCAGGAACCACATGGCTTCCATGAACAGAACGACACGGTCCAGCATAAGCAGTTCACCTGCGGCAGGTGTGCTGCCCGGACGGAACAGATACACAAAGCCAATGATGACAGCCAGAATACTGACGATGAGTTCCGGCATCAGGGCTCTGCGCCTGAAGAAGCGGACGATTCCGAAAATACCGAAGACAAACATCATGACCGCAAACATGGTCATTACGTTAAAGAACGTACTGACAGGTGCACTCATGCAGTAAACACCTGCGATGATGAACAGAATACCAAGAATAATACTTGCGATAACCATAGAATCCCCTTTCCACTTACACAATTATCCCTATTATCGTACCTTACAGACAAAGAAACAAATGAAAACGAAGGATTCAGCCGCTGTTCCGGCATGAAATCCTTCGTTCCGTCTGAACAAAACCCGGCCGATCAGGACGTATCCGCGTATCCATACCAATGACAGATTACGGACGATGATACCGGCCGCAAAACGCAATCCTGCGATAAAAAACTGCCGTGCGGAATATACGGCAGTTCCCGGATTGTCAGTGACATTTCAGAGAAAGCATAAAAAAAGTCGGGAATACGGGATTCGAACCCATGACCTCTTCGTCCCGAACGAAGCGCGCTACCAAACTGCGCTAATTCCCGATGCTTGTCAGCGTTACTGAGTATAGCACAGAACATTTTCAAATGCCACAAAAATTATAAAAATAGTTTTCACAGGATGTTTGCGGTACCATGGAACCTGACGAAATGAGGACAACCGATGAAATTTACAGAACTGAAGTATGAACGGCCAGACTACGATGCCGTGGTGAAGGAGTATGAAACCCTCCTGAACGAGCTTGAAAACGCAAAGGACAAAGCTTCCTTTCTTTCGGTATTTAAACGGATCAATGCGCTTCGCAGCTCCCTTTCAACCATGTACAACCTGGCATATACCCGCCATTCCATCAATACCGCGGATGAATTCTACGACAAGGAAAATGAATTCTGGGATGAAACCAATCCGTTATTCTCGGTATATGACACAAAATTAAGCAAACTCTGTGTGGAATGCCCGTTCCGGGAAGAACTCTATTCCGATATTCCCGAACCGTACTTCCTTGCGGCAGAGTGCCAGCTGAAAAGCTTCCGGGAAGATATCGTTCCCCTTCTTCAGAAGGAAAACAAACTGGTCAGTGAATACGGAAAGCTGAAGGCTTCCGCAAAGATCACCTTCAACGGAGAAACCTACAACCTTGCGACGATCTCTTCCAAAGCGGAGGATACCGATCCGGCAGTGCGCAAAGGCGCCATGGACGCAAAGCTTTCCTTCTATGAAGAACACGAAAAAGATTTTGACCGCATCTATGACGAACTGGTCAAGGTCCGCACGGAGATTGCCCATACCCTTGGCTATCCGACATTTACCGAACTTGGCTATCAGCGCATGATGCGTCTGGATTACAACCGTGACATGGTAGACACCTACCGTAAGGAGATCCTGCGCGAGATCGTACCCGCCGCAACAGAACTCTATGCCAAGCAGGCAAAGCGCCTTGGCACACCAACAGTTGCCTACTATGACAAGGCGATGGAATTTCCTTCCGGAAACCCGATGCCGAAAGGCACCTATGAGGAACTGATTCAGGCTGCCGGGAAAATGTATCACGAGATGAGCCCGGAAACCGGTGAATTCATTGACCGGATGATCGAGGATGAACTCTGGGATCTCAAGTCCCGTGACGGCAAGCAGATGGGCGGCTACTGCACAGGAATTCCCGACTATAAAGTTCCGTTCATCTTCGCCAACTTCAACGGCACCAGCGGTGATGTCAATGTCCTGACCCATGAGGCAGGTCATGCGTTCCAGTACTACATGTCCCGCAACATTCCGGTGCTCGACCTGCAATGGCCGACCAATGAATCGGCAGAAATCACTTCCATGTCCATGGAATTCAACGCCTGGCCGTGGCTGGATCTGTTCTTTAAGGAAGATACCGAAAAGTACCGTTATCTCCATCTGTCCGGAGCACTGAAGTTCCTGCCCTACGGCATTCTTGTCGACCATTTCCAGCATGAGATCTATGATCATCCGGAATGGACACCGGATGAACGGAAAGCCTGCTGGAGAACACTCGAGAAGATGTATGAACCGTATAAGGATTACACCGGTGCGCCGATCCTGGAAAAAGGCTGCTGGTGGTTCCAGCAGGGGCACATCTTTGAAGCCCCGTTCTATTATGTGGATTACACCCTTGCCCAGGTATGCGCCCTGCAGTTCTGGGCACGGGAACGGAAGCACGATCCCAATGCATGGAAGGACTATCTGACGCTCTGTCAGCTCGGCGGCACAAAGACCTTCACCGGTCTTGTAAAAGCAGCCGGTCTCAAGGTTCCGTTTGAGGAAGGCTGCCTCAGCGATGTGGTGCGTGAAGTGCACAGCTACCTTTCCGAAGTGAACGATACGGCACTGTAAAAAATACAGATTATCAGCACAGGAAAGAATCACCGGCCGGTGATTCTTTTTGTTATTCCGTTTTTGCGACTTCTTCCAGACGGTCAAACAGTTTGACCATCGCAAGGGTATCAAGGCCGCAGTATTTCAGAAGATTCTCCCGGTTTTTCTGCAGTTCCTCTGCGTCCATGTCCTGCATGAGGGTAAATGCCGCAGATGCCTCAGCCCCGTTATGAACGCCGTCCAGGCTGTGATAGTCCAGTTCCGGATCATCCGGATACAGCGCCGGCAGAACCTTCTTGATCGAATAGCTCCCCATCATCGGTGCACTGTAATACATCCGTTTGCGGAACGGCACGATCAGATCCACGATGTGATCCGCAATCGCAAGGAGCCCGTCCGCAAGATCCGGAAACAGATTCGCCATCTCCCGCAGCCGGGTTTTCTCAAACGTCTGGTTATAGACAACGACCGAGCCGTCGGCCGGAATATCCTTACAGAGATGTTCCGCTACACTGCGTCTTGGATCCTCACCCGGCATTGCCAGATACTCCTTATGAATCAGCTTTCCGCCCGGTTTCTTCCGGATATGCAGGGAGTACTGAAATACGATCTGCTGGTAAGGATGGGTATGGTCATAGACCGGAATGGCCGGCTGAAAGGATTCAAAATCCAGGAAGTACAGCGGATACTGAAATTCCTGCAGGAATGCGGCGATGCCTTCCCGGTCAATATGGTCATTGCCGGGATGCAGAACATGTTCCACCTGCATGCGGTAAGCCTCGCCAAGCTTTGGCTGTTTCAGAAGATCTTCAAAGGATACAACGCCTGCGTCGTAGTATTCCACTTTCTTCCTCAGCTGCATGCCCCCAAGATCAAACACATTCGGTTTCGGAAGATTCCTGGAACACCACGGATAATAACCGCAGTCATACGGGGAGAAACAGTATTCCCCGATCGGCATGTACGGTTCTTCCTTTGCGGAGGCAACCTCCCGGATGTGCCGGATGTTTTCCTCGATATCCGGCGCAAGCTTCTTTGCGGTCTTTGTGACATCCTCTGCGGTGAACAGTTCATGAATATCCAGCTCGCCGTTGCGCTCATACTGCGTATTCAGATGAACAAGGAATACCTTTTTCACATTCCAGCCGCACTTTGTGAGCACCCAGTACTGATACGCCGCATCGTGAAAATTGATTTCCTTTACCGACGTCGAACTCTTGACTTCATACAGTTCCACCGCATTTCCCGCTTTGCATACGAGAATATCCGCACTGCAGAAACAACCGTCATAGGAAAAGGAAGCTTCCGCAATCACCGGGGTGCGTTTTTCCATCAGGTCCTGCGTGATTTTTATCATCTCCGACAGATTTCCAAACGGCACTTCCACATAGTCACCGAACAGTCCCATCGCAAGATCGCCGACTTCACTGCCCTGTTCGAGGATGGCCTCATTGAGAACCGAACGGTCAAATTCCTCCGGCATGTGAATTGCCATCCATTGGGTCTTCGGACACGTGATGCCATTGCAGTATTTTGATTTGGACAGATACACCTGTTCTGTTTTACTCATTTGTCCGTCTCCTTTGATGATTCATGCAGATACAGATCCACAACCGCATGGATCGGGATCTTCGTTTTGTCTGTAAACTGCAGGATACCGTTCACAACGTCCACATTCTTCAGAACGCCGTGTTTCTTCACATAGGCACCGCCTGCCTTCAGCGCATCTTCTTCAAACACAACGACGGTTACTTCCGGCTGAACCATGGTCTCCGCTTCCTGCAGGATCCGGTCCAGCTGTTCCTTCTGTTCTTCCGAAAGCTCGATGCGCGCATCGGTCAGACGCCCTTCTTCCGCAATCTCGTCATCAAATCCGGTCAGTGCCGCAAACGGCAGAAACTGGGCGGCCCGGCTGTTTGCGGAGGCGTGTTTCCGGGAAGGATCATATGGCCGTGGGGCGTCAATGATATCGCCGTACCGTTTCAGGACGGTTTCTTCGGCAGACCGCAGCTCTTCATAGGTGACACCGCGCACATCATGCCAGGCATTGGCCGGCTTATTCTCATTCATGCCTTGTGTCCTCCGATCTGACGGTTCCGTTCAACCGCAGTGGATCCTTCTTCCAGATGCGATCCCTTGAGCACGGCATTTTTCCCGAAGCGTTTCTTCAGTTCAATGACCGCTTCCCGTGCCTTTCGTTCCCGGGCACGGTCTCTTTCTTCCTGTTCAGATACCTGTTTCTGTGCTTCATAGTCACTGAAGAGATCGAGCTGTTCCGCCTTCTTCTTCGGGGCATCTGCCTCATTGCGGACGCCCGCCGCTGAAATATTGATGCGCCGCACCAGAAGACCATGATCGGTATTGGCATCGTAAACGGAGACCAGCGCATCCCCGATTTCCTTTGCGGAACTGGTGTAGTGATCCAGACGTGCTGTCCCTCCGGCAGCCTTGGGCACCGTGCGCCCATACCAGTCTTTTGCGATTTCTCCCCGATAGCGCTCCATGCGTTCCGGATCACTCAGATTGGCAATGTCATAGCCGACATACAACACAAAGCTGTCTGAGACGATTCCCTTTTCCAGCATGTCATCCGCCAGGGCTTCTGCCATTTCACGGACGATCATCTTTCCCTTTTCATGCGGATAGCCTTCCGGCAGGACCTGCCCGCTTCCGACACTGTGATTCTCCGGTACATATTTCTTTATATCCGCAATTGTCGCAGATTCCGCACCGAAGGCATGATCGATCAGATATTCCGCATTAACGCCGAACAGCTGATAGAAGATGCTCTCGTCTTTAAGCGCCTGACGGGCTATGTCGCCCATCGTATACATTCCATGCGCATTGAGCTTTGCGGCAATTCCTTTTCCGATGCGCCAAAAATCCGTGAGCGGTTCATGGGCCCACAGGATCCTGCGGTAGGTCTGTTCATTCAGTTCTGCGATCCGCACCCCATGGGAATCGGCGGGAAGGTGTTTCGCGACAATGTCCATCGCCGCCTTGGCCAGATACATGTTCGTACCGATGCCGGCTGTTGCGGTAATGCCCGTTTCTTTCAGTACCTCATGAATCATCTCTTCGGTCAGTTCATGAGCCGTTTTTCCGTAGAGCTTCAGATAGTCGGTCATATCAATGAAGACTTCATCGATGGAATAGACATGAATATCTTCCGGCGCAATATAGCGCAGATAAATGGCGTAGATCCGCCGGCTGTATTCCATATACAGCGCCATGCGGGGCGTCGCCGCCACAAAGTCCACCGCAAGGGAAGGATCTGCCTTCAGCTGGGCAGAATAAAAACTGGAGCCGGTCAGCTTCATTCCCGGTGCCTTCCGCTTCCGCTGGTAATTGATTTCCTTCACCTTCTGTTTCACTTCAAATAACCGAGGGCGGCCGGAGATGCCCATGGCTTTGAGCGACGGGGAGACCGCAAGACAGATCGTCTTGTCCGTGCGGGAGGTATCCGCAACCACAAGGTTTGTGCTCAGCGGATCAAGCCCCCGTTCATTGCATTCCACCGACGCATAGAACGACTTCAGGTCAATCGCGGAATAGATTCTGTTTTTCGGTCCGGCAGATTCACCCATACCTTATTCCGCGCCTTTCCAGACAAACAGTCCTTCCGCACCGGCAATGCGAGCGGCACGTTCCAGCAGAACCGCATCCGGGTCATACATGGTCATATAATTATCGTCTCCGTTCAGGGTAAACAGCGCCTCCTCTGGCGATGCCAGGATCAGGATTCTGCCCTGCGTCTGAAACACGTCATTCAGCCATGCGGAAAAATCCGCGGGAGACGGATTTGCCGTCCATTCTCCGCGGTAACTGACATGCAGGTCATAATAACAGTTCAGCTTAAGCAGGATATTCGCAAACTTACTGAACAGCTCCGGCGTATGAAACACTTCTTCCAGCGCAGAATACTGTCCGGCACTGTCTGCCGGCACCCGTTCCGGCAGTCCGTCTATCACCCAGCATGGTTTTTCCAGCAGTTCTTCGATCCGTGCATCGAGGTTCATCATACGGATTCATTATATCAAGTACGGCGCAGATGACCGAACCTCGCACCGGGTGAGTTTTGCGTTCATCTGTTTTATAATGCATATGTTTATGTCCAGGCGGAACCACTTGATTACAGGGCTGAGTGTCCTGATGCTTATCGTGACAGCCGGATTTCCCTTCCGGGTTCATGCGGAAGGTGAAGATCCGGATTTTTCCGATACCAATTACTGGAACTCCCTCTGCACAGATACCGATTCCCTTTCCGATGAAGATGTGAAGAACTGCCAGGCCTATACGCAGTATATGCAGGAGCGCAATTCCGAACTGCAGTCCCAGATTGCGGACATTGACGCACGGAAGGAAGAAATCTCCGCAAAGATCTCGGATTATGACAATCAGATCGCACAGTTCAATGCGCAGATCGAGGGCATCACCGGCATGATCCAGGATTTAAGCATGCAGATAAAGGCGGTGGAAGAACAGATTGCGGATATCCAGAACCGGATCGATGCCAATCAGAAAGCCATCGTGGAAAAACAGAATGATGTCGATGCACTGAAGGAAAAGGTCGCAAAGCGTCTTGTGGAAGAACAGAAGACCATGCGTACGTATCAGTTTCTCGACGTCCTGATGGGTGCCGCCTCCTTTGAAGACTTTGTCCGGCTCGCAAACGGCATGAATGATATTTATGCCCATGACAGTCATTCTCTTGAACAACTGACGCAAAGCATCGACTCCCTGCACGAAATGGAAGACCAGCTGCGCAGCGATCAGGAGGAAGTAAAGACAATGGAGACTGAGCTTGCGGCAGGCAAACAGATGCTGGACTCCCAGCAGGCTGCCCTGCTTTCTTCCCGCTATGAACTGCAGATCCTCCAGCAGAGCTACAATGAACAGCTTGCGGCTGCGGATCAGGAAAAGACCAGCGCAGAAAATGCGATCGCGGCAAACCAGTCGCAGATTGGCAATATCAAAGACTCTATCGCAAACCGTCCGGAGCCGACTCCCACTGCGGTCCCCGAGACAACTGCTTCTGCGGATTCCGGGGAGAACAGCACTCCCGACACAACGCCGGAATCCTCCGACACCGGGGCAGCCCCGGCATCCACGGCAACCCCGAAGCCTGCCTCCACACCGGCTTCTTCGTCCGGCGATTCTTCGACACCTCCGGAAACCGGCAATACCGACGGAAATCCCTATTACGGCGGCTGGGCGAACTGTACATGGGGGACCTGGCAGCTGGTTCATGATACGCTCGGCATTTCCCTGCCCGGATGGGGCATGGCAGGCAACTGGATGAATGATGCGGCACGGTCCGGTTATGCGACGGGCAGCACGCCGAAGGTTTACTCCATTGCGGTATATTCCTGGCATGTCGGCTTTGTGACGGCAGTAGACGGCGACCGTGTCTACATCAAGGAAGGCAATTATCTGGGTCATTATTACGAACGCTGGGTTCCGGTGGAGGGACTGCCCTACAGCGGACAGACCTGCCTTGGCTATATTTACCTCTGAGCACTGCCTGCACGCAGTGCTTTTCGTTTGAATAAGGCATAATTCCCCCGATTCTTGACAGGGTGTCTATAATATTAAATGCGTAAGAAAGAAGGGATATCATGACAAAAGTTGATGTTATATCCGGCTTCCTCGGAGCCGGAAAAACAACACTGATCTCCAAGCTGGTCAAGGAAGTATTCCCAGGCCAGAAGATCGTGCTTGTGGAAAACGAATTCGGTGAAATCGGAATTGACGGCGGCTTTCTGAAGGAAGCCGGCATTGAGATCCGGGAAATCAACAGCGGATGTATCTGCTGCACACTGAAGGGTGATTTTGAGGAAAGCCTCAAACAGGTCGTTGAAACCTATGAGCCGGAACGGATCATCATTGAACCGTCCGGTGTCGGAAAACTCTCCGATATCCTGCGGGCAGTAAAAACCGTGGATGGTCTGGAACTCTCCAGCTACTCCACCGTTGTGGACGGCAACCGTGCCAAGGTCTATCACCGGAACTTCAAGGAGTTCTTCGATGATCAGATTGCGACTGCCGCATGCGTTATTCTCTCCCGCACTCAGAGCATTTCCGAAGAGAAGCTTGCGGATGATGTCGCCATCATCCGGGAACTGAACCCGAATGCCCGCATCATCACCACACCGTGGGATGAACTCAGCGGACAGGCCATCTTCGATGCGATGACCGGAAGCTCCAACGGCTTCCCGGAAGACCTCGGCGAAGATGAGGATGAGGACGAAGACGAACACGAACATCATCACGATCATGATGAAGAGGAAGAACATGAGCACCATCATCACCATGACCATGACGACGATGAGGATGAACATGAACACCATCATCACCATGACCATGATGAGGATGAACACGAGCACCATCATCACCATCATGAACACGAAGATGTAAATGCCGGACTTTCCGAAGGCAACCGCATCCATGTCGGCGAAGATGAACATGAACATCATCACCATCACCACCCTCATCACCATGGTGAACATGATGCGGATGAAGTATTCGATTCCATCGGTATCGAAACCATAAACAAGTACTCCGAGGAAGAGATCCGCACTGCCCTCTCCGGTCTTGGCGAAAACATTATCCGTGCCAAGGGAATCGTCCCGAATCATGACGGCAAGTGGCTGTTCTTCGATTATGTTCCGGGTGACATCGATATCAGGGAAGGCAAGCCTGCCTATACCGGTCTGATCACCGTCATCGGCGAGAAGGTTGATATCCCGCTGATGAAGGAACTGTTCGGAGTTCACTGATGCCAAGTCCGGTATATCTGTTCACCGGCTTCCTGGACAGCGGAAAGACCACGCTGATCAAGGATACGCTCGATGACGCAAACTTCATGGAAGGTATCGACCGGACACTGATTCTCTGCTTTGAAGAAGGCGAGACGGAGTATGACGAGGCATGGCGCGATTCGCACAATGCCTTCGTGGAATACTTCGAGAATGTGTCTGATCTGAACCCGGAACGCATGCAGGAACTCGATACGATCTACCACCCTTCCCAGATTTTCATTGAATACAACGGAAGCGAGGCAGTCAGTGAAACCCTGCTCAGCGGAATGCCGTCGTTCTGGCCGCTGGTTGAGATTCTCACCACGGTCGATGCGACAACCTTTGAGACATTTGTGAACAACATGCGCGGCATCATGTTTGAACAGCTGCGCTACAGCGATGTGGTGATCGTCAACCGCTGCACGCCGGATACCAACGGCCGGATGATCCGTGGAAACATCAAGGCAATCAACCGCCGTGCCCAGATCTTCTATGAGGGTGAACACGGTGCTGCGGTCACGCTGAAAAACGGAACCCTGCCGTTTGACATCAATTCGGATGTGATCGACATCAAGGATGATGACTATGGTCTCTGGTATATGGACTGCATGGAAGATCCGGAGAAATACAACGAGAAGAAGATCATCCTTCGCGGTATGTATGCCCAGAAGATTCCCAACTACAACAAGTCCTTCATTCTCGGACGTCAGGCCATGGTGTGCTGCGCGCAGGATACCAGCCTCTGCGGCGTCACCGTCACCGGCGTCAAGATCGATCAGATGAAGATCGGCGACTGGGTCGAAGTGGAAGGAACCCTGCGTACGGTGGATATGGACAACGGCGCAAAGACCGTCGTGCTCTATGCGAGCCGGATCCAGTTCTACCATCCGCTGGAAGACCCGTACGTCTACTTCAGTTAACAGCACGTAAGGAATTCGCACTGCGGATTCCTTTTCTTCTGTTATCATGGATTCATGATTGAACTCTTCGGAACACTCGGACCATCCTGCAGTGACAGTGAGACCCTGCAGACCATGTTTGAAAACGGCATGAGCGGTATGCGGCTCAATCTTTCCCATACCGGTCTTGCGGAAAGCAGTGAGCTGATTCACCGCTTTCAGAACGCGGCAGAGGCCGCTGGCGTCACTCCGGAACTCCTGATTGATCTGCAGGGACCGGAACTGCGTGTAAACCGCCTCTCAAACCCGCTGGAACTGCCGGAAGGAAGCACCCTTCCCCTTTCACAGCTGCCGGTGCCGGATGTTGTAATGAACGCCCTGGAAGACGGTGACGAACTGTTGCTGGATGATGGGAAGATCCTTCTGAAACTGAATGACAGCACTCTGACAGTCCTGCGGGGCGGAACCCTGCAGTCACGCAAAAGTGTCAAGATCAAAGACAAATCCGTACCGATGCCTGCCCTGACAGAAACCGACCGCCGCAATCTTTCGCTTGCGGTATCGTATGGCGTCAGTGCGGTGATGCAGCCATTTGTGCGGAGTGCACAGGATATTGAAACCGTGCGTGCTGCGCTGAAGGAAAACAATGCCGAACAGATCCGCATCTTTTCCAAAATTGAAAACCGGGAAGGTCTTTCCCGGATCGATGAGATTATTCAGAGCTCGGACATGATCGTCATTGCCCGCGGAGATCTCGGCAACGATGTACCGCTTCCGGAACTGCCCGGCGTACAGAAAGACATCGCCGCAAAATGCCGTGCGGCGAAGGTTCCCTTCCTGGTCGTCACCCAGATGCTCACCAGCATGATTCATAACCCCGTACCCACCCGGGCGGAGGTATCCGATATCTTCAATGCGGTGACCGACGGCGCGTCAGCCATCATGGTCACCAATGAAACGGCAGTCGGTTCTTATCCGGCGGAAGTCATCCGCATCATGAAGGAAACAACCGCTGCCGCAGAACACTGGCTCCATACGAAAGCGGACTGAAACAGTCCGCTTTTTTCGTTATGCATGACAAGAATCATTTTTCGGGTTACTCGGTCCGCAGTGCGGTAACCGGATCGCTCTTGGCTGCCTTACGGGAAGGAATAATACCGCCGATCAGGGTCAGCACGACGCTGAGCGCAATCAGGATCAGGCCGGAGCTTACCGGCAGATACGCGTTGACGGACTGGTTGTCCGCAATCGTATGAATCAGATAGTTACCCGGTATTAATAACAGCCGTGTAATACCGATACCGAACAATCCGGCAAGCAGACCGATAATGAATGTCTCCGCATTGAATACTTCGGAAATATTCCGTTTGGATGCGCCGATCGCACGCAGAATACCAATCTCCTTGCGACGTTCCAATACGCTGATATACGTGATGACACCGATCATGATGGAAGATACCACCAGGGAAATCGCGACAAATGCGATCAGGACATAGGATACGGTATCGACGATCGTTGTGACGGATGACATCAGGGTTCCGACAAAGTCGGTGTAGGTAATGACCTTGTCTTCATCCACCTTCCGCATCTCGTCATTGTAGGAATCCAGCAGTTTGATTACCTCTGCCTTACTGTCAAAGTCGCGCGGATAGATGGAAATCGTTGCCGGCTTGTTCAGATCGGCATAGCCGAACTTGCGCAGGTTGCCATCATAGGTATACTGTGCGGAACTCATCAGAGACATCATGAGGTCTTCCATATCCTGCGGGTCGACAGCCATCGTGAATGCCCTCGCAAATACGGAGGTGTCAAAGGAAATCGCATTGGGAATCTGACTTGCGAAGGATTCCATCGATCTCTGCATGGAATCCGCAATCTGTGTGGTGATGGTTCCCATCACCGACGTCATCGCATTCGAAATCGCCGTGCTGATGCTTTCTCCGAAGGCTGCGCTGTTTTTCTCAACAATTTCGGTTACCTGCTTTTCGAGGTCATCCATGTCGACCACTCTGGAAAGACCGTTGGTGATCTGTTCCATACCGCCGTCTTTTTCAAGATAGGTCCGGAACGATTCTCCTGCCTTGGCAGGATCCGGCACATCGCCTTTACTTACGGCATAGGTCTCGTATGCATTCGCAAGGCTCACAACCAGATCTTCGATGTCTTCATTGCGGATCTCAGCACCTTCCTGCTTGGCAACAATGACGCCAGCCGCACTCTGAAGTGCCGCCTGCCCTTCCGGTGTTGCCAGATAATCCTGCAGAGAAGGCACTGTCTCCGGATTCTCCGGATCGATCTGTCCCGGCACCCACGCCGTATAGCTGTCCATCACGCTCTGCAGTGCCGCGCTGATATCTTCCGTTGTCACTTCATATCCGCTGTTTTTTACAATCTGCGTCAGCTTTTCCCGAAGCAGATTTCTTGTATCCTCAAGATTCATGAAATCCCGGTATGCCTCCGGCAGACTGCGGTAATCTGTACTCGGATCTTTTCCGGCAGAGTCCAGATAACTCTTCATCACTTCCGCAAGAAGATTGCCGGCTTCCTTCAGATCCACATCAACGTCCACATCCCTGAACATTGACGCAAGGTCCATCTCCGGCATCGATGACATATCAAACGAGAATGCGTCCGGACTGAATGCGGAAGAAAAATCCATTCCCGAAAGATCGGAGAATGCGGAGGTGTCGATCTGCAGTTTGGAGGTATCGAACTTGAACGCATTGCCAAGAATTTCCGTATTCACGGAAAACATGTTTTCAAAATTCATTTCCGGCTGTTCGGTATCCGTAAAGTCTTTTCCGGTAAATACATTGAGGGTGGAATCCTTCAGCTGGTCCTGCGTGATGTCGCTTCGTCTGGATACCTCCGTCACATGCGCAACCATGTCATACGGGTAATAGATACCGGAGGTAAGCATCGACACATCGATGTCTTCGTTCTTGACCGCAACACCGACGATCGTCAGGTCTTCCCCGTCTCTTACCACATTGCGCATGAACGCTTCATCGTCACTCTTGTCGACCCAGATTTCATACTCCCTGTCATAGCGGTAATACTTTGCGCTGTTGACCAGCTTGAACTGAATGCCAAGAAAGCGGTCATAGGAGAAATGTTCTCTGGTCGGATTGGTGTTGATCGGCTCTTCATTCATGAAGGCCTTGATCATTTCATCCAGTTCCTCCGCATCCCGGATGCCGAGCGTGTAAAGCATGAAGTCGGAGATACTGCCGTCCGGATACAGCACGAGAAGCAGTTCCCGGTTGTTTTCCGGCCAGTGTCCGGCTTTAATATCGTACTGGTCCTTATACAGTTTTTCTTCTTTCGGCAGAGAGTTGAATACGCTTGTGGACATCGCCGCAGAAAAAGCTGAGCTGGAACTGTTTCCGCCGAATCCCATCGCCGCAAAGGTATTGTCCGGATTCACCTGGCGGTAACTGTCTCCGTTAAAACGATAGATATGCGGCGTTACGGAATAGGTATATTCCACGGCACTGGCATAGTCATAAATGTTGCTTTCGGTTTCCAGATATGTCTTCAGCGACGCGAGGTCATTGGACTTTGTGCGGGAAAGCATCCGGTTGATAAAGGCACGTTCCACCACATCATCGGTTTCTTCCGCCTCCGCTTCGTCCTCCGTACTGTCCTCAGAATTTCCGGACTGCGCCTCCGCATTCTGCGCCACCATCGTTGTAAGATCAAAACTCGTGCTGGTGATCTGAACCGGATACCCAAGCAGGGTCTCTTCTTCCGTGTCCTTGATGTATTTGTTTACACCGTTGGACAGGGAAAGAATCAGCGCAATGCCGATAATGCCGATGGAGCCGGCAAACGCCACGAGCACGGTGCGTGCCAGCTTGGTGCGCAGGTTATTGAAACTCAGGGAGAGCGCCGTCAGAAAGGACATGGAAGAGCGTCCCATGTTTTTGTGCACAGCGGTTTCATTCTCATCCACAATATAAGGATCGCTGTCGGAACGGATCACACCGTCCTTGAGATTGACGATACGGGTCGCATACTGTTCCGCAAGCTCCGGGTTGTGCGTGACCATGACAACCAGACGGTCACTTGCGACTTCCTTAAGCAGATCCATGACCTGCACGCTGGTTTCCGAGTCCAGTGCACCGGTCGGTTCATCCGCAAGCAGGATATCCGGGTCATTGACCAGTGCACGGGCAATCGCCACCCGCTGCATCTGACCGCCGGACATCTGGCTCGGCTTCTTGTGCGCCTGATCTCCCAGTCCGACTTTTTCCAGCGCCTCAAGAGCACGCTGTTTCCGGTCCCTGCGGGAGATACCGGAGATTGTCAGGGCAAGCTCGACATTGGCGAGCACGGTCTGGTGCGGAATCAGGTTGTAACTCTGAAAGACAAATCCGATTGTATGGTTCCGATAGGAATCCCAGTCCCGGTCCTTATAACGTTTGGTGGAGATGCCGTTGATGATCAGATCACCGCTGTCATAACGGTCCAGACCGCCGATAATATTCAAAAGCGTTGTCTTTCCCGAACCGCTCGGTCCGAGAATGGCAACGAATTCGTTATCGCGAAGATTCAGGCTGACATGGTCCAGTGCTTTCTGAACCAGACTGCCGGTCTTGTACTGTTTGGAAATATCTTTGATCTGAAGCATGGGTTTTTCTGATTCTGCCCTTTTATAAATAATTATAAAAATGCTGTTTTATTGTAGCGCAAATCTGTGGGATTCATGTGTGAATTGCACGAAAACCCGACAGACCGGAAAACATGCATCAGAAAAGGAGATATCCTGTGATATCTCCTTTGGTGAATTACATATGTTCCGGAGCGGATACGCCAAGCAGCGCAAGCGCATTTTTCAGTGTGATGCCGGTTGCCTTGACCAGGCCGAGACGCTGGTTGGTGAGATCCGGATCTTCCGGATTGATGACCCGGCAGCTGTTGTAGTAGCTGTGATAGATCTTGACCAGTGAGAGCACGTAATCCGTGATCTTGTTCGGCTTTCTGCTTGCGGCAGCTTCCGCAACATGGTTCGGGAAGTCGCCGATCATCTTCAGAATGAGCAGTTCCTTTTCATCCGTCAGGCGGTCGTAGCTGTCCTTCTGTTCAAATGCCTGCGCCTTTTCCAGAATGGAATGCATGCGGCTGTATGCATACTGGCAGTAGAATACCGGGTTGTTGTTGTCCTTCTTGCGGGCAAGGTCCATATCGAAGTCCATATGGGATGCGACATCCTTCGAAACGAAGAACCATCTTGCGGCATCCACGCCGACATCCTCGCAGAGTTCACGGATCGTGATGGCGTTGCCAGTACGCTTGGACATCTTGACCTCTTCGCCATTTTCCACCATGCGGACCATCTGAATCAGGTCAACGCTGAGCGTCCCTTCCGGATAGCCGAGGGCACGGAGTGCCGCGTTCATCCGGATGACATAGCTGTGGTGATCGGCACCCCAGAGGTCCACCAGATTCGGATAACCGCGCTCCACTTTGTATACATGGTTTGCGATATCCGGCGTGAGGTAGGACAGACTTCCGTCGCTCTTGCGCAGGACACGGTCCTTGTCATCGCCGTAGTCGGTGCTCTTAAACCAGAGGGCGCCGTCCTTTTCATAAGTCAGGCCCATTTCATTCATGCGTGCAAGGCAGTCTTTGATGCGCTTGGAATCATTCTCATAGAAGAAAGTTTCATGCATCCAGGAATCCATCTTTACGCCGTACATCGAAAGGTCGCGCTCGATCTTTGCGAGCTCGCGCTTTACGCCTTCTGCCTTGAAGTAGGCAAGGCGCTCTGCCGGATCGGCAGTAAGCCATTTCTCGCCGTCCTGCTTTGCGATGTCTTCTGCGATATGCTTTACATCCGCCGCGTGATAACCGTCTTCCGGCAGCGGATATTCTTTTCCGAAGAACTCGAAGTATCTGGAAATCAGCGACTCTCCCAGCATGTTGACCTGGTTGCCTGCATCATTGATGTAATACTCCCGGAGGACATCATACCCGCTGGCCTCCATCAGCCGGCAGATACTGTCACCCCATGCGGCGTTTCTTGCATGTCCGCAGTGAAGGTCACCGGTCGGATTTGCGCTGACCCACTCGACCAGCACTTTCTTTCCCTTTCCGGAATCGTTGTGACCATAGCTGTCCTTCGCTTCCAGAACACGGTTGATGACCTGCGTCAGGGAATCTTCCGAGATACGGAAATTAATGAAACCCGGATTGGCAATCTCAATGGACTTTGCCTGCGGGAACGTCTCCTTCAGCACCTCAACGATCGGAGAAGCGATGTCGGACGGACGCTTATGAAGCTGTTTGGCAAGACGCATCGCAACGCTTGTGCTGTAGTCTCCCATTTTCGGATCGCGCGGTGTCTCGACAACGATCACATCCTTTGCGTCAATGTCATAGACCTGCTTTACCGCAGCCTCTACCGCCTCAAAGATCAGGTGTTCAAAATCACTCATAAACCATACCTCGTTCTTTTTACAAAAAAAGCCCCTGCGGGCTTTTGTTTCCTCTTATGGCGCGCCGAGCAGGAGTCGAACCCGCAACCTTTTGATTCGTAGTCAAATGCTCTATCCAGTTGAGCTATCGGCGCAGACCTACGAGATTTTCATTTAAAAATCCGCCATTAATATATACACTATATTTCCGATCATTTCAACCGGATTCAGCGCAGGATGGCAGAAAGACTCGTATCCATGAGGTCCAGCATGGTCTCCGCAACATCTTTCGCGGATAACGTTTCCTCTTTCTGAAACAGAAACTCCCGGATATGAAATGCGGCACCCTCCGCATAATAGCGGGAAAGATATTCATTGGAATACCGCGCCAGCCTGTCCGGACGGCGGTTTGTGTTCAGATACCGGCACAGAAACAGCGCCAGGTTTTTCCTCAGCATATCCTCAAAGTTATTCTGTCCGGTTACCGCAAATGCACGGCGGTAAAATTCCGCATGTGTTTCAAACATCTCCATCAGCCGCAGTAACAGAATCTCCGGCTTTTCATTTTCCGCATCATCCAGGATGGCGGAAAAATCGAGATAGACAATACTGTCAAGGCAGTCATATTTATCATCGAAGTAATTGTAGAACGTTGCCCGGATCACTCCGGCACGGTCACAGATCTGCTTGATTGTAATCTTTTCAAACAGGTTCCGCTCCATCAGTTCCCGCAGACTGTCGCAGAGATAGGAGCGCATCCGTTCCTTATGCGTTTCCATAGCCCCTCCCCTAGAACCGCGGGCCGATCACATAGACCGACAACAGATAAACGCTGAACAGCATCATGAGTGTTCCGTTGAGAATGGAAACCGTGCGTGCCATCGGAGAACCGAGGTTATACCCGAGATACAGTGCCAGCAGGATAAATACAAATGTGATGCCTGCGGTCATCAGAAGCACCGGCAGAAACGGAAGCCCGATCAGAAAACATCCGATTCCGATCAGCACGGTACCCCCGGCACAGCGAAGCGCAAGCCGCAGGCAGTTCATTTCATTGAAGTTCCGATCAAGCCGCTCTTCTTCCCAGTGGGAATGAATCGCCCGGGTGGTAAAAAACACCCCGATCGCAAAGACAATAAGAATTGCGGTCAGCACTTCCACCCGCCGTGACATGAATTCGCGGAACAGCAGCGCAAACAGATACCCGGCGGTCAGTGCGCCGGTGTTCACAAGTGAAAAAATCGCGGAATATACAAGTGCAGCCCGGAGCGGCAGTTCCCGCAGAGACGCACCCTTCTTTAACATGACGACAAATCCGTCCAATGAAAAACACAGCAATACGATCAGCGCATGAGAAAGTTCCATGACGCATCACCTCCCGTATGACAACGCAATCATAATTCTACTGCCTCACGCAATGAATAGACAAACGGGTCAAGATGACCAAAAAGAAAGGAATCCGCGCCCGGATTCCTTATCTTCAATAGGGGGAAAGAAATGTCAATTCGTTTATTGACACTTACATCTTATATGGAAAGTGTGTAAGAATCATGCGAGTTTTGTGAAAGATTGGCGAAATTTTTCATCAAATCGAAGATTCCAATGACCGCATTTCCGCCCGGTCGGCCTCAGGGCGGAAAAAATCACCCGCAATTCCTGATTTATGTGTATAATAATAGGGCTTTGCCCCCATAGTAAAACGGATATTACAAACCCCTCCTAAGGGTTAGTTGCAGGTTCGATTCCTGCTGGGGGTGCCTGAATATATCACCGGGATGTAGCGCAGCTTGGTAGCGCACTTCGTTAGGGACGAAGTGGTCGCAGGTTCAAATCCTGTCATCCCGACCATCACAAAACAGAAAACGGCCTGGTGAGGTCGTTTTCTGTTGTTTCCCATTTCAGGTCAGAAACTTTGTGAAGGATCACCAGACCGCAATCCTCGCTTCCGGCGCAAGATACATTCCGTCCCCTTCCTTTACATCAAAGGCGGTGTAGAACTCTTCAAACTGCTGAACGGTCGCATTTGCCCGCAAGTACGCAAGCGGATGAGAATCATAATTCAGTGAATACTGTTCCTGTTCAAAGGTATTGATCCGTGCCCAGCTTCCCGCATAAGCCCGGAAGAACGCCTGATAGTCAAAGTTTTCCCGTGACTTTGCCATTTCAAGCAGAACCTTCATTCCGCCCATATCTGCGATCGCTTCGGTCTGAATCAGGTCTCCGCTTACCGGCTGGCCTTCCCATGCGGTCATGGCGTTATAGTAGTCAATCATCCGCTGTGCCCGCTTCTGGAACGCATCGTAATCTTCGTCCGTCCACCAGGAGGAAAGATTTCCGTCCTTGTCATACTGGGCGCCGCTGGTATCGAAGGCATGACTGATCTCATGACCGATGATTGATCCGTAGGTACCCATTAAGATTTCCTCCGGCTCGCCCGCTTCATAAAGCGGATCACCGATCATGCCGAGGATCATGTTTATTGAGTTGTCGGCCGGATTATAATATGCATTCGGTTCGAGAATATCGAGATTCCAGAGTTCCGGGTCCACCTTTCCGTTTGTTTTTGCGGCATCCACGTTCTCATTGAACTGTGAAACAGCTTTTCGGCATTCATAGTAGGAAAGACCTTCCAGATCCAGTCCGGCGCAGTCCGTCCATTTATCCGGATACAGCGCGTTGATGCGCAGATGATCCAGTTTCTCGACTGCCTTTGCCCGGGTTTCCTCTGACAGCCAGTCCTCCTGTTCCAATACAGTGCGATAGGTATTTTTGATTTCCATACACAGATCTGTGATCTGCTGTTTCAGCTCGGAATAATCATAGGCTTCAAGATATGCCTGGCCCATCGGGGAGGAGAGTTCGCCCCGCACCATATCAAATGCGGCGACTCTGTCATCCTGGCGGCCGGATGCGCCGCTCAGAATGTTGTTGGCATCGATGCTAGCCTGATAAGCGGCGCTGTCCAGAAGCGCTGCTGTATTTAAAGCCGTTTTTACAATCAGCGTGGTTTTGACCGCATCCAGATTGTCTTCGGTATACAGTTCATTGAGACGATCCAGATATCCCGGATTGAACGCCAGATATTCCTTTGCGTCCCCGTATCCGTGCCCGGCGAGGATCGTGCGCAGCGGATACGATGTCATCAGGGCATCGATTTCTTCCGGGGTGCGGACATTGTTGATGCGGGTATCGAAGTCCGGACTGTACTGGTCCATGCTGGTATAACAGACATCTGCGAGTTTTGCTTCAAATGCAATGGCCTGATCCAGCAGATCCTGCGCCTGTGCTTCGGTATAGCCAATCCGTGAGAGCAGCGCCTTTACAAGATACAGCCTTGATTCATACATCCGGTCACCAAGCTCTGTGCGGTTCTGATATTCGGTCGCTTCCCCCAGAAGAAGCGATGTCTGTCCCAAGGCAGTCACATACCTTGAGGCGTCATTTCTTGATTCTGTCGTACCGAAGTCAAGCAGTGCAGGTACGCCGAATGAGGCATCGGGGTCCGCAATGAACGCAGTCAGCTCTTCTGTTGTTTTAATCGCATTGATTCTGTTTATGGTTTCTTCCAGCGGTGTTACGCCCGTTTCATCCCGTGCCTGCCAGTCCAGAAAGGCACTGTATAATGTCCGGACCAGCTGAACATTACGGGAATCAGGGTTGTCCGTTCCTTCAAGAACTGCGATTGCCCGCCTGTCGAGATTGTCCTTTACCTGATCAAACATGTCCAGGGATGAGCGGCCTTCCGGCAGCTGCGCAGTTGCCAGCCAGTCTTTGTTTACCGCATAATACAGGTCATCCTTCGGTGATAGGGTAAGATCCGCAGAGATATTTTCCTTCAGATCATAATCGGTCCAGGGAGTTCCGCCCTGTCCGCGTGTTCCGGATGCCGCTTCTGTTTCCGGCTGTGCGGCCGCTTCCGGAGCCGCATCGGATACGGTACCTTCCGAAACCTGCGCACCACAGGCGGAGACAAGCGAAGCCGCAAGCACGACAGCGGTGATCTTCTTCCACATATTCATCGTTCGTAATCCCGGTACCCCCTTCCGCCTCACTGAACGGATAATCAAAAGGGAATACCCTGTCCTTTCTGTTGATTGTTCTCTGACTGTAATCGATGCCTGTTTTAATTATCCTATGGATTGAACGGCAGGAATGTGAAAAGTACTCTACATTGCAAAAAAGTATCTTCCTGCGGTGCCGCAGATCCGGAACGGCCCGGCAGAACCGTTCCGGGTATTTCAGAAACTTCAGAAAAGTAATATTGCGGTATGATAGTAGACAAAGGATATGTGATATATGGATCTTGCGGGTATTCTGTTCAGTATTCTGGAAACCGGTTCGCTCTATGGCATCGATGATCCGGTGCTTCTTGTTTTCTGTCTGGTAATTCTTGCGCTTTCCATTTACGGACGTGCACTTCTTTTCAAAAAGGCCGGAGAAAAACCATGGAAAGCACTTGTGCCGGTTCTCAACGACTACACGCTGTATAAGCTTGTCTGGCGCGGAGATATGGGCATCGCTCATTTCATACTGAATTTTGCATATCTTCTGCTGGCGCCGGAAGACGGAACGATCATATCCTCCGGACCGCTCGGTGCACTCTGCGTGCTCTGCTTTATCACAATGGTTGTGATTGACGGCATCATGAAAATCAAGCTTGCCCGCTCCTACAACCGCGGTGCCGCTACTGCATTCGGTCTGATCTTCATGGAAGTACTGTTCGTGCTGATCATCGGTCTTGGAAAAAAGAACGTATACTGCGGACCGACCCGGCGGAAATTCACCAGCAAGGAAGAACGCCTCAAGTTCCATGCGCCGAAACTCAAGTTCAGCCAGCGCTACTCCATCGATCTCAACCAGAGAAACAGTTTCGTCGCGCTGATTGCCGGTCTGACCGTGTCCATCTGTGCATTCCAGGCCATTGCCGGCGGACTGATCGAAGCGCCCAGTGGGATTACTCCGGAGCGCGGATCCAATCTCTATCATCTGTTTACCGTCAACTCCAATACGCTTGCGGCATTCGGAGCGGTGCTCATGGTTCCCTATGCGGTGGAAGGCATCCGAAACAAGAAATTCATCCTTCCGAAATGGATCGCCATGTTTCAGTATGCCGGTGCCATCTGCACGACACTGACCATGCTGTTTGCCGTCTTCCTGATCTTCCCGGCTGCCGGCGCAAAGCTTGCATTTACGGGTATGAACTTTTGGCTTCATGTAATCTGTCCGATCATGTCGCTCGTCCTGCTCTTTGCGGTAGAGTCCGACAACCGGTTCACGATCTCGGATTCCCTGCTGGCACTGATGCCCTTCTATCTCTACGCTCTGATTTATATTGTCAACGTGGTGCTGATTGGTGAAGCACACGGCGGATGGCGTGATATCTACCGTCTGACAAAATATCTTCCGGCAACGATCTCCGCACCGCTGATGTTCATGTTCGGTTTCGGCATCGCCTCTGCGATCCGTTACTTCTATAACCGGCTTGCCCAGTACCGCCATAACCGGATGGTACAGACGCTGTGGTCGGATCTTTCCCCGGTGGAACTGAAAGTGGAGACTTTCGGTCTGGGCCGTTATAAAGGTCTCAACAACGATGAAGACAATATCAACTTCCCGATTGATATCTTCAATACCATGACCGAGCTGTATGACGTTTCGATGGAAGAACTTGTCACAGCCTATGCCAAGGGTGTATCAGATGGTCTGAATGAGCGGAAATCAAAGAGAAACCGGTTCCATCAGCGCATGGCTGCGGTGATCGGAACGCCGGAATACATTTCGGAAGAATATCTGAAGGAACATCCCCGCACCCCTGAACCAACCGAACCGGAAGAAGTGATATGATGGTTCCGGTCACAAGAATCTGGAGAATAAACAAATGACAACGAAGAAAAACATGGACAGTCTGGAAGAACTGAAGCTTGCGGAATCCTGGGAATATATCCAGGGCGGATTTCTTTTCCTTGATGAAACCGGAGAGGCACTCGCGCGTGCCAACGGGGAACTGAAGCGCTTTATCAATTCGCTGTCGGTCATGGAACCGAAAGCTGCGGCTCTGATCAGCCGGCTGAAGCTCACCGATCCCGAACAGGCATTTGAAGATGTGCCGGAATCCCTGAAACAGATCACCGAACAGGATATCGCCTATCTGAAGGAAGACCCGGCGGATGTCGATGAATCTTACGGATCCATGGCCATGGCAGCCTTCTATGGATATGTTTCGGAATATCTGCTGATTCCGACACCGATTCCCGAACGGATGAAAACCTACGTCCGCACGAAGATCCGCGAAGCACTCCCGCAGATCAGGATTCTCGGTTAGATAATAAAACAGCCGGAGTTCACCGATTATGGTGAGCTCCGGTTTTCTTCTGTCATTCAGATCAGTTTCAGATACTGAAAGGCTTTATACAGGCCGTCTTCATTTACGCCGTCCGTAATAAAATCTGCGGCGGCTTTGCATTCCTCTCCGCCGGAGGCCATTGCGACGGCATATCCGCATGCCTCAAACATCGGAATATCCACGGCCGCATCCCCGAAGGCAACCGCGTCTTCTTTGTGTGCATGCAGGTGGTTCAGCAGGCATTCCACAGCTGACTGTTTTGTGATGCCTTTGACACGAAGGTCTCCGAACAGTGCCGTCTCTCCCGCACCGCCCCAAACCCCGGCCAGAAGATCCGGAAAGTCTCTGACGGAACGTTCATGATCCGCATACGAATTAAGCAGAAAACTGATTTTATTAACATCATCCCGATACAGGCCGGCACCGAAGATCATCTCCGGAAATACGGTCCGTACGGTAATGTCATCGCCTCTTCCCTTTCGTCGGGAATACTCCCGGATCGCCGGCAGTGCTTTTTCCTCAAAGTGTTCACTGCCGAACAGACCGTTGTTTGTCTCAAGGAAGAATTCCAAACCGTACGTATGGCACCAGTCCACGATCTTGCGTGTCTGTGCCGGGGTAAGCTGTTTATGCAGGATCACGGTATCTCCATCCCGCACATAGGCACCGTTTCCGCCGATCATCCCATCCAGTCCGATGTCCCGGATGTCCTGATAGATTTCCCCTTCCGAGCGTCCGGTACAGCTGTAAACACGATGGCCGTTTTTCTGGGCCGCATGGATTGCGGCGACAGCTGACCCGGGCAGATGATTTTCATAATCGACGAGGGTTCCGTCAATATCGATAAGCAGAATCTTCCGTCCGCCCGGCTTATAAACTCTGGTCATAAGGAATCTCCGGTATTTCCCGGGTTACGATTTCCCGCAGCCGGGCAAAGTTTTCTTTCGTATTTGCGGCGATAAACACAAACCTGCGGTCTGTGGGAAGGCCGTTCTGGTAAAGGCATTCCCAGTATCCGCCGGCTTCCTCAATCAGGATCGCGGCCGCGGCGCAGTCCCACGGACAGAGCCGCATCTCAAAGTACAGTTCCACCCGTCCTGCCGCAAGCTGGGCGAGTTCAAAGGCAGCCGCACCGAAGCGGCGCATATCATCACATTCCGGATAGACCGCTTCGAGAACCCGGAAACAGCGATCCGCATACTGCTTGGCATATACACTCATCGCCGTACAGAAATGCGAATGTGCGAAGTCATTGTCCGATACCATCACACGGCGGTCGTTGAGCCAGGTGCCGCAGCCTTTCTGCGCATAAAAGAGTTCATCCCGGTACGGATTGTAGATCACGCCGAGATACAGATCGCTTCCGCGCTTGAGTCCGACGGAGATCACCGAGGCGCCGAGGTCACGGATGAAGTTGGACGTTCCGTCGATCGGATCGACGATCCATACATCCCCGCCATGCGTGGTATAGTCGGTGCTTTCCTCGCCGCAGACTTCACTGCCCGGAAGAAGTTCGAGAAGCCCGCGGGTGAGAACTTCCTGCACATGCACGTCCGCCTCTGTCACATAGTCCGAACGGTTTCCCTTCTGGTGAACATGTTCAGGAGGATGTTTCATGATTTCACTTGCGGAGCGGACAAGCTCGCAGACCCGCAGGGTCAGATCCATGGTTTTCTCCATGCGTTACTGTTTCGGTTTCAGGCTGTAGGTGCCGTTGATGCGGTCACCGGCATCGCCTGCCGCGGTCGGAATATAGCCGTGCTCATCGAGTTCACCCGGGATGTAGCGTGCGCAGTAGATATGCACATCCGGATGTTTCTCTGCAAGAAGCTTCACACCGACTTCGGATGCGAAGATGCACATGAACTTGATGCGTGTGCAGCCGGCATCCTTGATGAACTGAATCGCCGCATCCGCACTGCCGCCGGTCGCAAGCGCCGGATCGACAATGATGACCTGGCCTTCGGTGACATCAACCGGAAGCTTGAAGTAGTAGGTCTTCGGCTCAAGGGTTTCTTCATCCCGGTAGAGGCCGACATGACCGACCTTGGACGTCGGACACAGCATCCGCAGCCCGTCCACCATGCCAAGACCTGCGCGCAGGATCGGAACGATCGTAAAATCTTCCGCAAGCACCGGAGAATCAAAGTCCGCAAGCGGTGCCTGGATATGCACATCCTTCACCGGCAGATCCTTGAGCGCTTCATAGCCCATCAGGGTCGCCAGTTCCTTAACCAGCTCGGAGTACTCCTTTGAACCGGTTCTGACATCACACATGTGTGTGGTCTTATGTTTGATCAGCGGGTGATCAAATACCGTAACATTCCGCATGAAAGCTTCCATATACATTTCCTCTTTCTGTAACCTATTGTACTTCACAGATTCCTATCAGTGACCCTCAATCCAAAGCGGATGCGGTATAATGCGGACAGAAGAGGTGTACATTATGGCTGTAATTCTTGTCAGTTCCTGCCTGCTTGGCTGTCAGTGCCGTTACAAAGGCGACGGCTGCCGCAATGAACGCGTACTGAAACTGGCGGAACATCATACCCTGATTCCTGTCTGTCCCGAACAGATGGGCGGTCTTGAAACGCCGCGCAATCCAAGTGAGCGGGTCAATGACAAGGTCCTGTCCAATGCCGGAAGAGATGTGACGGAACAGTTCCGCAAAGGTGCGGAAACAGCCCTGTTTCTTGCGCAGCTGAACCATGTGGACTTTGCGGTATTCAAGGCAAACTCTCCTTCGTGCGGAAAAGGCATCATCTATGACGGCACGTTTACCGGCGGAAAAAAAGAGGGCAATGGAATGACCACTGACCTCCTGCTTGAAAATGGAATTCCCGTCTATACCGAAGACGAGGAATGGCCGCTGTAATAACTTAACGCTGAATCGCGGCAGTTAATGCGGGAAGGATCTGACTCTTGCGGGAGAAGATGCCCTTCTGTATATCATGTCCGACTTCCGATGTGTCCGGGAAGGCTTCCTCTGCCCGGGCTTTTTTATCGCCCGCAAAATAGAATACGGAGCCCTCATCCGCCACCGAGGTAAATGCGGCGACGACAAGGTCCAGATCTTTCTTGCGCACGAGTTTCTCGAGACAGTTCTGGATCTCCGCTTCCTTTCCGATGAGGGAACGTACGGAGGAAACCATACTCTGGGAAATCATGGTGCGGCAGCCGTCGATGTCGTAATACTTGATATCCTGCACGATCATCTCACGGATGCTCATATCCGAATGATCGGCAGACTTTGCGAACATCTCCGTTCCGAAGGTTTCGATGTCCAGCTCTGCCAGTGCCGCAAGCAGATGCGCGGTGCTGATATCCTTCGGGGTTGTGGTCGGAGACTGAAACAGCAGTGTATCCGACAGCACCGCCCCCAGCATCAGTCCGGCAAGATTGGCCGGAATCGGAATCTGGTTCTCCCGGAACATGGTCGCAATGATCGTGGCCGAAGAACCGACGATTTCATTTCGGAAGGATACCGGCTGACTTGTCGCAAAGTCATTGATCCGATGGTGGTCCACCACTTCCAGGATCTGTGCCTTCTCCACCGCCTTGACGGACTGGGAGAACTCGTTGTGATCAACGAGAATGATCTTCTTGTTTTTATAGCCCATGATCTGGCTGCGGCTGACATAGCCGACCAGATGATTCTCATTGTCCGTTACCGGGTAAGCACGGAACCGTGTCCGTGCCATTCTGACGCCCGCATCCTCCGCAAATTCATTTTCATTGAACAGCATCGGTTTCTTCCGCATGATTAGTTCCACACGCGGCGCAAAGAACAGATAACGGGACGTATTCATCGAGCCGTGTCCGGAGATGATGACCGGACAGTGGTGCTGTCTGGCGGCGTCGATCACATCGGCGCGGATCTCCTTTGCCCAGACAACGATCATCATGCCGGCGCCCTGTTCGATCAGGGCTTTCTCCGCTTCGGGTTCATTGCCCATGATCACGATACGGTCTTTCACATCGTAGTTTTTAATGCCGTGTTCGGACAGGGCAATGATGGAAACCTTGCCGTTGAGATGAAGACTGGAATCGTCATAGATCAGGGTTCCGCTGATCGTCTTTGCGACATCGGCCGCCGTGGTATGTCTGAGCAGTTCAATGCCCATGGATGTATCCCCGAGTCCGATATCCGCAAGGTCGCTCTTGGATACATAGCCCACGACATGATTTTCTTCATCCACCACCGCAAAGGAAGCGCGTTCGGTTTCCTTCATATGGCGGATCGTTTCGTAGACCGTGGTATCCGGATGGACCGCATCGGGCGGATCCAGTTCAATTTCCTTCAGGGTCTTCCTGGCGTCTTTCAAAAGCATCGGTTCTTCGAATCCGAAGCGTTCGAGCAGGTATTTTGTCTCACTGCCGAGCGGCCCGAGCCGGCATGCGACGGCGCGCACGCCGATGGCGCGTTTGAAAAATGCATATGCGATCGCCGACACAATGGAGTCGGTATCGGGATGCTGGTGACCGGTCACATAGACCGGTTCCTGTGATTTGAGATCTGTCTGTGCATTCATAGGTGTATCAGTTCTTTCTGTACCCCTATCTTACCGCACCGCGCAGATTGCGTCACGGGATGGAATTCAGTGTTCCTTCTTCCGGAGGATGAGGACAGCCCCAATCAGAAACGGCAGGCTGCTCAGCAGACCGTTGGGTGCCGGTCCAAGCAGCCGGTACGTACCGGTATTGACCAGACACAGAGCGAGCGGTAGTGCCGCCGCCGCATTGAATGCGCCATGCAGTAATGCTGGAAGCCAGATGCATTCACTCCTTTCATAGACCCATGCGTGAAGAACGCCGAGCCCGGCGGTAATGAAGCTGAACATTAACATGCCCGTAACCGGAGCTCCGATATAGCCTGCGGAATTACCCGCCGCAGCACCGTATTCATACCCGATCAGTGCGATAAGCGGCCAGTGCCAGGCACCCCAGATCACACCGCCCAGAAGCCAGCCTTTCGTACGGCCGAACCTGTCCTTCAGCTGCGGATACAGGAATCCCCGCCAGCCGATTTCCTCGCCCAGTGCCGCAATCATATTCAGAAGCGGCGCATAGGTAATACTGCTTATTGCGGATATCAGAACATACATCGGATAGGAAAGTCCCTGTTCCTTCATCTGTTCGAGCACTTCGGGGCCTCCGAGGGCGACCGCATAACTGCCGCTGAGGTCAAAGTGCTGCGGGAATATCAGAAAATAGAGTATGCCGCCGATCGCTGTCAAAAGCAGCGGTCCAAACCACGCAAACAGGATGGGTCTGATGTTTTTACGGATCCGGGGCTTCCAGCCCATGCCTTTGAGATCCGCTCCGCAGAACAGTACGCCAAGCGCCGGGACAAACATCATCGCCGCAAGCACCAGCTGGGCGGCTGACCGGTTACTGCGGTACAGCGGTGCGACGAGAAACTGGATGAGATATGCAAAACCAAAGGTAACGAGCAGATAACGGGTAACCTGTTTCTGATTGAATTCTGTGTTACGCATCCGCCGTCACCTTCGCTTCCTCTGCGGCCACTTCCACACAGAAGCCGTGATGCCCGCAGTGCGGACAGGTCAGTTTGCGGGTCGCCGGCGTATGGTTTGCCCAGAACGCTTCCTTAAACGTCGGCTTGAATACGGTATGACACTGCGGGCAGATGTAGGAAACCTTCCGGAAATACCAGCGGGTAAGAACAGTTCCATACGGAATGGCAATGATCACCCATACAAGAAACACCCACCAGATGCCTTTCGTGATCCAGAGGATGATTCCCACCCACTGGAGGATCGTCAGCGGCAGGCCCGCCGCCAGCAGGATCCCATGGACCTTTTTCAGTTCACTTCTGTTGTTCATAATATATGCGATGTCACCGATGGATTCCACAGAGAACTGCCGGACCGACTTCAGACCGGTTTTCAGATCGGCTATCTTTTTCAGCTGGTCCTCCCGTTCCTTCATTTCTTCCTTCAGGGATGCCTCCTGCTGGTCCAGCAGAAGCGAGATTACGCTTCCGGGATCCTCTTCGGAAAGCAGCTGACTGATGGAATCAATGGAAAGTCCAAGGTCACGCAGAAAACAGATGATCCGCATGCGTTTCAGATCATCCTCCGAATAAAGCCTCCGTCCTCCTTCGCTCAGCTCACTCGGCACGAGAATACCGCGGGTGTCATAGTACTGGACGGTCCGCACGGTCACGCCGCACAGCTTTGCGAGTTCTCCGGTTGTATATTTCGGCATCGCACTTCACCTCCTCATGCCCAGAATCACTCATGACGCAGCGTCACAAGCAACCCCTGACGCAGGGTGATTTTTCGATTTTTATCAATTTTCCTTCTGTACAGCCTCCGCCAGGGCTTCCAGCCGTGAACTGTAACGGCTTTCTTCCGGCAAAATCAGTGTATACACAGCGGTATTCCCGTCTGTTTCTTCACGCAGTTCGAGATACATGGCATTTTCATACGCATCCTTATGCCAGTGCAGCGTATCCCGAAGATATGCGATGGAACGGTTGTCACACGACAGGATTCCGTCCATCACCGCATCGAATCCGTCGTCCTTCATAGGTACGTCATCACTGCCGTCTTCAGCGTTTAAAAGTTCTTCAAAGAGATTGTGAAATTCCGCAGCGGTTTCACGGTCAGAGGTACGGAAGTTCTGTTCCTCTTGAGGCGCATCCTGCAAACGCACTGTAAGACGCAGTTCCGGGGTTTCCTCCGGCACTTCGGCTGCCTGGGCAGGTTGTGCGGCGGGTTCCGCCGCCGGTTCATTGGTCACCGTACTTCCGGTACGGTTTGCGCAGGCGGAAAACAGGACTGCCAGAGCCATCGCCACAAGCATCTTGCTCAGATATCGCTTCATCTCGCCCTCCTGTTTACATCCGGACCGTAAACCGGCGCTCTGTTTCATCCGGATCCATTTCCCGCACGGTTGTCCGGTCGATCCGGATCCAGGAATCCTTTCCCAGCATCTCTACGGTCGCATCGATCTGATCTGCCGTTCCCTGCAGTTCCATCGTGACGCTGCCGTCATATTCATTTCTTACCCATCCGGTCACACCGGACGCAGATGCCGCCTGGCTTGCATACCAGCGGAAGCCGACGCCCTGCACGTCGCCTTCAAAGATATAGTGCCTTCGGATGATGTTCTTCGTCCGCATAGGATCACCTCACGGCTGAAGCCACAGCCAGTCCATAAACAGCGGAACCTGCGCTGCCCAGTCGGCTTCGCAGTGTCTTCCATTTGGCTGAAAGTACAGATAGGTCCGGGCGTTTTTTGCCTGCAGTTCCTTTTCAAACTTCCGGGTGCTGCGTGCTTCCCGGGTATCGAATTCGGGATTGCCGTTATGCGCTGCCTTCCCCGATTCAATTTCACCCCAGGACATATAGATGCGGGTATCGGGAGAAAGCTGTACCTGCTTTAGATCTTTCCGGAAATCGGAAAGATTCCAGAAAATGCCGGTGGAGACACAGGCTGCTTTGGAGAAGATGTCATTGTATCGGATGATGCCGTACATGCTCATAATGCCGCCCATCGAGGAGCCGGCAATGCCGGTTGCCTCACGATGGCTCCAGGTCCGGTATTCCCGGTCGATCATCGGCTTGATTTCATGGACGATCCAGTCAAAGGTTTCCTTCCCCTTGCCGTGAATGGTTTTCCCGAAGAAGTGCTTTTCATACGGGCAGTATTCCGAAAGCCGCTCCTGATTGACATGCGAGCATTCCATACCGATGATGATGACCTTCTTGTGCCAATGGTCAAGAAAATCCTTCAGCCCCCAGCAGGTACCGTACGTTGCGTCTTCATTGAAAAAAAGATTATGCCCGTCAAAGAAATAGATGACCGGATACCGTTCCTCCGTGTTGTAATAGTCATCCGGAAGATAGATATGCAGGGTGCGGTCACTGTTTCCCGGCGGATAGTAAAAGGGGCGTTTGATGATCATGGTCTCCCCTTTCCGCGGCCGACCGAAAGGTCAAGCGTCTTCAGCACTTCATATACCTGTTCAGCATCCGCTTTAACCCTGGCCGCATCCATCTGCCGCTCGTTCATGACCGCTTCGGCAGCCTTTGCATAATTGCGTTTGTATTCTTTGTTTAACGCATTCCAGTTCACATCTTTGAACTGCCCGGCAATCGCCTCATTCACCGGCAGGATGCCCTGTTTCATCCATACCGCAAGCACGGGATAGCCCGGATAGCCTGCCCAGTAAGTGGCGCTGTCATTGGAGGTATAGTGACTGCCTTCCCATCTGACGGTGTAGTGCTTTGCGCCGTCGGACGAGGCAATATGTGCTTCCTTTGTGTCTTCGGATATTGTCACGCGCCCGTCTGCCAGAGCGCTGTATGCTTCATAGATTTTTTCAATCGGCGGAAGTTTTTCCATGTTCAGAATATTCTCCTGCTACCTATTAATTGTGTCACAGAACGGGGCAGGAAGACAAAAAAAGGACAGTGATCTGATTCACTGTCCTTTGATTCGAGTTGTTACTTTGTGTCTTTCTTTTCGAGGTCTTCCACGTCGACTTCGCTCATGTTTGCGACTGCGGCGGTGATGCCGTCCGGATCATCATCGCTGATCAGACGTCCTTCGTTGACCACAAGGTTGGTGATGATGCCCATGATCAGCGCCGTTGCCAGGGATGTGATGGTGAGGAGCGGTCCGCCGGTTGTCGGGTTGGATCCGAAGTTGAGGGTCAGTCCGCCGATACCTGTGACAAATACCGCACTGACAACCAGAAGGTTCTTGTTGGAGCCAAGGTCAACACGCTTCAGCATCTGCAGACCGGATACGGCGATAAAGCCGTACAGCGCAACGCAGGCACCGCCCATAACGCACTTCGGAATGGAGTTGATCAGCGCAACAAACGGTGTGAAGAACGAGAGAATCATACAGCCGAGTCCGGCAGTGATGATCGTGACGATGGATGCGTTTCCGGTAATCGCAACACAGCCGATGGACTCACCGTAAGTGGTGTTTGCGGCACCGCCGAAGAAGCCGCCGACGATGGAGCCGATACCGTCACCGAGGAGGGTATTGTCAAGACCCGGGTCAGTGATCAGATCACGTCCGATGATCGAGCTGAGGTTCTTATGGTCAGCGATGTGCTGTGCAAGTTCGACGACCGCAATCGGTACGAAGGTGATTGCGATGTTGGACAGCGCAGCTCCGTCGATCGTGTTCAGCGTGTGGGACTTCAGCGCAGAAACAAAGGTAAACTGCGGAACCCGGACAAAGGATGCCAGGGTGAGCGGATGGAATGCGTCATACAGCGACGAGAAGTTCATAATGCGAAGTGCTTCGATGCCGGTGACGTTGCCGATGATGGTAAGCAGCAGTGCCAAGAGATAACCGACCGCAATGCCGACCACAAACGGAATCAGCTTGATCATTTTGCCGCCGCGCACGGATGCGGCAACAATTGCCAGGAATGTGACGGTTCCGACCAGAATCGTAAGCAGGCTGTAGGTGTCGCCGCCGTTGGTCGACATCCAGGAGGTTGCGGTTCCGGAGAGTGAAAGTCCGATCAGCGCAACGATCGGGCCGATGATGACTGCCGGCATGAGCTTGTTTACCCAGCGGCTTCCGACCGCACGGATGATCATGGCAATCACGACATAGACAAGTCCGGCAAAGAGAATACCGATAATGACACCCCAGTAGCCATAGTTCTGACCGAGGATCGCCGCATAGGCTCCCAGGAAGGTAAAGGAGCTTCCAAGGAATACCGGGCTCTTCTTCTTTGTGAACAGGATATAGACAAGTGAACCGATACCGGCACCGAACAGTGCAGCAGCCGGATCGAAGTAGAGCGTTTCGCCCGCCCCGTTCGGAAAGCTCGACATCAGCATCGGAACGAGCAGAGTTGCGGCCATAATGGCAATCATCTGCTGGAATGCGAATACAATAGTCTGAGAAAGTTTCGGTTTGTCTTCAACGCTGTAGATCAGTTTCATACAATTCTTCCCCCTTCAGAATCTTCTGTCCGGACCGGTTGTCCTAAAAAAAGGAATCCGCAGGCCGCAGGACTCCCTTGACTTGTTTCCCCTTTGAACAATCGGTCCTCTTGCCGGCCTCTCTGTGCCGAATTAAAGATTCTTCCGTTATACTAGCACGGCACCCTCTCAAATACAACCAAAAACGGCGGAACCGAGCACCTCTTACTGCCCGCCGGTCTTTTTCCGGTACAGTCTCCAGGAGTAAAGCGTTGGCGCTCCGATCATGATGAGCAGCACCGGGAATACACCATATACTGCATTCTTTCCCAGCATTCCGCACAGGATGATCAGTACGCCTCCGATCATCCAGATCGGACCTGCCATCCGGTGTGTCTTTTCCCAGTTCTCCTCATCCGCAAGTGTCCAGGGAAGCTTGATGCCGATGGTATAGTTCGAACGGCTCTTGGGAAGATAATATCCTGTGACAAGAACGACCAGCCCGACAAAGAAACAGCCGGTGACCGTTGCGTTGACCGGAATTCCCATGGCGGTAAGATAGGTCAGAACCGATACATACAGCCCCACTGCAGGACAGATCCAGAGCACCAGCTGATTCACCTTCTTCGGAACGTTCACATTTTTCGGATCATACATCGTGATAAATGTGCACATAAGGTGCAGAACCAGAAGGAATCCGCTGATTCCGAAAACCGCATAGGGCTTTGCCATATAGCTGTCAACTTCGCCTGCCGCATTCCAGTGTGTGGGAAGCTGGTCAGGAAGTTTGTTCCATAACACAACTCCGATCAATGCCGGAAGCAGCGTCAGCACTGCTGTGATAATGATCAGCTTTTTTTCATGTTTCATAATCGTTTCCCCTTCAATCTCGTCCCTGTTCAGAGCGGTATCCGAATAGAATCATAGCGCAATACCGCCGGTCGGAGCGATGAAACAAGGAAATATTCCATTGATGTGAATTTGTGTGATTTAAGCAACGGATTAGCACTCTTACTTCGAGTGTGCTAAACTGACATGGAATCGAAAGGAGGGCTTTTATCAATGAATGAAGTAGATAAACCCAAAAAGCCCATGATCTACTACTACGCGATCGTCCTGCTGATCACGATGCTGGTAAACCTCTTCATGATTCCGGCCATCAACCGGGCGGAAGTGAAGGAAGTGGACTACGGCACCTTCATGAAGGCAACCGAAGCCCAGCAGATCAAGGAAGTGGAGATCGATACCGTACAGAATCAGATCCTCTACACCCTGAAATCCGATGAAAATCAGATCTACAAGACCGGTCTCATGCAGGATGACGGGCTGACGCAGCGGCTCTATGATTCCGGTGCGGAATTCAAGTCACAGATCCGTGAACAGGCGTCCCCGCTGGTCAGCTTCCTGCTGTCGTGGGTCCTGCCGGTCGTATTCTTCGTTGCGATCGGACAACTGATGATGCGGCGGTATATGAATAAGGAAGGCGGCGGAACTTCGCTCATGTTCAATATGGGCAAATCCAATGCCCGCGTCTATATCAAATCCACGACCGGCATCCTGTTCAAGGATGTGGCCGGGGAAGATGAAGCCAAGGAATCCCTGCAGGAAATCGTCACCTACCTGCATGA
Source organism: Solobacterium sp. (assembly GCA_017469885.1). Taxonomy (GTDB): domain Bacteria; phylum Bacillota_I; class Bacilli_A; order Erysipelotrichales; family Erysipelotrichaceae; genus Bulleidia. The sequence continues at coordinate 59,781 of JAFUFO010000016.1, forward strand.
TCCGTCCCGCTACAGCGAGATCGGCGCATCCATGCCCAAGGGCATCCTGCTGGTAGGTCCTCCGGGAACCGGAAAGACCATGCTCGCAAAGGCGGTTGCCGGTGAGTCCAACGTCCCGTTCTTCTCGATCAGCGGCTCGGAATTTGTCGAAATGTTTGTCGGTATGGGCGCGTCCAAGGTGCGTGACCTGTTCCGTCAGGCGAAAGAAAAAGCGCCATGCATCGTATTCATCGATGAGATCGATGCGATCGGCGGAAAGCGTGTCGCCGGAAATCTCGGCGGCAACGATGAGCGCGAACAGACACTCAACCAGCTGCTTACCGAGATGGACGGCTTTGAAAGCAACAACGGTGTTGTGATCCTTGCGGCGACCAACCGTCCGGAAAACCTCGACCCTGCATTACTGCGTCCGGGACGGTTTGACCGCCGTGTACCGGTGGAACTGCCGGACCTCAAGGGACGTGAGGATATCCTAAAAGTCCATGCGGCCAAGGTAAAGACCGATCCGGATATTGATTACAATGCGGTTGCGCGCATGGCGAGCGGCGCCAGCGGCGCAGAGCTTGCCAATATCATCAACGAAGGCGCGCTGCGTGCCGTCCGGGAAAACCGGAAGACCGTTACCCAGCGCGATCTTGAGGAAAGCATTGAAGTGGTCTTTGCGGGTTACCAGAAGAAGAATGCCATCCTCACCGATGCGGAAAAGAAGATGGTCGCCTATCACGAAACCGGACATGCGCTTGTCGCTGCCCTGCAGACCGACTCGGCGCCGGTTCAGAAGATCACGATCATCCCGCGTACATCAGGCGCGCTTGGCTATACCATGCAGGTGGAGGAAGGCAATCATTACCTGTATTCCAGGACCGAGCTGGAAAACAAGATTGCGACCCTTACCGCAGGACGTGCGGCAGAGGAACTGAAGTTCGGCACCGTCTCCACCGGCGCATCCAACGATATCGAACAGGCCACCAAGATTGCCCGCTCGATGATCACCCGCTACGGCATGAGCGATGAATTCGACATGGTCGCCATGGAACATGTGCAGAACCAGTACCTCGGCGGCGATACCTCACTGGCATGCAGTGACGAGACAGCCGCGGAAATCGACCGCAAGGTTGTGGAGCTTGTCCGCACCCAGCACGAGAAGGCAAAGGAACTGCTCCGCACGCATATGGACGACCTCGACCGGCTGTCTGAATTCCTTTACAAGAAGGAAACGATCACCGGCGAAGAATTCATGAACATTCTCCATAACGGCACCGCGGAAGTATCCGCAGATGATGATACCGGAGCGGAAGAAATTGAAGCCTGACAGAAAGAGTTCTCGAATGAGAACTCTTTTTTCATACCCAAAACAAAAACGCCTGTCTTCGGACAGGCGTTAATGCATCAGTGGTTGATCTTGTCCTTCAGCGCGCTGATCTCATTCTCGACATCGCCGAGCTGGGATTTTGCGATCTGAATGTCTCTCTGGAATCCTTCATTCATTCCCGGGTTTTCCGTGATGTTGATGCGGTATTCCAGATCCTCGATCTGTTTTACGAGAGAAGTGCGCTTGGCTTCCTTCTCATCAAGTTCCTTCTGGAAGCGGGCGACTGCGAGAGCACGCTTGCCTTCCCAGAATGTTTCCTTTGTCTTGGAGAACTCTTCCCAGAGGGAATCGTTTTCGTCTTTTCCGGAGTAGCCGGCACCGCGCCACAGTACATCGAGCTGTTTCATGCGGTCGGTATTCTCACGGGAGTAATCCTGCTTGGAGGCAATCTCCGCAGCTTCCTCGATGATTTTCTTCTTTGTGTCAATGCTCTGACGGAACTTCTCGTTGCGTTCTTCGAAGAACTCCTTGCGCTTTGCGTAGAACTCGTCACGAACCTTGTTGAACTGTGCCCAGAGTCCGTCATCCTCTTCGCGTCCGGCAGAACCGGCAGCCTTCCAGTCATTGAACAGATCGTTCAGGTGATCGGTTGCGTCCTTCCAGTTGGAGACGTTCTTCAGAATATTACCGGCGCTGACGATGATTTCTTCCTTCTTCTGCTTTGCGGCTGCACGGATGCTGTCGCGGTTGTCATAGAATTCTCTGCGGCGGCGTTCGATATCCTTCTCGAGATCGCTGAGCTTCTTCGAGAATTCACGGTCATTTTCCTCACCGGCAGATCCGATCTCAAACAGTTCATCCTTCAGGCCGCGCACTGCGTTGAGCGCTTCCTTGAAGTTGACCATCTTTTCGATTTCTTCCACCTTGGCAAGAACCGCAAGCTTGGCTTCCTTGTTTACCTTGATGGCTTCCGCACGCGGTGCGTATTCCGCTGCGGCACGGCCGAACCGTTTTGCGAGCTCCGCATCCTTCGGTGTGCCCCAGTCCTTGAGGGCATCCCACTTTGCCTTGACCGCATCCAGTTTTTCCTGGCCGTCATCGCCTTCATAATTGCGCGCAATCTCTTCCGCTTCACGGCACAGGTCTGCCTTCTGTTTCAGCTGGCCTGCCATTACATTCAGCGCGTCGTCCCCGAATTCGGTTCCGTACTCTGTTTCACCGCCTTCTGCTTTGGAATGCGTCCAGGAGAACATGGTGTATTCTCCGTTACAGTCAATTCCGTACCAGCGTCCGTGTCCGTCGTCCGCACCTTCGCGCGGTTCAACCGGATTGCCTTCCGCATCGGTTGCGCCATATAAGTATTCGACGACATATCCGCCGAATGTTTTGTGCTCTCTGCGCTTGTCTTTTACGATTCCATTGAACTCAGGTTTCTTCATAATCTCTGCCCCCTTGACTTCATAACAATAATTATTTCACATTTTTAGTGCATCGTCGCAATAAATTTTACATGCGTGCTCATCCGACAGTATAGGTAAACAGTATGGTTTCGTGCTCTACGCCCTCGCCGTCCTTTTCAAAGACAGATACCCGGCGCGGATTCGTCTCCGCCGTCTCACTGTACCTTGTGTAATAGTTTTCCTCAATGCCTTCCGCTGTACGTACTGCCGCGCGGTAATACGCTTCCTGCTTATTGGCGCCGGCCTGCTGTTCGACCGGTGTTTCCAGCAGCTGGATGTCAATCAGCCTGACCTCTCCGTTTTCAACGATCATGGTCCGCAGGATGGAGTACACGCCCTGCTTTACAAGTCTTGAGAAATCGTTGTAGATGCCGGGATTGAGCGCCTTCCCGTCCACAATCACAAACCATTCGAGATCCTGTGCTGCTTTCATCGGATCGATTGTCATATCCGCATCTTCCAGTGCGCCGACTTCCCAGGCAACCTCATCATCCAGCGTCCAGCCCTTGCATGCATTGCCTTTCTCAAAGTGATAGGTTACCGCAGAAGGAAAGCCGTTCTGTACCGTATATCCGGTAAGAGAGACGTCCTTGTCCTCCTGGTAATAATACGTATTGCCGTAGCACTTGATTTCCTCTCCGGAGCGGATCGCATTCTCACTGTCCTTTGCCAGTGAGTAGGCGCTTCGGTATCCGGAAAAGGTAATGTCCGTGTCACTCTTTGCCGCAAATGCGGTGCCGAACGGCACGCGCCATGTCCGGCCGGCGTCATCCGGTGCCTCAACCGTCACAAACGGCATGAAATACAGAGCCGCAAGCACAACCAGCGCTGTCAGTAATCCCCGGAACCGCTTCATTGTGCCGTCCTGTTTCTGCGCTCGATATCTGTGATCAGATCCACTCTGCGCGCATGGCGTCCGCCTTCAAATTCCGTATCCAGGAATTCATCAATCAGCATCTTTGCGGTCTCCGGTCCGATGACCCGTGCCCCAAAGCAGAGAATATTGCAATTGTTGTGGAGCCGGGAATACTTTGCGGTATAGGCATCCGAACATACACACGCACGAATACCGTTCACCTTGTTGCATGCAAGGCTGATGCCAAGTCCCGTTCCGCAGACGGCGATGCCGAAGTCGGCCTTGCCTTCCGCAACCATATTCGCAACCTTCTCGCCGATGATCGGGTAATCCACGGACTCCGTGGTATCCGTACCGACATTGATCACCTGATATCCCTTGGCTTCGATATAGGGAATCAGTTCCTTTTTCAGTTCCACACCGCTGTGGTCATTTCCATATACGATTGTCTTCATTTTTCAGGCCTCCACTGCCTCCGGACGGGTCCGGTTCTTCCGGCGGACCGCAAGCAGGATCACGCCGGCGATAAACATGAATATCGAGATGAACTGGGATGTCGAAAGTCCCAGGATGAATCCGCGGATCTCATCGCCGCGCAGGAATTCCACAAGGAAGCGTCCGATACTGTAAAGAATCAGATACCACGCCGCGGTCTCTTCACGATGTTCGGGATCGTTGTAAATCCGATACAGGATGAAGAAGAGCGCAAAATCACCGAGCGAGGAAATCAGCTGCGTCGGAATGAGCTTTACGCCGGAGGGCGCAAGCGAACCATGCGGGAATACGATTCCCGGACCGGTCGTTTCCTTTCCGTAACAGCAGCCCGCAAAGAAGCAGCCGATCCGGCCGAATCCCTGCGCCAGCGCCACAACGGGAATCATCAGATTGAAATAGGCCATAAAGTCCAGCTTCCGGATCTTGCACCAGATCCAGCCGCCGATGATACCGCCGATAATGCCGCCCCATACGACCCATCCGTCCGAGCTGATGAAGGACGCCGGGTTCTGCAGGAATGCCTGCAGGTTTGTCAGAATATATGTGATCTTTGAGCCGAGGAATCCGGTGATCAGACAGATGAAAATCAGATTGCTTGCCTCATCCGGACTCATGCCGACTTTTTTAGCCTGCCGTTCGCTGACATAAAACGCAGCCAGAATGCCGATCCCGATCATCACGCCATAGCCGTGGATCGTGAACGGGCCGATTGTTAACCAGTCATTAAACATAAACTACAAATGACCTCCGCCTCACTATTTTAATGAGTTTATATAGGAAAGAAAAGTTTTACGCATGACAGTCAGCTGTCAGTGTCATGTCCCCAAAAAGAAAAATGCGGATCGCTCCGCATTCTCATTCGGGTTATTCTGCCGGGTCCGCCGGTTTTTCAACAGGATCTGCCGGAGCTTCTTCATTCATCGGAAGTTCCGGGACCTTCGGTCCGTTCAGCGGAATCGGTGCTTCCTCCGGTTCCTCACGGATCACCTCCATGCCTTCCGCACTGGTATTCCAGTTGACATACTGCGCAGTGCTTTCCGGTTCCTTCGGATCTTTTGCCGGAGTCGGCGCCGGGGCCGGCTGAGGTTTTACAACCCCGCCGTTTTTCAGGAATTTATTGATCTTGTTTGTCAGGAACAGGGTTGCGTAAAGATCGGTGATACCGCTGTAAAGCAGCGCCGCACCTGCCACCTGCAGTAACATGCTTTCTTCCTTGATAAAACCGGCCATCAGGACAACACCGCAGATGATGGAAATCGCCGCCATGATGACAAACTGCCATCCGCTCGGGAATCCGATGCGTGCAGAATCCACGCCGTCCTGCAGTTTGGAAAATCCGCTGGAGATCACCGCGATGCCAAGCATGAACGGAATCATTTCACGGAAGATTTCCTTATGATAGATCACCATTACGCCAAGCAGGATCTTGATGATGCCGGAAGAAAAGTCATTGCGGAATAAAGACTCTCTGATGTCGATCAGGAAATAAACCACAATGTTGATGATGCCGTAAACAATCAGCGCAATTCCGAACAGATCACAGAACATGGCGCTGATCTGTCCCGGATACAGCAGAGACGCGATACCGGCAATAATATAAACTGCCGCAGATGCGATGGATGACCACTTAACTTTATTCTGCATAGGTTTTCCCCCAAAACATTGATAAGAATATTATACCCCTTTCAGACAGGCCCTGGCAGGACAACTCCCTAATCCAGAATCTCAATCCGGCCCTCCACATGCGCATCCAGCCCCGGATGGGTAGAAAAGTATTCTTCCACGATGTTGTTTACGGAGGTTGCGACAACGCGCGGCTTGCGGTTGAGGCTCACTTCCTGAAACGGCACATTGAAGAATTTCTCAAAATTGACGTAGTGATAGTCCTGCAGCGCAATCGTGATGTGCCGGTCATCCGTAATCGCTTCCCCATGGAAACGGAATTCTTCCAGTTCGTGCGTGGATTTCCGGTAACGGATCTTCAGCCCTTTTGAAAACTGATAGAACTCGGTATGCCCTTCCCATGCCTCATCCCGCAGCACATACAGCACCATGCGGCGCAGCTGTTCTCCGGTCACTTCCAGCATCCAGAGAGAATCATCAAACGGGGTGTTTTCTATCATGTCCTGATATTCCACGATCGGCCCGAGTTCCTCCTTCCGGATCGAACCGGAGCCCATGAGCATCAGGTCAAAACTGCTTTCATCCTGCAGGATGTCCGCATACAGATTGCCGAGTTCCGTTTCCTGATTCCGGCACGGATGCGTCAGTTTGCGGGCAAAGGTTGTCACAACCCGCCGGTATTTCTGATCCGTCACCGACCGATAGGAATCCAGAAGTTCTTCCATGATCGGATCAGGCTGTGCGGTTTCGGGACTGATTGGAACGCACTCCCAGCGCAGGCTGGTAATGCGATGCCACCAGGTGTCATAGACAATGTCAAAACGTCCGATCTGTGAGGTGCCCATATATGCATGCACGATCGGAATGCCGTTGACATATTCCGGTTCACTCATCGCGGTATGCGAATGTCCGCCGATGATCATATTCACACCCCAGTCCGGATTCAGCCGTTCCGCCAGTTTCCGGTCTTCTTCAATTCCGATATGCGTAAGCAGTACCGTCATGGAAGTGTCCTTCGTGCGGTAGTTGTCACAGATCACGCCGACTTCCTTTGCGGCTTCATCGATATCGATGAAGCTTCCGATCACCTTTTCCGTCTTTGTGGAGCTGATGACTTCCTCCGTCAGGATGCCGATGAACAGCACCCGCATCCCGTCAATTTCCACATTGAGATACGGCCGGAACAGCCGGGTATTGTTCAGCGTCACAAACAGATTGGCATTGATCATCGGAAACCGCGCGCACTTCTCCAGAAAGAGCAGATGTGCAACGCCGTAATCCACCTCATGATTGCCGGGCGTCACGACATCCGGACGCAGGAGGCTGACCATGTCAATCGTGGAAAGCCCGAGATACTCCGAATCGATGACCGATCCCCGGAACAGGTCGCCGGCGATCGCATAGATCACATTTTTTTCAGAAGCACGTACCTGGTTGATATAGCCGCAGAGATACGGCAGACCGCCGCGAAGATTTCCGTTTTCTTCCGACGGCAAAAAGTCTCCGTGCATGTCATTGGAATGCAGGAGCGTAAGCTTCTTCTTCGCCATGATGGTTGTCCTCTTCTATGTACCTTCATCATGCCATAAAAAGGTTACGTATGACATTGCCTGCGGCGGCAAAGAAAAAAGGATGCCCGCAGGCATCCCTCAGTTACGGATTCAGTCTGTTACTCTCTGCAGATCGTTGTAGCTGATGTCGGTCGGTGTCTCACGTCCGAACAGCATGGTCAGTACGCTTGCGGTCTGGGTCTGGTCGTTCATCGCATTGACACGGCCTTCCATACCGGAGAACGGTCCGGCAAGAATACGGACGGTGTCGCCGACTGCGAAGTCGACAACGACCTTCTTCTCGCTCTGGCCCATCCGGCGCAGAATGGATTCCATTTCAACCGGAGAAACCGGGAACGGCTTGGCGCCGCCGCCGGAAGATCCGATAAATCCGGTAACACCCGGGGTGTTACGGACGACATACCATGCGTCATCCGTCATGATCATCTCAACGAACACATAGCCCGGAAACATGTTCTGCATGCGTTCCACCTGCTTGTTGTTCTTGACGTCGATGACCGGCTCTTCCGCCACAAGAATGCGGAACAGGGAGTCCTGAATGCCCATGGATTCCACACGCTTTTCAAGATTTTCCTTGACCCGGTTTTCATGGCCGGAATAGGTATTTACGACATACCAGCGCTTTTCATGTTCATCGTCAATCACCGGATTGACTGCTTTCTTCTCTGTATCACTCATAGGTCTCTTACGCTCCGATTCCGATCAGACGCAGGATTCCGGTCACAATGAATTCGCACAGAACAAAGTACAGTGCGAAAAATGCCGTGAAAGTAAGTACTTCACCGGTATTGTTTGCGATATCCTTGCGCTTCGGCCAGCGAACACGCTTGGCCTCTTTTTTTACACCGCTCCAGGTAAATGTCTTGTCCATCGTATCAATCTCCTACTTGGTTTCTTTATGAAGCGTTTTTCTGCCGCACTTCGGGCAGTATTTGTTCAGCTCCAGTCGTTTTGCGGTGTTTTTTCTGCGGTTTGTCGTATAGTTCCGCGACAGGCATTCGGAACATGCCAGAATCACTTTTCCGTCCTTTGCCATAATGAAAAAACTCCTCAAATGCCTAATTAATTTAGCACAACGATAACTTTTCCGTCAATCGGTATGCGACATCCTGGGATAATCCGTAACGATCTGCGTGCTGTCGGTGAACCGTTCCGGCTCACACGGCAGCTCCAGCAGCTCCCAGACGCCGTCCCGGCGCTGGAACTTCATGATGCCGCAGTTGGGAAACATGTACTGATGCGGGTCAATCTTCCGGCGGATTTTCTGGAACTCCCAGATATCCATTCCGAACAGGATCTGAAGCGTATGCATGCCGAAGGCGCCGTGAGAAACAACGAGCACCCGTTCTTTGTCCAATGCGGAATCCGCGATCATATTGAAGGTACCGGTGATCCGCTTCCGGATGCTTTCCCCGGAATCACCTCCGATATCACCGAAGGAATCATCCATTTTCCGGCGGTCGTATTCTTCCTGAATCTCATCGATCAGATGTCCGTCCAGTTCCCCGAAGTCAATTTCCTTCAGCTGCTTCATCGGCCGGGCTTTCACATTGTGGCGCTCCAGCACAATCGCGGCGGTATCGATGCAGCGCTCACTGCTGGAACAGTAAGCGCGGTCAAACGGAATCTTCCGCAGGGCAAGTTCTGCCCGACGGGCATCCGAGATTCCCTTTTCGGTCAGCGGACTGTCACACGTTCCCTGAAGCCGGCGGCGCAGATTGAACATCGTCTGTCCGTGGCGTACGTAATAAAATGTCACTGCCATAATTTACTTCCTCACCCAGTCTTCAATCCGGTTCTTTCCGGCAAGCACTTCTCTGATCGCATCCTCCACGGAAGAAACCACCACATCCGCACAGGCCAGAATTTCCGGCACGGCGGTTTCCACTGCCGCACCGATCCCGGCCGCTTCCAGCATTTCGAAGTCATTCAGATTATCTCCGAAGACCATGGTCTCTTCCGGCCGGATGCCGAGGTATTCCAGCAGGACCTTCATTGCGGTCTGCTTGTTTACACCTTTCGGCATGATGTCGATCCACTGCGGACCGCCGCTCACAACTGCACACCGGTTACCGAATTTCTTCTGCCAGTACGGCAGCCGCTCTTCGGTCCCGTCTTCTTTATAGATCGAGATTTTCGAACATCCCGGAATGACGGAACAGATATCCGGTACCATTTTCGATTTCAGCCGGACCACGTCCCGCACATGCGCAAAGAAGGCGTCTCTTCCCTCTTCCACGTAACTGCAGTCAAACTGACTCACAAATACATTCAGCTCCGGGAAGCGTTTTACTTCTGCCACGATCTCCCTGCCGAGCGCTTCATCCATCGGAAAGAAACAGAGACGTTTTCCATCCGCAACCGCTCCGGCACCGTTCTGGCACACATAGGTAATTTCATCCTTCACCGGTTCAAACAGCAGGTGCAGGTTGTCCAGCTGGCGGCCCGATGCCGGCGCAAACCGGATTCCCTGTTCATTCAGTTTTTTTATCAGACCGCATACCTCCGGTCCAAGCTCCGTTGTCCCGTACGGAAGCAATGTTCCGTCAAGATCGGATGCGATCAGTTTTATCTTCGTCATACGGTGCTAATTATACAGAAAATCCGGAGGACGCATCCTCCGGATTCATATTGTGATTCAAAACTCAGTTGTTTGTGAGGTCGGCACCGAAATACTTCTCAGAGAGCTCTGCCAGCTTTCCGCTGTCACGCATCTGTTTGAGCGCATCATTGATTGCGGCACGCAGACTGTCATTGTCGCTTCCCTTGACGAGCGGGATCGCATAGGCGGTTGCCTCATCCAGCTGGTCAATGACCGCAAGCTTTGTCTCACCGGTTGTATGCAGGTAATCCTGAACGGATGTCGCCGCATTGATCGTTGCGTCAACCTGATCATTCAGAACCATGGACATGGTCTCCGCAAGGGTATCGACACCCTTGACGTCTGCGCCGTAGGATTCACCGATCTCCATGTAGGTGGAACCGATGGAGTTCGCGGTTGTCTTGCCGGAAAGATCTTCGAATGCCTTGATATCCGTATTTCCTTCCTTTGTGACAAGAACGGTATGGTCATAGGCATACGGATCCGTGAAATCATAGGTCTTCTGACGCTCTTCTGTAACGTCAACGCCGTTGACAACCATATCATAGGTTCCGGCACTCATACCTGCGAACAGGCCGTCCCACGGTGCTTCAATGATTTCCGCTTCAACACCGAGGATCTCCGCTACATTCTGTGCAACCTCAACATCGAATCCGATCAGCTTATCGCTGGAATCATGGAATGAGAACGGCTGCCAGTCGCCTTCGAGACCGACTGTGATCTTGCCGGCTTTCTGAATCCGCGCAAGATGATCTTCGCCGGATGTATTGGAAGAACCGCAGCCTCCCATCACAAGTGCGCCGGCAAGCAGCGCCGCAAGCGCTGTAGACGTGTACTTCTTCATATATAATTTCCCTCCTCCTGTTTTTACAAGGATGTGTGCATTATATCTGTTTGATCGGATATTGGAAACTGATTTGCCCGCGCTCACTTATGACCGCGCATTTCGGGAATCTCGGTCAGATCATACGGCGTGGACTGATAGACAAAATAATTCAGCCAGTTGGAATAGATCAGGTTTGCGCTTGAGCGCCAGGTATTGAGCGGACGCTTTGTGTCATCGTCATCCGGATAATAGTTTTCCGGCACATGGATCGGCAGGCCGGCGTTCTTGTCTCTGAGATATTCCTTTTCCAGGGTCTCGGTATCGTATTCCGAGTGTCCGGTGATGAAGATCTGCGTACCGCCGTTGGTGGACGCCGCATAGACCCCAGCCTGTTCACTCTCCGCAAGAATCTTCAGTTCATCCACAGCTGCGATATCTTCCCTCCGGACCGTCGTATGACGGGAGTGCGGTACCAGAAAGACGTCGTCGAACCCGCGGAACAGAATCGAACGCTTGTGCGTGATCGTATGCGGATAGACGCCGAACAGCTTTTCCTTCAGCGGATACTTTCTGATTCCGTAATGGTAGTAGAGGGCAGCCTGTGCGCCCCAGCAGATATGAAAGGTGCTGTACACATGGCTCTTGGTCCACTCCATGATCTCACAGAGCTCATCCCAGTACTCCACTTCCTCAAACGGCATCTGTTCCACCGGCGCTCCGGTGATGACCATGCCGTCATAGTAGCGGTCCTTTACCTCATCAAAAGTCTGATAGTAGGTAATCATATGTTCTGCGGATGTATTCTTCGCGGTATGCGTGCTCACTCTGAGCAGTTCCATCTCCACCTGGAGCGGCGTATTGCCGAGCAGCCGGGCAAGCTGGGTTTCGGTAACGATCTTGGTCGGCATCAGATTCAGAATCAGAATGTGAAGCGGACGGATGCGCTGCGATGTCGCACGCTCCGTATCCATGACAAAGATGTTCTCAGATTCAAGCACCTGACGGGCCGGCAGACCGGCGGGAATTTTAATCGGCATAACGGTATGCACCTCTCTTTCCGTTTTCTGCGATGGAATCATTGTAGCATTCTTCGCCGCGGATTTGTTTTTCTGCGCCCGCGTGATTCATCATGCAAAAACTGCACGAATTATGCACGCATGTGTTTCCATATATTTTGATTTAACAATGGCTTATTCAAGCCTTTTCGAAACATTCATGCACGCATGTAATGAAAGCGTTTTCGGATGTAACCGCTTAATTTTGTGATGTTTTTCTCTTTGTTGACGGGGCTGTTTTTCGGGGGTTAAACTGCCCCCTGTGCTTTGAAAAACACACGAAAGGAGCTTCAAAATGAAGAAATCAGGTATCAGAAAACTGATGAGCGCAATTCTTTCAGTCGGTATTCTTGCGGGAACCACAGCCGCGGTCAAGGCGGAAGGATGGGAGGAATTCCCAACTCAGGAATGGACTGATGAAGCCACCTGGCAGAACGTTCAGGCATACAACCCCTACTTCGGAGGATATTCGAACTGCACATGGTCCGCATGGCAGATTGCATATGAAACAACCGGCATCGCCCTTCCCGACTTCGGCGTCTCGGGAAACTGGATGAATGCCGCAGCCCGTATGGGCTATACGGTGTCAAGGACACCGGCGGTCAACAGCATCGTCTGCTGGTCGAACCACGTCGGCTTTGTCTCTGCCGTCAGTGAAGACGGCTCGATGGTCTACATCAAAGAGGGAGGCTACTGCGGCGGTTACCACGAAGGCTGGTTTCCGGCATACTATTCCCGTTCCTGGCAGCCTCTCTACGGATACATCTGGCTCTGGTAACAATACAGACTCAAAGAATTGCGTGAATCACAAAAGCGCGGCTGCGGCCGCGCTTTTCTTATATCTCATTCTGATAATGATTATTCGATCACGCCGAGATGCAGGAAGGCATTGCGGATCCCGTCCTCCAGGATCGGGGTCGTCACCCAGTCCGCCTTCTGTTTCACTGCCTCCATGGCATTGCCCATGGCGATACCGGTTCCGCAGTATTCAATCATCGGAATATCATTCTCACTGTCGCCGATTCCGACGGAATCTTCCACCCCGGCACCGTAGTGTTCCAGGATCCGGGCGATTCCGGTCGCTTTGGTGATGGACGCATTTGTGATTTCCCCGCAGTCATCGAAGTCCGGATCACGGACCGTGACCGTCAGATTGAACTCCTCCGGAAGACGGCGGCGCAGCGTATCGAAATCTCTGCCGTGCTGCACATAGGCACAGACCTTGTAGATCTTTTCATCCGGGTGTTCATAGAATTCCGGATAGAAGGCATTGTCGCTGACGCGGGCACGCTGTACCTCTTCAGTGGATGTAAGACCGCCGAAATAACGGCTCAGCACATCATAGCCGAAGGAATCACAGTAGCCCCCGGCCTGTCCTTCCGCCGCATATCCCATCCCTTCCTCATGGATGATATGTTTGATCAGGTTTTCATCATCCTTGGCAAGCGGGTGATCATAGATCCGCTTCTGGTCTGCATATACCATTGCGCCTGCGGCGAACACAAAGCCGTCGATATCCATTGTCAGGTATTTGTTGCAGCCGGCAAGGGAGCGGCCGGTGCACAGGAATACTTTCGATCCGTTTGCACGGGCCTGCTTTACCGCTTCCTCCGCACTCTCGGGAATTCTGCCGATCTGCGGGCTGAAAAGCGTTCCGTCAATATCCAGGAAAATATACTTCTTATTCATAATCTTGTTTCCTCTGCGCCCATCATACTACAGGACCGTAAAAAACACCCTGTTTCTTTATCAAAACAGGGTGTCAGTGAATATGTTCCGTTATACCGGTCAGTCAACCAGTGCCCAGCCGAATACGGTATCGTCTGCGATGTGCTCCTTCTCATCCTTCCAGGTGAGAGAATTCCCTTCCTGACTGAATGTGAAGCTGCCGGTACCGTCTTCATAGACAACGGTCTCGGATTCCACAGAACCGTCTTCCTTGAAGACGACGTCCTTCTTGACCGCATTTTCATAGCTGACGGTGAGGGTTTCCGGATCGAAGGTTCCGGTCATATCCCACTCGGAATGTTCCGCAGCGCTGGAACCCCACGTGATGTGGAATTTTGCGCCGTCTTTGTCATCCGCTGCGCTGACTTCAATCAGTGCCCGGTCCTTTGCGTAAGAGCCGACAAAGTTCATGATCGGATTCTGTCCGTCTGCCGCAGGTTCCTCTGCACTTTCAAACGGCTTCTTTGTCACGGTTACGGTTCCGGTTGTACCTTTTTCCACTGCGGTAAAGTCAACGTTGTAGGTTCCCGGCGCAAGATCATATTCGATTTCCTGGTTTTCTCCGTTAAGCGTCCACTCCGCAGCCGGCGTCTCAGCTCCGTCCTGCGCAATGCGGAAGCTTACCGCACCCTTTGTAATGTTTCCTGTGACAACGACATGCTCACCTTCCGCAACATCGATTCCGGACGAGGAACCGCTGTCCTTGTCCGCATTTTCCGCCGTGAGCTGAATTCCGTCACCATCGGTCAGCGCCGTGCCGAATATCGTTGTTTCTGTTGTACATGCGGCCAGTGATCCTGCCAGCACTGCAGCACAGAGAATCTCTGTAAATTTCTTCATCAGTAAAATACCTCCTGTCCATGCTGTGTGACACAGCATACAAGTTCCTATTATAAATACTTTAAATATGTTTTAAAGCCCTTCATCCGCCATGAGAAAAGGCCCTTCCGGACCTTCGCTCATTCTTATTTGCCTGTTCGGCTGTCTTAGGGGATAGAATCTCTGAATCACTTGCTAAAGGGGGAGCAGGTGTTCAGGGCAAGTTATCTGCTTGCACCTTTATAGTACAAAGTGCTATACGCATAAATATGTCAAAAAAATGTGAAACTATGTGAATTAAGTACCCTTTTGAAATATAGTGTCAAAATTGGCATTATCGGAATATTTGTTGATATTTCTTGAAAAAAACATGCTGTACAAGTATATTTTTACTATTCATATCACCAAATGACTTCGGAAGACTTGTTTCAGGTCAATCACTCTTTCACCGTCGTGAAGGAAGAAAGGAAAAACATGTTCAGATACTTCCGCTGAATATGCATGGATTCTTCATGAAAAACAGGACTCCGGAAGGCCTCACATCCGGACAATGGGGTGCCGTCATCGAAGGGCTGGAAAACCGCCCATCCACCGTGAACGACTATCGCAAAGTCCTAAATCTGCTTCACTCCTACGGCAACGGTGCGTACCATATCAGTTCTCTTACCAAAGAGCAGGCGTCAGAATATTTTTCGTATCTTGACCGCCGCGGAACTGACGGGACGCTGTCCGAAAATACAATTCATCGATACAAGGCAACTCTCCGTTCCATCGGCACACGCATCGAGAACCATCCGTCCCTGTGGCCCGGATATATCAACCCGTTCAGCGGTCTTGTCACAAATGAAAACCGCAAACGCACGGAATACCGGGCGGATATGTTCGCCGATCCTGCCGCGATTGCCAAGATCCGCGCTGTCATCCCTTCTCTTGACAGAGAAGAGCAGCTGATTCTGTATTTCATGATGTATCTCGGATTCACTCCGGCACAGATCCAGAATCTGAAAATCAGTGATTTTTTCACGGTCGCCGGTGAACACAAACAGATCGGTCTGCGGATCAAGAACGGTACGTTCCTTGAATCCACCAGCAAATCCTGGAAGGAAAGTCATTACTACCTCGAGAACTATCCGGTCCACTATGTCCGGAAGTCTCCGAACCGTTCCATCACCTGGGAATATACCGGCACTGCATTATTTACAGAGGAGTTTGAGAAGAAGCTTCGTGAATTCTATGAGTTCACCGGCATTTCCACTGACACCCGGTCCTTCTTCCTTACCGCGCGTCATCTGGAGTTCAACTATCGTGCCATGCATCATATGATTCTCAACGTCTGCCAGGCAGCACAGGTCAACCCAAAGGAAATCACACCCAATATGATTTCCCGCTACGGCATGATCCACAGCTACCTGCTCAGCGAGAACCGCGCCTGTGCACAGCAGTTATCCGCGCTGGAAACACGCACCCCGGAACAGGACGAAGAACTGGCTGCCGCAGAACGGAAAATCCATCAGCTCACTTCAATCGGCGAGATCGGATACTGGACAGAACGCTATCCCGTTCCCCTGCAGGAGCGGATTGATTCCGTCATCAGTTATCTCGGCAAAGACTTCCTCTATAAGGCAGTCGGCCTTTAAATCCAGACACAGAAAAGAAGAGCCAGATCAGCTCTTCTTTTTTAACTTGCGAAGGTACCTTCCGGTTCCTGAAACAGACTGATGATCCAGTCGGCATTGATCACAGGGAATGTACTGTCGTCCACCGCATAGCGGTCCGCATCCTGGTTCAGCTCCTCTTCAACCATGGATACCGGAATCAGGAAGGACATTCCCTTGTCCGCTGTACGGACATTGATCTTCATGACGCCGTTTTCAGTCTTCTGATAATCGATCGACGTAACATCTTCAGCCGTGCCTTTGCGGTTGTCGATGAATTCGATCAGGGAATCATACTTGGCCAGTTCCACCAGCCGGTCATCCACTTCATCCTCAAAGATCTGGATCTTTTCGACGAATTCCTGCAGGGTGGTCACTCTGCGCAGACGGTACCCCGCCGGCGCAAGCGGCCCGGCCAGCGCCTTTACGGTCTCGGCGCCGGGTTCCTCTTCCTTCAGCCAGATGACAAAGCGGTGCCTGCGGTCCACATAGACCAGCGGATACTGAATCATGAACTCCCGCTTGCATTTCGGGCAGGAAATCCGAAACAGATCACCGCTCACACAGCGGTCCCGCAGATCTTCATCGGTATCGGCGGTCACACTGTCATAGATTTCGGTTTCAAATGCTTTTCCACAGTACGGACACGTATAGCGGATCATTCTTGACTGACTCATATTCTGTCACTTCCTTTTATTACAGCCTGAATCACTGCGGGCAGCTCGGTCAGCGACTCAATCACATAATCCGGCTGTGCCGCAAGCAGCTGCGTCCGTTTGCCTTCATTGGACGGGTACGCAATACTCACTGCGCCGGCATTCTTTCCGGCCTGCACATCCATGACGCTGTCGCCGACATAGATGACCCGGTCCACGTTCATTGCGGCCTGTGCCTTCAGGATCCCCTCCGGATCCGGTTTTCCTTTCTTCACGGAATCATTTCCAAGCACGACGTTCATGAATCCGTCCATATGGGCAGCTTCCATCAGCTCCATCAGGGATTTGAAATAACGGGTACTGACAACCGCACACGGAATGCCCATCGCGCTCAGCTTTGCGAGCATTTCCATGGCGCCTTTCATCGGATGAATCAGGTTTCTTGCATGTTCACGCTGAAATCTGCGGTATTCCTCCACACACTCCCATGGATCACGGTCCGGAAAAAACTCTGCCATCATCTTATCGAGGGCAGGTCCGAGAACGGCAATCCGCCGCTCCGGTGTAAACTCCTCCGGTGATGCATAGACCTCAAACACGTGTTCATAACTTGCCATGATGGCAGGTTCGGTATCCATCAGGGTGCCGTCAAAATCAAAGACTGCCCCGATCGTCTCAGCCATTGTGATCCCGGCTCTTTTTCATCAGTTCCGTATGGAGCCGCTCCTTGAATTCTTCGGTGCTGTTGTACCCCTCCTGTTTCAGGATGAAGTTTGAGACCGCCGTTTCAATCAGTGCACACATGGAACGTCCGGGACTGACCGGCAGAGACATCGCCGGAATACTGACACCCATGATTCTTGTAAAGGAGGTCATCTCATCCCCGATCCGTTCATACTCTTCACTGGCATCGTAACGAACCAGATTGATCACCAGATCGATATGATGGCGCTTGGCAAGGCGGTTTGCGCCGAACATGCGCTCAACATCGATGATGCCGATACCACGGATCTCCAGCATGCCCCGAAGCAGCTCCGGCGCATGGCCGTACAGGCTGTTATGGATCTTCTGCACATCGACCCGGTCATCGGCGACGAATACCTGTCCGTCACGGACCAGTTCCATCGCGATTTCCGATTTACCCATTCCGCTTTCACCGGTGATCAGTACCCCCTTGCCGTAAACGACAATGAGGTCTCCGGAAAGGGTTTCCTCCGGCGCCAGTTTTTCGTCCAGGAAGGTAATCAGGTCGACCATCATCCGGTACGTATCCGATCCGCTGCGGAAAATCGGGAAGTTGCGTTCAATCGCGACTTCCTTCAGAATGGGCGGAATCTCGTTGTTTTTGGTAATGATGATCATCGGTGTCAGGCCGTCGGTAATGGAATCAAACCGTTCCCGCTGTTCCTGTTCGCCGAGATGACTGATATATTCAATTTCCTTGTTTCCGATAATTACCACGCGACGCGGTTCGGTCGGTTTGAAATAACCGGAAAGCTCAAAACCCGGACGGTTCACATCCGGTATTACAACCCAGCGGTTGAGAGCGTCGGCATTTCCCGTCAGCTGTTCAAGCCCGAAGAAATCAACGATCTCCTGGATCATTACTTTCTTTTCATCGTTATCAACCATTCTGCTGTTCCTCTTGTCCCGATTATAGCATGAACATTGCAATCGCAAATCCGGTCAGAAAGCCGCCTGCGTGACCCATCCGCGAAACATTCGGCATAAAGTTGATCAGCAGGTTGACTCCCAGCACACGAAGCAGGGAGAACCGGACGGAAGGATCGGCCAGAAGCCCGAGTTTAAACAGATATACAAGGTATGCCGCAAGCAGTCCGTACAGACCGCCCGAGATGCCGAGCGTCACGGTGGTGTCGTTTCCTTCCAGCAGAAAACTGAGCAGGTTTCCGCCGATGATCGACGCAAGGAGAATCACCGCAAACAGCCCATGCCCGAATACCAGTTCCAGTGAGCTGAGGTTATACAGCGACAGCATGTTCATCACAAGATGCCAGATCTGAATGTGCAGAAACCCTGCGGTAAGCAGCCGCCAGTATTCGCCGCGCTTTACGCGCAGCGGCATCAGGGCGCCGTACTTTACCGCCGCATCCACCGGATAATCACTGCGGTTGAGCAGGATGTACATGATGACGCAGACAGCGATCGCGGCATAACTGACAATGTTGATCATTTACCGTTCTCCTTCCCGCGCTCTGCGGTCCACTCCAGTGCCTTCTTCAGGTACTGTCCGGTCCAGGAATCCGGGTTGGCCGCGATCTGTTCGGGGGTTCCTTCCGCAATCACGGTGCCTCCGTTGTCGCCGCCTTCCGGTCCAAGGTCAATGATCCAGTCCGCACACTTGATCACATCCAGGTTATGTTCAATGACAATGACCGTATTGCCGGTCTCCACGATGCGGTCAAGCACGGCAATCAGCCGGCGTACGTCATCCGTATGCAGACCGGTGGTCGGTTCATCGAGAATATAGACGGTCTTGCCGGTCGGCTTTTTCTGCAGTTCGGACGCAAGCTTGACACGCTGCGCCTCACCGCCGGACAGCGTCGTGGACGACTGTCCGAGTTTCAGATATCCCAGGCCGACATCACACAGGGTCTGCAGTTTGTTTTTGATCTTCGGCTGATTGGCGAACAGGTCACGCGCCTCCTCAATCGTCATTTCCAGAACATCATAGATATTCTTTCCCTTGAAGGTGCACTGCAGGGTTTCTTCGTTATAGCGTTTGCCGTGGCAGATCTCACACGGCACATAGACGTCCGGAAGGAAGTTCATGGAGATGACCTTCACGCCGTCGCCCCAGCACGCTTCACAGCGGCCGCCCTTGACGTTGAAGGAGAATCTTCCCTTGTCATAGCCGCGCAGCCGGGCTTCCGGGGTATTTGCGAATACCGCACGGATATCATCAAATACCGATGTATAGGTTGCCGGGTTGGAACGCGGGGTCCGGCCGATCGGATTCTGGTCGATCTGGACTAGCTTGTCGATATTGTCGAGACCCTTCACCTTGTCCACCTTGCCCGGATGCACTTTGGTGTATCCGAGATTCTGCTGGACGGATTTCATGAAGCACTCGTTGACGAGCGTGGACTTTCCGCTGCCGGAAACACCCGTTACCGCAATAAAGCGGCCGAGCGGGAACTTCACATTGATCTTCTTCAGGTTATGTTCGGAAGCGCCGATCAGTTCCACGGTCTTTCCGGTTCCCTTGCGGCGGGTCTTCGGTACATCGATGCGCATCCGGCCGGACAGATATTTACCGGTAATGGAGTCTTCCGATTTCAGGATCTCCTGCGGGGTGCCGCTGAAGATCACCTCACCGCCGTGAACACCGGCACCCGGGCCGATATCCACGATCCAGTCGGAACTCATCATGGTCTCTTCATCGTGTTCTACGACGATGAGCGAGTTGCCGAGATCACGCATGTTTTTCAGTGTATCGATCAGCTTGGCATTGTCACGCTGATGGAGGCCGATGCTGGGTTCATCCAGAACATAAAGCACACCGGACAGCCTTGATCCGATCTGCGTCGCAAGACGGATCCGCTGCGATTCGCCGCCGCTGAGCGTACCGGCAAGCCGGTCGAGCGTCAGATAGTCCAGTCCAACATCCTTCAGGAACTGGAGGCGGCTGCGGATTTCCCTGACCACCTGTTCGGCAATCTTGGCCTGGCTTTCGCTCAGTTCCACATGGTCCAGCCATTCCAGGGCATGCGTCACGGAAAGCTCGGTGAAGCCGATGATACTGCGGTCACCGACGCGTACCGAAAGCGCCTGTTCATTGAGACGTTTTCCGCCGCAGGTCGGACACCGGCTTTCAACCATGAAGGAATGGTACCAGTCCTTGGACATGGCAGAGCTTGTCTCCACATAGCGGCGCTCGATCATATCCTTGACGCCTTCAATATAGTCATTGCGCAGATAGGTGTTTCCGCCTGCGCTGGTGATGCGGTATTTGATCGGTTTGTCCGAACCGTGCAGAATGATTTCCATCTGCTTTTTGGTCAGTTTCTTCACCGGCACATCGAGCGGAATCTTATACGCATTCATCAGTGTTTCGAATGTCTGCCACTCAATGTTTTCCGTGCCGACAATGTTCTTGTAGAACCGGATCGCCCCTTCATTGATGGAAAGGTTCTTGTCCGGAATCAGCTGATCGATATCCACTTCCTCGGTAAAACCGAGGCCCTTGCAGGTATCGCAGGCACCGAGCGGCGCATTGAAGGAAAACAGACGCGGCTCGAGTTTGGGAACCGAGAAGCCGCAGATCCGGCAGGCATAGTTGCTGGAGAAGAGCTCTTCCTGATCGCCTTCCAGTACGATCGCCATGCCCTGCGCAAGATTCAGCGCTGTTTCGAGCGAATCATGAATACGACCGCGTGCTTCCGGCTTCTTGATGATGCGGTCCACGACGACATCGATATTGTGACGTTTGTTCTTTTCAAGCTCGATGTCGTCTTCCAGCATCTTCACTTCGCCGTCGACCCGCACACGTACATAGCCGTCCTTCATCAGTTTGGAGAACTGATCCTTGAACGTTCCCTTTTTATTGCGGATGATCGGCGCCATGACCGTAAGGCGGGTGCCGTCGTCCAGGCTCATCACCTGATTCACCATCTCGCTGATATCCTGTCCGGTAATCGGAATGTTGTGATTCGGGCAGTACGGAACACCGCAGCGCGCATACAGAAGACGCAGATAGTCATAGATCTCCGTAACGGTTCCGACCGTCGAACGGGGATTGTTGGAGGTTGTTTTCTGGTCAATGGAGATCGCCGGGGAAAGACCTTCGATCAGTTCCACATCCGGCTTGTCCACGCCGCCGAGAAACATGCGGGCATATGCGCTGAGCGATTCCACGTAACGGCGCTGTCCTTCCGCATAAATCGTGTCAAAGGCAAGACTCGTTTTGCCGGATCCGGAAAGGCCGGTCATGACGACCATCTTGTTGCGGGGAATCTCGAGGTTTATGTTTTTCAGATTGTTTTCGCGGGCTCCGCGAATAATAAGCTTATCCAGTTCCATCGTTTTCTATTCCTTTCCGCGGCGTGCCTCCTCCGCAAGGTCTGCCAGCATGGTCCAGGCCTCACGCGGAGAAAGATCATCCGGGTTTACCGCATTCAGCTGTTCGAGGATCGCCTTCGCCTTCGGATCCTCCCGTTCCATTTCGACCAGCTGATAACTCTGCTGGACGACGCGCTTTTTGGACTCCAGTTCCTTCTGCAGTCCCTTTGCACGGTCAATCACCGCTTCCGGAAGTCCGGCAAGCCGTGCAACATTGACACCGTAGGAGCGGTCTGCCCTTCCGTCTTTCACCTTGTACAGGAAGGTCACCTTTTCCGCATCTTCTTTCACCACGACATGCACATTGCGCACGACCCCGATGGAGTCCGTCAGGGACGTCAGTTCATGATAGTGCGTGCTGAAGAGTGTCTTGGCATGAACGCATGCGGCGATGTATTCGATCATCGCCTGTGCCAGGGCCATGCCGTCATAGGTGGACGTGCCGCGTCCGATCTCATCAAACAGAATCAGAGAGGACGCAGTCGCATTCTGCAGGGCATGATTTGCCTCGGACATCTCCACCATGAAGGTGGACTGACCCGCAAGAATATCATCACTTGCGCCGATCCGCGTAAAGATCTTGTCAAAGACGGGCATGCGCACTGCCTTTGCGGGCACATAGCATCCCATCTGGGCAAGAATCACGATCAGCGCGGTCTGCCGCATGTAGGTGGATTTACCGCCCATATTCGGACCGGTGATAAGCAGGATGGATTCCTGCTTATTCATATTCAGACTGTTGGCGATATAGCGGCTGTTCTTCATCCGTTCCGCAAGGATCGGATGTTTTCCCTGTTCGATGATGAATTCATCATCCGTAAACTCCGGCCGCACATACCCATAGGAGGAGCTGACCTCCGCAAGTGCCGCATAGCAGTCCAGTTCCGCCAGGGCAACCGAAAGACGCTGCAGCTTTGAAAGCTGTCCGCGGATCTCCGCAAGCAGTTTTGCGAAGAGCTGCTTTTCGATGCGGATCGCATTTTCCTCCGCATGCAGGATCTTGTCTTCCTTTTCCTTCAGTTCCGGGGAGATGAAGCGTTCATTGTTTACCAGTGTCTGCCGGCGCACATAGCCCCACTCTTCCTTCACCTGTGCCGCTGCGGCCTTGGAAATATCAATATAGTAGCCGAATACCTTGTTGTATCCGATGCGCAGATTCTTGATTCCGGTACGCTCGCGTTCCTTTGCCTCAAGGTCGAGGATAAACTGCCGTCCGTTGCGCTGAATACTGCGCGCCTGATCAAGTGCTTCGTCATAGCCGTCACGGAACGCACCGCCGTCCGACAGCGATGCCGGTGGATTATCCACAAATGCCCCGTCCAGCAGTTCCCGCAGGGAGCTCATGGGGTCCAGTGAACGGTATTCCGCAAAGGCCTCATGTTTGAGGCTGTTCAGAATCTCCGGTACCTCATTCAGTGTCTTTGACAGTCTGAGCAGGTCCTGCGCGTTGGCGCTGTTCATGGCGCAGCGGCCGATCAGTCTCTGCAGGTCATATATCCCGCCGAGATGTTCCCGCAGGGATCTGCGAGTCATGAAGTCTGCCCGCAGCGCTTCAAGCTTATCGTAGCGGGCAAGGATCTCTTCCTTCCGCACGAGCGGTTTTTCGATCCACTTTCGGAGCAGACGGGATCCCATCGCGCTTTTGCATTCATCCAGAAACATCCACAGGGATTCGCCCTTGCTTTCACGATGCATCGGTTCCACAAGTTCCAGATTGCGGATCGTCGCAAAGTCCATATACAGCACTTCCGACTCACTCTCGATCCGGACCACGGACAGATGATCGAGGGCATGTTTCTGGGTTGCCTCAAGATAATTCAGCATCCGTCCGCAGGAGGTCCGCTGATAATCTTTCCGCAGTGCCTCGCATAGCGGCGCATAGCGCTCTTTGATATCCGTTTCATCGCAGAAGGAAATGACGATCTGCATTTCCCGCAGCCGTTTGAGCATCGCATTGTCAAAGGAGGAGGAAACGACCGCCTCCCGGACATTGTTTCGCAGAAGATTCTGAACCAGTGCCGCCGTCGTATGCGGAATATCCGCAAGAATTGCCTCACCGGTGCTCAGTTCCGCCATGGAAAGTGAGAATCCGTATCCGTAATCCTCAATGGCACAGAGATAGACGGATGCTTTTTCATCCGTAATCTCTTCCATCACCGTTCCCGGAGTAATGATCCGGATCACATCACGCTCAACGATGCCTTTGGCCTCTTTCGGGTCTTCCATCTGTTCAACGATTGCGATCTTATAGCCGCGCATGACAAGGCGCTGCACATAGGACTGCACCGCATGATGCGGCACGCCGCACATCGGAATGCGTTCTTCGACGCCGGCGCTCTTTCCGGTCAGAACAAGATCAAGTTCCCGGCTTGCGGTTTTCGCGTCGTCAAAGAACATTTCATAAAAATCCCCGACACGGTAAAACACCAGCGTGTCCGGATACTGTTCCTTGACGCTGAGATATTGCTGGATCATCGGGGAATACATCGGTTCTTTCGCCATTTTTTTCTCTTTTCTGAATGCCTAGACATTATAGCAGAATACGCATTAATCTATGATTGGAATACCTATTACAGGGAGAAAGGAAACAGGCTATGAGCGGAAAGAATTCCATCGACATCAAAGCAACCGCGGATCTTGTGGAAAACGAGAGTACTGCAAAGCGGAAAAAGGAAGCCGAATCGATTGAAACCCAGCAGAAGGAAGCGGCGAAAAAAGCAGAGGAGGCACGCGAAGAGGCGAAGCGGCAAGAACAGGAGCGCCTGGAGAAGGAACTTGCGGAAAAGAAAGCCCGTGAGGAACAGCGCGCAAAAGAAGCTGCCGCCGCAAAGGAAGCGGAAGAAGCACGGCTTGCGGCCGCAAAACAGAAGGAAGAACTGATCGGCGCAGGACTTGCGCTGGCAGGCACTGCCATTGCGGGCGCAGCAGGCAAAAAGAATTCCGGCGGATCCTGGAAAACATTCCTGCTTGGACTCATCGTCGGAGCCCTCGGTCTCTGGTTTTTAATGCCAAAACAGACCGCACCGGCTGCGCCGGATCCTACACCGGTCCCGATTGAAGACGCGGAAGTGACCGTAGACAATAACGGATTCCTCGGCTATACCGCCGCAGACTTCCAGAATGCAGTACTCGGGGCAGCGTCCGAACATCAGGAACTGATCGTTATGGAACAGCCGCTGTCCATCGCAACCACAATCACAAAGGCAGGACTCGGAAATCTGCCGATCTTCGCAAAGATGAAAGACGTGACATATTACGGAACCGGGGTGTATACAGTCGACCTGTCCGGAATGGATGCATCGAGAATCCTTGTGGATGAAGAAACCTGCACGGTCACCGTCAAAATTCCGCATACGGTGCTTCAGTACGTCAATCCGGAGCTTTCCAGAACCGAATTTGAGGATACGGAAAAAGGACTTCTTGCCTTCGGCGACATCAAGCTGACCGCGGAAGAAACCAATCAGCTCGAACAGTCGGTCTATGACGCCATGAGGGAACGGCTTGATTCGGATGATCTTTATGAAGAAGCGGACCGCTTTGCGAAACTGAAGACCTGGGAGATCTTCCAGCCGCTGGTGACCGCGGTATCACCGATGTATAAAGTGGAAATGGAGTTTATCGACTAGTCACATTACAGATGCTTTCACCACGGAAAAAGGACCGCTTGTATTCAGGCGGTCCTTTAATGTTGATCAGTTGTTTCAGGCTTCCGTGCCGTCCTCATCATCCGGATAGTTCAGCACCGTGTGCATCCCGCACGTTCCGCAGTGACTGTTGGGAAACAGGATGCGGGCGTTGTCGATCCACTGTTCGGGATTGGTTTCCGAAGGCGAGAAATGGGTCAGCCAGAGTTCTTTTGCGCCGGCCGCAGCCGCAAGCGCTGCCGCCTCGGAAAAGATCATGTGGTGTTTGACCTTTGCGGCCTCCAGCCGTTCATCATCTCCGTACATGCCTTCAAAGATCGCAAGATCTGCGTCTTTTGCCGCGCTCGAGATTACATCCGTCGGACGGGTATCCGTACAGTAGGTAACCTTGATGCCGCGGCGTTCTTCACCCAGCACCATGTCCGGAGTATAGACGAGTCCCTGATCACGGATCACTTCATTTTTCTGAAGCCGGCTCCAGTATTTGATCGGGATATGATACTTTGCGGCCTGTTCCGGATCAAACCGGCGGCGGCGCTGCAGTTCTATGGAATACCCGTAGGTGCGCACGCTGTGCTTTACCGCAAAGGCATGGATATGCAGGAGCGAACCGTCCGGAAACGGAAAGCGGTATTCCGGCTTTTTCAGTTCCACGGTCTGCACTTCAAACGGGATGCCGGCCGCAATGCACAGGCCGGACACCACCTGAAGCAGGTTCTCCGGGCCGACGATCGTCACCGGCTCCGTACGTCCCGACATTCCCATCGACATGAGAATTCCCGGCAGACCCATGACATGGTCGCCATGAAAATGGGTCAGGAGTATCAGATCGATATTGTGCGCGCTGCATCCGGCTTCCTTCATCGCGATCTGGGTGCCCTCGCCGCAGTCGATCAGGATTCCCCTGCCGTTGTACTGCACGTAGAGCGATGTCAGCCAGCGATCCGGAAGCGGCATGGTTCCGCCGCATCCAAGCAATGTCACATCAAGCATAAGTATCAGTCCTTGTTTAAAGCAGTTTATATTTTAGCACGCTGTTGAGTGTCCGGACACAATAAGAAAAGCCGGCAGTGTCTGCCGGCATGTGTGATTATTTGATGACACGGACCCGGTAAACACCGTCAAGCCCGCAGAGCTTTGCGACCGTGATGGCATCCGCAGCGCTGTCAAGATCCACCATGGTATATGCGACGTCACCGCGTGACTTGTTCGCCATTTCCGCAATGTTCAGACCTGCATCACCGAGGATCGAAGTGAATCCGGTAATCATGTTCTTCTGATTCTTGTGGAAAATACCGATCCGGCTCACGGTTGAGCAGACGCCCATATCGCATGCAGGATAGTTTACGGAATTGCGGATGTTTCCGTTCTCAAGATATTCCTGCAGTTCATCGACCGCCATCTTTGCGCAGTTGTCCTCCGACTCTGCGGTGGATGCGCCGAGGTGCGGTGTGGTAATGCAGTTGGGATGACCGGCAACCGTCGTATTCGGGAAATCACTGACATAGCGGTGAACCTTGCCGGAATCGAGCGCCTTGAGCATTGCCTCTTCATCAACCAGCGCATCTCTTGCCATATTGATGATGACAACGCCGTCTTTCATCATATCGATGGCTTCCGCATTGATCATCTTTTTTGTCTGATCCATCAGCGGTACATGAATCGTGATGTAATCACAGTTGCGGTAAATATCCTCAACATTCACAACATGCGTGATCTTGCGGGACAGATGCCATGCATGCTCGACCGAAACATAAGGGTCATAGCCGTATACATCCATATCCATATAGACCGCGGAGTTGGCAACCTGAACACCGATTGCGCCAAGACCGATAATGCCGAGTTTCTTGCCCTTCAGTTCGGTACCGGCAAACTGTTTCTTCTGCTTTTCGGTATCGGCAGCGATGTCCGCATCGCCCTTGTTCTCTCTGACCCAGTTGATTCCTTCGACGATGTCGCGGCTCGCCAGCAGCATCCCCGCAAAGACGAGTTCCTTGACACCGTTGGCATTGGCACCCGGCGTATTGAATACGACGATGCCCTGTTCGGAACAGCGGTCAAGCGGAATGTTGTTTACGCCGGCACCGGCACGGGCAATCGCAAGAAGCTTATCGCCGAATTCCATGTCATGGAGCCGGGCAGACCGTACGAGCAGCCCGGCTGCCTCATTGACATCTTTCGTCGGTTCAAAGCCCGCATGGAAGCGTTTGAGACCGACTTCCGCAATATTGTTCAGGCATGCATACTTAGGCATTGTTCACATCCTCCGCATGTTCTTCTTCGAATTTCTTCATGAAGGCAACGAGCGCTTCCACGCCTTCCTTCGGCATCGCATTGTAGAGCGACGCACGCATTCCGCCGACAGAACGGTGACCCTTCAGGGATACAAGACCCGCAGCTTCCGCTTCCTTGACGAACAGCTTGTCGAGATCTTCGTTTCCCGTCACAAACGGAACATTCATCAGCGAGCGGTCTTCCTTTACGACCGTGCCCTTGAAGAGTTTTGACTGATCAAGGAAGTCGTAGAGGATCTTCGCCTTTTCTTCGTTATGCTTTGCCATCGCTTCCAGGCCGCCCTGTTCCTTCAGCCACTTGAAGACCAGGCCGCAGACATAGATATTCCAGCACGGCGGCGTGTTGTACAGGCTGCCCGCATCCGCATGCGTCTTGTATCTCAGCATTGTCGGAACCCAGTCCGGAAGCTCATCCGGAATCAGATCCCTGCGCACGATGACAATGGTCACACCGGCCGGACCGACATTCTTCTGAACACCGCCGTAAAGCATGCCGTACTTTGTGACATCGACCGGACGGCTCAGGAAGTTACTGGAAATATCCGCCACAAGAATGTGACCCTTGGTGTCCGGCAGTGTCTTGTATTCCGTACCGTAAATCGTGTTGTTTTCACAGATGTAGACATAATCCGCGTCCTCCGGAATCGGAAGATCCGTGCAGTCCGGCAGATACGAGAAAGTCTTGTCTGCGGAAGATGCGACCACGACCGCTTCTCCGTACTTGGACGCTTCCGCGCAGGCTTTCTTTGCCCACTGACCGGTTACGATAAACGCTGCCTTATGATTCTTCATCAGATTCATGGGAATCATTGCGAACTGTGTAGACGCGCCTCCCTGCAGGAACATCACGGCATAATCATCAGGAATTCCCATCAGATCACGCAGATCCTGTTCTGCTTCCTTGATAATCGCATCGTAGACTTTTCCGCGGTGGGACATCTCCATAACGGACATTCCGCTGCCCTTGTAGTCCAGCATATCGGCTGCGCATTGTTTCAGCACGGTTTCCGGAAGCACTGCCGGACCGGCTGAGAAGTTATAAACACGGCTCATATTTGTTTCCCCCTGCCACAATAACGAGACCTATTATAGGTGATTTTGTTCACAAATCGAGAGAAAAGTTCACGGAATTCCGAAAAATGTTTCAAAATATGAAACTCTTTATGAAAATTGTTTCATAAAGAAAAAGCCTCCGCTCAGCCGCGGAAGCCGCCTTTGACCATTCTGACCCGGTCACCTTCCTCCGAACGCTTCATTTTGTCGGAGCCGATGGACTGCGTATAAATGATTCCGGTCTCAATCGGTTCATCGCTTACCTTCTCGATATCCGCAATGGCACCGTTAAGATACTCACAGTTGTTGAAATTGCCGCTGGACGCAAGTCCGTTGGCACCGCCGAAGTAGGCAATCGCCTTATCCGTATCAATGACAAACTCCAGCACATGCCCGTTGGAGTCGGCACTGCATCCGTTGGACGCATGGACCGATGCCTTGGCATCCACTTTTACAACAGGAATCGTGATGCCGGTATCCAGAATGAAGTAATAGCGGGAGCCGATTTCCCCAAACGAATATGCCAGCGCCACCCCGATAAACCCGTCCTCATCGATCAGGAAGCCGGTTTCCTCATCCACCGTGCAGTGGTTATGAATGTACTGGTACTGCGCACTTCCGACACTCGTGATCATGCGGTAGTCTTCATAAGTTTTGATGTCGCTGGTGGAACAGGCACCGATGCTTTCCGACTTGAATTCCTTTTTATAGTTCTTCAGCCGGCCAAGTGAAAAATCCTCCGGAGAATAACCCGTGAGAAGCAGCGATGCGCCTGTGCATGCGAGCAGGCATGTAAAAAGACGTTTTATCTTCATAAAACCAGCTCCATTGTACGCTGTGCGCTGATTTTGCGTCAAATAATGCCCCTGCCAGATCTGTCACCAGAAAAAAATCCGGACTGCCGTACAGCCCGGATTCAATGGTGATTAACGGAATACCACTTCCAGAGAATAGTCTTTTGCGACGCCTTTGATGATCGGGGAGTACATCTCCCAGACGGACAGGATCGCGAAGCGGTCGGCATTGTCCAGCACGTTGGAAGTATCCAGTTTTTCCTGCATCTTCTGGCGTGCCTCCGCCTGGATATCGCGGTTCTGTTCGGGTGTCAGTTTGATATCCCCGAACGCAAGCAGGCCGTTGGTCGTATCACCGAACATGATCTGATCTTCCGGAATATTGAGCGGTTCCTGTCTTGGGTGCGGGATCTTCAGCGTAATCAGCTTTTCTTCTTCATTGAACGAGATATCCGATTTCCGCAGCTGTCCAAGATCCACCGTATACACTGCCGTTCCCGTGAATGTGATTACCTTCATCTTTGTGAATGCGCCCCAGTTCAGAAAGCCGGTATCCGTAACGGTTACCGCATCGGATACTTCCTGAGAGAAGACTTCGAGCTTCTTAAGCTTGGCGGAATCACCGAGGATTGCCTCCTCAAAGTCCGCGGCGGTATAGCCGAAAATGCTGTTGTCTTCCAGCACAAGATCATGCGATTGAGCTTCTTCCGAGAATGTGGTAAGTGACTGAAATCCCTGATGCATTGCGTTGATCTTCGGGAGAATCAGACCGGCGATGAGGCCAATGACAATCAGGGACGGAAGAATCTGAAGCCACGCGCCGGATTTTCCGCCTTTTTTGGCGCCGCGGGCAGCGGCCTGTTCCACACGCTTGAGAAATTCTTCTTCGTGTTCCTGGGTGCTGCGTTCATTCTGTACATTCTTTTCCTCACTCATTGTTCATCCCTCCTTACGGATTATGATATCGTTTTCCGATCGTTCCGTTACGGAACGGATCAGTCGGTATGAATATTGTCCCGAAACAGTGTTTCCGGGAGAATATGCCGGTAAAGGGTCTCATAATTGCGGATCACATCTTTCCGGTGATGCGGACCATGGGATCCCGCCTCCAGAATGCGGAAGTCCACTCCAAAGCAGCGAGCATCAATGCCGGTATCCAGAATTCCGTTGCGGAGGTAAAACTCCATGCGGCGTTTCCGCAGTGCCGCTTCATCCTCATCTCTACCGGAATCCGGAAGTTCCACTTCAATAATTACATATTCCTTATCCTTCAGCCAGTTTCCCAGCAGCCGCAGCATTTCACTTCCGGCACCGCTGCTGCGCCGTTCGGGAATCACCGCAAGGTAGTCAATCAGGCATGCGTCTTTCACATCGATCAGACATGCATAGCCGATGATTTCCTCATGATCCAGAAGACCGAGAAACCGGTAATACCCTTCTGCGATTCCCCGTTCGATCATTTCCAGCGGTTTCAGTTCGGAAGAAGGAAAATCTTCTTTCATGTGTTCGAGGTAAATCCTGCGCTGCTGTTCTTCATCAAGCAGTGCAAGGCGCAGATTCTTCTGCTGTGTTCTGTGTTCCGGCATTCTTATTCTCCTGCCGTTCGGCGTTCATTTCTCGCGTCGAGAAGCCCGCGGATATAGGGTCGGATCAGCTTATCAATGGGAAGTTTGTATTTCCGGCACATGGCAGTGCCGAACAGAATCAGAATCAGACTGATTCCGATAAATATAAGATGTCCCTGACTGTACATGATAATCCCCTGTTACCGAAACCGGCATTACATATTATTATACGAATGGATATCCTTTAAGTAACATCCATGCAGTGATTTTTCAGAAAGGCGAACGACGATGAGCTATCAGACACAGAACAGGCCGGAATACCCGACAGTTCCCGAAGAGGAAACCGAACAGACCGCTGCATCCGCCGGAACCGCAGAAACGCAGAAATCTGGTACACTGCGCATTCTTGCGGTAATCCTGGTCAGCGTGCTGTGTTTTTCTGCCGGCGTCTTTCTCCGTACCCGGACAAATGACCCGTTCCGCATGACCGCCGAACCGGGAAGACTGCCGCTTTCGGAATATGTGCTGCGGGACTGTGATACCGGAGAACCGGTTCAGGGATACCGTGTGGAAGGCTTCAGTGACACCTATACCTTTACCTTCAGTCTGAATCACTATGAGACATCCCGCGGAATCGGAATCGGCAGTTCCTGGAATGACTTCGTGGAAGCTTACGGGGACATTTATGTTTATGAGGCGGAATCCGGCAGCACCCTTATTCATCCGGATGAGCCTATGACTGTGCAGGAGTTTCATGATACGTATGTCACGACCGGAGAGATGGACCCGGCGGTCTCTGAACTTAAGATCTCGTTCATGACCGGTACGGACGGAAAGAATCTCTATTACACGGATGGGGATATGCTGAGGGCGAAGAATAACTATGAACACATGCCCGGACTTTTCAAGCCGGTTCTTGAAGAGGATGAACGTCCTTCCCGCTTCTTCCTGGACTTCACCTTCCAGCCGAAAGACGGAGGCACACTTGACTTTATGTACTCCGGTTCATATCCCGAATACTGACTGACATCCCCGCAGAGGGGATGTTTTTATGACGCAGTATTGTTTTTTATTTAAAATAATTGATATAAGTATTTTTTATTTACTGCAGTTCGGAGGACAGCGAATGAGAATTCCGATTCAGATACAGATGACCGCAGGCGAAAACGGGGCTACCGCCCTTTTGATGATGCTTGGATACTTCGGGAAATATGTACCGATCCAGGAAGTCCGTGATGTCTGCATCACCTCGCGCAACGGAACCAGTCCCGAACAGATGAAGGATGCGGCGGAACACTATGGTCTTGAGGCGGAGATTCTGAGGCTGTCTGTCGAGGAGCTGAAGGATGCGCAGCTGCCGCTTCTGATCTGCTGGAAGAAACGCTATTACGCAATTGTCACAAAGTATTCCGACAGTATTGTCGAAGTAATCGATCCGGCCAAGGGAATGTACAAGAGCCCGATGAATGCATTTAAAAAGCATTATTCCGGAACGGCGATCCGCCTGTCAAAAGGCCCGGGCTTCGAACCCGGCGGAAAGCGGGAATCGCTTTATACGCTCCTGAAAGACCGCGTGAAGTCACTGAAGAAACCGATGTTCGGGCTGCTTGTGTTCTCCCTGCTCTGTATCTGGCTGGATATGGCACTGTCCCGCGGGCAGAAGACCATGATGGACAACGTTGTCAGCACCGACGGTGATCTGTCCTTCCTGACGCCGTTTCTGAACCTGTTTGGAAAAACCGCAGCGGACCGTCCCTCTGCGGCAGTGATCATGATGGCCATCCTGCTGGGCGGAATTCTGCTGTATGCGGTATTTACGATCCTGAAGGAAACCATCATCAATAACGCCACAAGGAATATGCTGGCGGAATCCGGCAGTGATATGTTCAAGCATCTGTTCGGACAGCCGCTTCGCTTCTTTGAACAGTACAGCGCCGGCGAACTGATGCAGCGGATGAGCGGCAATCAGAAGCTTGCCCATACGCTGGTAAGTTCTCTGGTGCCCCGCCTGATCAACGCGGTCATGACCGTGTTCTATTTCGGTCTGCTTCTGTCCTACAATAAGACCATTGCCCTGCTCTGTATCGGCATTGAACTCATAAATTCCTTCATTGTGCTGCGCCTGCAGGAACGCACTGCGATCATCTCCCGCTCCATGGCAACCAGCACCGGTGCATTGAATTCCTCCGTGCTCAACGGTATGAGCATGATCGATACAATCAAATCCACCGGTTCGGAAAAAGCTTTCTTCAACATGTGGTATGAGTCGCAGTCTCAGGTCAATGAATCGAAGATCGCGACCTTCCAGATCAATCAGGTGATCCGGGCGGTATCCGATGTCCACAATTATCTCCTTCAGGGCATCCAGCTGTTTCTCGGTGCGTACTTCATCACGCAGGGTCAGTTCACGCTCGGAACAATCGCACTGTTCCGAAGCGTGCTCGGAAATCTGCGCGGTTCTCTGAATAATGTGCTTACCTCCGTCAATACCCTGCAGTCCATGCGTACAAACATTGAGCGTGTGGAAGATATCAACCGCCGGCCAGTACCGGAAGAAATCCCGCTGGAAGACGGAAAGGTATATGACAAACTGCCGGGACATATCGAAGTATCCCATGTGAATTACCGGTACAATCCGGGTGATGACCTGGCAGTCGATGATGTCAGCATGGAAGTCAGTCCCGGTCAGATTGTCGCAATTGTCGGCGGCACCGGATGCGGCAAGAGCACCCTTCTGAAACTCATGGCGGATCTGTATAGACCGGAATCCGGTGAGATCCTTTACTCCGGACTGAAGCGGGAAGAGATCCCGGATGTCGTGTTCCATTCTTCGATCATGACCGTCGATCAGGAATCGGTCGTCTTTGAGGATTCTGTCTATTCCAATATCCGGATGTGGGACAGCACGATTGAGGATTATGAAATCTACCTCGCCGCACGGGATGCGCAGATCCATGACCGCATCATGCGTGATCCGGCAGGCTATGCCACCGAGATACTTGAAAACGGACGGAACTTCTCCGGCGGAGAACTGCAGCGCCTGGAACTGGCGCGGGCACTGGCGCATGAGCCGACCGTTCTGTTTCTTGATGAATTCACGTCTGCCCTGGATGCCCTTACCGAAAGCAAGGTCATTCAGGCGATCCGCGACAAGCGCACGACCTGCGTGATCGTCGCACACCGTCTTTCCACGATCGTAGACTGTGACCGCATCTATGTCATGGATAAAGGCAAAATCGTTCAGGAAGGAACCCACAGTGAACTGTACAGCCAGGAAGGTCTGTACCGTCAGCTGATCGGGTCACAGTAAGGAGGTGCCGTTATGGGTATTTACAGTGATCTGATCCGCAAAAAAGAAGAAAACAACAAGCTCATGGAGCAGTACGCCGATGAGGCGCTGTTTCATGACCAGCATATCCGGCGCATGGAGAGTGACATCGATGACATGCAGAGTGCGCTGATCTTTATTCTGGATAAATTTCACATTCCGGCAGTTCGCCGTTATGGCTATCATTCCGTGGATGCGGTGATGGAGTCCATGCTTGATCCGCACGGCATCATGTACCGCTATGCGGAGTCTGTCGCAGACGAAGCAAAAGAACGCACCGAATACATTCTTGCGTACCGTGAGGACGGCAAAGTCGTGGCACTGACTCCGACTCTGCTTGGCTATCAGTGGTACTGCCCGCATGATTCTTCCCGCGGGCAGGCAACCCGGAAATACTGCCGGTCGCTGAAACCGGGCTGTTATGTCATCAATCAGCCGATGCAGGTATCGAAGTCCATCGTCTGGACCTTCATCCGCAATACGCTGAAGTACATGACCATATACGATGCGGCGTATCTTGTGATATCCACTGCGCTTGTGTCGGGACTTGGTCTGCTTCTGCCGCGTATCAGCAACTGGGTGTACAACACGTTCCTGACGGATCCCAATGCGGATACGGCGATGCTGAAAACGGTGTTTGCGATGTTCATGACCCTGAATATCGTCCGCGGTCTGATCACGCTTCTGAAGCAGCGGGTGCTCAATATGCTGAAGAACCGGGTGTCCATCCGGATTCAGGCAGATGTCATGGCACGCATTCTTCACCTGCCCCGCTCCTTCTTCTCGGAGAACTCTTCCGGAAAGCTGTCAAAGCGGATTTCCAACTGTACGAATCTCTCCGCAATGATCATCAATATCTTCCTGGATATCCTGCTGAACTTTTCGTTCTCGGGTGTCTATCTTGCCCAGATGAAACGGCTTGCGCCGGAACTGTTCCTGCCGGCAGTCTTCTTCATTCTTCTGAAGATCATTGCGGCGATTCTTGCGGCGATCGGAAACGCCTTCATTGACCGCAAATCCATGGAAGTGGAGATGGAGAGCAGCAGCTTCTTCTATTCCGTTGTCCGCGGCATTCAGAAGATCAAAGGCATGGGGCAGAAAAAGCCGTCTATGCCAAGTGGGCTGAAAACTACCGCAACATTCTGCATTATCAGTACAACCAGCCATTCTTCCTGCGGCATCAGGGCGCGATTATCACCATGCTTACCAGCGCCGCTACTGTTACGCTGATGGGACTGACCGCGGTGAACGGACTGACCCGTGAAAGCTACATGGTATTTACCACTTCCTACTCCATGGTCATCTCGGTTGCTTCAACGGTCACCGGTGTCATGAGCAATCTCTTCCGGATGAAAAACCTTGCGGACAATGTCCGTCCGATCTTCGCATCGAAATCCGATACAAAACCGAATCTCGAATATGTCCGTCATCTCAATGGCCGCATCCGGGCAGAGAATATTCACTTTTCCTACGAAGATGAATCCCGCGGCTGTCTGCGCGGCGTTTCGCTGAATGTTCGTGCCGGTGAAAAGATCGCCATCGTCGGCGAAAGCGGATGCGGAAAGAGCACACTGCTCAAAATACTCATGGGCATGGAAACACCGGATTCCGGCGCTGTCTATTTTGACGACAAGGACATCACCCTGCTCAATCAGAAATCTCTGCGTCAGCGGATCGGATCGGTCTTCCAGTTCAGCAAGCTCTTCCCCGGCACCATCTTCAGCAACGTCACCTTCGGCGCAACGGAAGAGGTCAGCGAAGAGGAAGTATGGAGCGCACTGGATAAAGCATGTATCGGTGATTACATCCGTACGCTTCCGCTCGGCATCAACACGGAGATCTCCGAGTCCAATTCCTGCGGTTTCTCCGGCGGTCAGCGGCAGCGGATCCTGATTGCCCGTGCACTGATCGGCAAACCAGGCGTACTGATTCTGGACGAGGCAACGTCGGCGCTTGACAACATGACGCAGAAGAAGGTTCTTGAGGCTGTCAACGGACTCTCCTGCACCGTGATCATGGTCGCCCATCGTCTTTCCACCGTTGAAAACTGCGACAAGATCATCATGCTGGAAAACGGCGTAATCGCAGAAGAAGGAACCTACAGCGAACTGATGGAACGCGGCGGAAAATTCGCA
Source organism: Solobacterium sp. (assembly GCA_017469885.1). Taxonomy (GTDB): domain Bacteria; phylum Bacillota_I; class Bacilli_A; order Erysipelotrichales; family Erysipelotrichaceae; genus Bulleidia. Next base: position 96,334 of record JAFUFO010000016.1, read on the forward strand.
AAGCTGGTCGAGAAACAGCTGATCAAAGAAGAGGAAGAAAAACAGAAAAAAGCCCGGCCGGAGCCGGTGCTCATCGCCTGAAACGATACAGGAGCCATTCCGATGAGGAACGGCTCCTTTTCATTATCATGCCTGCAGTTTTTCCTGCTGGATCTCGACAATGGTTTTCTCTGTCATGGTCATGCCCGGTGAAGCAATCCGTCCCATATTGTGCATGGTATCTTCCGGTGTGAACCCGTTGATGCCGTGCACACTGTCAATATGCACGCCGCTGAGCGCAAGCTCCACGCTTTCAAACGCCCGCAGCACAGGCGGCGATGCCTTTCATCGTGCATCCCTGATTTCCGCCGTGTTTCTTATCCTCTTCGGTCAAAGCGCAAGCAGACAGAATCATCGGTTCTGCGCAGCACCAGCTGCATTCCTTCGGTATATATCACCCATTCACTGTCATTCTCATCACGTAACAGAACATGCCATCCGGTATCCGCGTCTTTATACGGTTCATGAATCGTATCTGTAACCGTATAGCTCATTTCACTGCGGCCCGGATCATTGATTACGTCCACATCGACCGTATCCCGCAGTCCGTAACTGTAGATGATGTATTGTGTGCCGCTGTCATTGCAGACCCAGTATCCGGAGACCAGGGCACTGATCTCCATATCCGTATTGTCCGTGTCTCTTCCGGTTACGATCCGGCTGCCGTCATATACGAACCCGCTGCTGATGAGATTTTCTTCGCGAATCCCGGACTGAAGCGTCTCAGCAAATTCATTCAGGATCTCATATCTGCCTTCCGGGATCACATTGTCATAACTGATCCGGCAGTATTCCCGCCTGTATCCGCCGGTTTCCGAGTCATCAAAGTACATTCCGATCGATGTGGAAGGTCCGTCCAGCGCAATATGTTCCTCATCAAACGGAAGATCTTCCCAGACAGAAAGATTGTTTCTGTCGATGCGCTCGCGCAGTGCGTCAAACAGCTGCTCATCCGCCGTGTATTCCTTCTCGATCAGAGAAAAGGAATGTTCCGCAGCATGGGATGTCCTTATCATTGCCCTGCCGTCCTTGTCCCGGTACAGCTCGATCAGATTCGTGTCTCCCTGCATTCCGCCGCCGTGAGAATACTGCACTCCCGTCAGCGGTCCGTGCGACACTTCAACACCCCGCAGTTCTTCCAGAGTGACATCCTTTCGGAATTTATGATTACTGTCATACAGCGGCTTCTTACAGGAACTTAATCCGGGCATCAGAACACCTCCTGTCAGAATCATTAATAAAAGACGATTGTATAAATTATGCCGTTTCATAACATGCGTTCCTGTTTTCATTGTAACGTATATCATCATGATTCGGGCATCAGACAGAAAAAGATCCTCTCAGGCATCTGCCCAAGAGGATCTCTTTTTCTTAATCTCTTCTGTTAAGACGTTTTAATTACTTAACGTTGGAGAAGTACTTGATGGTACGAACCATCTGAGAAGTATAGGAGTTCTCGTTGTCATACCAAGCAACTACCTGAACGAGGTACTCGCCGTCCGCAACCTTGGAAACCATTGTCTGGTTAGCATCAAAGAGGGAACCAAACTTCATGCCGATGATATCGGAGGAAACGAGCTTCTCGGTTGTGTAACCGAAGGACTCGTTAGCAGCAGCCTTCATAGCAGCGTTGATTTCATCAACAGTTACTTCATCCTTCTTAACAACTGCGTGCAGGATTGTTGTGGAACCTGTAGGGGTCGGAACACGCTGTGCAGCACCGATGAGCTTGCCGTTGAGCTCAGGGATAACAAGGCCGATTGCCTTAGCAGCACCTGTGCTGTTCGGAACGATGTTCGCAGCACCGGCACGAGCTCTCTGAACGTCACCCTTTCTCTGCGGGCCGTCGAGAATCATCTGGTCGCCTGTGTAAGCGTGAACAGTTGTCATGATACCGCTCTGAATCGGAGCATAGTCATTGAGTGCCTTTGTCATCGGAGCCAGGCAGTTTGTTGTGCAGGAAGCAGCGGAGATAACTGTGTCTTCCGGCTTCAGTGTTTCGTGGTTTACGTTGTAAACGATTGTCGGAAGATCGTTTCCTGCCGGAGCAGAGATAACAACCTTACGAGCGCCTGCCTTAATGTGAGCAGAAGCCTTTTCCTTGCTGGTGTAGAAACCTGTGCACTCGAGAACAACATCGATCTTCAGATCGCCCCAAGGAAGGTTGTTTGCATCAGCTTCCTTGTAGATCTGCAGTGTCTTGCCGTCTACAGTGATTGTGTTTGCTTCGTCATCAGCAGTAACGGTGTGAAGGTTCTCACCGATCTTTCCGCAGTAGCCGCCCTGTGCTGTGTCATACTTCAGCAGGTGAGCAAGCATGGAAGGCTTTGTCAGGTCGTTGATAGCTACTACTTCGTAGCCTTCAGCGCCGAACATCTGGCGGAAAGCAAGACGTCCAATACGTCCGAATCCATTAATCGCAACTCTTACATCTGTCATTATAGTTATTTTGACCTCCTATTTTGTTGCGTATAAATTATACGTTTTTGGGGCTTATACAGTCAATTGATAAGTGAATCTTTTCACCGGTTTTCCACATGCATTTTTATACCTGCGTCTTAATCGCAGAAAAACAGCAGCATTTTTCCGTTTTCTGCATAGTTATGCGCATATTTTCCATCCCTGCCCAGACAAAAACGGATGCCGAAACGGCATCCGCTGGTCTGAGTGATTCTGACCGGATCAGACGGTTTCCACCATCATCAGCGGCTTCGTGCTGATGCGGTACGCTTCCTGAATTGTCCGTGCTTCACAGCTGAACAGTTTTGAGAACAGACGCGGTTCATTGAGACGGGCCATGACAACCGGATATGTGCGCTGTTTCGCGTTCGGAAACAGCCGGCTCAGGTTTTCCGCCTGTGAAACGTGAAGCGTTACCGTTGCACGCTCCTGCATTGCGGCATGAACAAGTTTCATGATCGCCGTGGAATCCTGATAGATCATTTCCTCGATCTTTGCTTCGCGGCCTTCCAGCAGCACCGTCGCATAACCGCGGATATTGTTCTTCTCATCAAAGTACGCCACGACCTTGCCGCCGCGGGTATTGATCTCCCGCTTCAGATTTTCAAAATCCTTCGGTGTTCTTGCGACATAACCGTTGAAGCGGTGCATGGAAGAACTGTATACCTTTAACATATCCACCGGATGCGGTTCAAACATACATCCATAGGTGCTGAGACGTGCGCCCTCTTCCCGCTCCAGCGTATAGGCTGTACGGTAATAGATCGGCTCAAATCCAAACGGACGGTACGATTCACCGTAAGCCGCCGGAACCAGCGTGATCAGCTCGCGGTGCGAACAGACATCCACTGCCGTTTCAATCAGTTTCTTCATTCGTCCTTCGTTCCGGTAAGCCGGCATCGTGCATGCATGACTCAGCATGCTCATGCGGAGAATCCGGCCGTTGAACATCACATCATGCGGAATCATACAGATGGAAGCCGCAATATTGTTTCCTTCCGTATCCACATAAAAGTACTCCGGCCGGCAGATCTGACGGAAGAAGAAATCCGCATACCGTGGATCATCCAGCGTAAAACATACCCGCCAGTTTTCCCGGATTCCGGGAATCATTGTTTTATCAGCCTGCTGTATCATATGCTCTGCCTCTTTTCTTCATTATCATCCTTACGGGTGAATTCCACATCTATTACTTCCGCATCTTCTGTGCGTTTCAGCCGGGCCGCCTGTTCCTGAAACAGGTCATCCTGCCAGGTTGGCTGCGGCTGTTCCTTCAGTTCCCGTTCCATCTGCTTCTTCACCTTCCGGACCCGTAGCCACAGATACAGTGCGATACCCGCAACGATCAGCAGCAGCGGCGGAAACAGAATGATAAGCAGAAAGCTCATTGCGACAAGTGCCAGAAAACCGGCAAACGGATTATTCTTCCCCATGCTGTTTCCTCAGTTCCTCCGCAAGATCGCGGATTTTCACAAACCGGTGCTTCATGCCGGACTTGGTTACCGAAGATCCGGTTTCACGGTTATACAGATCTGCCAGTTCACTCAGTGTCGCGTCCGGATTGCGCAGCCGGAGATCCGCAGCTTCCTGCACTTTGATATCCAGTTTCTTCAGACGGTCATACTTCTGAAGCAGTTCGATATCCGCAATCTGCTTGTTGCTGGCATGGATCGATTTTACTTCATTGGCGACATCCACGTTGTTCAGCCGCTGCATGTTATTCATGAAATCCCTTGAGATCCGCTCATTTTCAAATTCCAGCAGACAACGGTCGGCACCGCACACCCGCAGGAAATCCGAAATCCGGTCGCTTGCTTTAAGATATACCACATGCTTGGAACGCCGGGTAATGGAACGGGCAGGAATATCGAACCGCGCCATCAGATCAATCAGAAACTCCGCATGCTTTTCATTGCATGCCTTGATTTCAAGGTGATAACCGCTCGTCTGGGGGGAGTTGACGCTGCCGTCTGCCATAAAGGCTCCCGCAAGATATGCTCTTGCCCAGGAATCTTTCTGAACCACTTTCTGAAGCGGCCGGTCCTGCAGACCGCGGGCGCTGTAGATGCAGAGATCCTTCAGAATTTCCGTGACCGGTCCGTAGATCTTCATGGAATAGATCAGGTTCTTGTTCAGATTCATACGGCGGCGTACTGATGTCTCAATATTGACGGTATAACGCCCCTTCATCATCCGGTAAATTGCCCGGGACACCGGGGCATTCTCGGTTGTTACGGCGATCGCCATGCCGCGGGAGGACACTGAAATGGAAGAGGTCATCTGAATCAGCGCAGAAAGCTCTGCCCGCTCCTCTCCGCCGGTGACACTCTTCAGTGATAACTCCTGTTTTACATCAGATGTAAATGACATGCTGTCTCCGTTTCCAACCTGGCTGTTTTATTTAAAGAATGGATTCAACCGCAGCCTGAATCTTCTGCGGGTCATGGCGCACCAGTCCCTTTTCAAAGTTGAGCAGTTCCCGCGGAATGATCCGGTACGGGTGCTCGCTCTGGGTGACGGTAACGGCAGTGCTTCCCATGTTTGCATAGCGGTCCATGACTGCTTCAGGAATCGTATCGGACGATACGATGACCGCATCCACCGGCGCTCCGTGATCAAGCAGTGCCTGCACATGCGCTTCCACATCATAGCCGTCGGTTTCACCGGGCTGCGTCATCGCATTGCAGAAGTAGACCCGCTCCGCCTTTGTGTTCTGAAGAGCCTCCCGGATTTCGGGAATGATCACATTCGGAAGAATGGACGTATACACAGATCCGATTCCATAAATGATCAGATCTGCGTTCTTGATCGCATTCACTGCGGCCGGAGTTGCCTTGACATCACAGTCATAGAACACCTTCTGAATATGGTTCATCACGGTCGGTATATTCGCCTCGCCGCGCACAATGACGCCGTCATTCATCCGGGCATACAATGTAATAACCTGCGCAGTGGCAGGGATAATCGATCCTTTCACCTTCAGGACATTTCCGATGGTTTCCACTGCTTCCAGAAAGGAACCGCACTGCTGGGTCATCGCTGTCAGGATCAGGTTTCCGAGGTTATGCCCGGAAACATCAGTCTCATCCCCGGAAGGATCCTCAAACCGGTAATTCATCAGATCCCCCAGCATGGTCTCACTTTCCGCAAGGGCGATCATGACATTCCGGATATCCCCCATTGCCGGGATATGAAACTGCCGGCGCAGACGGCCTGTACTTCCTCCGTCATCCGCAACCGTAACGATTGCGGAGATATCGATATGTTCAATATGTTTGATGCCGCGGCAGATCGCAGCCTGTCCATGTCCGCCGCCGATAATGACAACACGTTTATTCATGACCGATCCATTCCTTCTCATCACGATGCTGTTTGTAGCATCGGTACTGATTCCTGTAATGGTCGTACAGGAAGTTGGTGATGGTGACGGAACGGTGCTGTCCGCCCGTGCAGCCAATAGCGACAGTGAAATGGTTTTTCCCTTCCTTTACGTATTCGGTAAAGGCATAGTCCAGAAAGGACAGCAGCCTGCGGCAGAATTCCTTTGTCTCTTCCTTATCCATGACATAGTCATAAACCTGCGGATCATTTCCGGAGTAAACTCTCAGATCCGGCACCCAGAACGGATTGGGAAGGAAACGGACATCAATCATGAGATCCGCATCCATCGGCACACCGTATTTATAACCGAATGACAGGAAGGAAATGGAAAAGGACGGTGCGGCACTTTTTGCGAAATACTGTTCCAGCACACGCTTGACTTCCTTTGTCGTGAGATAGGACGTATCTACGGTCACAAAGGAGGACATGTCGGTTCTGGCGAGCATCTGCCGTTCCACCGCGATCGCTTCTTCCAGCGTGTTGGCGGTGTTGCTCAGAAGCAGCGGATGCATCCGGCGCGTACTCTTGTAGCGGCGGATAAGAACGATGTCTGAGGCATCAAGAAACAGCACCCGTACATCCATGCCTTCGCCTTTGATTCCGCGCAGGAATTCCGGGAAGTCATTCGCATTCGTGGAAAGCGCAATGTAGTTATACCTGGGGTCAACACTGTTCTCGATGATGTCCACAAGCAGACTGAGCAGCTGAACCGGGTAATTTTCAATGATGTGGTAGCCCATATCCTCCAGAATGGAAGTGGCTGTGCTCTTTCCGGCACCGCTCATTCCACTGACCAGGATGACCTTTTTAACTTTTTCCATATGCAGTAACCGCCGGAAATATTTTATCATCATATGCCTGCTTCTTGCAGAGACACGCTAAAAAACAATGCGCAAAAAGAAACCGCCGAACTGTCTCCGGCAAAAAGAAAACCCGCTCCGCAGAATACGGAGCAGGTCATTCAGATTCAGTCTTCTGTCTGTCCTTTCAGCATCTCACTGAATTCACGGAGATCAGCGAATTCATCCTTCGGTTTGACTTTTACCGTAAAGTCAAAGTCTTCCAGTTTGAGTTCATCGATCTTCGCTTCCGGATCGTTGACAACACGTCCGGACTGCTTGAGAATTGCGTCTTCAATGACATTGCGTGCCAGACGTCCGTTGCCGGCTTCCGCCGCATTCGTTGCCTGTACTTCATTGAAGTATTCTTCCAGTTTCGGCAGCGCTTCCGCTTCGATCATATAGCCCTTGGACTTTGCCTGGATCTCCGCAATCTTGCGCAGCTCTTCTCCGGTGTAGTCCGGGAAGTGAATCGTATTCGGGAAACGGGACTTGAGACCGGAGTTGGACTCCAGGAAGGTCTTCATTTCCTTGCTGTAACCGGCAAGAATGACGATCAGGTTGTCGCGGTTGTCTTCCATCGCCTTGACGATCGTATCAATACATTCAAGGCCGAAGGAGTCGTCCTTTCCGCGGTACAGGGAATATGCCTCATCGATAAAGAGAACACCGCCGAGCGCGGACTTGATGACGGACATGGTAAGCGGTGCCGTCTGACCGACATACTGTGCGACAAGATCGGCTCGGGTCACTTCCACAAGCTGGCCCTGGCTGAGTGCACCGATGGCTTTCATATACCGGGAGATCAGACGCGCAATGGTCGTTTTTCCGGTTCCGGGGTTTCCGGTGAAGATCATATGCTTGGAAATCTCGCTGGTCTTCATGCCCTGTGCTTTCCGGACCTCCTGCATGCGGATGTGATTCTGCAGGGAACGGATATATGCCTTGATCGTCTCAAGACCGACGATCTGATCAAGCTCCTTGTTGACTGCCTCAATCTCTTCCGCACTGGTCTTGGACCGTGTCAGAGTAACCGCAGTATCGCTGATCAGCGCAGAGGGAACACCATCCTGCAGAGTCAGAATCGCGGAGGTTCCGGCAGAGAAGTTGTGCGTCAGTGCCGCCTGGCTCAGGGAAATGTAGAAGTCATCAAACAGACCGGTCAGGGAATCGGAACCGTTGGTCTTGTCATAGTTTGCGACAACCCAGCCGCGCAGTTCCGGGCTTACCGTCACCGCAAGTTTCAGGTTCTTGTTTGCCTTGTCGATCAGGGCTTTGCTCAGGCGGTCGGTAAACTCCCCTGCGTCCGCTTCGGTAAACGGTGTAAGGGTAATCGTATCGAGCACGTGATACAGGAAGTTGGCACCGAATGCGTCCTGAACAGCCTTTGTGCCGTTGTTTGTGATGAAGACGAGGAATTTGCCGGATGCGGACAGAGAGTCCACCGCATCCTTCACCAGTCCGGTCTGGTTCTCCACAAGAATGCCCTTGTTCAGAACATACCGCTTGGAGAGCGTTACCTTTCCGGTGCATACCAGAGAGTCCACCATCCGCAGGAAGCCCGGGAAACCGGTCTCAAAGTTTTCAAAGCAGATGATCTGGCCTCTGCCGGAAAGATCCTTGTAGAGGTCCTGCAGGAAGATCTGTTCCTGCGCGCCGCTCTGATAAAGACTCATATCAATGGTATAGACATCATCACTGCCGATTACACGGTGCTCAAAGAGCGACTTTGCCATGCGGGTCACGCAGGCATGACGTCCGCTTCCGTTGGGGCCGGTCACGAGAATGACATTCTTTGCCTTACCTTCTTCCGCACCCATGACATAGGGACGGCGGAAGGCAACACAGAACTGACGCAGCGCATCATCCTGTCCGACGATTTCCTCATCCATCTCGACAAGGATCTCATCGAACACCTTCTGGGTATCAAACATGGTAAGTACGCCAGGATTCTTCGCCTCTTGCGGCGACAGATTGTAGTCCTGCTCGATTTCCCGCTGAACGCGTTCCATATCCGCCTGATTGAAGCCGTTGTCCTTTGACAATTCTTCCAGTTCCTTCTGCTGGCCGGTGAGCAGCTTGCGCAGCTCCTCAAAGGAACGGTCGGCATTTTTCAGAAGATCGGACGTTGCTTTGGATGCGGAATTGATCATGTTCGACATCGTCGAAACATCCTCTGCGGTTTTATCGATAGAGTCTTCGCCTTTGCCTGTCACGAGCACCACATCATCCGTCTTCACGGTTCCGGATGTGCGGTCCTTGTTCAGGATTTCCCGCATCAGGCGTTCTTTTTCTTCGGTACGTTTATCTGACATGATTCATCACCCCTCAAGTGTGCTGCTTTCTTCAGCAGCAGTCTGCTGTTTCAGAGCCATCATGATATCGTCATCTGTCGTCATGCCGTCTTTCCGCAGCATCGCTTCGAGCGTTGACATATCTGCGGACAGATTGATCGAATCACTCTCGGACATTGCCGGAATCAGACGATCCTTCATGGCGCTGTTGATATGACTGATCGTGTCTTTCAGACTCTGAACATTCTTTTCATAATTCGCATCGGTCTGCACATTCTGCATTCTTGTGTACTGCTGGAGAATACCGATGAGATACGGGAGATAGTTGCTGTAAAGCTTCTTGAGCTTGCCCTTCTGTTTCGGGAAGGTCCGCTCCAGATCATCCAGCTGTTTCAGCAGCGCAGCGGTCTCATACAGCCCGTTGGAGATTTCCTCATCGGGAATCCCGTCATTCAGCGCGGTGATCTGTTCACGGAAGGAAACCGCATCATTCGGCTTTTCCGGTTCCTTCGGTTTTTCCTGTTTCGGCTTCTTAGCCTGCTGTGCTGTTCCGGTCTTCGGAACATAGTCCACATCGACGATCTCCGGCGAAACAACCGCGACATCGTTCTGTTCCATTGTCAGAAGCGTGTCAAACATCTGGTCATAGATTTCCCCGTAGTTTCTCCGGAAGTCCGCAACCGTACGGAAATAATGACCGTCGCAGTCGACCTCAAGCGCATCAAGGCTCGAGAATCTGCCGCCTTTGAGCGTCAGAACGAGGTTATGACTGCCGCTGGTCAGGGTAATCGCCCGTTCCCCGCTGCGGAACCGCTTCAGAAGATAAGAGTTTACACGGGCTTTCTTATCTGCGGAATGGCGGGTATCACTCATGCCGTAACGGTGCACCGTATCCCGGCGGGAGCTCGCATTGGAGCTGGTATATGTATTTTGTCTGGATGCCCTTACTGCCTGCGTCATGATATAGGTAACCGCTCCGAAAATAAGCAGGAGCGGAATGATGCTGTCAAAGAAGCCAAAGACAAAGAACAGCAGAAATAAGATCCAGAATCCGTTGGGTGAATGTCTCATGTTTCATCAATCCTCTTAATAAAAGAAATTATAGCATTAAAAAGGACGCCTAAACGGGCGTCTCTTTCACAAATCTGTCTCTGTCCGGTCAGCGATTACTCGTTTTCCGCTTCTGTTCCTGCCGTCCACATGGAACGGTAGCTCATAAACGGAATCTCATCGGCGTTGATCCGCGCCTGATTGCGCTGCTTGTGAATATCCCCGTCATGAATCGAGGAACGGATATTCTTGTTGACCATGTACTGGACATAGACCAGCTTCTTGAGCAGGAACCAGCGGACAACATAGGACGCGATCAGCGGTGCCTTGTCTTCTGCCTCAACCAGTTCTGCGGCTGCACGTGCCTTGAGTGCTTCGCCTGCTTCAATTGCCTTGGTTTTCAGCTCATCATAGTTTTTGAAGCATGTCCGGTCCAGCTGACGCTGAATCAGTCCTGCCTTTTCCTTCTTGAGACGCTCCCAGGACTGGACGATTTCGTCCGCATTGGGTGTGCAGATTTCAAGAATTTCATTGCGGTCTTCGTAGAACAGACTGCCTGCTTCGCTCATGCAGTAATAATATCCGCGTGCATACAGGTATCCGCCCTCTTCATACGGAAGCACCAGCATTGCCTGATCCGATTCGCCGTAGCGTGCGTAAATCAGATAGGGATAAACCACGGGGTTCCCTACAAGTTTACTGATGTCCCGATAATGAATAATACGGTTACTGATGTTGTCAAGCTTGACGCTCCCCTTCAGATCGGTGACGATCCGAACATCAGGATCCGTGCTGCTGATGGTTGTAAATGCCTGCAGGAGTGCTTCATCCGCCACTTCATTTTCCTTCAGATAATCGCTCAGCATTCCGTTATAAGAACACTGCTGACCGGCGGTCATTCCTGCGAGACCATCAAATACTGCCATACTCCCCTCCGATAATGCATGTTTCATTTATTATATTCACAAAATCAATGCCCATTCAATGCACAGAATGCGTATTTTCTTTGTTTTTTTTAACATGCACACATGTATGTAAACTATTCTGATTGTTTTTCCGCACTCAACCCGTTCCGGTCTGTTCCAGGGCTCTGTGTTCTGCCGTGATAAAATAATTCCATGAAAACAATTATCTGCAGTGAAGAACAGAAGAATCTGATCTGGCACCGTCTGCTGAGCCAGTCCGGCGGTCCGATCATCACCGATATACAGCTTCTTTCGCCATCCAATATCCTTCGTCAGGAGGAACCGGCTGACGAAAAGGCTGATGCACTCCGGCTTTCCAGACAGCTTAAGACAAAGGCTGACGCCTTCCCGATCTACCGCGCAATGTTTCGTTTCCCGGCCTTCATTCAGGAAATCCTTTCGTTCGCAAGAGAATGCGCCCTTTACGGGATATCCACTGCCACGCTGCCCGGAGACACCGCAAGCGAGCGGGAGCTGGCAGGGATTCTTTCTGAAGCGCTGACACTTCCGCTGAAAGAAAAAACGATTGCGGCGAACTATTCCCGGATCCTTTCGGATGCGGCCCGGCTGTCTCCGGCAGAATTTGAAGTCCGGTTTGAAGCGGATCCGTTCCGTTCCCGATTTCTGAATGATCTCCGTCAGGCGATTCCGGATTCCAGGGAAATCCATCAGGAGCGGCTCTGCAGAAATACAGAACTGCGCTATGCGCCGGGCGTGCGCCAGGAAATCGAAGCCTGCGCGCAGGACATCATCCGCCGCGGCACATCATGCGCTGTTGTTCTGTGCGATTATGAATCACAGCTTCCGGTTCTGCGTCAGGTATTTGAACGATATGCAATTCCATGTTCTGCCATCCGTGAATCGTTCCGGCCTGCGGTTATCGATGCCTATCTGAGCCTTGCACATTTTGCATTGTTCAAAGACCGTGATTCATTTCTTGCATGTCTTGAAACGGATGCGTTCTCCGCGCATGCGGACAGCCGCCTGATCCGGCATTTCAGCGCTGCCATGACGGAAGAGGGATTCCATCCGCTTACCGGACAGATTGATAAGATACAGTTCAAACGTGATCACAAAAACGCGGAAACAATGGATCAGAATGCAGAACGCTTTCTTTCTGCAATCGAACCGGTTTTCACAGATCTGCGCAGTACAGATTCCCCTGCCGCAGCGCTGTCTGCGGCATTTGAGGCACTCCGTTCCTCCCGCATCGCATCTGATCCGAAAGAACTCGGTGCTGCGCTTGCACTTCGAAACCGCCTGAATCAGACACTTCCGCTTGTAGAGACCGAAGAAGACGCCCGATTCGTGCTGCAGGAAATCGATTCGATTACCTCTTCGATCAGTGAACCGCAGCCTTCCTTCTGCATGGTGACCGATCTGTCCCATCCGGCCGAACCGGTTGATACGCTGTATGTTCTCGGCTGTTCGGGAAAACAGTATCCGGGTGTCCCCCTGCGCAAGGGACTTTTTGACGAGCCATACACTGCCAAGGTTCCCGGTTATCCGACCATGGAAGAACGGCATGCCCTGTGGGTCAGCCAGCTTTCCTGGCTGGAAAACAGTTCCGATACGGTTATCTATTCCTATGCCGCAAGCGACTATCAGGGCCGGGAAATTCAGCCGGCGTTCGACATCACCTCAAAGCCGGTCACAGCGGTTCCATGGAAAGTGGAAAAAGTTAAACCGGCAGAGCCCCGCAGGCATTCTATCCTGCCGGAAACCGCACAGGCGCTTTATGAAACGGACGGACAGATTCATTCATCCGTCTCCCGGATTGAACGCTGGTTCAACTGTCCCTATTCCTGGTTTCTGCAGTCCGGTCTTAAGATCCGCAGGGAACAGCGCGGCGGTCTGGAACAGTCCGATATCGGAACTCTCCAGCATGCCGTCATGGAACATGCGGTAAAGACGTATAAAAAAGATTATTTTATGATCAGTGAAGCAGAGATCCGGGAGTTCCTGAAGCCGGCATTTGCGTCACTGCGCGCAATGCATCCGGATGAGGAAGTCCGGGCAAACCTCAGTGAAGAGCGGATGGTTTACAGTATCCTTCAGACCATGCAGTTTCTGAAGGAGACGGAAGAAGCCGCTCCTTCCTGGAAACCGGAAAAGGCAGAGGAACACTTTGAGGAGCCCATCACAGAACATGTGATGCTGAACGGAAGTATTGACCGGATCGATTATTCCGGTCCTTCTCTGCGGATTCTGGACTACAAGTCTTCCAAAAAAACGCTATCGGAAAAGAAGATCAAAGCCGGTCTGCAGCTTCAGCTGCTCTCCTATCTGATCGTTGCCTGCCGCAGAGAGCACCGTAAACCGGCAGGAGCGTTCTATATTTCGCTGAAATCCGAAAACGGCAAATCCGAAGCCGGCAGTTTTGCCAAGACCAACAAAAACGGTGTCCTTAACGATGCATGCGGAAATGATGCATCCCTGCATGATGCCATGGTAAAGGAACGCCGTATCAACGGATGGTCCTTCGATGATCCGCTGATCAGCGATGAAGACTACAAGCGGCTGTTTTCACCCGGCACAGGCCAGTATTCCTATGAAGCGGTGGAACAGTGTATCTCTGAACTGTATGAATACTTCCACGAACACGCCTGTAGCGGAGACATCGATGTGGATCCGGTTGCCGGCGCATGCACATTCTGCGATTACAAAGCCATCTGCCGGTATCATCTGCCGCCGCGTGCTTCCCGGGAAGTTGTAATGAAAGACATCTCTCTGAAAAAGGGAAAGGAGGCTGACTGATATGAAAATGGATCCCCGCCAGGCTCAGGCTGTTGAAACAACGGGTTCCGATATTCTGGTCAGCGCTTCTGCCGGTGCCGGAAAGACACGGGTCCTTGTAGAACGTCTGGTTTCCCTCTGCGCCGCAAAACATATCGGTATGAATGAGATCCTTGCGGTCACCTTCACCGAAGCCGCCGCAAGTGAAATGAAAAACCGTGTAGCCGCACGGCTTCAGGAACTCGCGGCCGCGGAACAGAATGAAGAACAGAAGCGGTGGCTGACCTCCCAGATGGTGCTGCTCGCCGATGCGGACATCACCACCATCGACAGTTTCTGTCTGAACCTCATCCGCAAGTATTTCAGTGTCATAGGCCTCGATCCCGCGACCGCCGAAAACATCCTTGAAGAAAGCCTTCGAAAGCAGATGCTGGAAGATGCCTTCAATGAAGCACTGGCGGAATATGACCTCGTTGACCATAACGGGCTGATGAAGCTTCTGGAAGCGTACAGTCCCCGCCCGGAAAGTTACGAAGAAATCCGCACGATGGTCAATTCCCTCCGGGATCTTGCGGAGCGAAGCGGCAATGCGGAGGAATATCTGCGGACCAATGCGGAGACCTTCCGCAATATCCGTGCCATGGCGGATGTTCCTCCGGTCATTCTCGATGCGTTTTATGAACGGCTCACCATGCTGTGGGAAACCGCAGAGCATGCATTTCAGGAGATGGAAGAAATTGCGGACAGCGCAGCCGATGAAATCAGAAAACCCGAACAGATCACGGAATCTTTCAATCGCTTCCGCAGTACGGAACAGGCGCTGCGGGAACGGAATTATGATCACTTCCGGGTACTGTTCGATGTCTTCGGAACCGAGATCAAAACCCCGGCCTGCAAAAAAATTTCTGCATATGAGAATGCAAGAAACGCGATGTACGGCGCCTGCGAGAAGATGACCGCAATGCTTTACAGCAGTGAAGTGCTTCTCGGGGACATGCGTGACATGTATCCGTATGCGCATGTGCTCAGTGAACTGACAATTCTTACCATGCAGAATTTCCAGAAGGCAAAACAGGAAAACGCATGTATGGATTTCACAGATATGGAACAATATGCCTGGGAGATCCTCAACCGGAATGACCAGGAAGTCGCAAAGCTGTACCGCGCCCGCCTGAAGGAAGTCATGGTCGACGAATTTCAGGATACCTCGTGGCTTCAGAACGAAATCATCCGCACCGTCGCGGCACCGGGAACCATTTTCCGTGTCGGTGATGTCAAGCAGTCCATCTACCGTTTCCGCGGCGCAAAGCCAGCACTGATGCGCGGCCTTGCGGAGGATCCCGCGATGTGCAGAATCACGCTCGATCATAACTATCGTTCTTCTTCCAGAATCATCGAATTTTCCAATCTGCTCTTTCAGCGTCTGATGAATATTGAAGGCGGCGAGGATGTATACGGAGAAGAAGATATCGTTTCTCCGGGTGTCCCTGCACAGACTTCCCCGGATGATCCGCCGATCCGGATGATCCTTTTGGAAGCGCCGGAACAGCCTGCGGATGAGGACACCGAGAGCGACGAAGAAAGCTTCAGCGCAAAGGAACGAAAGGCCGGATGGATTGCCTCCAAGATGATCGAGCTTCATGACGAGGGAAACCGCTGGAACAGCTTCTGTGTGCTTGTCCGCTCGCATGCCGAAAAGATCACGCTGGCACGGATGTTCGAACACTGCGGTATCCCGTATGACATCGATACGCGTCAGGGTTTCTATAACAGTGATCTGTGCATGTATATCCTTGCATTGCTGCAGGTGCTGGCAGACCCCCAGGATGAGCTTTCCCTTCTCACGGTGCTGAGCGGTGAACTGTTTGAGATGGATGATGAAATGCTTGCCCAGCTTCACCTGAAACACGGTTCGCTGCGCAGGGCAGTTTCCGAGGATTATCCGGACATCACCGCCTGGTTTGATTCCCTCCGGAATCAGTTTTCCAAAGGCATGCCGGCTCTTCTGGACCGCATTGCGCTTTATCATGGCTTTTATGAAAAACTCACAGATGCCGGGAAAGCCAACTTCGATTTTCTCTATGAAAAAACCGTGCGCTGTGCACGGAAATGCTTTACTGTCTATGATCTGATCCGGATGATGACCGCCGGCGCAGATGAGAAATCCTCCAATGCGACCTGCCGCAGTAAGGATGATGATGTGGTGACGGTCACCACCATTCATCAGTCCAAAGGCCTTCAGTATCCGGTTGTCTTCCTCTGGAGCAGTTCCTCCAACAAACTGATGGATTCCCAGAATGCACTGATTCCGGATACGGAGATTCCGTTCAGTCTGAAACACTTTGATCTCCCCTGGCGGACCGGCCGCTCCACCATGGCACGCATGGCCGCCGAACACCGTCAGAGCATCGCGGACATCGCAGAGTATATCCGCGTCCTGTATGTCGCTCTGACCCGGGCTGAAAAGACCATGTTCATCGTGGATCTTGCCAAGGCAGAACAGCCGTACCGGAAGGTCATGACACTTGCCGAGCTCAGCCGCCGCAAGGGCATTACCGGATACATTACCGCAGCGCTCAGAGAAGTGCCTGACCTGTATCGGGTGGAACATATTCCTCCCGAGGAATTCCGGACCGTCCCTGAGACCCTGCCCTCTTACGTCAGGGAACTGCCGCGGTGCACAGCCCCAAAGACTCTGACACAGACAGTGATGCGTCCGAGCGAAACGGAATTCACTTCCCTTCCGCCGCTGAATCCGGGATCTGCCTCCCGCGGCACACGATACGGAACCCTGATCCATGAAACCATTGCGGCACTTCCGAACCGGATGTGGACTGCGGATGACTTTGATCATACGGTGCTCCGTCCGGGTGACATCGATTCGATCCTGCATTTTTCGGAATCGGATCTGTATCAGAAAGCGCTGACCATGGACATCCGGAAAGAACTGCCGTTCTATATGGAAGATCCGTCTTCCGGACAGCCGGTCACAGGTGTGATGGACTTTGTCGCATTCGGTCCGGATGAGACTCTGCTCATCGACTTCAAAACCGATGCGATGACACCGGAGGCAATCCGGCGTCATTACAGTCCGCAGCTGAACGTTTACCGGCAGGCACTCCGGCTTCTGAAGCCGGGCATCCCGGTACATGCATGGGCATGGAGTTTCCATAACCGCACGGCAGTGGAAATCCCGGAGCCCTGAACCCCGAAGATGAAATAAAGAACTGCGTCTGTATGCGCTGATCCTGATCATGCATACCGGCCGCAGTTCTTTTTCATTGTCTGTAATGATGAGCGCTTCAGATCTTTCCCTCTTTGAACTTCTTCATCATCTCATTTGTCAGGCTGTAGTCATTGCTTTGAAGAACCACATCTTCCCGCTTCACCCATTCGGCTGTGCGCAGTTCACTGTAGTCCACCGTGATGGTATCATCCCCGTCCACATCGCAGTAATAGCCGGCAAGAATATCGGATGCCGGTCCCCAGGGCTGCGACTTGTAGTACCGGATGTTTTTCACACTGATCCCGGCTTCTTCCATCACTTCCCGCGCAACAGTTTCCTCAAAGGTTTCGCCGATCTCCGTAAAGCCGGCAATCAGTGCGTTTCCGCCATAGCCTCTCGCATAGCGTGTGATCAGAATCCTCTCTCCGTTAAGAACACCGACGATGACGGCAGGATTGATCCGCGGATAAATAAGATTTCCGCAGGCAGGACAGCGCATGGCGCGTTCGTTTTCATCATGCTTGGTTTTATGTCCGCATCTTCCGCAGTACTGACTTGTGGTATACCATACCGCAAGATGATATGCCGTAAAGATCGCATAAACGGTTTCTTCCGGCTGAAGGTTCTGTCTTCGGATTTCGTTGAAACTCACATATGCAAAGCCATCCGCCTCAGCTTCCTCGAGGCAGAGGAACAGCGGTTTTGAATCCAGTGAAAACAGATAAATAAGATTGTCTGGATTGACGTTCAGCTGACCAAGCAGCGGAAAGGAAAGATGGTTTCCTTCTGAACACAGAAGAATGGATTCGTCCCGGAAACAGAAAACAGGGTCCTGTTCGTTCGGCCTTATGTTCTGGTATTGGTTCTGGAGAATATGCGGTGCGATGTCCTGAATCATAACGGAGTCCTCCGAGTGCAACCATCATAGCATAACAGATTCTGCGCTCATTTATTGAAAAGGACAGCTTCCGCTGTCCTTATACTTCATTCAGAATCGGAGTGTTTTATTTCTGAGCAGGTGCCTCCCGCTCAACCCCGACAAAGAAGGTCACGGCACAGGAAACCGCAAATCCGATCACGGCAGAGATGATGCCGTTGATTACATTCATGGAAGTGCCGCCGACATAATTCAGAAAACAAAGGAAGCTGGCACTCGGAATGAAGTTGTATGCCTGAATGTACGTGATTCCGGCGTACAGGCCGCCCATAAACGCTCCTGCCACAAGTCCGATGAACGGTTTGCGGTATCGGAAGCCCACTCCGTAGAGCGCCGGCTCGGTAACGCCGCCGATCATCTGGGCAATGACCGTGCTGACCGCAGCGGAACGTTCGGATTTGTTTTTCAGGCGCAGGAAGGCACCGAATGCCATTCCGCCCACCGCAAACGCAGAGGCAGCACACTGCGGAGTTATAATGGTTTCCACGCCGTTCTGCGCCAGTACAACGAAGATGGAGGAGATGAACAGCCAGTGCAGACCGCCCATGATTATGAATTCCCAGAGCGCCGCAAGCACCGCAATCGTAAGGACCGTTACGATTCCGCCCTTGTTTCCAAGGGTGATCAGAAGATTGCACAGCGCCTCACCGATGATGGAGCCGGCAGGTGCCAGTACAAGCAAGGCAATCGGAAGAATAATCGCAATCGTCAGAAACGGCGCAAAGACTGCGCGCAGTGCCTCCGGTATGATCCGGTTCATCGCCTTTTCGATATAAGACATCACCCAGTTTGACAGAATGATCGGAAGAATGGTCGCGGAATAGTTCAGCGGGCGTGCCGGAATGCCGTAAACCGAGAACGGCGCGCCGGATTCGGCAATCGAGACAAACACCGGATGAATCAGAATACCGCCGAGAAACATTCCAAGGATCGGCGTGGTACCGAACACTTTCGAACTGGTATAACCGACCGCAATCGGGAAGAAGTAGAATCCGGCATCCCCGACAAAGGAGAGCAGCGTATACAGATCACTGTCTTCCGCCAGCACCTTCAACATGTTCGGCCCAAGTACAGAAGCCACAGTTTTGAACATCGCCGCTGCCATTAACATCGGCAGAAGCGGAACCAGCGAACCGGACAGCGCATCCATGATCTTATTCAGAATCAGACGGATATTCAGCGGCTCTTTTTCGTTCATACGGGCAGTCAGTTCCCGATACAGTTCTTCCGTTCCGGACGAAAGGATCAGTTCCAGTTCCTTTCCCTCCGATACGGCACGTACAATCCGTGCATCTTCCGGAAGGGAGACTGCTTCATCACTCCGGCGGTAAATCAGAAGACCCGCCGGTGTTTTTATGACGGAATCAATTCCGCCGCAGCTGTTCAGAAGTTCAAATAATTCATTGCCGCTCATAACCACCTCAGCGTAATGCAATACATGCATTACTTAATTCACTATATTCCAGTTATCTCTGTTCTGTCCTGTTCCCCGCTTCGCATCAGCCAGCGGAGTGCTTTTGCGATACGGACCGATTCATCGCAGAAATGGCCGCCCTCATTCCACTCAAATACCGCCATGCCGGTTTTCACCGCAAGATCCCGGCATTCCATGGTTTTATCCCCGACTGTCTTCATCAGCGGATGCTTTGTCTTCGGTTCCCTGTTCCCAAGCGAAAAGTAGACATCCGCACACTGGATCGGATGTTCCTCAACCCAGTCTGTCCACCCCGGATACCAGAGAGATCCGGACACGGAAGCACAGCCGTCAAACAGATCATGTTTCGTACAGACATACAGCGAAAATAGCCCGGCAAGCGAATAGCCGCACAGAAACAGACGTCCCGGATGCGATTCCTTCGCCGCCAGAATCTGCGGACGCAGTGATTCAAAATACGCATCTGCCCCGCCTTCAAAATCCGGTGTTCCGCGGAATACCGCCTTAGCAGGCCAGGGACTGAGATCTTTGTTCCAGCGGGATTCCTCCACCGGACATGCCAGTATGCTGAGACCGCATCCGGCAAGCCCCTCCGTGCTTTGTGCACCGATAATTACAGCCAGATCCGGTCCGTTTTCCAGAAGAAGTTTTTCAGTCATCAGTTTCAGTTTAGCACAGCTTTGTTTTACAATAGCGGTATGGCAGTACAGACACAGCAGGAAACAAAACGTTTCAATCCGTTTGAATCGGACGACGATTCAAAACAAAACAAAGGAAAGAAGCAGACAGCTCAGAAAAAAGAAGCGAAGCCGCTCCGGCCGTTCCAGATCGGAATCGCTGTTTTGGCATGCATTGTATCGCTGGCTGTCGGGCGCCATCTCCGCTACGGCACCACTCTCTTTATGGAACACCGGACGCTGGACGGATATCTTCCGATTGAAGAATATGTACTGAACTATTCCGATAACCACGAACCGACACAGGATGTCCGCACAGTCCATTTTGATTCTTACAACATCTACAGTGAGCGGGACCATTACGAAACCTCACGCGGCATCAAATATGGCAGCACCTGGGAGGAATTTGTGGAGGCATATGGTGATGAAACCATCTACAGCGCCTCTTCCCACCCATATAAAGAGGACGGTTATATCGACTGGGATGCGGAAGGTCAGTACTTTAACGGAATCTATACCGTAAGGCAATTCGACGAGCAGTTTGTCAAAACCGGCCAGATCGACCCTTCCACAGACGGTATCGATCTGGAATTCGACGCCGAAACCGACGGTTTCAAAATTATGTACTCCGATTCCGAAAAGGAGCGGTATTACCGGGACTTCGATCATTCCCATGTACTTCGTTCGTATCCAAATACGCGGCGGTTCTATCTTGAATTTGATTTCAAACCGTCCATCGCGACCGGAGAGCCCGGGCTTACAGTCGATACCATTTATTCAAGCAGTTACCGTTGATGATCACAGTATTGCAGATCCAGTAAAAAAGGCCGTATGGCCTTTTTTGTTGTAATTACTGTTTTGCGGCGGAATCGTTCTGAAGCTGGGCGCACATTCCGCGGTAGGTATTCAGCAGTTCTTCCCGTTCTTCCGGTGTCATAGGACGGTTGCGCGCGTTGTGATCGGGAACGGTGCCTTCATGGAATCCGACAACTTCCCCATCCTTGATAAAGATTGCGGTTGGGGTATAGAGATGACGGACACCGTCGGAGTCGTATTCCAGATAGCCGCCGATGGCCTCAATCAGCATGTCGTAATCTGTGATCTCTGTGTTCTTCTGCCACTCCGGATTACTGCGAGTATTGATATATCCCACTTCCATTCCGTATTCCGTTGCGGCCTGGTTCAGTACCGGAACCGCTTCGGCACACCACTCGCAGGCCGGATAGCCGAACATGACCGCAAATGTCTTCTTTGCCTTCATGGCTTTGACCATCGTCTCGACATCCAGATCGTAGTACACGTGCTCCACCCCGTCGAGAAGAATATAGTCGCTCATATCACTGTGTTCTCCGCTCAGCGTACCGCCGGCAGAACCGGAACCGCATCCTGCAGTAAGCAGGCAGACGGCAAGCAGAATCGCCCGGAGAACTTTCTTCCATGTTTCTGTAATCATACAGACACCATTATAAATGATAAACGCCGCTCCCGAAGTCCGACCTTCACCCTGAGCATCCCGATTGACTCCGAATTTATATTTGATACAATTCAATTGTACAAAATTTAAAGGAGATTATGATTATGAGCAGCATTTATGATTACACCCTTCCGACACCTTCCGGTGATACAGTCAGTCTGAACGACTTTGCGGGCAAAGTTCTGGTTATCGTCAATACCGCTACCGGCTGTGGATTCACACCGCAGTACAAGGAACTCGAGGAACTGCATGAAGCATTCCATGACAAAGGCCTCGAGATCATCGATGTTCCGTGCAATCAGTTTGCCGGTCAGACACCGGGCACGGATGATGAGATCCATGAGTTCTGCACACTGCATTACAATACACAGTTCCCGCAGTACAAGAAGTCCGATGTCAACGGTGAGAATGAGCTCCCGCTTTACACCTATCTGAAGTCCCAGCAGGGATTCAAGGGCTTCGGCAAGGGCGTCAAGGCACTTGCCATGGGCGCGATGCTCAGCAAGATCGACAAGGATTACAAGAACAATCCGAACATCAAATGGAACTTCACAAAGTTCGTCGTTGACCGCGAAGGCAATGTCGTTGCACGCTTTGAGCCGACCGCGGATATGAACGAGCTGAAGAAATGTGTTGAGGCACTGATCTGATGAAGGAACAGCTGTGTTTGGATAACCAGCTCTGTTTCCCGCTCTACACCTGTGCGCGGAAAGTAACGGGGTTATACACCCCGTTTTTCAAGCCGCTCGGCATTACCTACACCCAGTACATCGTATTTCTTGCATTATGGGAGAAAGATGATGTATCGGTCAGTGACCTCTGCGCCAGGCTGTATCTTGACAGCGGAACGCTGACCCCGCTGTTGAAGAAAATGGAACAGGAAGGTTATATTAACAGAGCACGCTCTGCCAGCGATGAACGCATCGTCCGGATCACGCTTACCGAAAAAGGCCGGGAAATGGAAGAACGTGCCGCAGACATTCCCATGCAGGTAGGCAGCTGCATTCCGCTCAATCCGGAGGAAGCTGTTACCCTGTATGCTCTGCTCAACAAAATACTCACAAAGGAGACTACTCATGAGTGAACAGAATGGACTTGCCGCACGGTCCGGTGAAATTGTCCGTGCAAGCATTGTCGGCATCGGTGTCAACGTACTGCTTGCGGCCCTGAAAGCCGTAATCGGATTACTGACGCATTCGATTGCCGTTATTCTCGATGCGGTAAATAATCTGTCGGACGCATTATCGTCCCTGATTACCATCATCGGCACACGTCTGGCAGGCAAGAAGCCGGATAAGGAACATCCGCTTGGTTACGGCCGGATCGAATACCTGAGTGCGCTGATTATTTCCGCCATCGTACTGTATGCCGGAATCACCGCATTCACGGAATCTGTCAAGAAGATCATCCAGCCGGAGACGCCGCAGTATACCGTCGTTTCGCTTCTGCTGCTTGCGGCGGCTGTCGGCGCAAAGATCTTCCTTGGAACCTATATGAAAAAGGTCGGAGCCCGTGTCAACTCCGGTTCCCTGATCGCAAGCGGATCGGATGCGCTCAATGATGCGGTCATCTCAACTTCCGTCATTATTTCCGCAATTATTTATCTCATTACCGGCCTCAAGCTGGAAGCGATCGTCGGTGCCGTCATCGCCGTAATGATCATCAAGTCCGGCTTTGAACTGATCCGCGATACACTGGACGATATTCTCGGAAAGCGTCCGGATGCGGAGCTGTCCAAGGCAGTCAAGGCAACCGTTGCCTCCCGCCCGGAAGTCATGGGCGCTTATGACCTGATCATCAACAGCTACGGACCGGATACCGCTGTTGCCAGCGTGCACATCGAAGTCCCGGACACCATGACCGCAAAGGAACTGGACGATCTGGAACGGAAAATCGCTTCGGATGTCTACCGCGAGCACCACATCGTCATGGGCGGCATCTCCGTTTACTCCGTGAATACCTCCGGTGATGCGGCCGCAAAACTGCGCGATGATATTACACGCATGGTCGCCTCGCATGACGGTGTCCTGCAGATCCACGGCTTCTATGTGGATGAAGCGACAAAGCAGATCTCGTTTGATGTCGTGCTTGATTACGCTTCCGACCGCAAGGCGCTGTATCAGGAAATCATGCGCGAGATTTCTGCCGCCTATCCGGATTACACCTTTACGGTTCAGCTGGACAATGACCTCAGCGACTGACGGATATTCCATTCTCCGCCATTGAGTGCTACGATAAAAATTGTTCCGGAAACGGAACGAAGGAGGTAGTTTATATGATTATGAGTCTGCTTTATTTCCTGGTGGTCGGTCTCTGCGCCGGATACCTGTCCGCAAGACTGCTCGGTCTTGACAGCACAGATATCGCGAAGAATCTCATTACCGGAATCGTCGGCTCCTTTGTGGGCGGCCTCATCGGCAATCTGATCGGTCTGCGCGCAACCGGGCTTATCGGTTCCATCATCATGGCTGTGATCGGTGCCTGCGCCGCAATCCTGATCTACCGCCGCTTCATCCGCAAGTAACATGCAACGCCCGCCGCTGTGCGGGCTTTTTTTTCGGAGCCTCTGTCCCCTGCCGTCACTGAACAATTCCGGCAAAATGTGGCATAATTGCTCGTATGAGAACATTCACAAAGAAATTATGCGCTGTCCTTTCTGTATCAGCGCTTCTTACCGGATGCGGTACTTCTGCGCCGAAGGAAGCACCGCTTCCTTCTCCGGAACCCGAATCCGGTCTGCGTGGGGAACAGTTTGGAATTGACGCGAATATCAATGAGGCAACGATCGATCAGTACCTCGGACGCACTGATACCGTCTACCGCGACATGCGGATGTTAAAAGATGAAGCGGATTATGAAGCGATCGGAGGTGACGCATGGCTTTCCGGTATTGTGGAAGGCTTTGAGGTAGTGCCCTATCCGTATCTCGTCAATGTGGAAGGTCTGCCGCCGGAAGTCGGAAACAGTTATACCGGAAGCACGCTGTTCACGCACAATGCGTCCGGTTATACCGCAAACTACATGGAATCCATGGACATCCTGGAATATCTGTTTCCGAAAGACAAAAATATCATCCTGATGTGCGGCGGAGGCGGATATGCAGGCATGACAAAGAACATGCTGGGAGAACTCGGCTGGGATACTTCAAGGATTTACAATGCCGGCGGATACTGGTTCTACGAAGGAAGTCATTCCGTTAAGATCAAACGGGAAGAGAACGGGGAAACCTTCTATGATTTTCATAAGCTGAACTATCACTACATTGATTTTTCCAGCCTCCACCGGATCACACCGGAAGCGGACGTAAAACCCGAACAGCCTTCAAAGACACCGGAGGCCTCCTCTGCGGTGCCGGCTATCGATACCGGCGCGCTGAAAACCATGATTCAGAATCAGGAAACCTTCTTCCTGTCGCTGTATCTGCCGGGCTGCTCTGCCTGCGCATCCTTTGCGCCGGTCGTGGAAGAACTGGCGGCCTCGGATCAGATTCCGTTCTTCTCCCTGTCACTGGCAGATGCGGATCTTTCCGGAACACCGCTTGACGGAAAAGCAAAATACACCCCTTCTGCCGCCCTGTTCAAAGACGGGAAACTGATGGGCATGCTGGATCCGAATTCGGATGAAGATACCGATTATTTCCGGAATGCGGAAAACCTCTCTTCCTGGATCAATACGATGATCCCGTTTGAAACCGTCACCGGCAGCGCAGAGAATGATACCGATACCTGCGGGGAAGCCTGCACGGCATTCGGTGACCTGCAGTAACGGACAAACTAAAAGCTCAGACAGTCTGAAACAATTGCACTGTCTGAGCTTTTTCATTATTCGACCGTAATCGTAATGGTGACTTTCTGGTTTCCTTTTTCGATTGTGACGGTCTGTTTATCGCCGTCCTTACCGGCGGTGAACCGGCGTGTATCGGATCCGCCGCTGCGGTTATTTCCATACGATCTGGCGCCGCCGTTCTTTGGCTCTGATCCGCTTCCGGGGGGCAGAACGCTCTTTTTGACATCCCCTGCCGCAAGCGGTGCCGGTTTGTCCGCAGGCCTGTCAGCGGGTTTGTCAGATTTCTCTTCCGGTTTGGATCCGGCACGGATCTCCCGGATTTCATTCGGGAACAGTTTGTGAGCCGCGGTATATGACGAAACTTCTTCGGGCGGAATCTGATAGGTATTCACCATTTCCTTTACGTATTCACGCATGTATTCCCTTGCGGCATCATACGCTTTTAGGAAGGCGTTGATGCCGTCCCTCAGAAGAACCAGACTGTCATTTTCCTTCCCGATGTCGATCGTGCGGATATCTTCGCTCTCCGATACTTCGGCGTGATTGATCCGGTTGCGGATATCGCCGAGGTGGTAATACGTATACAGCACATCTTCCAGCAGATCCTTGCGGTCATACAGGACGGAGAATGCTCTGGTCATCTCCTCCGCCTTGTTATCCAGTTCATCGATACGGAATTTTGCAAAGTCACGCTGGCGGTCCTTCGAGTTGCGGATGTTGCGGCTGCGGATCTGCGTGCGGCCGTAGTACTTGATGAAGAAATGTGCGAGATCATTGAAGTTCCAGCGGTCTTTCGGTGCGTAATCCCAGTACAGGAGATTGATTTCCTCCAGGAATTTTGCCCGGCTGTCCGGATCTCCGGCATAGTAGAAGATACCGCTGTCCACGATATTCTGCGGCAGGCGAGACTCAATGATTGTCAGTGACTGCTGGTAGAACTTTTTCCGCATTGCCCACCGGACGAGTTCCACCGGATCGACGCTGTCGCCTTCCAGAATTGCACCGTAGTCCTGACGGATCGTATCTTCGAGAATCCGGAAGATATTGCTTTCCACTTCCGGAAGTTCTTCTTTCGGGGTGTTGGCGAAAACTTTCTTAAGCATATTGATACCGGACTCGAGATCGCCGGTGTTGCACAAGGAGATACCTTCATCCACACGGCGCATCGCGTAGAGGAGGCTTTCGATATGCGGATTCTCAATGCCGCGGCTGTCCCAGTATGCCTGAATCTCATCAACCTTTCCGTAGCGGATGAATGCATTCATGCCGGATACGAGATTGTTGATGTCATAACGCTTCATCTCACGGTTATCGATCGGATTGGCAAACCTTCCCGGACGATAGTGACTGGTGATGATTTCACTGATGCCGATGCGGCTGTTCTGGTCATTGCTCAGCATCGAAAGCACAGCCAGAATCGTATATCCTTCTGCCGAGGCAAGTCCCTGCATATCCATGTAGATATTCACTTCCTCCGCATCGATCGCATTGAGAACACTGACGATCTGGGCAACATTCTCTGCCGGCACATAGTCCCGGTTCTGATCATGGGATGTCGGAACGAAGCGGATGCCGATATCGGTATTGTCTTCCCGGCGGGAAAGCTTCATGGTGTCCGCAAACTGCGTATAGATATAACGTTCCAGCCACAGCAGTTCCTTGTCGGAGAGATCATCCGGCATGAAGTCCTGAAGTTTCTCGTACAGTTCTTCATTGCTGGAGATGATGTGGAATACCCGGTCCGGACGATAATCGGGGGACGCCGAAAGTTCTCCGCAGAATTTCCGGTAGCCTTCCCTGATTTCCTCTACACGGACCCCTTCCGTATCTTCCAGTACATCAACGGATTCCATGTCCAGACCATCGAGGAACTGGGCGATCCGGTACTGGAAGAAACTGTACTCCGAGATTTTCTTCGTATCCATCGAGGTAAAGTCCGACCATTCGCGCAGGACGATGCGGTTGTTTTCTTCTCCCGGATAATAGGTATTTCCGGAACCTAAGACGATAATCTCATCGATATCGACATTGGAAAGAATATATTTTGCGCCAGCTTCCGCGACACTGAGTCCGTCGCAGTACTGTGTGCTTCCGTCCTTTTCAAAATAAAAGTACCGATGCGATTTCCGGTCTCCGAGCGTGGAGAGCGATGTTAACAGCAGATTGACAGCTGGTTTCATAGATGGGTTTCTCCTTGTTTTTCATTCCTATTGTATCGTAATTAAAAAAAATCCACCCGCATTCTTGTGCAGACCCTCATTTTCATTTGCAATCTCTGTTAAAAAGACCGATACTGTAGTTGCCCATATAAACCGGCCGCACTATAAAGACAGTAAATTGCCGACAGCGGAATACCACATTGAAGACAGACAGCTGGTATACCTTCTTATGCACGGAACGGGTAACGCGGCAGGATGGGCATTCAAGAGTTCAGGGTCCGACGGGATCCTGATTTTTTTATAAAAAAGCCGCCGTACAGATGTTATGCACAGCGGCTCATATAAACTCAGTGATTCACAATATATTCGAGAATCTGTACGGCATTGGAGGCAGCGCCCTTGCGGATCTGGTCTCCGCAGCACCACAGTGCAAGTCCGTCCAGCGCCGGATCCTTCCGGATACGGCCCGCAAAGACAAGATCCTGATTGCTGGTATCCAGCGGCATCGGGTAGCCTTCCGCAAGATAACGGACGCCGTCTGCCGCGTCGATTGCCTTCGCAGCTTCTTCAATTCCGATCTCACGCTCGCAGGCAACGCTGACGGAAATCGAATGGGAACGAAATACCGGAACACGCACGCATGTGCAGGTAACCTTCATCTCCGGATTGTGCAGAATCTTCCGGCCTTCATTTCCGAGCTTCGCCTCTTCGGTTGTCACGCCGTTTCCGGTGTCGGAACCGATCCAGGGAATGCAGTTGTACGCAATCTGGGCCGGGAATACCTTCGGCTGAACCGCTTCTCCAGCCGCAAGTGCCTTTACTTCCTCTTCAAGTTCACGCATACCGTTGATGCCGGCACCGCTGACTGCCTGATAAGTGCTGGCGACCATGCGTTTGATCGGGCTGAGGCGGTGAATCGGTGCCACTGCCATCAGGGTGATGATCGTGCTGCAGTTCGGATTGGAAATAATACCGTTATGATGCAGTGCATCTTCTCCGTTGATTTCCGGCACGACCAGCGGTACATCCGGATTCAGACGGAAGGAACTGGAGTTATCAATGAATACCGCTCCGGACTGTTTGATCGCCGGCGCAAATTCCTTTGCGAATTCCGCTTCCACAGCACCGAGCACGAAGTCGAGTCCGGCAAATGCACTGTCCTTTGCCTCCTGGATAATCAGCTCGCTGTCCTTGAACTTCACTGCCTTTCCGGCACTGCGGCTGCTTGCGAGGAGCCGCAGCTCATCACATGCGATATTGCGTTCTTCGATGCATTCCAGCATCTGGCGGCCTACCGCACCGGTCGCTCCGAGAATTCCGATTTTCATGCGTTTTTACCTTCTTCCTTGATAAATCTGTCATAGATGCACTGAATCGATTTTTCAAAATCGCGGTTGTGCACGCCGATGATGATGCTGAGCTCATAACTGCTCTGGTTGATGACCTTGATATTGATCTGGTTCTGTCCGAACTCGGAGAGCAGACGTCCGGAAATACCCGGCTGATCCTTCATTGCCCGGCCGACAATCGCAATCAGGGCAATATGTTCTTCGATCCGGATGTCATCCGGCTTCAGTTCTTCCTTCATCTTTCCGACAATGTCATACAGACAGTGGTTGATGAGGTCAGATGCCGCAATTACCGAATAGGTATCAACTGTGGTAGGAACGGATTCAATGGATACGCCGTATTCTTCAAAGATCGAAAGAATCTTCCGCAGGAAGCCGACTTCCGTGCTGGAGTGCATTTTCTGCAGGGTAATGCAGGTAAAGTCCTTGCGGCCGCTGATACCGGTAATGATATGCGGCGGATTGACCGCGTCCTTTTCACTGCAGTCTGCCATGATCAGGGTGCCCGGATTATCCGGATCATTGGTGTTGCGTACATTGATTGGGATATTCTTATCCTTTACCGGGAAGATTGCGTCATCATGAAGCACATTGGCGCCCATGTAGGACATTTCCCGCAGCTCACTGTAGTTGATGCACGGAATGCCGAGCGGATTCTTTACGATCCGCGGATCTGCGACAAGGAAGCCGCTGACATCGGTCCAGTTTTCATACACGTCCGCATCCACAACATTGGCAAGAATTGCGCCGGTGATATCGCTTCCGCCCCGGCTCATGATACGGATGACACCGTTGGGCAGTGCACCGTAGAATCCCGGCACCACAAGACCGCGATCGGTAACCCGCGCTTCGATCAGCGCCCGGGTGCGGTCCATATCCACTTCCCCGTCATAACGGAATGCGATTACTTCCGCCGCATCCGCAAAGTCGTAGCCGAGGAATTCCGCAAGCAGCTTGGAGGTCAGATATTCACCGCGGCTGACCAGATAATCGGTGCTCATACCGCGCTTCATCACACTGCGGATGGACGCGAATTCCTTTTCGAGATCAAGCTTCAGCTTGAGTTCCTTCTTGATGCGGTTGTATTTGGCTTCGATCTGTTCGAAGATCGGCTCATAGGATACGCCGAAGCGGACGTGCGCTTCACAGAGGAACAGCAGGTCCGTGACCTTGTGATCCTCGCTGGATTCTTTTCCGCACGCCGAGGAAACAACAAATTTACGGTCCGGATCGGACTCGATGATTTTCTTTACCTTGCGGAACTGTTCCGCATTTGCGACGGAGGACCCGCCGAACTTTGCCACCTTGATCATTCCATCACCATTGCGGCAAAGACATGTTCATCACCGCATCCTTTCATCATTCCAAGCAGTGCACTGAGCGGCAGTTCCTTTGTAAGGAACGCGCCGTTTCCAATGTTGGTTTCACAGACGTCCGCAAATGCCTCCGGCTTTGCCGTACGGACATAGAACCGGGCGCATACCGTATCATTGTTGACCGTCTTGCGCTCCGCATACGCCGCCTCGGCGTCCTGATCCTGGTAAATATCCAGAAGATCCTGTACGACCGCATGGGCAGTCGGCAGAGAGCCGGCACCCTGGCCGACAAACATTGCCGGTCCCAGCGTCGGGGATTCCGATTCCACGGCATTGAAGTTATCCGTGATATGGGCAAACACCTGCTGGTCACCGGTCATTACCGGCATGACCCAGAGACTGACACCGTCATCGAGGTTTTTTCCGGCGCCGAACAGCTTCAGAACATAGCCGTTCTCCGATGCCCAGCGGATATCCTCCGCAGATACATCCGCGATTCCAAGGGTCGGTATCTCGCTCGAATCGACAATGGCGCCGAACGCCTTCATCGCGGTGATCGCAGTCTTGTATCGGACATCATAGCCGGCGATATCATCGGTCGGATCCTTTTCCGCATATCCAAGTTTCTGCGCTTCCGCAAGATTCTGTGCGAAGTCACTTCCTGTCCGTGCCATCCGCGACAGAATATAGTTCGTCGTTCCGTTGAAGATGCCGCGGAACGAAGAGACCGGCTCCAGACGGCGGATCCGGGTCAGATTGCTGATCCAGGGAATACCGCCTCCGCAGGAAGCTTCATAACGGATGGATACTCCGTTTTCTTTCGCAAGTTCGAACAGTTCGCCGCAGAATGCCGCAAACATCTTTTTGTTGGATGTGACAACGTGCTTGCCGGATTCCAGTGCTCTGCGGACAAATGTATGCGCGGGTTCAATTCCGCCCATGCATTCCGCAACAATCTCGATCTCCGGGTCTGAAAGAATATCTTCCACGTTGGTTGTGCATCGGGGATCGGTCATTTCCCATTCATCTTTTACAAGGATTCGCGACACTTCCAGGCGGCGTACTTTCTTCACCGCACAGGAATCTGTGATCGCAGTCACGCCGCTTCCGACGACGCCGTGCCCGAGTAATCCGATCTTCATTTGCATCCCTCCCGTATTGTTTCTCGTTTGAGTACAGTTGTATTCAAAACAGGAACATAGTATCATGACATAGACTTTGAAACAAGGAGGAGATGTATGGAATATTACAGCACCCGTTCCGCCCGCAGTCCCTTGCCCGGACATCAGGCGGTGATCCGCGGATTAAGCCCCGACGGAGGATTATATGTACCGGATAATCTCAACTGTTCCATTCCCTGGAATACACTGGTCGGAAAATCCTATCAGGAAATTGCGGAAGTGGTTCTGAACGCATTTTTTCCTGATTACGGAAGCGAAACCATTCATCAGTGCGTAAGCGCTGCATATGATCATTCCTTTGATACCCGGGAAGTCGTCCCACTGAAGACGTTCCGGGACGGTTCCTTCATGGAACTCTGGCACGGACCGACCAGCGCATTCAAGGATCTTGCGCTGACGATCCTGCCGCATCTTCTGACTGCCGCATACCGCATGGACAGCCGCAGCGACACGGTCGCAATTCTGACCGCAACCAGCGGTGACACCGGAAAGGCAGCGCTGAGCGGATTTGCGGATGTGCCGCATACCGATATCACGGTCTTCTACCCGCGCGATGGGGTTTCCGCGGTGCAGAAGAAACAGATGGTGACAAGCCGCGGTGAAAATGTATCCGTTGTCGCAGTGGAAGGCAACTTCGACGACTGTCAGCGGATGGTCAAGGAAGCCTGCTCGAGTGAGACCGTTAAGCAGGCCTGTCACAATGTGACGATCAGCTCGGCCAACTCCATCAATATCGGCCGCCTTGTGCCGCAGGTCGTCTATTATTTCAGTACCTATGTACAGCTTGTGGAAAGCGGAAAGATTCAGCCGGGCGATCCGGTGACCTTCGTGGTTCCGACCGGAAACTTCGGTGATATCTTTGCCGGCTGGCTTGCCAAACAGGCAGGACTTCCGGTAGGACGTCTTGTCATCGCCAGCAACGACAACAACGTACTGACGGATTTCATCCGCACCGGCACGTATAACCGGGAGCGTCCGTTCCATGAGACGATCTCCCCCAGCATGGATATTCTTGTCTCCAGCAACCTTGAGCGCCTGCTTTTCTTCGCGTCCGGATGCGATGCGGAAAAGACCGCCTCTCTGATGCAGCAGCTGAACAGCACCGGTCACTACACCGCAGATGAGGCGATGATGGAACTCATCCGCCGGGACTTTGACGCCTTCTGGTGCGATGAATCCATGTGCCGTAAGGAAATCCATGATCTGTTTGAAGATGAATCAATCCTGATCGATCCGCATACCGCAGTCGCACTCTCCGCCCTGCATCAGTACCGTGCGGGCGGTCACCGGGAATATGCGGTCGTGCTTTCCACCGCAAGCCCGTATAAGTTTGCGCAGGATGTACTGTCTGCCATCGGCGGTCACGCGGAAGATGATCCGTTTGCGGCGATCCGTTCCCTTGCGGCGATTTCCGGCATGCCGGTTCCCGCAGGTCTTGCGGAACTGGAATCCCTGCCGGAGCGCTTTGACACCGTGATTCCGGCGTCGGAAGGTATCGCCTGGATTGCATCGAAGATGGAGGGTCTGTCCCATGATTAAGCTTCGGGTTCCGGCAACTTCTGCCAATCTCGGTCCGGGATTCGACTGCCTCGGCATTGCCCTGGGGCTGTATAACACCTTTGAAGTGACTCCGTCGGACACCCTGATCCTGGAAGGGATCCCGGAAGAATATCAGACTGAAGACAACATGTTCATACAGGCATTCCGCAAGGCCGGCGGCACCGGAAACCTGCATGTGAAATTCGAGACGGAGATTCCCATCTCCCGCGGTCTTGGAAGCAGCGCTTCCCTTCTGACCGGCGGCGTGCTTGCGGCACAGCTGCTCAATGGAGAAGTCGATATTGACCGGGCATTTCAGATTGTCAGTGACATGGAAGGTCATCCGGACAATGCGGCACCTTCCGTATTCGGCGGTCTGACCGCCAGTATGCGGGGAACGGATGCGTGGATCTCACGCCGCCTTTCCTGCAGTGAAGGTCTGCGCTTCACGGCGCTCGTGCCGGATTATGAAGTGCTTACCTCTGAGGCACGTGCCATCCTGCCGGACAGTTATCCGCGGGCCGTTGCGGCCTCCAATGCCGGACGGGCAATCCTGCTCTGTGATGCACTTCGCACCGGTGATATCCGGCTGCTTAAGGAAGCCGCAAGAGACCAGATTCATGAACCGTACCGCAGAACCCTGATTCCGAATTTTGAGACGGTCCAAAAGATCACGGAAGAAGATACCGGCGGTATTCTTGTCATCAGCGGAAGCGGGTCCACCTGTCTTCTGATCAGCGATCATTCCCTTACTGCAGGTGCGTCCTTCCGCATCATGACACTTCCCGAACACTGGACCGTGCAGGAGCTGCCGGTATGCGGCGGACCGGAGCGTATGGA
Organism: Solobacterium sp.; assembly: GCA_017469885.1. Taxonomy (GTDB): domain Bacteria; phylum Bacillota_I; class Bacilli_A; order Erysipelotrichales; family Erysipelotrichaceae; genus Bulleidia. Next base: position 130,017 of record JAFUFO010000016.1, read on the forward strand.
GGACGGGGTATGGCAGGCAATTATCTGATCGTTCATAAAAAGATCCTTCCCGATTATCTCGAAAAGGTCATTGAGGCACGGGAACTTCTGAAAGCTGATGAAACCATGACGGTCACGGATGCGGTGCGCAAGGCAGGCATTTCCCGCAATACGTTCTACAAATACCGGGACTATGTTTTCCGCATGCAGGAAAGCAGTGAATCCCGCCGTGCCAGCATCTCTGTAAATCTGAAGGACCGGCCGGGAAGTCTGAGTGAGATGATCCGGTGTCTTTCCGGCGTCAATGCCAGCATCATCACCATCTCCCAGTCCGTTCCCGTAGACCGCAAGGCTGCCGTCGTCATGACGATCAGCACTTCCGGAATGGAAGGAACCGTGGAAGATCTGCTTGAGATGCTGAAACAGCTGCCGGATGTATCCTCCGTGCGGCTTAACTCGATGGACTGAATTAATGGTAAGATAACAGTCGGGGGTAACAGAAAATGAAACTGCGTTCGAAACGAATCCTGTCCGGAATCATGATTGCGGGTGACCTGTTCATGATGCTGATCGGACTGATTCTGATTTTTGAAGAAGATATGTTTATCTTCGGTCTCATCATGCTGGGACTGCTTGTTATTGATATCTATCTGACGATCGATTACATCCGCTCCCTGAGCCACCGTGAAAAAGTGGAAGAGAGCCTGAAGTATGACAATCTGCGGGCAAGTGAAATACGCCAGCGCTATGATGAGCTCAGCGCACCGGAGCGGCGGACATACAGACCGCATTCCGTTCCGCGCAGAGCGAAAGGTGAATCCATAAGAGAAGAAGAGGACCTCTCGGATGTCCTCAGCAGACGGGAAGCGAATCAGACAGGCACTGCCCGCCGATAATACAGCAGAAGGAGAAAACACATGATTGTTATTGAAATGGACAACGGCCGCACGATTAAAATCGAGCTGGATCATAACGCGGCGCCGATTACCGCCGCAAACTTTGAGGAACTGGTAAAGGAAGGATTCTATGACGGACTCACCTTCCACCGTGTGATCCGCGGATTCATGATCCAGGGCGGTGACCCGCTCGGAAACGGAATGGGCGGCAGTAAGAAAACCATCAAGGGAGAATTTGCGTCCAACGGTGTAAACAATCCGATTGAGCACAAGCGCGGCGTCATCTCGATGGCCCGCTCCATGATGCCGGACAGCGCCAGCAGCCAGTTCTTCATCATGCATGAGGATGCGCCGCATCTCGACGGAAACTACGCGGCATTCGGCCATGTCGTGGAAGGCATGGATGCGGTGGATGAAATTGCGGCAGTACGCACCGATATGCGCGACAAGCCGCTGACACCGGTCGTCATGAAACGCGTGTATATCGAAGAGTAATGATTCTTCAAAACAGTCCGCAGATGTGGGCTGTTTTTATGTCCCCTATGCGATTTTATGTCCCGCCTGCGCGGATTTTGATATAATGAGCAGGCAGAGATTGTATATGAAAAAACGCGTATTCAGTATTTCCAGTCTCGTAATCGGACTGATCGAAGCATTTATCCCATGTATGCTGGTAGCTGTCACGCTCGGCGCCTTCCTGTTTTTCCTGGTGTCCCGCGCGAAGTCCGGCATTCTTTCCGATTTCATTACGATGGAAAAGGAAGTCTGGGAATATGTACTTGAATACATCGGAACCATTCTTCTCTCCATTGCGGTATTCGGATCCGGTCTTGGCATCTATGCCTCAATGCGGAAAGAGCCCGGCTTTGAAGCATTCGCCGGCTCAATGATCTGCGCAGTCATGGCACTCTACTTCCTGTTTGCCTGAGCTTCGCTACAAATACAGAGCCCGTCCTGCGGACGGGTTTTTCTTTATCCTGGCATCTGCTTATCCGGACGGATCAGACAGTCTTCTGCACATATGAAAAGAAATCCTTGCGATACGAAATGGTTTGTTCTATAATCGAACTGCTCGCGGCGACTGTGGTGAAGTTGGTTAACACACTGGATTGTGGCTCCAGCATTTCGTGGGTTCGAGTCCCATCAGTCGCCCCTGACCCTTCGGATGAAGGGTTTTTTATTGTCTTGGCCAGTGTTCCGGCAGATAATCAGATTAACCCGCAAGGAGGATATGACATGAAAAAACATCTCATTCAGGCAGTTCTGATCTCTCTGTTTGTGAATCTCTGTCTCTTTGCGTTTAATCTGATTACCGTAAATAACACCGGCAATCTTCCGCTTGGAAAAACCTATCCCGGCGGAGATTGTGTGGAGCGCATAGGTTTTGGGGTAAACCTGATGAAAATATATCCGGAAACCACCGCGGGCAAACCCGGTCTCATCACCTATGTGAAATTTGCGCCGGGAAGTCTTGTCGCGCCGCTGATCACAGGGTTTGTCATCGCATTCGTGATCCTGCATGTGTGCTTAAGAGAAAAAGAGAACCATTGAAAAGGACCTCCTGTTATTCAGAAGGTCCTTTTCAAATTCATCATTTACAAAGGGGATTTGTATTTGACCGGGAAAGGGAATCCGATCGTTCCAAGGAAGTTCTGTATTTCCTTGTTAGTTATATCCTACGACCCAGTTATCCCGGAATTATGTCAAAACTGTGTGGAATTATGTGAATTACAGTTCGTACAGATCGACTGCGGTTTCACCGTCCACGGACTCCAGCTTGACTGCGACAAGTTCATTTCTTGCGGTCGGAATATTCTTTCCGATAAAGTCCGGACGGATCGGCAGTTCCCGGTGTCCCCGGTCAATCAATACCGCAAGCTGAATCGCCTTGGGTCTTCCCCAGGCAAAGACCGCTTCAATGGCAGCCCGCACCGTCCGGCCGGTGAACAGGACATCATCCACCAGGATCACGGTATATTTTGCCGGATCGACCGGAATCGAACAGGCGCTGGTGCGCGGCCCTTCGCTGATCTGCGTCAGATCATCGCGGTACAGTGAAATATCCACATGCCCGACCGGTACATTCACGCCTTCAAATTTCAGAATATGGTCATGCAGGATCTGCGCCATCGGAATACCGCGGCGTTTGATGCCAAGCAGACAGATCGACTCTGCGCCGTTATTTTTTTCAATGATCTCATGTGCGATGCGGGCAAGCGAGCGTTCCAGCTGTGCCTGTTCCATAACACGTGCCTTAAATTCCATATTGTCTGTTCTCCCTGTTCAGCCATCCAAGCAGGATGTCCGCAATCCTGCGGGTATGTACAATATAACTTCCGTGCCCTTCCGCAGGAAGGATGCGGAGGTATGCATTCGGAATCGATGCCGCAATGCGCTCGGTTTCCGATTTCCGCACAACATCGTGTTCTCCGGCGAGCACCAGCGTACGCGCCCGGATTGCACGCAGGTCCTCAGGATCGATATTCGGCTCCCGCAGCATCAGCCGGATCTTTTCATCCTTGCTGAAACGGCCCATGACATTGATCATAAGTCCGATCGGTCCGATCACCGCATCCGGCGAAAGATTTGCGCCGCTGATGATGAGATCGGTAACCCGGTCTGTCTTCATGCATGTGAGAAGCCCGATGATGCCGCCGTCACTGAATCCGTACAGCACTGCATCCTTCAGATCCTTCTCTTCCAGAAAGGCAAGCACATCCTCTGCCATATCGGTGTAATGCAGCTCCTTTACCGGCGTGCTTTTTCCATGGTCGCGGGTATCTATAAGATAACAGGCAAACTGCCGGCTCAGCACATCTGCGGCCTCCTGAAAGATCGTATGGTCCTCCCCGTTTCCGTGCAGCATCACCAAAGGTCTGCCGGAACCGATGATTTCGTAATACAGTCGGATTCCCCGGATTTCTGCGTACATAAGTCTCTCCTGTCTTTACGCATCAATCATACCTGTTTAACCGGCGGTTGTGGCAGGGAATTCCGGCGGGACAGCCTCCCCGGTATGAACCATGATGCGCTTCAGGTAGCTGAGCAGCTCGGAATCTTCAACGAGCCGCGCCTCTTTCACATCACTGGCATATGTCTGCACACTGGCAATCAGCCGGACAGAACCGGCGGTTTCTGCGGCCGAAAGATACGGCAGGTCTCTTCGCATCACCGCCAGAATGGTCAGATACGGCGTCCCTGAGGACTCCGGATCATCGAGATCAAGGCCCTTATGGTCCTTGACTGCGATTACCCGCGCATTCTCAATCAGACAGCCGCTGACCGGACTGCCGTCCCGGTCAGTCAAAGAAGCATAGATATCCACCTTCTGTCCGGGAATAATCGTTCCGCCGAGCCGTGCCAGATCCGTTTCCAGCGTATAGGCGCTCTGCCCTTCCCGCAGCTGTGCGGTCGGATTGTCCGGCAGATCTTCCTCCGCCGTTAACATCTCCCGGTAAAACGCGGAGCCGGCCGGGATCTTTCCCTGAATATCCGTATACATTCCGATGATCTCCGCCTTTTCATTCACGGTCTGATCCAGCAGATAGGCATTGGGAATCTCCGCTTCCAGAAGATCGCTCTCGGTAATCTTCGTTCGCGGCGGAATATCCCTTGCGGCGATCCAGGTTGTTTTAAGATTCAGTTTCTGTTCTGCCCGCAGATTGACGGCCGCCGCAAACAGCAGGACCAGCACCGCGGTTATGACTGTAATCATGAGTGACTTCAGTATGATTTCCCGTTTCATTCGTCATACCTCCTGCTTATCTTTTAGTGCCGGAATCCGTAAATCCCCCGCACTTCCAATGGAATCCGTTATCTGCGTATAATGAAAAAAAGAAACATTCCGCCACAGGAGGAACATTACATATGAAAATCCGGTTACTCACAGCGCTTGCGCTCCTGGTTTTTATGACGCAGAGCGGCTGCGCACACAAAGAACCTGAACCTGCCCCGCAGGAAGAACCGGTTTCTTCCGCTGAACCGGCACCGGCAGAGACGGCTGTCCCGGAGCCGGAAGACTTCTCCGCCTTTGCGGGAACCTGGCATACGGAATCCGGTCTGCGGGAGATCACCATCTATGAAAACGGCGGCTTCTCCATGAAAGACGGCACCGTAACGTATGACGGCTATCTTTCTGCCGAAGAACAGCCCGGCTGGTACGGTCTGTATCTGGAAAACAACAGCCGGCTTGGCAATAATATGACTATCGGAATGGATCCCGCACATCCCGGTACGCTTACGTTAACCGAGGGACTTGGGGCGGAGTTGCTGCTGCGCGGACCGCGTCCGGATGAAGAAGCCTCCGAAATGCCGTTCTCTGTCCTTGTACTGGATGAGAGACCGGAAGTCGGACGGGTTTACAACCTGGCGCAGTCGGATAATCCGCTGATCTTCACCGTGCACGCCAATGAGCGTCTGAATGATTTCCGGATCCTCGGACTTGAATATGAGGGATCCGACAGCGAAGGCAAACCCGGCTTTGTGACATGGGAACTGTTCTTTCAGGAAGAGATGATTCCCAACGAAGAGATCACCTTCCTGGCTGATGTATACGGCACCATGCCGAACACCGGCATCTGTTATGAAGACGAAAACGGAGACCTGCACTACTGGTATCTGTCCATCAGCGGGTTTGACGGTTCACTGGAACTGACACCGTTCTGGGATTAGAAAAGACAGAATTCCGAAACGCACAAAAAAAGGGAGATTCCGCTTTGGAGTCTCCCCTGTTTTGTATTATGCCTCTTTTGGATGATCGGCAAGATACTGCTTGATCGCAGCCTTGACATCCGCCTTGGACGGTTTGCATTTGTCAATGGAACCGGAGCCGTCTGCCAGTGCAGCAGCCATACCGGAACAGCCCGGATAACCGCAGCCGCCGCAGTTATATCCCGGCAGCATCGCAAGCAGTTCTTCTTCCCGGTGGTCGGGTTCGACATGGAATGCCTTCGATGCGAAACCGAGTACGAGTCCGACAAATCCGCCGAGTACGAGCATCATAAGCAATGCCTTAAGCATATTCAATGTTCCTCCTGTTTTCTGCGCAGTGTGCAGTCTGTGATTCCGCATCCGTTACAGTCCGGCTTCAGATTTTCACAGCCTTCCGGTACCGGTGTGTTTTTATTTGCGACATAGAGCCAGGCATTCAGACCGAGCAGCGCAGCCGCAATCAGAATCGCAAAGATGACACTCATTAGACAAGACCCGCGAATGCGGAGAACGCAATCGCCATGATCGCCGCTACAACCAGCGCAATCGGGTTGCCCTGCCATGCCTCCGGAACATCCGAAGCGGTCAGACGCTCACGGATCGTAGCGAAGATGACCAGCACCAGCATGAAGCCTGCCGGAACTGCGATGGAGTTGACGATCGTCTCAATCAGGTTGTACTTCTGTGTGATATTGTCGAGCGCGACATAGAGAACCGCACAGTTGGTTGTGATGAGCGGCAGATAGATACCCAGGGATTTGTACAGGGACGGCGAATTCTTCTTGATGAACATTTCAACGAACTGTACGAATGCCGCAATGAGCAGAATGAAGCAGATCAGCTTCATGTACTCCAGTCCCAGCGGTACGAGCGCATAATAGTACAGCGCCCAGGAGAGAACGGAAGCACCGAAGATGACGAAGATAACCGCGATGCCCATACCGATGGCAGAGCTGAGTTTTGTGGATACACCCATGAACGGGCACATACCGATAAACTTCGCGAGAATGACGTTGTTAATCAGAAACGCCGACAGGAAGATTGTCAGAAGATTCATATTACGCAGCCTCCTTTACCTTCGCCGCAGTTGCTGCGGCAGCCTTGGCGGCTTCCTTGGCCGCATCTGCCTTTGCCTTTGCGGCAGCTGCTTCCTTCTTCTCATTATTGAGCTTATATGCGGAAACAAGCGCTGCGAGAATCGCAAAGGTCAGGAATGCGCCGGTCTGAGTGGTGAATACCGGAATTTCAAAGCCTTCCGGGATGAGACGCAGCGAGAAGATCAGCTGGTTGGTCATCGGGTTGGAAAGCTCAATCACGCCGCTGCCGAGAATCTGACGGATCAGACTCATTGCGAGCAGGGAGAACGTGTAGGACAGACCCATCATGAGACCGTCACGTGCGGATTCCGCAACGTTGTGTGAACATGCATACGCTTCGGCACGGCCGAGGATGATGCAGTTGACGACGATCAGGTCGATGAAGGTTCCAAGCGTTGTGTAGAGCTCCGGTGTATATGCCTGCATTAACATGCCGACAAGGGTAACCAGTGTAGCGATGACAACGATGTAGACCGGAATATGAATCTCATCCGGTGTCAGCGGCGCAATCAGCGAGATGACGATGTTGGAAATCGTAAGGACTACGATAACCGCAACGCCCATGCCAATCGCGTTGTTGAGGGTGGTTGTAATAGCGAGAGTCGAGCAGATACCGAGATACAATCCGAAGACCGGATTGTTATAGATCATCTCTGACCAGAAACCGCGTTTCTTTTCATTCGATTCACTCATAACTGCCTCCTCTTATCGTGCATTGAAGAGCGCGACCGCTGCCGCATAGCCCTTCTGAATTGCTGTGGATGTCAGTGTCGCACCGGACAACAGCGGTGCGGTGTCAGACGTGGTCAGCGCATTGATCTGAGAGACATATTCGTCTTCGAAGCAGCGCTTTCCGAATCCGCTGGTTTCATTTTCCGCCAGGACCTGATAGCCGCCGACGGTACCGTCATCGTTGAACGCGATCAGGAAGTCAAATCCGTCGGATGCGTAGCCGACGCCGTGAATCTTGTAGATCATGCCTTTGCCTTCCGCAACGTAGACGCCTTCAACCATGCCGCTTTCATCCTTGTAGTCTTCAACCGCGGTGAAGGTTGCGCCCGGATAGATTTTTTCAAGATTTACCTTTTCGTTGGCAATCTTCGCTTCCGCAATGATCGGAGCGGTAACTGCGTTGACGCCTCCGAGGAGAAGTCCGCAGATTGCGCAGAGAACACCGAGCAGAACAACTTTATATAAGGTTCCTTCTCTATTCATGTCAGTCCTCCTGAGCGGCATTCAGAGCCGCCTGCGCCATCGATGCGACAGAACGTGTGGTGAAGGTTGCGCCGGTGACGAGATTCACTTCATCCTCCAGGCCCTTTCCTTCAAACTGTGCCAGTGCTTCATCGCTTGTCGCCATGTCGCCGACACCTGCCGTATCACCGAAGTTAATCATACTGATGGATTTGATCTTGCCGGTCGACTTGTCGACAACGACCATCGCCTGGTTCATCTCATAATCGCCGTCCGCATTTGTCACAAGACCGAAGCCCTTCGCTTCGCATGCGTACCGTACGGTATTGTTTTCCTCACCGTCGATCACGCAGCTTGCCTTGTTTGCGTTGAAGTTGTAAGTCATCGGGAGTGCTTCGCCGAAGTTCACATCCCCGCCTGCCGGAGCAGCCGCCTCACCGGAAGCTGCCGGTACGCCGGAGGAAGCCGGTGCTGCAGCCGTCTCGCCCTTGGGCTTGACGGATGTGCCGACCAGCAGTGTCAGTGCAGCGAATGCCGCGCCGCCGATCAGAACATTTCTGCGGAACTTCGCCGCATCCTTGATCTGGTTGCCGTCGAAGAGCTTGTCGATTGCCGGTGTAAGCATGTTCATAAGCAGGATGGCGAACAGAACGCCGTCTGCGAAGTTTGCCTTGAGACGGATGATCAGCGTCAGGGAAGCTGCGCCGATCGCCCAGAGAATTCTTCCCGGGATGGTAACCGGTGTGGTGACCGGATCGGTTGCCATGAAGACACCGCCGAACAGAACACCGCCTGCCAGGACATTGAATAATGCATATTCAATGCCGGCGCCGTGCATCAGACCGATGCAGAGGGCTTCCACAAAGACAGTGCAGATGTAGAAAACCGGTGTCTGCCAGTCGATATCACGCTGCCAGATCAGGAACGCGCCGCAGCACAGAATCAGAAGTGCGCAGGTGCTGCCGATCGTGCTCGGATACTGGCCGAGGAACATCCTGCCGAGTCCGCCGTACTGGGAGATGAAGGAAGCAAAGTTTCCGCTTGGAATCATCCAGCCGATGGAGCTTGCGGCCTGCGTCGGTGTAGCACCGGTCGCAAAGTCAACGTTGTAGCTGGCGGCGAAGTTGCCCATGATGAGCGCTGCGCCGAAGGCTGCCGGGTTGAAGATGTTCTGACCGAAGCCGCCGAATACGAGCTTGCCGAAGTATACTGCCATGATCGTGCATACCGCCATTGCGAAGTAGGAGGTATCGATCCGGGAAATCAGTACGAGAATCAGCGCTGTGATAATCGAGTAGGAGGACTTCAGATCCTTCATGATGTCTTTCGACTTTGCGAACTTGTAGAATACCGCATCGGTCGCAAGCGCTGCGACAACGGCATCACATGCCAGCAGGATAACGCGGAGTCCGTACTGTGCACCGAATGCTGCACAGTAGTAGATCACTGCGTAGAGAAGAACCGCGCACAGGCACAGTCCGAGATCCTTCATGATTCCGGTTGTGCTCTTTTCGTTGCGGTAGTTCGGAGAGGGTTTAAATGTCAGTTTCATATTGTTCTGTTCCCTCCCTTATTTCACCAGCGCCATATAGCGCTTTGCTCTGCGGACGCCCTCTGTAACATCCAGTTTGGACGGGCAGATGTAAGTGCAGAGACCGCACTCGATGCAGTCCATGACACTGAGTTTCTTGAGGCTGTCGATGTCCTTGATCTTTTCGCATGCATTGATGCGCACCGGCACGAGACCGGACGGACATGTTTCCGTGCACTTGCCGCAGCGCAGGCACTTGACCGAGAACGGTTCACGGTGCTGCAGAACGGTAAGTCCGTTGTTTGCGATGCCGATGACGAACTGATCATTCGGAATCGTGCGTCCCATCATCGGGCCGCCCGCGATGAGCAGGCAGTCTTCGCCGACGTAGCCGCCGCACTGCCTGATGACTTCCGATGCCGGGGTGCCGACCGGAACGATTACGTTCTGCGGTTCCTTGACGCCGTCGCCGGAAACCGTCAGATACTTGGCGGTAATCGGCATGCCGTTCTTCATCGCATTGCCAAGGGCAATACAGGTGCTCACGTTGTTGAGAATGCAGCCGGCTTCTGCAGGCAGACGGTCATACCGTTTGCCCGTAAGCATGTAGATCAGCGTGCGCTCCCAACCTGCCGGATAGATATCCGGGACTTCCGCAACTTCGATCGGTGTGCCGTCGAACTGCTTGTGGAGCACTTCGATCAGATCCTTCTTGTCTTCCTTGACTGCGATCAGTCCTTTCGGAGCAGTCGACAGTTTGAGAAGCGCAAGCGCGCCGTCCCGCATCAGTTCCGGATTCGCCATGGAGTTCGCGTAGTCTGCAGTCAGATACGGCTCGCATTCCACGGCGTTGATAATGAACAGTTCGATACCTTCCGGTTTTGTGTATTTATTGAATGTAGGGAAGCCCGCGCCGCCAAGACCCGCCATGCCGGCAGATTTCACGAAGTCGAGGATCTCCTCGCGCGTCGCAGTTTCATAATCAAATTCCCTGAATGCACGTGTCGCGCTGTGCTTGTGATCATTCCTGATGTGAATGTGATCACCCGGTTTCAGCGCAGCTGTCATGCGTTTCTCGATTCCCACAACAGTTCCGGAAACTGGTGAGAAAATCGGCACATACCAGAACCCGTCTGTGGGTTCACCGATTCTTTGCCCGACTTTGACTTCATCTCCCTCTTTCACGAGCGGCGAGCATGCGGCTCTGCCGTTCACGAGGGGAATGTACAGATCATCCGGTTCTTCCAGAACAAGAACGTCCTTATGGGCGGTCAGTTCTTTGTGTCCATCCAGATGAAATCGCATCGGTCCGGTTAAAATAGACATATGTTCTTTCCCTTTCCTCTCCTGAAACATAATGCATTATAACATTAATATTAAATTACGATGTATCCGCTTTCACACTCAGCGGATTAATTTCACTCTGTGCTACAATTTTACGTACATGAACAGAAACATTTTCAGAAATCTGACACTGTCCGCAATCCTGCTTGCGGGGTGTGCATCCAATCCTTCCCCTGCCGCTCCTGCCGTGCAGACTTTTCAGAATGTCACGATCGACTCCGGCTTTGACACCGTGATCACGCTGGTGGAACAGACATCGGATCAGGAGGCCTTCCAGGCTCACTATGACACGATGTGCGAACAGTTTTCCCGCTATAACAGCCTGTTTGATATTTACAGCACCTACGAAGGCATTGCCAGTCTCAAGACGATCAACGACAGCGCCGGTATTGCGCCGGTAGCCGTCAGTGAAGACATTATCGACATGCTGGAACAGGCAAAGGAAATCTGTGAGATGTCCGACGGCGCCTTTGACATTACGATGGGTTCGTTACTGCAGGTATGGCACCGGTACCGCGAGGAAGGACTTGCGGCCAATGAACAGGGAAAACGGGGCACCCTCCCGGATCCGTCCGAACTGGAGGCAGCTGCCTCCCACCGCGGCTTTGAACATGTCATCATTGACCGCGAGGCGGGTACGGTATTTATCGATGACGCCCAGGTATCGCTGGATGCCGGCGGAATTGCGAAGGGATTCTCCGCAGAGCGTACCGCCCGTGTCCTTGAACAGGACGGCACCCTGCATGCGGCCATCAATGCCGGCGGAAACAACCGCACGATCGGCGCAAAAGCCGACGGCAGCCCGTGGAATGTCGGAATTCAGAATCCGGACGGTCAGGGAAGCCTGTTTGTGGTGCGTGTCACCGGTACGAACAGTTTTGTGACAAGCGGAGACTATGAACGTTATTACATTGCGGAAGGTGATGTGAAGCTTCATCACATCATCGATCCCGCCACGAACATGCCTGCCGACCGTTACCGTTCCGTAACGATCATCACGCCGGACAGCGGCGCAGCCGATGCCCTGAGCACAGCCCTCTTTGTACTGCCGTATGAGGAAGGCGAAGCGCTTCTGAAGAAATACACGGAGAAAACCGGCAATCCTGCCGATGCCATCTGGATCATGGCCAAGGATAAAGCGCAGGACGCGCCGCATACGCATCGTCTTGGACTGTATACGATCGCATGGACCGAAGGGCTGGAAGGCAGCCTTGTCTGGAACTGATATATAATTGGGTTTATGAGCACACACTCCACAGAGGCATTGAAAAAACGCGTTTATCAGACGATTGAAATCGGCAACCGCAGTGACACGCTGAGCCATTCATTCGATATTTTTCTGACGGTCAATATCATCCTCAACATTCTGGTCATGATACTTCAGACATTTGAGGAGCTCCGGCCGTTCTTTCCGCTGTTCAATGCCATTGAAATATTCACGCTCTGCGTGTTTCTGGTTGAGTACGGTCTGCGGATATGGACAGCGACCTGCCGGTACCCGGACAAGCCGCCGCTTCAGGCGGCACTTTCCTTCATCTTTTCCTGGGATGGCCTGATCGAGCTGTTTACAATCCTGCCGTTCTTCTTCCTGTCCGGTTTCGTGGCATTCCGGATGCTGAGAGTGGTGCGGGTATTCCATCTGTTCCGCATCAATGCGACAACCGACAGTTTTCATGTCATCACCAGCGTTCTCTACGAGAAGCGCAATCAGATCGCAAGCTCGATCTTCATTATCTTCGTGCTCATGCTCGCAAGTTCTTTATGCATGTATTCGGCCGAACACGCTGCTCAGCCGAATGCGTTCAAAAACGCCCTCTCCGGTATCTGGTGGAGTATGTCCGCCATCCTTACCGTAGGCTACGGTGACATCTATCCGATCACAACCGCCGGTCGGATTCTCGGCATCATCATCTCTTTCCTCGGTGTCTGCGTCGTCGCCATCCCGACCGGTATCATTTCCGCCGGATTTGTGGAACAGGCACGGAAAGCGGAAATTGATCCGTCCTCTCTCGAATCCCACATCAGTTCCGTGCTCATCGATATCGATTCTCTCTGGAAAGGAAAAACCGTTCGGGAAGTAGAACAGCTGACCGGTCTGAAACTCGTTGTCCTGAACCGCAATGATGTGGTTATCCTGCCGAAACCGGATATGGTCCTTCAGCTGAAGGATCGGATCCTGACGCTTGAGGAAACCGATCTGGACCATTCAGACTCCCTTCAGGCGTGATCCCCGCGTGCATCTGCACGCTTTCTTTTTACGGAGAATTCATCTATGGCTCAGCGCATTGTCCATTATCTGATCGCCGTCTCACTTGCGGAAGAATACCCGGTTTCTGACCGGCAGCGGTTTCTGACCGGATGCCTTCTTCCGGATGCGTACCGCTCGGTCAGTGAACGGGACATCACCCATTACAAGGTATCGGAAGGCAATATCCACTACTCGGACTTCCGCCGGTTCCGGGAAGAATTCCGCGATCGGATTCTGCAGGATGATCTGTACCTTGGCTATTATCTTCATCTTGTGGAGGATGCCCTCTACCGGCGTTATCTTCGCACGCATGATTACCGCCGGCCGATGAATCTTGAACAGCGCGTACAGCTTCATCAGGATTATCACATTCTGAATTCCCTTCTCATTGAACTGCATCATCTGCGGAATGAACTGGAGCGTCCGATCGATCTCTCTGCGGAACCGATTTCCCGGATCCTGTCCTTTCAGCTTCCGGAGCTGATTAACGATCTGGACAACGACTTTCGCGAACAGGTGCACGGACAGTGCCGCTATGTCACACCTGATATCATCAACGGCTTTGTCACTGAGGCATATCCGGTCTGTGCGCAGGAAATGAGCGCGGTCCGAAACGGACACTTCACTCTGGAACCGCGTGATTATGCATACCGCAAATAAAAGACGGATCGCTCCGTCTTTTTGTTATCTTCACTTCCCGGTTCAGTTCTTTTTCCAGACGACATAAGGGTATTTGTCCTTATAGTCATCAAACGTATATGGATCCACTGCAATTTCTGTCAGCTGTTCGCCGTCGTGGAAGTAGCCGAAGGAATCTACAAATTCAATTTCATTGTCTTCCGGATCATCCGACGGTTTCATCAGTTCCGCAAATTCTTCGGTCGTAAATACTTCCCCACCGATAAATTCATCGCCGAACAGGATCTCATCCTGCACTTCTCTCAGTGTTTTCATGTTCATTCCTCTCTGACCGTCCGGTCAGTTTCATTATGCCATGCGGTATGCATGACCGGCAGGACAGCTCTGGCAACAGGCAGAAGAAAACCCCGAATCACTTCGGGGCTTTCGGTTATATATGGCTGTTTGGAATCTTACGCACCCGGCTTACCGAGGAGCTTGAACATGTTCTTCTTATATACTTCAACACCCGGCTGGTTGAACGGGTTGATATCGAGCATATAGCAGGTCATGGCAGTTGCCAGGAAGAACCAGTAGCACTGGTAACCGAAGCTGTAGCCGCTCATATCCGGCATGCTGATCTGAAGGTTCGGAACACCGCCGGTCTCAACATGCGCTGCCAGTGTGCCCTTCATTGCCATCTTGTTGACCCAGTCAAGGTTCTTGCCTGCCAGGTAGTTCATGGAATCCAGGTTCTCCGGATCATTCGGAACGACGGTATCCAGAGTCGGCTTTTCAATCTGAAGGAGGGTCTCAAAGAGAACCTTCTTGCCTTCCTGGATGAACTGTCCGAGGGAGTGCAGATCGGTGGAGAAGGTTGCGGAATCCGGCAGGATGCCCTTTCCGTCCTTGCCTTCGGACTCACCCATCAGCTGCTTGAACCACTCGCCGAGGCAGTTGAGCTGCGGCTCATAGGTTACGAACATTTCAACGTTGTATCCCTGATTCTGCAGAATACGGCGCGCTACCGCATAACGGTATGCATCGTTCTTCGCAAGATCATCGGTATTGAGGTCATTGTATGCCGCAAGGAAGCCTTCCATGACACGGCGTACATCGATGCCTGCCAGCGCCATCGGCACAAGACCGACCGCAGTCAGAACGGAGTAACGTCCGCCGATATCATCGGGGATGACATAGCTGTCATAGCCTTCCTTGTCCGCAAGTGCCTTGAGGGTTCCTCTTGCCTTGTCGGTTGTCGCAATAATGCGGTTCTTTGCGCCGTCTTTTCCGTATTTGCGCTCCATGAACTGCTTGAGCAGACGGAATGCAAGTGCTGTTTCGGTTGTGGTTCCGGACTTGGAAATGACGTTGAGAACGACTTCCTTATCCTTGATATGGTTCAGCACCTGGCTTACATAAGTGCTGGAGAATGTATTTCCGACAAAGACAACTTCCTTGCCGTTGTCCGGGTAGAGACCCTGGATCATTTCAATCGCTGCACGTGCGCCGAGATAAGATCCGCCGATACCGCATACAACGATGCAGTCAGCCTTGTCCTTCATGCGCTCGCCGAGGGCGACGATGCGTTCAAACTCTTCCTTGTCATAGTTGACAGGCCAGTCGACCCAGCCAAGGAAATCATTGCCTGCGCCGGTCTTCTCATGAATCATCTTGTGGATTCGTGTGACATCTGCCTGATAGGATTCGATTTCTTCCTTCAGAAATGCCTGCGTGGAATCTAACTTCATCATAATTGTCCTTCTCCTTTTTCTGATTCCGTAACCCATTGCTTCATCATGCCGGCAATGGACGAAAAACCGATATTGCTTACCGGGAGTTCTGCCTTCCGGTTCATCGGTCTTCTTCGGCTTCTTGAATGCGTCCGGTGCAGTGCTTTCAGAGAAAGCCTTGCCTGATTGGCAGCGGCGTCAAAATCGATGATCTTTACCGTGATGGTATCGCCGACTTTTACATAGCGGCTGATGTCTCTGACATACCCGTCACTGATTTCCGAAATGTGAATCAGTCCGCAGGTCTGCCGGTCCAGCATCACAAATGCGCCGTACGGCTGAATGCCTGTCACTTTTCCTTCTACCGTCTGTCCAATCCGATACTGCATTCCTAACTCCTATTCGTCATTTTACCACTTCGACAATCCCTGTGCTATACTCACATGTGGAGTTAAAAGGCCATGATCAAAACGATGTATCCATTCTGGTCGGCAATTCTTTCGGCCGTGCTCGCACAGCTTCTGAAGCCGATCGTTCATTATATGAAAACAGGCAAGTGGAACCTGTGGCTGATCAAGGACAGCGGCGGAATGCCGAGTTCCCATACCGCGCTTGTCACAGCGCTGGCGCTGTCAGTCGGTCTGCAGGAAGCGTTCAGTTCCACGATTTTCGCGGTAACTGCGGCGCTTGCGGTCATTGTAATTTACGATGCCGCAAATGTGAGATATTATAGCGGTCAGAACATCAAGGTAACCCAGCAGCTCGTCAAGGATGTACAGGAAGAGCTGAATACGGAGTTTACCAACCCGATCTATCAGATCAAACTGAAGGATGTTCTTGGTCATAAGTGGATGGAAGTTGTCGGAGGCGGAATTCTCGGTGCCTTTGTCGCAATTGTCTTCCATTACGGTCTGTAGTTTTTCTTCAAGAGGTGACAGCGATGAGTGAAACAGAAACAAATGTAAATCCGGATGTGCTTGAGCGCATCGAAAAAACCATCAACAAAATCCGTCCCTATATCCAGCAGGACGGCGGCGATGTGCAGCTCGTTGATTTCCAGGACGGTGTTGTGACTGTCCGTATGCTGGGCGCATGCGCCGGCTGTATGGCAATTGACGCAACCCTCACCGACGGCATTCAGGCAATCCTGCTTGATGAAGTGCCGGAAGTAAAGGAAGTACGTCTGGACAGCCCTGCCGCAGGCGGAGCTTTCTGGAATCCGTATTACTGATGTGTGCAGAATCCGCGGAAATGCGGATTTTTTTATTCTCCGGCAGAAAGATTTCGCAATATCTGCCGGAATTTTCATTAATTCCGGTATTTTTTAAATTTTTTTCAGGTTTTTCTGCGAAAAATTCCATCTTTTCGTTGCATTTCTGAATTTTTACGCAAAAATAGTATCAATAAAGGAGAAATTCATCATGGAGAAACCGTTTGAAGAATTCGGATCACTTGTCTTTTCCGAATCAATGATGAAAGAACGTCTGCCCAAGCCCGTTTATCTTTCACTGAAGAAAACCGTCGCCAATGAGGGGACGCTTGACCGTCAGACTGCCGATTCCATTGCGCATGCCATGAAGCGCTGGGCGCTGGAAAACGGCGCAACCCATTACACCCACTGGTTCCAGCCGCTGACCGGAACCACAGCTGAAAAACACGACGCATTCATCGATCCGGACAGCGCCGGCGAACCGATGACGCATTTCTCCGGAAAGAATCTCATCAAGGGAGAACCGGATGCGTCCAGCTTCCCGAGCGGCGGCCTGCGCGCAACCTTCGAAGCACGCGGTTATACCTACTGGGATGTGACCAGTCCGGTCTTCATCAAGGACAATGTCCTCTGCATCCCGACCGTATTCGTATCCTATAACGGCGAATCCCTCGACAAGAAGGATCCGCTGCTCAAATCCATCAAGGCAGTCTCCACCGCCGCAACCCGTGTGGTCAATCTGCTTGGCGAAAAGGAAGTCCGTGCCTGCACGCCGGTCGTCGGCCTTGAACAGGAATACTTCCTGATTGACCGGAAGCACTTTGAACAGCGCCCGGATCTCCGTCTGACCGGACGCACTCTCTTTGGTGCACCGGCATCCAAGGGACAGGAACTTTCGGACCATTACTTCGGTGCCCTTCCGAAACGGGTCTCCGAATTCATGCGTGATGTCGACAACGAACTGTGGAAGCTCGGCATCTACGCAAAGACCGAGCACAACGAGGTCGCCCCGGGTCAGTTTGAACTGGCACCGGTTTATTCCAACTCCAACATGGCGGTGGATGACAACCAGCTGACCATGGAAATCCTTGCCAAGACGGCAGAAAAGCACGGGCTTGCCTGCCTGCTTCACGAGAAGCCGTTTGAAGGCATCAACGGCTCCGGCAAGCACAACAACTGGTCCCTGACGACCGACACCGGGCAGAACCTGTTCTCTCCGGGTGAGAAACCGGCTGAAAACATCCGCTTCCTGCTGTTTGTATGTGCATTTATCCAGGCGGTGGATGACAATGCGCGTCTTCTGCGGATGAGCGCAAGCTGCGCCGGCAACGATCATCGTCTCGGTGCGGATGAAGCTCCGCCTGCCATCATTTCCATTTATCTTGGAAGCTATATCGAACAGATCCTCTACGGAATCTACATGGGCAAGAAGTCGAAGAACGAAAAGAATCCGGCCGAGTTCAGTCCGATTGCCGGTCTCTCCTACATTCCGCACGATAACTCCGACCGCAACCGTACTTCCCCGCTTGCCTTCACCGGAAACAAATTCGAGTTCCGCATGCTGGGATCGTCCATGTCTGCGGCGGTTGCCAATACCGTGATCAATGCGATCATGGCTGATTCCCTCAACCATATCGCAGAACAGCTGGAAGGCATCAAGTACCTCCAGGATGTCCGCGCCAAGGCACTGGATATCTGCCGTGACATCATCGACAAGCATAAGCGGGTGCTCTTCTCCGGCGACGGTTATTCCGAAGCCTGGGTCAAGGAAGCCGCACGCCGCGGACTGCCCAACGTGAAGTCCTTCATTGAAAGCATCGATGTTCTGGACGACGAAAAGACCATCGCGATGCTTACCGGTCTTGGCATCTATACGGAAAAGGAACTTGCGGCCCGCAAGGCCATCTATGCCGAACAGTATGTTTCCATCATCGGCATTGAAGTAAAGACTCTGCTTTCCATGGTGCGCAAGTCGGTTCTTCCCGCAATGAGCGCAGAGCTGAAGTTCTACGGCGAGACAATGCAGGCTGCGGTCAAGGCGCCGAAGTTCATCAAGGACCGTGTCAGTGAACTGGAAAAGCTGATCGACAAGGTGTATTCCGGAACGCAGAAGCTTGAAAAAGAATATGCCGAAGTCATGGCGATCACGTCCGCAGAAAAAGCGGGGCTCCGCATTTACCGCGAAACCACCGCTCTGATGAATGAACTGCGCGAAACGCTGGACCGCTATGAGGTCATTGCGTCTCCCGAGTTCTACAAGGTTCCGGGATACGAGGAAATGCTCTTCTCCCTGTAACACCATGCACGCACACCGATTGCGGTGTGCGTTTTTATTATGCGTGCAGGAAAAAGAAAACTCCTGCGGCAGCTTCTGATATGATCCCGCCAAAGTAGACACACGAAATATAGAAACGTGTATCTATGGAGGTGGGATTTTATCATGGGAAGAAAATTAAAGGTTTCCTATGAAGACAAGATCAAGGCATGTGAGGATTATTTGAGTGGAACTGCAA
>JAFUFO010000017.1 GCA_017469885.1 Solobacterium sp.
ATTTCAGGACCACGCAATAACGGAGGCTATCCAGCCTCCGCTATATTTTTAATACTTAAGGAAATCCACACGATCTGGTGGTGGGTCTCCACACTACTTGGTGCCACCACCTGGTGTGGCCACA
The DNA here is from genome assembly GCA_017469885.1 of Solobacterium sp. Classification (GTDB taxonomy): domain Bacteria; phylum Bacillota_I; class Bacilli_A; order Erysipelotrichales; family Erysipelotrichaceae; genus Bulleidia. The sequence goes on from JAFUFO010000017.1 coordinate 125, forward strand.
CTATCTGGTGCTATCCCGAATAATGAGCAGGATGATGACAATTCCTGCGCCGATCATCAGCCATGGAACAGCGGCCCGCTGCCTGTTGTAGGATTTGCTTGCGGCTTCTTCCGCAAGCGCATCTCCAAGTGCTTCTTCCTCCGGTTCAATCACACCGTTTCTGTTTACATCCAGCATATTTATTATCGTAACGAAAAAACAGTATTATGGGAAGCCATCACGGATTGTGATGAAAACTGCTATGATTGAATGCATATGAGAAAGCTTACAGAACACATTTACTGCATGGACGCAAATGCGGAAACGGATCAGCCGTTTGTCTTTTATATACATGGAGAAAACCGCAGTCTCCTTGTGGATGCGGGCAACTCTCCAGAGAACTATCAGAAACTGCTTGGCGAACTGCAGGAATGCGGTCTTCGAACGCCTGACCTTGCGGCACTGACACACTGGCACTGGGATCATACCTTCGGTGTCTGTGCGGCAGAATGCCCGGTAATCGCATCCGAGGCAACCGATTCGATTCTGAAGAATGTTTCCGCATGGAAATGGGATGATGACTCAATGCGGCAGCGACTTGCGACAGGGGAGGATATTCTCTTTACCTATGACTGCATGAAAAAGCAGTATCCCGATACCCGGGCAATTGTTGTAAGGCGGCCGGATATTACATTCTCGAATCGGCTGACAATTGATCTTGGCGGTGTGGTCTGTTATCTCGAACATCGTGATTCTCCCCATACCAGAGATGCGGTAATGATCCATGTTCCTTCAGATGAGGTTCTGATCGGCGGTGATGCGCATTATGAAGATTATTATGACAATGACAGTAAATATGACCGGAATCGGCTGCGTTCCTTTATGGAGTATCTGAATGCGATTCCGTTCACGCATTATCTGAAAGGCCATGATGAACCGGAGATTTCAAAAGCCGCGATGCTGGAACTGCTGGAATCTGCGTATGATGATCCGGAACGTACGGTCGGATAAAGATAATTCTTTCCAATCTGAAAAGAGTGTGCTAACATAAATGAGCACATGAGTGCTTAGCTCAGTTGGGAGAGCACTTCCTTGACGTGGAAGGGGTCATGGGTTCGAGTCCCTTAGCGCTCACGAGAAAGACCGCAGGCAATGCGGTTTTTTTATTATCATTTTCATGCAGGGATAATTCTGTAAAATAAAAAACAGGAACAGGATGAAGCGGTTATAGACTGCAGACTGTGTGTCATACCAGTTACAGGTTTATAATCAAAACTGGTATGTAACAGGTAATACAGGCAAAGTCCCTGATGTGAGCGTGGTATGAAAGTATTGGTAGAACTGATCGATTCTCAGCAGATCCTGAATCTGGTTTCCGCGATAAACCGGAAGCCCGATAAGGTTATTTTTCTCAGCAGCGATCCTTACGCGGCAATGCCGGGAAAGGGCGTCATGAAGAAATATCTTGGCTGTCCGTATGAAGTGCAGTATTACACTCCGGCAACGCTGGAAGCGTTCGTTCTCGGCATACAGGCAGATGAGCTTGAGATTGATGTGCACGGCGGGGATGACTATGCAATCGCAATGGCAACTGCAATTGCGAAGAAGCACGGATTTACACTCTGCTACCCTGGTTTTACTACCCGGACAATGTATACGGTCAGGGGCGATAACAAAGAGATGTCAGACCTTGTGATTCCGAAGTTTACGATTCGGGAGATTATTACACTGTACGGCGGTTCGGTACGGGAAATGCCGGAGGCGGTATTTGAAGGCGAAGACCGGAAAGCGGTACAGGCCTGCAATGAGTCACGGCGCTATAACAGCAAGCGCTGGGCAGATTTCTGCCTGACCATGTCGAACCTTGCGAAAAAGAATGAAGGACAGGCAGTCTGGAAAGCATCCGAAGCAGTTTACAATGAATACCGCAGTATCTTCCGCTCCGTTGCCTGTGTGTTCCGAAGATGTGAAGTACAGGAAGGCAGGCTGTATCTGGAGTTTGCTAATCCGGAGTACAAGGTGCTGGTAACGGATACGGGTGTGCCGTTTGAGTATGAAACCTACTATCAGATCGAAGACAGCAATTACTTCGATGATATTGATATCCGGGTGAATATCGACTGGAACGGCGGTGACTTCAACCGGAAAGATCCAAACAGCGAGCTGGATGTCATGGCAACCAAAGACGGACGCCTGATTTCCATTTCCTGCAAAGCCGGCAAATATGATCAGCAGGCGATTTATGAAGTGAAAACAAATGCAATCCAGTTTGGCGGAGAATTTGCGGTTCCTGTGCTGTGTACGGATTATAACCGCAGGCATTCCGAGTATGCGGAGAAAGCGGAAGCGCTTGGCGTACTGCTGATACAGTTTGATGAGATGCGTGCAGGCAAAGCGGCAGAGCTGATCATCGACTGGATGAAAACACATTGAAAATGTTCCCGAATGGGAACATTTTTTGGATGACAGAGGGTGGGCTGATTGTCTCACTGTTTCTCAAATGAAATCAGGGTGCTGCCGGAGTATACAAGCAGGCCCTCGTCTCCGGGTTCCAGCTGTTCGTACAGCGCATGGTCGACAAAAAACTCAGCCGTACGATCGTTCACTGTAAAGGAAACGGAATATACGGTGGACCGTTTCCACATGGAATGACTTTCATCCTGCATGGACGCAAGCGCAAGCATCGGATTTCCGCCGGATGCGCCGAGCAGCGGCGGATCTTCAACTTCTTCAAATCCTTTGCTTAAAACCGTCGCATGTGCCTTTTTCCGGAATGCCATAATGAGTCCTGTAAATAAGCTGACCGATGAAGAAAGGCCTTATTCCCGGCCGTTGATCAGCTGTGCATTAAGATAAACATCGTGAAACGGCATCTTGAACTGATACACGGTTTCGCTGATCTGAACCAGCTCATCCACGTTTGCGGTTACCTGGATATACATATCATCTGTGAGTTCCGCGGTTTCAAAGGTTACGGTCCGTCCTGCAATCGCAAACCGCGGATACGTGCGGAAATTATGCTTCTGGTTTGGATAAACAATGATGCGTTTTACAAACCCAAGCAGAAATCCGATGCAGAGTCCGATAATAATGAGAATGATCTGTCTGTTTTTCATAAGGTTTCCTCAACTTCATCATACCCCGTATTTTTGAAAAAGTATGGGATTATTCCTGTTGTGACAGTTCTGGCAGGCAGAAAGAATGGACAGGGCTTAGACATGCGGCAGATCGGAGTATATTATATGAGCGCCTGATAAGGCAGATATGGGTTTGCGCTTCGGTAAAACCCATATACAAAATAAGTGATCATTTTCTTTGGATTCCGGGGCGTCTGCTTTAAAATGTTATTTATATAAAAATAAGACTATGAGAACAGCTATTGCGGCAGCACTGCTTATGGGCAGTCTGTTTACATCAAATATTCCAACCCATGCCATGGCAGAACCGAAAGAGATGGCTGCGCCTTTTTTCTCTGTGCGTTCCTCGGACGGAGAGGGCAATATTGTGGATCCGATCGGAGAAAGCGAGCGGTACTCCGCAGTTATTTACAATAACCGGAACGGTCTTCCGACGTCGGAAGCCAATGAGATCGCGGAGACAAGTGATGGATTTATCTGGATCGGCAGCTACAGCGGTCTGGTACGGTATGACGGCAATACGTTTGAACGAATGGATTCCACAACCGGTATTGCGAATGTCGGCAGTCTGTTTGTTGACTCAAAGGATCGTCTCTGGGTAGGCACCAATGACAGCGGCGTGGCGATGATTGAGCAGGGCAGAACCCGGATGTGGAAAGAGGAGGACGGCCTGAACTCCCTGAACATCAGTATGATTGCGGAAGATGATGACGGAGTCATCTATGTGAGCACGACGAGCGGCGTTTACCTGATTGATGAAGACCTGCAGCTTACACCTGTTGAGGATCCGCGCCTTCAGGGTATGTATGTGGATGTTCTCCGCATGGGAAATGACGGCATGATTTACGGCGTAAGCAGTGAAGATGATATCTTCGTGCTTGAAAAAAATGAGGTCGTGCGGTACTTCAGCAAAGATGACTACGACATTGAAGGCGTGCTCTATCTTCTGCCGGATCCGGATGAGCCGGGAGTGATGTACTTCGGGACAGACGAGTCAACATTCTACAAAGGAAGTATCGGTGACCGGATCACCATTACGGATTCAATCGATATTTCTCCGTTATTCGGAGTCATGGATATTGAAAAGATCGGCGGACGCATCTGGATCACCGGACGAAACGGCATCGGTGTTCTGGATGGCAGAACGTTCCATTTCCTCGGTGATCTGCCGCTCAACAACTCGGTTGGCAGTGTAATGGCAGACTATGAAGGAAATCTCTGGTTTACTTCAACCCGTCAGGGCGTCATGAAACTGGTGCCGAATCAGTTCGCCAATGTGTTTGAACGGTTTGGTATTCCGGAACAGGTCGTAAATACAACCTGCATGCTTGACGGCAACCTTTATATCGGCACCGATACCGGACTGCTTGCGGCAGGAAAAGATGAGCTTCTGCCGAAGGTTCCGGTTGACCATGCGGAATATGCGGACGGGGAGCCGATCGAAAACATTGATAATCTTGCGGTATTCCTGGATGGCTGCCGGATCCGATCAATCATCAAAGATAGTAAGGACCGTCTCTGGATGTCTACGTGGCGTGCGGTAGGTCTGGTCTGTTATGACCATGGAAATGTGACCGTATTCAGGGAACAGGACGGACTGATTTCCAATCATCTCCGGACGGTAACAGAGATGTCTGACGGATCAATCCTTGTCGCGGCAACCGGCGGCGCCAATGTGATCCGCGACGGCAAGGTTACTGCGACCTACAGCGCATACGACGGAATCATTAATCCCGAGACCCTTACCGTAGCGGAAGGAGCCAACGGCGATATCATACTCGGCAGTGACGGCGGCGGAATCTATATCATCAATGAGGAGGGCACCCGCTGTCTCAGCACGCAGGACGGACTTTCTTCCGGCATCATCCTGCGTATCAAAAAGGATCCGAATCGGAAGCTGTATTGGATCGTCACCAGCAACTCTCTTGCCTATATGACTGAGGACTATCAGGTGACAACGGTCCGGAAGTTCCCGTATTCCAACAATTTCGACCTGTACGAAAACAGCAAGGAAGAAATGTGGATTCTCAGCAGTAACGGTATCTATGTTGTGCCGACTGAGAAACTCCTGGCAAATGAAGAAATTGAGCCGGTCCATTACAGCATGGACAACGGGCTTCCATGCATCACAACCGCAAACTCCTACAGTTATCTCGATGGGAACGGGGATCTCTACATTGCGGGAAACAGCGGGGTGGCGAAAGTGAATGTGGAAACGCCGCTGGAAAACGTGTTTGATCTGAGAGTCAGTGTTCCGTTTGTGGATGCGGACGGAGAGCGCCTGTATCCGGATGCCAACGGAGACTTCCATCTGTCCTCGGATGTACACAAACTGACGGTGTACAGTTATATCTTCAATTTTTCTCTGACGAACCCGACCGTCATGTATCGTCTGGACGGCTTTGATTCCGAAGACACAAGTGTACTTCGCAGCGATCTTGGACCGGTGGACTATACGAATCTGCCGGGCGGAACGTATCGGTTTGTGATCAAACTGAAAGACTCCCAGGGACATACCGGAAAACGGGTCTCTGTCACGATCATCAAGGAAAAGGCGCTGTATGAAGAAACATGGTTCTATGTACTGATTGCGGCTGTCTCTGCCGGTGTGCTTGCGGCACTGATCCGACTGTATATCAAACGGAAAACGGATAAGCTGGAACAGAAGCACCGTGAGGATGTGCGGAAAGAACGGCTTAATACCGAGCTGAAGACCGCAGGGCAGATTCAGGAGAGTATTCTCCCGCATGTGTTCCCGCCGTTCCCGAAGCGTAAGGAGTTTGACATTTATGCGTCCATGACACCCGCAAGAGAAGTGGGCGGAGACTTCTATGATTTCTTCCTGATTGATCACGACCATCTCGGACTTGTGATGGCCGACGTCAGCGGAAAGGGAATTCCGGCCTCTCTCTTCATGATGACGTCCAAGGCCATTCTGCAGAGCACTGCGATGCTTGGCTGCAGCGCGGCGGAAATCCTGACCCGGACAAATGAAGCGCTCTGCTCGAATAACCAGGTGGATATGTTTGTGACGATCTGGGTCGGCATTCTGGAAGTGAGCACCGGAAAAATCACAGCCGCAAATGCAGGGCATGAATATCCGGCCATCATGAAAAACGGCGTATTCAGACTGCTGAAAGACAAACATGGATTTGTGGTCGGCGGAATGAAAAAGTCGAAATACACCGAATATGAAATTCAGCTTGAACCGGGAGACAAACTCTTCCTGTACACCGATGGCGTTCCGGAGGCGACCGATGCCCAGGACAACATGTTCGGAACCGACCGCATGCTGGAAACACTGAATAAGAATGCGGATGCTGCACCGAAACAGATTCTTGAGGAAGTCCGCAGTTCGGTCGACCGCTTCGTAAAGGATGCGGAACAGTTTGATGATCTGACCATGCTGTGTCTGGAATACCGAGGCACCTCAGTTTTAAACAGCGAAGGAGACAACGATGAAAGTATTGCTGGTTAACGGAAGTCCGCATCAGGACGGATGCACAAATCTTGCATTGGAGGAGTGCGCAAAAACACTGAACAAAAACGGAATCGAAACAGAGATTCTCTGGCTTGGCGTGAAGGCAGTACAGGGCTGTATCGCATGCAATAAATGCGGAAAGCTCGGACACTGTGTCTTTGACGACGTGGTAAATCAGGTCGCATCTGTCGCAGATACAATTGACGGTCTGATTGTCGGATGCCCGGTCTATTACGGCGGACCGTGTTCGCAGATTACCGCATTCCTGGACCGGCTGTTCTACAGTGCGGGCGATAAGCTGATCAAAAAGCCGGGTGCCGCAGTTGTTTCCTGCCGCAGGGGAGGCGCAACCGCAAGTTTCGAGCGTCTGAACAAGTATTTTGAAATCAACAACATGCCTGTCGTGACCTCCCAGTACTGGAACCAGATTCACGGCAATACAAAAGAGCAGGCGATGGAAGACCTCGAAGGTCTGCAGACCATGCGCACGCTCGGCGAGAATATGGCATGGCTTCTCAAATGCATTGAGGCAGGCAGAGCTGCCGGTGTCAAAGAGCCGGAATACGAAGCACCGATCCGGACCAACTTCATCCGCTGAACAAACCGTAAAACCAAATGAAAATCCAGACCATTCCCCATCAGGCAGTCTGGATTTTTTTGTTCTGTTATTTTGATTCGGAAGGAATAAACCCGTTCTGTTCGGCAACCGCTTTGAACCAGTCACCGGACTGTTTGACCGTCCGTTTCCCGGTGCATAGATCAAGTGCCGCAAACCCATAGCGGTTCTTGAAGGCGTTGTTCCAGGACCAGCAGTCAATCGCAGTCCATGCATGAAAGCCAAAGCAGGCTGAGCCTTCCTCTATGGCGCGATGGAGCCATTCAAGATGTTCCTCATAGAAGGCAATCCGGTAGTCATCGTTAATCTTTCCGGATGCATCGATGAAGCGTTCTTCTCCCTCAACTCCCATACCGTTTTCCGAGAGGTACCAGGGAATATTTCGATATTCCTGCTTCACTGCCATGGCGATATCATAGACCGCCTTCGGATAGATTTCCCATCCCCGGTAGGGATTGATGCGCCGGTCCGGCATTTCATAGTCTTCAAAATACCGGTCCGGAACCCATTCCAGGGTATCCAGACTGGTTTCGCGGGCTTTCACGCGGCGCGGGTGATAATAATTCAGTCCGAGGAAATCCACCGTATTCTGACGGAGGAGCGCCGCATCTTCCGGCAATTCCTCAAACAGGACGCCGTCCTGTTTCAGAACACGGATCAGACGTTCCGGAAATACGCCGTGCACGGCAGGCATCAGGAAGAACCGGTTACAGAAGTCTTCCGCAAACGCAGAAGCCGCAAGGTCTTCCGGACTGTCGGAACGCGGATAGGCAGGGGTCAGATTCAGGATAATGCCGATGGTTCCGGGAAGGTCCATGAAACGATAAGTTTGTATCGCAAGGGCAGACGCAAGATTGAGATGATAGATCACCTGCACGGCATCTTTTCCGCGGTTCTGGTATTTCGGCCAGTGGAATCCGTAAAGATAGCCGGCTTCCGCGATGACCATTGGTTCATTGAAGGTAACCCAGCGGTGTACGTCATTTCCAAACAGAGAGAAGGCTGTCCGGGCATATTTTACATACAGATCAACCACATGCCGGCTGGTCCAGCCACCGTAGCGTTCCAGCAGTTCTTCCGGAAGGTCAAAGTGATGCAGGTTGAAGATCAGCTCAATGTCGTTTTTCTTCGCTGCCTGAATTACATTCCGGTAGAATGCGGCACCTTCAGGATCCGGCTCTCCGGTCTCCAGATCCCGGATCAGCCGTGTCCATTGAATGGACGTGCGGTAGGAATTGAATCCGAGCTGCTTCATTAACGCGAAGTCTTCCTCGTAATGATGCATAAAATCACAGGTGACATCCGGTCCGACCTGATTGAAAAAATCATCCGGCCTCAGATCATACCAGTGATCCATGATGCTTTTATGCGGCTTGTTGAAGAAACCTTCTGTCTGCGGTCCGCTTGCGGCAGCGCCCCAGAGAAAGCCGTCCGGAAACGTCAGCCGGCCGCTCACAGGAGTTCTCCGTGAAGACTGCGGAAGTGGCAGGCGGCGCCGACGAGATTTGCATGATTGCGGAATCTGCTGGTACGCAGATCCGGTTTTACAAAGGCGCTTCGATAGGGACCGATCACATCGTCTATGTAGCGGTTGATCTGTGAAATCAGTTCGGGTCTTGCGCTGATGCCCCCGCCGATCAGAATACGCTCGGGGTCATAGATCTGCTGGAGCGTAAGGGTGCCGATTGCGGCAGCGGTATAGAACCGTCCGACATGCTTTGCATAGATCCGGTTTGACGCGGCTCCGGAAAACAGTTCCTCACCCGTCAGACTTCCTGCCGCAAGACCGGCTTCTTCCTCAGCGTGGCGGATTGTTTTTACCGTAGAGTAATACGACCAGACATGCCGGTCTCCGGTATCGGGATTGCCGTCCGTGATAATCAGCCCGAACTCTCCCGCGCTGTTATGTGCACCGCGGTGAATGGTCCGGTTTTTGATTACCGTTCCGCCGACACCGGTGCCGATGACAATGACGATACAGTCATTAATGTCTGCGGCCTCGCCAAGTTCGAGTTCCGCCAGTGCAGCACAGTTGGCATCATTTTCGATTTCGACCGGCGCATGGAGGGTATTCGCAATCAGTTCGCGGATATTCGGACCGTGCAGATAGGGAATGGCACTGACGCCGTGCACAAATCCGGTGGCACTGTCGACCGCCCCCGGTGAACTGATTGCGGCAGCGTCTGCCCCAATTTCGGTAAAGACCATACAGATATTCCTTAACAGTTGGTCGAGAGAAGGCGGCGTAGGAAAACTTCCGCTTCCGGTAACGGTTCCGAGCGGATCGACAAGACCGTATTTTACGGAGGTTCCTCCGATATCAAATGCAAGCAGGTTCATCATTATTCTCCACTTATCATCATACCTGTTCCATCGGGTCCGTCCTGCGGAAGTTTCCGGTACAGGGTGAAATACATGGTGATAAAGCAGGCAAGTCCGCCGACCAGATTGGAAATCGGCTCTGCCAGATAGACGCCGTTCACGCCGTAACCAAGACGGGGAAGCAGGAAGGTGAGCGGAACGACAATGATGACCTTCCGGAACAGAGAGAAGAAGACGGCCCGCCGGACACAGCGCATCGCGGTAAAGGTCGACTGCCCGGCAAACTGAAAGGTCATGAAGACAAAGCCAAAGAAATAAATAAACAGTGCACTGGTGCCGGCAGAGATCATCGCCGCATCATCGGTAAAGATCCGCATCAGCGCCTGCGGAAAGAAAATCACTACCGCCCAGGCAGCCAATGTATAGATGATCGCCGCAAGTGTCATGAATTTCACGCTCGCCTTGATGCGGGAGTATTTCCGGGCGCCGTAGTTGAATGAGATAACCGGCTGAGCGCCCTGGGTAATGGCGTTGCAGGGGAGGGACATGACTTCCCGGATGGAATTGATGACGGTCATGACGCCGACATACAGATCCCCGCCGAAGGTGCGCAGGGTGACATTGCATGCAATCTGAACCAGAGAGTTGGTTCCCTGCATGATGAATCCGGTAATGCCGAGACTGCAGATTTCCTTTATCAAGGATCCTTCCGGCCTCCAGAGATCTGCCTCCATGCGGTACAGGGTGAGATCCGAGAAGAAAAAGTACAGTACCCAGACAAAGGAGACGCCCTGGGCAATGATGGTCGCAAGGGCAGCTCCCGCAACGCCCATATGGAATACATAGATGAACAGCGGGTCCAGAATGATATTTACAACTGCACCCGCAAGCACGGTGATCATTCCGTGCCGGGGGAAGCCCTGCGCATTGATGAAACTGTTCATTCCGGTGGAAATCATGGAAAACGTCGTACCAAGCAGATAGATCTTCAGATAGCTGTCTGCGTACGGGTAGGAGGCTTCGGATGCGCCGAAGAGAAACAGGATCGGCCGCCGGAACACATAACAGAAGACAAACAGAATCAGCGAGGAAACGGTTAACATCATCGCGGCCTGATTGAGGATCTGTGAAGCACGCTTTTCTTCCTTTGCGCCGCGGGCAATCGCAAACAGCGGGGCACCGCCGGACGCAACGAGATTCGTAAACGCCGCAATGATCGTGGTCAGAGGAAAGGCAAGACCAATGCCGGTCAGCGCTGCGGCGCCGGTGTTGCCGGGCATATGACCGATGAAAACACGGTCGACAATATTGTAGAGAAGATGAACGATCTGCGCTGTCATCAGCGGCAGGGACTGCGCCAGAATGACTTTCCAGACCGCACCATGTTCAAAATCTGTCTTCGCAGAGCGCGGATGCTTTATACTCATATATACGTTAATATAGCCCTGTTTTGAGAAATGCGCACAGCATCTTTCGGAAACAGGGACAGGAGAAACCACATGTCAGAACGAATCCAGCTGAACGGACTGAACAATACACGTGATCTGTGCGGAATGACCGGCGCGGAAGGACGGAAGATCCGTCGGGGCAGGCTGATCCGCAGCGGTCATCTTTACTATGCGGATGAAGCGGATCGGGAAAAGCTTTCAAACCTGGTCGGAGTTATCGTGGACTTCCGCACGGACCGGGAAGTGAAAGAAAAACCGGATCCGATGCTTCCCGGGGTGGAAGCGGTACATCTTCCGATTCTGACGGAACAGGCGGTCGGAATTTCACGGGAAAAAGAGGCTGAACGGCATGCCGGCATTAAGATGATGCGGGAACCGGAAACCGCCAGAGCGCATATGTGCAATATGTACCGGATGATCGGAAGCAGTGAATTCTGCGCTTCCCAGTACGCCCGGTTTGTAAAACTGCTTCTGGAGAATCGTGAAAAGGCGGTGCTCTGGCACTGCACTGCCGGAAAGGACCGTGCAGGTTTCGGTTCGGTGATTGTGGAAGAACTGCTCGGCGTTTCAAGGGACGACATCTATGAAGACTATCTGATGACCAATGCATGTCTGAAGGAAGAAGTGGACAGTCTGCTTGGCGAACTGCAGAAAATGATGAATCTTTCCGATCCGGCCAGTGAAACGGCAATGCGGGTACTGTTCGGTGCGGAGAAGGAGTACCTTGATACGCTGTATCAGGCAATTGATGATACCTTCGGCGGAATGGATCGTTATCTGCGGGATGTTCTGCAGGTTTCGAATGCGGATAAAGAGCATCTGAGATCCATGTATCTGGAGTGAGCGGATGCTGTATCTGATTCTTGCGATTGCCGCAAGCGCTGCCGTAACGCTGGTTCTGCGGGCTGTCGGAGACGGATCGGGAAACCGGTACGGCGTGCTTCTTGGAAATTATCTGACCTGCGTCATGCTCGCACTTGTGCAGTGTCTGCGCAATCCGGCGCCGATCCACGGCATTACGGTATTCTGCGGTCTCTGCGGCGGCATTCTGTTTGTGCTTGGACTTGTCATGATGCAGCGGAGTATTCAGGTCAACGGTGCTTCACTGACCGGTGCTTTTTCCAAACTCGGACTGCTCGTTCCGCTGGCAATCAGTGTCCTGATTTTCCGGGAATCCGTATCCTGGATAAGGCTTGCGGGCATTGTGACTGCCGTAGCGGCCATTCTTGTGATTCACAGTGATTCTTCTCCGGCGCAGACGTATCGTGTCAGTACACCGCTTCTGCTTGGAACACTGCTTGGGTGCGGCAGCGGCGATGCCATGGCAAAGATCTTTGAGGAAGTCGGATCACAGGCACAGGAGCCGCAGTATTTCCTGATTCTGTTTCTGTGTGCGTCGCTGATCACATTCGGACTCAGCCGCCTTGAAACAGGGAAAACCGGTGCGAGAATTACAACAAGAGATATCCTGTCCGGAATTCTGGTCGGCATACCGAATTATACCTCGGCATATCTTCTGCTGGGTGCGCTGAAACGGCTGCCGGCACTGCTGGTATATCCGGCAGTCAGTGCCGGAACACTGCTTGTGATCCTCATTCTGAGTTCCATTCTGTTTCAGGAACAGCTCACCCGGCGGATGCTGGGAGGGGTGTGTATGATTCTTGCGGCACTGGTGTTGCTGAATCTTTAGAATTGCTGCACATGATATAATTGAAAGGTAACAAAAGGAGGTATTTATCATGCCGGTTTTCTTTGATATTCTTGTAATTCTTGTACTGGTGATTCTTGTGCTGGTCGCATGCCTGAGAATCGTTCCGCAGGGAAGTGCCTTCGTCATTGAACGACTCGGACGGTACAGTGCGACATGGCAGCCGGGTATTCATTTCATGCTGCCGGTGATTGACCGTGTTGCACGCAAGGTGCTGCTGAAGGAACAGGTTGCCGACTTTGCCCCGCAGCCGGTTATTACAAAAGATAACGTCACGATGATGATTGATTCCGTTGTATACTTTCTGATCTTTGACCCGAAACTGTATGCATACGGTGTTGAAAACCCGATCATGGCAATGGAAAATCTGACTGCCACAACACTTCGTAATATCATCGGTGATATGGAACTCGACGCAACCCTGACATCCCGTGAGGCGATCAACTCCCGTATGCTGGCAACGATTGATGCCGCAACCGATCCCTGGGGAATCAAGGTTACCCGTGTTGAGCTGAAGAACATTCAGCCGCCTGCAGCGATCCGTGAATCCATGGAAAAGCAGATGAAGGCAGAACGTGAAAAGCGTGCCGCGATTCTTACCGCAGAAGGTCAGAAACAGGCAATGATCCTTGAGGCAGAAGGCCGCAAGGAATCTGCAGTCCTGAACGCGGAAGCCGCCAAGCAGGCTACCATTCTCGCGGCAGAAGCGGAGAAGGAACGCCAGATCCGCGAAGCGGAAGGTCACTCTGAAGCGATCCGCAAGGTCCAGCAGGCGAATGCGGACGGTATCCGCATGATCCGTGAAGCCGGCGCAGATGAGGCGGTGCTTCGCATCAAGAGCCTTGAGGCATTTGCACAGGCAGCCAACGGCCAGGCAACCAAGATCATCATTCCTTCTGAAATTCAGGGACTCGCCGGACTTGCGGAAGGCATTAAGGAAGCCGTGAAATAACAATGGGCATTGATGGATTCCTGTCCGTACTGCTGTTTCTCGGAATCTGGATTGCAATCTTCTCGGTATTCTCTTCCGTTCTTGCAAAGGCAAGAAAACAGGGCAGGATGATTTCTTCCGACGGGCATGTGGTCTCGAAGGAAGAGGATCTTACCTGTGAGGGAACAGACGGGCATGTGCATCCGAAACTTTCTGCGAAGGATGCGGCAGACTTCGGAAGACGCTACATCGTTCATAACGATCCGGAAACCGGATATGTGATTCTCAACGGTGTAAAGCGCAAGCTCTCTGACTGTAAAGATCTTTAACAATAACGGACAGGTGATTCCTGTCCGTTGTTTTTTTACGTCAAGTATTGTAAATTTTCTATCATGACCGGCACATCATGCCGGCAGGTTTCAGGATGGGTTGATCATGAGTATTTTATTCTTTGACATTGATAACACGCTTCTCTCCCACAAGACATTCACGATTCCCGACAGTGCGTTGAAAGCACTCCGTATGGCAAAGGAACGGGGACACCGTGCGTTTATTTCCAGTGGCCGGGCGTATGATTCGCTGAAAGAGTATCTTGATCCGGAACTGTTTGACGGTGCGATCGGAGGCAGCGGAGCCTGCGGCTTCGTGAACGGGGAACCGGTATTTACCCATTTCTTTGACAATGCAGATGTCCTGAGGGTTTACGAAATCGCGCAGAAAGCAGGCGCAGGAATGTCGGTTCAGTCGATCCGCACCAGCCGCATGACCGAATACGGCATGGATCATTTCCGGAAATATGCGCATGCCGGCGCAGAGCGGATCCGCAAGATGAACTTTACGGTATTTGATCCGGCGACTGCAGGCCAGTGCTGTAAGATGGATCTCTTCTTCGGACCGGAGGTGGATTACATGCATGTGATCTCCCAGCTTCCGGACACGATTGACAAGTGTCCCAGTCTGAGTGTCACAAGTGAGATGAAGGGGTGTGAACTGACTCCGCGCGGAATCAATAAAGCAGCTGGCGCAATGGAACTGACAAAGTATCTCAATATTGATGTGCAGGATTCCTATGCGTTCGGAGACTCCGAAAATGATATTGAGATCATCCGGGCATGCGGAACCGGTATCGCAATGGGAAACGGTGCGCAGAAGGTAAAGGAAGCGGCAGACTATGTGACCGCGGATATTGAAGAAGACGGCATTTATCTTGCGATGAAACATTTCAATCTGATCTGAAAAGATTTTGGAAACAGCCTGTTTTGTAATACAATGAAGCAGGTTTCTCTTGGGGTGTAGCCAAGCGGTAAGGCAGGGGACTTTGACTCCCTCATGCGTGGGTTCGAATCCCGCCACCCCAGCCTCTTTGCATAAAACAGAACTCTGACAGCAGACGGGTTCTGCGGTATGGCGTTCCAGCCTGTATGAATGACCTCCCGGTGATGAGCCGGGAGTTTTATTTTGGGACCGGTATAATAAAAACCTCTTTGGATCCAGGTTGATCCAAAGAGGTATGAGACGCTGATGAATCAGTGATCAGAACAGACCCTGAGCAAGCATCGCTTCCGCAACCTTGAGGAAGCCCGCAATGTTTGCGCCGGCAACGAGGTTGTAGCCGAGGCCGTATTCTTCCGCAGCCTTTGCGCTGTTGTCATGAATGGACTTCATGATGTCCTTGAGCTTCTGATCAACTTCTTCAGCGCTCCAGCCGTAACGCAGGCTGTTCTGGGACATTTCAAGCGCGGATACCGCAACACCGCCGGCGTTGACTGCCTTTGCCGGAGCGACGATGACGCCGTTTTCCTGCAGGAAGGCAACCGCTTCGTTGCTGGTAGGCATGTTGGAGAGTTCGAAGTAGTACTTCGCGCCGTTGGCAACGATCTGCTTCGCTTCTTCCATTCCGACTTCATTTTGTGTTGCGCACGGGATGTAGACATCTCCCTTGACGCCCCACGGCTTTTCGCCTTCGTGGAATTCGAGACCGAACTTGTCCGCATACATCTTTACGTTTGCGTTGCGGCTTGCACGGATCTCAAGCAGGTAGTCCAGCTTTTCCTTTGTGTTGACGCCATCCGGATCATAGACATAACCGTTGTGACCGGAGATGGTGACGACCTTGCCACCGAGCTCTGTGATCTTGGTGGCTGCGCCCCAGGTTACGTTTCCGTAACCGGAAAGGACGAATGTCTTACCCTTGATGGTGTCATTTTCATGTGCGAATACCTGCTGTGCATAGTAGATACCGCCGAAACCGGTAGCTTCCGGACGGATCAGGCTTCCGCCATAGGTGAGTCCCTTGCCGGTGAGAACACCGTTGTCATAGGAATCACGGATTCTGCGGTACTGTCCGAACAGGTAGCCGATTTCACGTCCGCCGACGCCGATATCACCGGCAGGAACGTCTGTATTCGGACCGATGTGACGCTGCAGTTCTGTCATGAACGCCTGGCAGAAACGCATGACTTCCGCATCGCTCTTTCCATGAGGATCGAAATCAGAGCCGCCTTTGCCGCCGCCGATCGGCAGGGTAGTCAGGCTGTTCTTGAATGTCTGTTCAAATCCAAGGAATTTCAGCATGCCGAGCGTAACGCTCTTATGGAAACGAAGGCCTCCCTTGTACGGGCCGATAGCGCCGTTGAACTGTACACGGTAACCGCGGTTGACCTGAGTCTTTCCGTTGTCATCAACCCAGGTTACACGGAACTCAATGACACGCTCCGGTTCCACCATGCGTTCGAGCAGGGCAGCTGCCTCATATTCGGGATGCTGTTCGATAACCGGCTTCAGGGAAGTAAGTACTTCCTCCACGGTCTGAAGAAATTCCGGCTCTGTTGCGTTCTTTTCCTTTGTCGCCGCAATGACGCGATCTACATAGTCACTCATATAGTAGTCTCCTTATCTGCTGAAAATTATAATGCGCTATTCCTGCAAATGAAACAAAAATTTTCTGAAAATATTTTCAAAAATTTTCATAAGAAAAAGTGCCTCCTGATGAAGCACTTCCTCTTTTCGGATTTACTTTTCGATAATCTCCATTCCGATGTCTTTCTGAACCTTTTCAAGCTTCGGGGCAGCCATGGCACGTGCTTTTTCCGCGCCTTCCTTCAGAACGGTTTCGATCATATCGGATGCGATGATCTCCTGATAACGTGCCTGGATCATCTCCAGTTCCGCGCAGACCTTGTCCGCAACGGCACGCTTGAGATCGCCGTAGCCTTTGCCTTTAAACTCTGCTTCGATGTCTGCCATCGGGCGGTTGTCGGAAAGGGAAGACAGTATTTGCATGAGGTTTGCAACACCCGGCTGGTTCTCCGGATCGAATTTGATCTGGTTGAGAGAGTCGGTCTTGGCGCTCATGATCTTCTTGCGTGCGATCTTGAGATCATCAAGCAGGTAGATGCATCCCTTATTGGTCTCATCCGACTTGGACATCTTCTTGGAAGGATCGCTCAGCGACATGATGCGGGCGCCGACCTTCGGAATCAGCGGTTCCGGAACCTTGAACAGTTCGCCATACCGGTTGTTCATCCGGATCGCGACATCGCGGGTCAGCTCGACATGCTGTTTCTGGTCTTCGCCGACCGGTACATAATCCGGATCATAGATCAGGATGTCCGCCGCCATCAGGGCAGGGTAGGTGTACAGACCGCCGGAGAGATTCTTTTCGCCGTGTGCCTGCTTGTCCTTGAACTGGGTCATCCGGTTCAGTTCGCCCATGTAGGTATGGCAGCACATGATATAGCCGAGCTGGGCGTGTTCCTTGACATCGGTCTGCAGGAAGATCGTCGCTTTCTTCGGATCAAGTCCGCAGGCAAGATACAGCGCGACACAGTCACGCAGGTTGGTCTGGAGTTCCTCCGGATCCTGCGGGACGGTGATGCAGTGAAGGTTGGCAATAAATGCGATCATCTCGTATTCATCCTGGTACGAGACAAATTTGCTGAGGGCGCCGATATAGTTTCCTAAATGAAGCTGGCCCGTCGGCTTGATTCCGCTTAACATTCGTTTCATGACAGTTGAGTTCCTTTCCTGAAAATAAAAGCGTCCCGTAACGGGACGCAGGACTTGCGCGGTACCACCCGGATTATTCAGAATTTCTGAATCACCTCATTGGGATAACGGTGTTCGCCGCTTCCGCATAACAGAAGATACTCCCGGACTCCACCATACGCATACACTGCCAGCGGCTTTCACCTGATCCGCCTCTCTTATAAGACACTGTATCTTCTGCGTATGTCCGCATCCGATCAACGTAAGCCTATTCTAGCACAAATTCTCTGTGATCAGCGCTCTTCAAGCGGAATATACTCCTGTGAACTGCCGACATATTTGTAAGCCGGACGGATGATGCGGTTGGCAAATTCAAGCTCTTCCATGCGGTGTGCGCACCAGCCCGGGCAGCGGGCAATCGCAAACATCGGGGTAAACAGTTCCTCGGCGATTCCCAGCATCCGATAGACAAGACCGGAGTAAAGGTCGAAATTTGCGCATACCTGTTTGGTTTCGCCTTTGACATTGCGGAAGGCAACCGGGGCGAGTTTTTCAATCATGACAAGCATATTCCATTCCTTCGCAAAACCTTTTTCATAGGCGAGCGCTTTGGAATGCTTTTTAAGAAGCTGGGCACGCGGATCACTGATGGTATAGACCGCATGGCCGATACCGTAGATCAGTCCGCTTACGTCGCCGGCTTCCTTGCGCAGGATCTTTTCCAGCAGGGCGAGAACCTCATCCTCATCATCCGGATTCTTTACGGTATTCAGAATGAAGTCAAGCTGCTTCATGACCTTGAGGTTGGCGCCGCCGTGCTTGGGACCTTTCAGACAGCCGATGGCTGCCGCAATGGCGCTGTAGGTGTCGGTTCCGGCAGAAGAGAGAACGCGGTCTGCAAAGGTGGAACAGTTACCTCCGCCGTGGTCGGCATGCACGACCATGCAGAGATCAAGCAGTTTGGCTTCTTCGTGGGTATAGTGCTGATCCTGGCGGTAAATGGAAAGCACATGTTCCGCGGTGCTGAGTCCCTTGAGCGGGTAGTGGAAGTACAGTGTGCCGTGGTCATATACATGAATCTTTGCGATGTAGGAATAGATCATCATCGTCGGCAGTTCCGCAATCAGGTTGATGGACTGGCGGATCGTGCTTTCAAGCGAGGTATCTTCCGCATCATCGTCATAGCTGTACATGGAAAGAACCGAACGGGCCATCTTGTTCATGATGTTCGGGCTCGGCGCATTCATGATCATGGTCTCCGGAAATCCCGGCGGGAGTTCACGGTGACCGTCAATGATCTCATGAAATCGGGTCAGATCATCTTTTGACGGAAGATCTCCGAACATCAGAAGCCAGGCAACTTCCTCGAACATGAAGCGGTCTTCCTTGATGGCTTCATCAACGATCCGTTCAATATCAATACCGCGGTAGATCAGTTTGCCGTCGATCGGCTGAATCGTTCCGTCCGGTTTGCGATCATATCCGATAACATCGCAGATATTGGTGAGGCCGGCAAGAACACCGGTTCCGTCCGGATTACGAAGTCCCCGCTTGACGCCAAGGCGCTCCGAAATTTCCATATCGATCGTATTGTTGCGGTGAAATGCGTCACACAGCAGCTGCATGTCAGCCGGCGCAAGCTGGGCAACATCCGGGAAAAAATCAGCCATAATCAAAGCCTCCGTTTCAGTAACTATGAACAACATTATAATGAAAATGTGAATTTTGAAAAGGTTACATTTTCGCTTGAAAGCATTTTCACACTATAATAAACTGTAAATCACAGAATTTTTATGAGATGTGAGGATCGGGAGACAGACCTATGAAATTAAACAGCAGCGGAGTTTTTTATGTAAACGGATGTCCTGCGGAATCGGCGGGAAACCACACTGCCGAAGAGGGCAGAAAAGGAACGATGGCATACCGCATTCTGGATGCGCATGATAATCACAGCGATCCGGATGTACTGCATATTACGTATGATTCTCTGACCAGTCACGATATTACCTATGTCGGCATCATTCAGACCGCCCGTGCTTCCGGCATGGAACAGTTTCCGATGCCGTATGTTCTGACCAACTGCCACAATACCCTGTGCGCGGTAGGCGGAACGATCAATGAGGATGACCATCAGTTTGCGCTCTCCGCAGCGCACAAGTACGGCGGCATCTATGTTCCGCCGTGCATGGCCGTCATTCACAGCTACAACCGCGAATGCATGACCGGTGTCGGAAGAATGATCCTCGGCAGCGACTCGCATACCCGCTACGGCGCTCTTGGCACGATGGGTATCGGCGAGGGCGGCGGTGAGCTTGCCAAGCAGCTTGTAAAGCGCACCTATGATATGGAGCGTCCGAAGGTCGTTCTGGTTTATCTTACCGGAAAACTCAGACCCGGTGTCGGTCCGCATGATGTGGCGCTGGCCCTGGTGGCCGCAACGTATG
This sequence comes from Solobacterium sp., assembly GCA_017469885.1. Taxonomy (GTDB): domain Bacteria; phylum Bacillota_I; class Bacilli_A; order Erysipelotrichales; family Erysipelotrichaceae; genus Bulleidia. The sequence continues at coordinate 20,178 of JAFUFO010000017.1, forward strand.
AGAACGGCTTTGTAAAGAACAAGGTCATGGAATTTGCCGGTCCTGGCGTGCATACGCTTTCCCAGGATGAACGCAACGGCATCGATGTCATGACCACCGAAACGACATGCTGGTCCTCTATCTGGGAAACGGATGAAGTGACAGAAAAATACTTCGCGGATCATAAACGTCCGGAGGCATATAAAAAGCTGGAACCGCAGGAAGGCGCATATTATGACTCCTGCATTGAACTGAATCTCTCTGAGGTTGAATGCATGATCGCGCTTCCGATGCATCCAAGCTATGCGCTGCCGATCAAAGAACTGAAGAAAGATCCGGTCCGTTATCTGAAGGAAGCGCAGGAGCGATCCAACAATCAGCTGAACGGAAAGGTGACAATGGATCTTGTCTCCAAGGTCGACGCAGACGGAAATGTCCATGTGGACCAGGGCGTTATTGCCGGATGCTCGGGCGGCATCTACGAAAACATCATGAGCGCTGCAGCGATCCTGAAGGATCAGGACTGCGGTAACGAGCAGTTCCGTCTCAGCATCTATCCAGACAGTATGCCTGTTTATAAAGACCTTGCGCGCAACGGCGCGGCTGCGGATCTTGTGACAAGCGGTGCAATCTTCCGGGAAGCGTTCTGCGGCCCGTGCTTCGGCGCAGGCGACACCCCCGCAAACGGCGAGTTCTCGATCCGTCATACGACCCGCAACTTCCCGAACCGGGAAGGCTCCAAACCCGGCGAAGGACAGATTGCCGGTGTTGCGCTGATGGATGCGCGCTCGATTGCGGCGACCGCACTGAACAAAGGCATCCTGACTGCCGGTGATGAAGTGATGACAGACTATCCGGCAATTCCGGAGGCGCAGTTTGACGACAGCATCTACATGCGCCGTGTCTATAACGGATGGGGCAAGGCAGAACCGGAGTATGAACTGCGGTTTGGACCGAACATCAAGGACTGGCCCGAACAGCCGGTGCTCAGTGACGACCTTCTGGTAAAGAATATTTCCTATATCACCGATCCGGTCACAACGACTGATGAACTGATTCCGAGCGGTGAAACATCCAGCTTCCGTTCCAATCCGCTGCGGCTTGCGGAATTCACACTGTCCCGCAAGGATCCGGCATATGTGCCGAATGCCAAAGCAGTAAAGAAACTCGATGAGGCAAGAAAGAACGGAACCGTCGATGAGGAAGTAGTGAAGGTCCTGGAAGCGCTGAAGAACAATGGAATGGAGATCGATATTGCGAAGACCAATATCGGCTCCTCCATCTACGCCCATAAGCCGGGTGACGGAAGTGCGCGTGAACAGGCTGCGTCCTGCCAGCGGGTGCTGGGCGGAAGCGCAAACTTCGCAAAGGAATATGCGACCAAGCGGTACCGTTCCAATCTCATCAACTGGGGTATTCTTCCGTTTGTGACATCTGAAGCGGAGAAACTGGAACTGAATGACTGGGTATATCTTTCCGGTATCCGCACGTCACTGCTGGAAGATCGGCCGGTAAAGGCATGCATTATCAAAGCGGACGGCCGTGTACTTCCGTTTGAAGTAACACTTGGCGCACTGGAGCCGAGTGAACGCGAGATCCTTGCGGCAGGCTGCCTGATCAACTACTACAAAGACTGATGAAAAGACGTCTGTCTTCATTTCTCGTTTCGAGAATGAGGCAGACGTTTTCTTTCTGTCATTTCAGCATGCGCCACAATGTGGTCCGGCTGATACCGAGCCTTGCGGCGGTTCTGGACTGATTCTGATTTTCCTCCTGATAAACGGCAAGCGCGATTCTGCGGGTGATCTCATCCAGTGTTCCGGTGAGATCAAATGACGCATTGTCCGAAGGGGAATAATACTGTTTCTGTTCTTCGTCCAGGACAGTCCGGACGGGAAGAAATTGAGGAGATCCAGCCGGCCATCGATGAAGCAATGGCGGAAGGCATCATCATCCCAGAGAAGAAACCGACCCCTCCGGATACGATCTTCTCCAAGGCAATCGGCGGATGGTATGACATCGTTGTCGTCATGTATCACGACCAGGGCCATATTCCCATCAAGGTAAAAGGCTTTGTATATAACCGGGAAAAGAAGGAATGGGATGCGGTTGCCGGCATCAATGTGACGCTCGGTCTTCCGATCATCCGCGCAAGTGTTGACCATGGCACCGACTTTGTTCATGCCGGAAGCGGACTGTCCAATGAGATCAGTCTTGTAAATGCAATCGACTACGCGGTACGTATTGCGGACAATCACCAGTGATGTCTCACTGCGGACGGTCTTCGTTTCGGAAACAGGTGAGCCGGAACGGGACCGTCTGTTGAGCCTCTTATAAAGACAAGAAACATTACTGAAAAATAGTGCAGAAAGGCAGGGTGATTCTCTGTCCTTTTGCGCATTAGAAAACCGCATGACAGTTTCTCATTCCGAGAACGCTGCATCATGCGGTTATTTCTTATTTTGTGATTGTCAGAGTGTCGCCGTCCCGGTGAATCACACTGGAGAAGAACTCGGTCATCGCATCGATCAGAGACTGCGTATCCGTTGTGCCCGCGGTCTCAAAACCGGAGTGCATTGCCAGCTGCGGCAGACCGATATCTATGGAGTTCAGACTGAGATGTCCGTTTACGAGGTTGCCGAGGGTGGAGCCGCCGCGGATATTGGACTGGTTGGCGAATTCCTGGAACGGCGCATCTGCCCGGCGGCAGACTTCCTTGAAGACTGCGGAGCTTACCGCATCCGTGCAGTACAGCTGCGCGCCGGAATGCTTGATGACAATTCCGCCGTTGAGTCTCGGACGGAGATTGGGATCTGCTTTTTCCGGATAGTTGGGATGCGCCGCATGCGCGTTGTCGGCACTTACGACAAACGAGTTCGCAAAGATCGGATATACGTTTCCATCCCGGATCTCAAGTCCGTTGAGAATCCGGAAGAGCACATCATGCAGGAACGTACCTGCCGCACCCTGTTTTGTCAGGGAGCCGACTTCCTCGTTGTCAAACAGCGCAAAGACCGGAAGGGATGCGGTTTCCTTCGCGTTCAGGAATCCCATGAGATCCGCAAATCCGCACTGCAGGTCATCAAGACGCGGAGAACAGAGATATTCATTCTCGGCGCCGAAGATAAACCCGGGCGTGCGCTGCGCCAGGAAGAGATCATAGCTCAGCACATCGGTTTCTTCGCATCCTGCTTCCTGTGCAATCAGTTTCAGGAAGGAAGTCTTGGATGACTCAGAGCGGAAGAGGGGAAGCAGTTCCTTCTGATAGTCATAGGAATGTCCTTCGTTGATACTGCGGTCCATATGAATCGCAAGCGAGGGAATCACGAAGAGATCCCGGTCGACATAGATCAGGCGTTCTTCAATGCCCTGTTCCGTGCGGACGCATACCCGGCCGGCGCAGGTGAGCGGCCGGTCGAACCAGGATGCGGCGATCATACCGCCGTAGCGCTCGGTATTGATGCGGATACAGCCTTCGGCCTTCAGTTCCGGATTCATTTTGATCTTGAACGTCGGGCTGTCGCTGTGGCTGGCACCGATCATGAATCCGCTGAAGTCGGATTCCGGTACACGGAACGCAATGAGTGCAGAGCCGTTCCGTGTCACGTAGTATCTGCCGCCGCGGTTCAGCTTCCAGGCGGTTCCTTCCGGAAGCGGTTCATAGCCGTTCTGTTCGAGCAGTTCCCGGACGGTTTTCACTGCATGGAAGGCGGTTGGGGAACTCTGAATAAATGCAAGTAATTCCTGATTGGTATTCATGGATAACTCCTGTTCTTTTTTGTTGGTAAACCAAGCAAGATTATAACAACATTTTCGGGTAACCGAGTATAATAACTACTTGTATGAAAAATATATTTAATGGGATTGACGAGACAGAACACAGTCTCCGCAGACGGCTTGCGGAGGTTCTGTTTGCTGTTCTTGCGGTGATATACGAAGAGGTGCTCCTGAATCTGACCACGGTCCGGACGATTAACAGCCTTTATATTCCGCAGGTGATTCTGTTCTCTGCCGCATACGGAATACTGATCTTCTGGGTCGGTACACTGACCCGTTCCGGCAGAACGAACCGGATGATCCGCGGAATTCTTTATGTCATCCTGTGTGACCTGTACGGTGTCTATTACTTTGTATACCGTTCATTCAAAGTGTTTTATGACGTGAATACGGTCGTTTCCGGCGGTGCCGGCGTGGCGGAGGGATTTACCGGCCAGGTTATTGATATGACGACCAGCCGTTCCGGCATGATGCATATCATTCTGTTTCTGATGCCGTTTTTCCTGTACATCCTGTTCATGCGGCGCTTTGACAGCGGCGAGAAACGGACGCCGAAGGAACAGCTGGTGTTTTATGCCGCGACGCTCCTCTTTGCGGTGTGCGGCATTGCCTATGTACAGAGTGACACGATGCTTTCAAGAGTGTATGCCGATGAGTATTCGTTTCAGGCGGCGGTTGCGGACTTCGGTCTGATGACCGGACTCCGGTTGGATGTGGAACATCATCTGCGGAACCGGAATTCCGATACCGTCTTCCATGATGAGACGATGCTGGCGGATACTGCGGAAACGGAACTGTCAGAAGCGGTAACTACGGCGGAAAAGCCGGTGACCTATGGATTCAATAAACTGAATATCGATTTCAATACACTGATTGCCGGAGGGGATTCCGTGACCGGTCAGCTTGATCAGTATGTACAGGCGCAGAAACCATCCCGGCAGAATGCATATACCGGCATGTTTGAAGGAAAGAATCTGATCTTCATTTCCGCGGAGGCATTCTCCGCAGAAGTGATCGATCCCGAACGGACACCGACGCTGTACCGGCTTGCGACAAAGGGAATCAATTTTACAGACTACTATCAGCCGGCCTCTGCCGGAACGACCGGCGGCGAGTATGAAAACGTCTTCGGCCTCATGCCGACGGAAGGGGGCTCTTCCTTCAAGATTACATCAAAGTTTCATAATGTGATGACCATGGCGTATCAGCTCAATGAACGCGGCTACAACGGATGGGCATTCCACAACAATGACTACACGTTCTATGACCGCAACATCACCCATAACAATCTTGGATACTCCAACGGATTCACCGGATACGGAAACGGACTGGAAGAGAACATTACCAGCCAGTGGCCGGAGAGCGATCTTGAGATGATGGAGGCGACGGTGGATCAGTATATTGATGCGCAGCCGTTCAATGTCTATTACATGAGTGTCAGCGGCCATAATCCGTATAACGGTGGAAATGCCATGGCGGCGAAGCACTGGGATGAAGTGAAGGATCTCGAAGGCTATACGGATTCTGTAAAAGGATATCTTGCGGCGAACATGGAACTGGAAGACGCAATGACCTACCTGGTCGGAAGACTGGAAGAGAAGGGCATCGCAGATGATACAGTCATCGTTCTTGGCGCAGATCACTTCCCGTACGGACTTGACTATGGGGAAGCGCTGAATGAAAGTGACAACCTGGCAAATCTCTACGGTTATCAGCCGGCAAACTATCTGGAACGCGATCACAACCGTCTGATTCTCTGGAGCGGATGTCTGGAAGAGGCAGAACCGATCATTGTCGATACACCGACATCAAGCATTGATATTCTTCCGACGCTGCTGAATCTCTTCGGTGCGGAATGGGACAGCCGTCTTCTGCCGGGACGGGATGTATTCTCCGACCGGATGCCGCTGGTCTTCAATCTGAGTTATGACTGGAAGACGGATAAAGGCACCTATATTGCCGGAACCGGCGTCTTTACTCCGAATGAAGGTGTTGAAGTCAGTGATACCTATGTGGACAGTATCCGTCAGATCGTCCAGAACCGGCTCAGCTACTGCAGAGGGGTGCTTCGCACCGATTACTTCTGGCATGTGCTGGGAAATAAAGAATAATAAAACGAAAAAGCACAGTGACCGAATCAGATCAAGGATTCCTCACTGTGCTTTTTGATGTCAGGAATGATTGTGCTCCGCTCTGCGGATCTCATGAACCAGCAGCGCAACCGAAGCAATCATCATGATCAGTTCCGTGACCGGCTGGGCGTGGATCATGCCCTGGAATCCGAACAGCCTGTTGAACAGCAGTAATAACGGAATGTAGAGAATCAGCTGGCGGATCAGTGTGATGACAAAGGCGTACTGCGGTTTGCCCATCGCCTGAAAGGACATCCGGCTCATGGAAGTGGTGCCGACGCATGGCAGGATGAACATGATTGCCCGCAGGACTACACTGCCGGTCTGAATGACCTCCGGGGATTGGGTGAAGATGGAGATCAGCTGCGGCGCAAAGATGCCGTAGACTGCCATCAACGCCAGTTCGGTTAATGATACGGTCATGACACCGGCTTTCAGCACATCGATCATCCGCTGGTAGTTTCCGGCGCCGTAGTTATAGCCCATGATCGGCTGAGTGCCTGCCGCAAATCCCTGGTAAATATAATTGCCGAGGGAAAGGATCTTCTGCGCAATGCCCATGGCCGCAACCGTAAGTTCGCCATACGATACCGCGAGGTTGTTATTTACGATATATGCACCGGACGTAAGCAGGGTTTCCAGTGTCGCCGGAACGCCGACCCAGAAGATCTCCTTCAGGATCTCTGCCGTCGGCACCAGCATCTCTTTTCTTGGCTGAAGGATCGTTTTCTTTGTGAGATAGAAATACAGAGAACAGCCCATACCGACTGCGTTGCCGAGGATCGTCGCAATGGCGGCGCCTTTGATCTTCATCCCGAAGGTAAAGATAAACAGCGGATCCAGAATGATATTGGTAATGGTTCCGGCAACCATTCCAAGGACGGAATATTTCACGGAGCCTTCACTTCGCAACAGCGCCCCGAAGGTATAGCTTCCCATCGTAAAGAGACTCCCTGCAAGAATCACAGAGACGTAATCTGCGGTATAGCCAAAGGTATTTGCCTTTGCGCCAAGCGAGGTGACGATCGGATTCAGAAACAGCAGGCCGAATATTGCCACAAGGAGACTGTTGAATACCGTCAGCACAAATCCGGTGGTCAGGGTGTGTTCGGCCGTATCCCGGTCACCCGCCCCGAGTTTTCGTGCAATCAGAGAAGAGGCACCGGTACCGATCATATTGGACAATGCGATGGTGATCATCATGACGGGGTAGGCAAGATTGACTGCCGCAAGCTGATAATCATCATGCATTAATCCGATGAAATACGTGTCCACCAGATTGTAGAGCACCATGATGCACATGCCCGCAATCAGCGGGACACCGAGCTTGATGACCGCTCTGACAGGGGCTTCCTGCGAGAGAATATAGATGCGCTGATCCTGCTTTGCGGATGGCTGTGACATAGCTGTTTGTCTCCTTTGAAGGAATTCTGCTGACATTAATTCCGGTACTGAAATATATAGCACGGTATCGGACGGTCTTCAAACAGACAGGGGCGTTATCAGCCGTTTTTCATAAAAGCATGCCTATAATGAACCTGAAGGAAGAACTGTACATGATGACCATTCAGGAAGCAATCGTCGCACGCCATTCCGTGCGTGCCTATACCGCAGAACCGATTCCGCTGGAACTCCGCAGTCAGCTGGATGCCTGCGCACTGGAATGCAGTAACGAAGGCAATGTTCACATCTTCATCCGGTATGATGACCCGGACGGATTCGATTCCCGGCTTGCGCACTACGGAAACTTTAAAAACGTGAATAACTATATCGTGCTGGCAGGGAAGAAGGATAAGGATTTTGATCTTCGCTGCGGGTATTACGGAGAAAAACTGGTGCTCTTTGCCCAGCAGCTCGGATTGAATACCTGCTGGGCCGCACTGACGTTCAACAAGCGTAAGGTAAAGGAAATTCTTCCGGACGGCGAGTCGTTATGCATGGTGATTGCACTGGGCTATGGTGAAACACAGGGAAGTGCGCATAAAGGAAAAACCGCACGTGATGTAAGCGTCGGTGCGGATGCGCCGGACTGGTTTGCGGAAGGGGTAAACGCTGCCCTGCTTGCGCCGACCGCAACCAACCAGCAGAAGTTTCAGTTCGCATACCGCGATGGGGAAGCGCATCTGAGATCGAAAGGAATCGGCACCTGTCTTCAGACAGATCTTGGCATCGTGAAATACCATTTTGAAGCAGTGACGGGAAAAACAGTCATAGTCGACTGAAGGAGTAAGGAAACATGGAAGCACTGGAGAGCATTCTGACAAGACGCAGTACCAGACGAATGAAACCGGAGATTCCGGATAAGAAACTGATCGAAAAAGTAATTGCGGCAGGACGTGCTGCCCCGAGCGGCTCCAACAGCCAGAAAACACGTCTGATCGTGATCACGAGAAAGAAGGTGCTTGATCAGCTGGCGGAACTTGTGCAGCGGGAATTTGCGGAGATGGAATTGACGGATGACATGTATGTCTCCCTGAAGAGTTCCATTACCCGCTCTAAAGAAGGAAACTACGTATTTCATTACAATGCGCCGGTCCTGATCGTGACCACAAATAAGAAGGGTTACGGAAACGCGATGGCAGACAGCGCCTGTGTGCTGGAGAATATGATGATTGCGGCCAATGCGCTTGATCTTGGCTCCTGCTGGATCAATCAGCTGCACTGGCTGACGGATCATGCGCTTGTTCGCGACTGCATGAAACAGCTTGGCATGGAAGATGACGAGTACGTGACCGGAGGACTGATCCTCGGCTACGGCGCAGACGGAACACCGGAACGCGGCACCAGGAAACCGACCGGAAATCCGGTTTCCTGGATTGAGTAAACCGCAGAATGAGCAAATGCAGCTGTCATACGTGGCAGCTGTTTCTTTTCCAACGTATATTGCAAAGCATTGTATACTGCATTACAATATAGTTATGAATAATGCACAGTTTAAAAAGGGCATTCTTCCGCTCTGTGTGCTGACACTTCTGAGCAGGGAAGATGGCTATGGATATGATCTGACCACACGCATCGCACAGGAACTCGATGTCAAAGCGGGAACGATCTACCTGGTGCTTGGACGGCTTAAGGAAAGCGGCTATGTCACAACGTATCTGAAAGAGGCGGAAAAAGGACCGGCCAGAAAGTATTATCATCTGACAAAAACAGGCAGAACGTATCAGAAACAGCTGCTGGAGGAATGGAACCGGTTTTCCGAATCGACAGGGAGGTTACTGAATCATGGATAAAGCGGAATATACGTTCCGGCTGAGAAGTGGACTTCTCAACTATCCGGAATCTTTTCGTAACGAAATCATGGATTCGTTTGAAACGCATTATGCCAATGGTGTCGCGCAGGGGAAACGGGTCTCCGCAATTCTGGAGGAATTCGGCGATCCGGAAGTGCTCCTGAAAGAGATCGATGAGCTGTATCACAATCATGCGGACAAAACGAAAATTGACGCACTCTGGGTCTCGAAAAACCGGGATCTGATGCGGAATCTTACCGATTTCAAGATGGGTGCTTCCATCCTGATCCCGGCACTCTTTGTGCTGATGATCATTCTGCATCAGCTGGGTATCATCTGAGCGGAAGGAAGGCAGATTAATGGAGAAAAACGAATACAGACTGCGTCTGCGCAGGGCACTTGGAAATTCTTCCGCAGAACTCTGTGACGAAGTAATGCATGCATTTGAAGAATACTATGCGGAAGAGCTGGGTTCCGGAAAGCATCCGCAGGATATTCTGGATTCCTTCGGAAGTCCGGAGGATCTCGCAAAGGAACTTGTCCGAAAACGGCGTCAGACCTCTGCGGATTCGTTCAATGCGGTCTGGACGCAGAAACAGAATGATCTGAACCGCACCTATACCTATAACCGCTCCACGATTGCGGTCTGTGTTCTTCTTGTGCTGTTCTGCGTTGTGTTCTGGATCCTGTTTCTTTCAGAAAACATGTTCGGATCCCGTTGAGTGCATGTTTTATGCATACAGCAGGATGATGTATTATCTTTTTTATTAATGAACCGGAGGCAATGGTATGTTTCGTGAACTGGTACGCAAAAAACAGCAGATCTCTCAGGAGGAATGCATTGAGATATTGAAGAATGAAAAACGGGGTGTTCTTTCCGTACACGGGGATGACGGATATCCGTACGGCATGCCGCTGAATCATTACTATTGCGAGGAAGACGGCAGGCTGTATTTTCACAGCGGAATGATCGGTCACAAAGTGGATGCGCTGCGCCGGAACAGCAAGGTGTCCTACTGCGTTTATGACGAAGGATACCGGAAGGAGGGCGAGTGGGCGCTGAATATCCGCAGTGTGATCCTGTTTGGCCGTATTGAATTTATTGAAGACCGGGAGAAGATCTATGAAATTTCCCGGAAGCTGAGCTACAAGTTCACGGATGATACTGCCTATATCGAACATGAGATCGAGCACTCCGGACCGCGGACACTGATGTTTGCGCTGACCATTGAACATATGACCGGCAAACTGGTCAATGAATCCTGATACAGATGCTATGAAAAAACAGACAAATAAAGACAAGGGGCTCTTTCTCGGTGCGGACGGCTGCCGGAACGGATGGATCGCGGCCGTGCTGGATCACGGAACCCTGCGGCTGGAGCGGTATGACTCCGTATCGTCTCTGACGGAAACCTATCCGGGGTTTGATGCTTTTCTGATTGATATGGCAATCGGACTGCGTGACAGTGACGATCAGATCCGCCCGGATGATGCGGCACGCAAGTTACTTGGAAAACGGGCATCCACGATTTTCTCCATTCCATGCCGGAAGGCGGTTTATGCGGATGATGAAGCCTCACAGAAGGAAGCGAATATCAAAGCGTTCGGGAAGAGTCTTGCGAAACAGACCATGATGATCATTCCGAAGATCCGTGAACTGGATGAATTTCTGAATGCACATACGGAATACAAAAACCGGATCCTGGAAAGTCATCCGGAACTGGATTTCGGACGGCTCAACGGTGAGATTCTGATAAGTCATAAGAAGAAACCGGATGGAATTGCGGAGCGGGAACAGATTCTGAAACACTGGCTTCCCGGCATCCCGATGCCGGACTGGAAATCAAACGCACAGGATCTGAACTGCAATATTGATGATCTGCTGGATGCGGTATGTCTTGCGGTAACCGGAAAACTGATGAACCAGGGATATTGCGAAACCATACCGGAACACCCGCAGAAAGATGCGTGCGGATTATACATGCGGCTGACGGTGCCGCAGAAGGGAATCATGAAACGTATGGCACTGAACAAAGTCGCTGTTGTGACAGGAGGTGCGCACGGCATCGGAAAATGCATTGCGGATTCATTCCGCAGCCAGGGCGTAAACGTCTATGTGATCGATAAAGCAGAAGGTGATCACTTCGTCGGGGATATTTCGGAAAAAGCGGTTCTGGAAGACTTTGCGAAGCATGTCATTGAGAAAGAAGGCTGGATCGATATTCTTGTGAACAATGCGCTTCCGCTGATGAAGGGAATTGATGAATGTTCCTATGAGGAGTTTCAGTATGCGCTGTCCGTAGGCGTAACTGCACCGTTCTATCTTGCAAAACTGTTTGCGCCGTATTTCCGCACCGGTGCGTCCATTGTCAATATTTCTTCCTCCCGTGACCGGATGAGCCAGCCGCAGACTGAAAGCTATACTGCCGCAAAGGGCGGTATTGCGGCCCTGACCCACGCGCTTGCGGTGAGTTTTGCCGGCAAGGTCAGAGTCAATTCGATTTCGCCCGGCTGGATCGATACCACCGGAACGGAATATGAAGGACCGGATGCGCTCCAGCAGCTCTCTGGACGTGTAGGAAAACCGCAGGATATCGCGGATATGGTGCTGTATCTCTGTTCGGAGAAAGCAGGGTTTATCAGCGGAGAAAACATCTGTATCGACGGCGGAATGACAAAGCTGATGATCTATCATGGTGATCACGGCTGGAGCTACGATCCGGAATAGACAGAAATTCAGAATACGACAGTACAGGAACGGCAGCCGCCGTTCCTTTTGTATTTACGGTAATCTAAAATTCCGTGGGGATTAGAGGAAACGGCCTCTAAAATTTCATGGGGATAAAGGAGAAGGAGAAATGTGAAAGAATCACATTGGATCCTTCTCCTTTTTGTATGTGCCGCGTGGTTTGCCGGTCCGTTTGTTGTGCCGGAAGATGTGACTGGTCAGGGAATATGAGATTTTGTGATTAAGACAATAGATAGCTCTGGCTCTGAACCGTTCAAAGTTGGATAATCCATTGGAAATCCGGATAAGTGTGCCCAGTTTGCCATTTATATTTTCGGAAAGAGCGTTTGATTGTTTGAATGTGTGGTAAGGGCGTTTGAAAGAATTCAGGATCTCAGGCCTCCAGTGCTCAAGAAGAGAGACAAAGTCTTCATAGCAGTATAAATGAGCCGTTTTGAAAGCCTGTAAGATCTGATCAAAGCGCTGCTCACAATCGAATTCGGTGGCTTTTTTATTGAAAGTGCGATACATCTCCTTCAAGTGGTATGCGATTTTCAAGGATGGATTGAGGTTAAGTAAAGCCTCATAGAGTTGTCTGTAGTTCATTTTCTGACGGAAGAAGGAATTATATTGAGGTTTATTATCCAGATCGACATCAGATTCAAGCAGATGATGCCAATGCTTGAGAAGATAGTATGCTGGACTGCCTTTCAGGGATTTATTCATAAGATCCACCCTGAGTCTGGTGAAGCCTTCTGAAAGATGCTTGACGACATGAAAAGGATCCACTGCTACTTCGCAGTTGGGAAAGTATTTAATAGAAACATCTCTGTATGGCTCCCACATATCTATCGTGACATAATGGACATTCTTTCTTTCAGACAAGGGTATCGTTTCAAGATAACGGGAAAGCGTGTACTTTGAACGATTGGGAAGTAATTCAACCAGGCAGCGGTCTTTATTATCAACGAAAGCACAAAGATAGGCGCCGCCATATTTAGCCATATCGGAATGGATCTCATCGATGCCCAGGTTTTCGGGAAGGGAGAGCCGTGGAACCTGAACAAAACTGTCGCAATACAATTCAACCAGTGTTTCAGAAATATGATGTCTGATGGCAATATCCTTAAAAGAGCTATGAATATTACAAAGCTCATCTGCGACACTGCGAAGGACGGCGTAAGTCTGCTGGAAAGCTTCGGGGCCAAACGGATTTTCTTCAGTAAAGGTCTTACCGCAATCCTTACAGGTATAGCGTCTGCGCTTCCATATGATGACGGATGGAATACCTGCCATCGGAAGATGATTATATGTCCGGGTGGTATAACCTTTACTCTTTGAACTGCCACCACAGAATGGGCAGGACGGATGATGATCTTTGAGTGTGATGTGAAGCTGCAGGATTCCGTTAATCTTAAGACAGTCAAATGAAGCTATAGAGTCAGACTGTAAGTTAAGAGTGGACGTGATAAAATCATCGATAGCCATAAAAGGCACCTCCATTTCTAAGAAGTTGGACAAAACGATCTTAGCAGGGAGGTCTTTTTCAAATAGTCCCCATGGAATTTTAGAGGGTGTCCCCAGGGAACTAAAAAAGTGAGGTCAAAATGACCCCACGAGATTTTAGAGGCTATCCCCAACCCTATAAGATTTTAGAGCGCCGTATTTACATGGACTTCTGTAATAATCGCATGCCCGTTATCGTTTAATCAGTGTAGGGCTTTATGGATAACAGTATTCTCACAGAAGCATATCAGCTGTATTACCGTTCACTGTACGCTTATGCGTATTATTTGACCGGCAACAGGGCAGACGCGGAAGATCTTGTGTCAGATGCTTTTGTGCGCGCAATTCTCTCATGGAATGAAACAGGAAGTCTTCGTGCATGGCTGTTCCGGGTTGTGAAAAACATGTTCATTGACCTGACCAGGAAACGAAAACGAATCGCTGAGGTTCCGGAGGATTATCTTCTGAATCTTCCGGCACCGGACAGATTACAGACAATGGAGGAAGATCGGCTCTGGCTGTTCGAGGAACTTCGGCAAATGAAGAGCGATGATCAGGAACTGATGATCCTGACATTGTATTCCGGACTGAATGATACGGAGATTGCCTTGCAGCTTGGCATTACTCCGGAAAATCTCAGAGTAAGAAGGCATCGAATCATTACGCGTCTGAAAAACAGGGCGGCGGACAGGAGGACAGAGGAATGAAGAACGGACAGATCGATACGTTATTTGAAACGAATGAACATACCGAAAATGAACAGATCACAAAGAAGATTCAGAAAGGAATCCGGAATAACATCTATAAGCGGGCAGTCATGGTTGTGCTTGCGGCGCTGATTCTGATCGCAGGAGGTTTCTATGTAGGAGACCGTATAAAGGAAGCGGCTTCCTTTCATCTTTCCGCCTGGGAAAGTGTGGTCAGCGATGATCTGATCACGGAGACAGCAGAAATGTATCACATGCCGGATCCCGCTGCCGCAAAGGACATTCTCAACGCACAGGCGTATATCTCTGCCTACTGCAGTGTGTTTCTTCCCGGCATTATTCCGGAGTTCTCAGAGCCGGATCAACGTGCGGCGGATGCTTCGCCGTACGGAACCTATCGCATCGGAGGGAAACTGCTTTCCTATTTTGAGGTGAATCCGGAAAATGAACCTGTTCGGATCCATGCGGAGGACAATGATTCGTTCATTGAAATCCGGGACGGAAGGATCGTTGCGGATCAGACAGCCAGTATTCTCAATGCAGGCTCAACGGTTTTGAAAAATCTGAATACTTATGAGCCGTATTCCGGTCTTGAAGAGGGGGATTTCTATTCTCACTTTCGGAAAGAAAATACAGATTACAAAACACTGGCATATCAGCTGGAAATTGAATCACTTCCGAAATCCGCAATGATCAGTATGGATATTCGTTTTGCGGAACCGACAACGGTTTATAACCTGTTAAAGGCAGCTGCCGGTTATCAGAATTCCCGGATCGTGTATGCGGTGACAGATTATCTTCCGAAGGAAGGAGACTATGATGAGTGCGCGATCGGATTCAGTCTGATCGGAGGAAACGGTCCTTCTTCGTTCCTGGAAGGATATGCATCGCTAAATATGGATGACACGCTGCGCCGGGACAAGAGTTACTTCCAGCAGGGCATGTTTTATTACAATAACCGCGCATCCTTTGCGGGAGAACCCAAGGACGGCGCGCTCCGTATGGAGGAAATGTACCGGACACAGCTGGAACTTCTGATAAACAATCATCTGCTTAATGAAAGGGAAGAGCGGGCTGCCAGAACAGCGCTTCAGAATATGGACGCCGACGGAGTAACGGTAATCGGTTATAGGATCTTTGCGTCAAAGGAAGACGCAATCACAATCCTAAAGAAGAGCAGCACGCTGCGAAGTCATATTGTCTCTGTCAGATACAGCCGGTTTTCCTGAATCTAAAAAAAATTTTTGTGAGTACAGATACGCAGAAAGCGGCTGTTATGCAGACCGCTTTTTCAAATGACCGCATAAGCCATGCGTGCAGGCATGGATATGTACCTTATTCACATGTAAAATAATCCTGTGAAACGAAAGGTATCCGATATTCTGTTTCTTGTTTATATTGCTGTGCTGGTGAACATTACTGTGATCCGGCATTTTCAGTTCGGTGAGCGCAGCGTGAACCTGACATTGTTCACAGAGTATCTTCCGGTTCTGCACAACAGTCTGTATCGGTTTGCATATCTCTTTTTCGGAAACATCCTCTGGTTTATGCCGCTCGGCTTTTATCTGGTGTTCTGCCGGAAACAGAAGGTGAGCCATGCGGTGATCTGCGGGTTTCTGTTTTCGCTGTTGATTGAGATCATGCAGTATGTGCTGGGGACCGGGATCACCGAACTGGATGATCTGATTCTGAATACATTCGGGAGTTTCCTTGGCGCTGCCGCAGGTCAGGCATTACAGACTTTGCGGGCCGAAAGGGCAGTGCGGATGAATGGCGCGGACTCCCATGTGACCGGGCACATCAGTCACTGAATGGAACAGGGAACGTTCAAACAGTTTTTGATCTCCAGCATCCTGCTCTATGGAAATTGATCAATCGGTGTCACTGGCTGAGAAGATTAAATATGCTGAATGATTCTGAAAACAACCTGCTAAACTTAGGAAAAAGAGGTAACCGCAATGGCCGAACCCTTTGCATCATGAAATTGTGTATTACCAATTAAGAAGAAATGCCAGGCATAAGAGCAGAGACGAATGGGAGAGAAATGCTTTAATCGTCCGTCCCGTAAGGCATAAAAAAACCGCATCATCATGCGGGGACATGTTATATATGCACACACTCAGGATTCTGAGTGCGATTGGCAGTTATATATTACACGTCTGCGTGGCAGACGGGATTGCCAATATATTTACACACCTGATTGCTCAGGTGAGGCTTGCAAGAGAATGGTGGTTCCTGAGGGACTCGAACCCTCGACCCACTGATTAAGAGTCAGCGGTCGAGGGTTCGTAAGTACTCTGTATATGCGGACATGGATATGTTCTGACAACTATTTGACAACTTTTTTCAATCAGCAACAATCCATAGCCTGGAGTATACGAAAGGCCGGAATGAATAGACTACATTTCCGACCAACCGATTACTTATGTAATATGAGATTTAGATTACGACTTCGAAAGGGAAAACGGTAACGTTTTTCGGTTCCTTTTGATATGCTTTCCAGAGTGTCAATTTCTGCTGCATATTCATCCAGCTTTCCGCAGATGTGTTAGTGGCCTTACTGATTCTTAGAGCCATCTCAGGACTGAGAGAGGCTTTTTCATTTACAAATTCGGATAATGCTTTCCGGCTAACTCCAAGCATGTCAGCCGCCTCAGTTACTGTTAGATGCAACGGTTTCATCACATCTTCTAAGAATACAGTTCCAGGATGTGTTGGTTTTCTTTTGATCATAATAATTGACCTCCTATTAGTGATAATCAAAGTAGTCTACGAGATACGCGTCTTCATCTTCAAAGTAAAATGTCATTCTCCAATTACCGTTAACAGTAACGGACCACATATCTTTTTTGTCTCCTTTTAATGGATGGAGTCTGTATCCTGGCAGGTTCATATCCTGCGCAGATGTGCTTGCGTCAAGTCTATCAAGCATTCTAGCAAGTTTTGACGCAGGCTCAGGTTGAATGCCTTTCTTAGACCCGGTTTCATAGAAATCTTTTAGTCCTTTATGCGCAAACGACTTTATCATGTACTCATTGTAAACTGTAACGTTACACGTGTCAATGCGTTTTCAAGCGAATGTTGTTCTACGCAAATTGAGCTAGAAGGTTAATAAAACACGCATTATTTTGCGACGGGTATCCAGATCAATGGCATTGTATATTTCTTCCTGCCTAATCACCGGTCCTGTATGGATTGCTGCAGTTCCTAATCCAAGAGAATATAGTTTCTGATTCAAAATATCCAGAGCACTGGTTAAATCTAAATCCTGATCGTGGAAAACGAACGAAAGTATATAGTATGGACTGTGATAGTCATACTCACCAAAATCTCCGCTTTCATTAACAAATTGCTTAATTCTTTCATAATAAAAAATGCGAGCGTCTGGCCCGCCGTTGATGGACCTGGGTCTTCCGACCAGCCCATAACTTTTTGCACTTGTAAAATGCCACAATGATTTAGAAAACTCAATATCATTCTGTTGGTTCAGCCTTCGTATTCGAGGATGGATTTTATTCTATAACAGATTTTTTCAAAAGTGGTTACTTTTTCTGAGGTATGGGGCAATTTGCCCCAAGAATACTCATCATAAGAAACAAATTTTATCTCATGAATGTACTTTTGTGAGCTGTCAAATTGCTAAAATAAATTTTATAAACAAATCAGAAAATATTTTGTGCAACAAATCGGGATTTTTCGGGAGATAGATAATGAGTTATATAAGCGAAATAAGAAAGTATATCGGTAACGCACCTATGCTATCAGTTGGAGCAACTGTTGTTGTTCTGAAAGGCAGTAAAATATTATTGAATCTGCGTTCCGACACAAACACTTGGGGAATCCCCGGCGGTGCGATCGAGTTAGGAGAAACACTCGAAGAGACCGCAGCAAGAGAACTGAGAGAGGAAACCGGTCTTTCTGCAGAGAAATTCTGTTTTCTCCATTTGTTTTCAGGACCTGATTTCTATTTCAAATACCCGAACGGGGATGAACTCTATTCAGTTGTAGCTCTTTACCTTGCGGAAGGTGTATACGGAGAAATGAAGATCAGCGACGGTGAAAGTTATGAACTGAGATTCTTTGGCCGTGAGGAAATGCCTGCTCTTGAAAGCAGAGCTGAAAAGATAATCGAGTGGTTGATTGACGAGAAACAAATATAAATACCGATGAATTCCAGTTTCAGAGACATATATAAATCGAAGTTTGTTGGGATCACTATAAATCGGGATTTAACAGGATGCAGGGAGGAACCATGGTTTATTATATTGATGATGAACTGATAATACGCAACATGGAAGAAGCAGATGCCCGGGTCTTTACCGATGAAGAGATCGCACAAGGTTGGCATACGGATATCTCTAAATATTTGGCAAGACTCCAGGATCAGTCTGCGGGGAAATGTGTTTCACTGACAGCCGTATATCAAGGACAACTTGCCGGGTATGTGAGTGTATACATAACAGGGCTCAGCGGTGCGTTCAGCGGAAAAGGATTGCCCGAGATTGTTGATTTCGGTGTATTGGAAAAATACCAGAGAAAAGGAATCGGCGGCAGACTGATGGATGTCGCTGAACAGATTGCCGGGCAATATGCCGACACGGTATGGCTTGGCGTCGGACTTCACAGCGGGTATGGAAGTGCTCAGCGAATATATGTCAAACGAGGCTATATCCCGGATGGGACGGGTGTCTGGTATCAGAATAAACCTTGTGCGCAATACGAAACGGAAATTGCAAATGATGATAATCTTGTGCTTTTCCTGTCTAAGAAATTAAAACGGCAAGACGAAAACTAATCTTACAAATTCCGGTTTTACAAAATGAAGAAAGCTTCCGATCTAAACAGATGATCGGGAGCCTGCAGGGAGAAACCTCGGAAATTCGAGGTACGGATTTACCGTTGTTCCGGTTTTGCGCGTTCTGTCATAAGAGTCATCAGTAAGGCAAAGAAGCATAGATAGAACGGATAGAACCCCATTCCCAGAGTATCGCTAAGAAGTGCGAATACCTTTGGAGCGAAGGTAGATCCGACATAGGCGGAGGCCATCTGGATTCCGACCAGGGACTGGGAATGTTCCTTACCAAAGCGGGCCGGAGTAGAGTGAATAATACTCGGATAGACCGGTGCGCATCCAAGACCGATCACGATGAGACCGGCTTTGGAAAGCGGACCGCTGCCGCTCATGATAAGCATCATAATACCGGCAAGGATGATTCCTTCACCAAGCCGGATCATCTTCTGATCGCCGAAGTATTCGGAAACAAATCCGGAAACAGCACGTCCGGCCGTGATTCCAAGATAGAAGAAAGCCGCAAACGAGGCTGCTGTTTCCGGCGCAATTCCTTTTTCACTGACGAGCCAGCTCGCTGCCCAGAGTCCTGCCGTCATTTCCAGTCCGCAGTAACAGAGAAACGCTGTCATGATCGCTTTTGCTTTGGGAAGCGATACCGCCTCTGCAAGCGAGAGGACCTTATGCGCTGTTTCCGCTTCCTGCGCTTCCGTCTTCTGTTTCCAAAGGGGCATGGAAAGGATCAGGATGATGGTAAGTCCGATCTGCATGGTTCCGATGATGCGGTAACCTGAAGGCCAGCCGCGTCCGGAAGAAAGACACAGTCCCATGATCCACGGACCAAGCGATGCACCGACACCCCACATGCAGTGAAGCCACGACATATGGCGGGAGCTGTAATGCAGGGCAACGTAGTTGTTCAGCGCGGAATCGACTGCCCCGGCTCCAAGACCGTAGGGGATGCACCAGAAGGCAAGCTGCAGGTAGGAGGTGCAGGAAGAAAAACCGAAGAGTGCCGCGGCCGTCATTCCGACGGAGACTGTTGTTACAGAGTGAGTCCCGAACCGATGGATCAGGCGGTCCGCGAGAAGGCTTGAAACGATCGTGCAGGCACTGATGAGCATCGCCAGTGTTCCTGCCCCGGAGATCGTGGAGCCTATGGCCTGATACATGCTTGGCCAGGCACTTCCCAGCAGCGAATCCGGAAGACCTAGGGATATAAAGGCCAGGTAAATGACCGCAATCAGAAGTACCGTCATGAATCAGTACTCCAGATCATGGAACACCGGCTCCATGTGTTCAAATGTACAGAACTGCGTAAACCCGGCAGCGCGAAGAATCCGGTGGGCATCGTGAAAGTGATCCGCCACAAACTCCGGCTTATGGGCGTCGCTTCCGGTCGTGATGATTCGTCCGCCAAGGTCGTGATAAAGCGCAAGGATCTTTCCCGAAGGCTGGGTATCGGAAAGCCCGTAATGCCAGCTGCTCGTGTTGATTTCAATGCCTTTGCCGTCCTGTATCGCGAGCTTCAGGATCTCGGCGATGATTTCCTCTGTTTCCGCAAAAGGAAGTACACCATTTCTGTCATAGCGGATAATGAGGTCCAGATGGGCAAGAACGCTGTAGTGACGGAAGATCTTCATGACCCTGAAGATTTCCTCATAATAGCGGAGATTGTATTCTTTCTGGGTCTTCCCGGTCTGAAACTCCTGCGTCCAGAATTCTTTGTCCTCCACCTGATGCATGCTTAACAGCACAAAGTCGAGCGAGTCCTTCCAGGTATCAAACAGCGCTTCATACTTCGGAACCGTATGGGTCTGGATTCCGAATTCAAGCCCGCGCTTCACAGTGATCTTCTCCTGATAGCGTTCCCGGTTCTGTTTCAGTTCTTCAAAGAACAGGGGATAGTTCACATTCGCGATCGGTTCTCTGTGATCTGCACCGTAGTTTACACCGTCACTGGGACGGTATTCGATGTTTCCTTCGCTCCAGTCCTTCTTGATGCCATAGTCAACGTGATCCGTAAAGCAGATCTCGCTGAGGCCTTTTTCAATGCCCGCTTCGATCTGATCCTGCATCGGGGTCAGGCTGTCATCGCTGTATTCGCAATGTACATGGTAGTCTGCGTACATAACAGTTCTCCTTTTCGATGTGATTATATTGTCCTGAAATGAAACCTGTTATGATAAAATCAGTCAAAAACTATGACAATATCGTCATTCTGGAGGTAGTATGCCATTATCTGTCTCAAATACCGTGACGGATTCCACCGGAAAGGAACTGCTGGTATATGGAACCGATGAGTTTCCGATCGCCTTTTATCTCGACGACCTTGATATTGTGGATACCCCGTGGCACTGGCATCCGGAATTTGAACTTGTGACAGTCGTAAAAGGATCCGAAGAGGTATCTGCCGGCGGAGTGACCGCCGTATTGAAGAAAGGGGACGGGATGTTTGTCAACAGCGGTGTTCTTCATTCCGCCGTTCCGCTGGAAAGCGGATCGGTTCAGCACGCGATGGTGTTCAATCCGTATGTGCTCGGGGACGCCGCTTCCATCTATTACCGGAAGTATATCGGACCGCTGATGAACGATCATTCGTTTCCGTCGATGATTCTTGATCACCGTGTGGACTGGCAAAACGAAATCCTTACGCATGCGGAAACCGCATGGAACGCTGGTGCCTATGACAGTACGGGATCCGAGCTGACCGTACGTAGCGCGCTGTCTTTCGTTCTTTTGGAGCTGCTGAATCATTCGGAAGGAAACCGCGGGACGGAGGATTATTCGTTCCGGGATGATGAACGGATCAAACACATGCTCAGATATATTGAACTGAACTTCCGTGAAGAGATCACTCTCGAGCAGATTGCACAGAGTGCCGGAATCAGTGTATCCGAGGCGCTGCGCTGTTTTCACCGTACCATGCATACGACACCGATCCGTTACCTGAAAGAGCTGCGTATTGCAAGAGCCTGCGGGATGCTGCAGAACAGTACGTTAAAGATCAATGAAATTGCGGAGCGGTGCGGGTTCCTCGATATGAGCTATTTCGCCAAAACATTCCGGGAGGTGAAGCACTGCACACCTTCAAAATATCGGAAACGATCCTTCCGGTGAACAGCAAGTAAACGGAAAGAAAGGGTAAAGGCAATGATTTCAGATACGGAAAAGAAATCCGTAAAAACCAGATGAGAAAGACAAATTCCAGTTTTCGTACTGTAGAAGCGTAGATAATAGATGATTATCTGCGCTTGTTTCATAATAAGGGATACAGATGGCCTGACGAAATTCCAGTAGGGATATCAGAAGATACTCCCGACGACAAACAGTCAGCCACCCCCTTATTATTA
>JAFUFO010000018.1 GCA_017469885.1 Solobacterium sp.
GATTCCGATCAACAACCGAATCAAGAAGTTCAAACAACATTTGAACGAATTGAACGCATCAAAAAGCCCAACCGGATCAGCTCCGATTGGGCGGGCATTACTTTAGATATTTTGGGTGTCTACTTGACAGGTCCCGGATCACATGCATGACCGGAGTACTGTCTGTTCTGATTCTGTTTCCTGTAATTACTTCTTACGCGTATATACGAACGTAATCGCAGAATACTGCGCATCCGCACTGTCATCGGTATATTCCCGTGTCAGCGTGTCTGCGCTCTTGTCATAGGTGACAACCAGTTCGTCACCGGATGCGCCGGTGAAGGTATAGGTATCACCGTCATTTGTCCATGTTCCATCTGTTGACGCAACGGTATCACCTTCATAGATATTCAGAGAACCGGTGCCGTCTTCATTAAATGTGTAGTAGCCCTTATCGCCGAAGAGCGATGCATTTTCTTCCGGATTCATCTCTGCCGGTTCCTCACCCGGTACGGTCGCGGTAACCTTTGTCAGTTCCCAGTCACCGACAACGGGATTTGCCTCGGACGCTGCCGGAGTTGCAGAGCTGCCGCAGCCGGCAAGTGTAAGCGCAAGTGCGGATACTGCCGCAAATACAGATAATTTCTTCATATTCATTTCCTCCTGTTGATTCATAAAAAATGAAGGATCCGGCGCAAGCCGGATCCTTTCAAGCTGTTGTTGTAAGAGCAGTTTACTCTTCCGGTGTTACATAATATGCAAGGTCAAACACTGCATTTTCCACTTCGTCAACCGTGCCGTCTGTACCTGCATGATACTTTGTGACATACAGGCTGAGTTCCGGCTTCTCAGTGGAGGTCTTGCCGAGGCTGAGCACCGCATAGTTGGTGCCGTTGACAACCTGGGTTCCCAGTACGGTGATCGGATTCAGTGTGACGCCGAGGAGCTTTTCAGCAGCTGCCTCAAAAGCGATCATCGTATCTTCTCCTGCCAGCATGCCAGCCGCGCCGGTATCGGCAACGGTCCATCCGCCGAGTGCTGCGCCGTCCGCATTATCCTGTGTGTGGATATCTGCGACATCGATCTGCTTGATGTTTACGAGAGAGATTTCGCCGACGGATTTTTCATTGACGACAACGACATACCATCCGTCAACCGGCTGTGCGGTTACGGTTGTGCCGGTCGCAAGATATGCGTAGTTGGTACCGTTGACAACCTGTGTCGCAAGAACGGTAACCGGTGTATAGCCTACACCTGTCAGTCCTTCGAGCGCTTGCTTAAACCGTGCGACATCGCCGTCTGCCATAATGGAGTTGTACTCTGTGTTAACCGTCCATCCGCCAAGCAGTGCACCTGCATTTTCTGCCGGTTCTGCCGCTGTTTCTGCGGTCGGTTCTGCAGTAGGTTCTGCCGGCGCTTCGGTCGGTTCTTCTGTCTTTTTCTGTCCGCATCCCACCAGCATCATTCCGGCGAGAACTGCCATTAAAAACTTTTTCATAATGCTTCTTTCCTCCTGTGACAGGAATTCCTGTCACCACTGAATATACGTCTTTCCAATTCCAAATTCCACATTCCGCATACACATATTCCGCACATATTTCCCCATATTCCAAAAGGAAGCGTTTTCATTGCCCTGACAGGCAGATCAGCCGCTCAGGTATGCATCATATTTCAAATACAGATCTGTCACTTCTTTGTATAAAAGCTTACCGATCCGCCGTTACAGCGGAAGACCGCGTTTCCGTCACTGCCGATCGTTACCGGCTCCTTCACATTCCCGGAGCGGTCGATCCATGTCTCTCCTGCATGTATGGTTCCGACATACATATTCTTTTCACCGGCTTCATGATCCGAAAGGATGACTGCCGCGCCGGAATTTTCATGATCGCTGTCGCCTTCAAACGTCCATCCGATCACATCCGGGTTGTCGAGCCAGTCGTGCTTTTCGCCATACAGACAGTCTCTGCGCACTTCCAGCATCGTATCCAGGATTTCGTTGAACTTCAGCCCGCCGCGCGCTTCCAGTCCGTAGTAGTCGCCGTAGAAAATGCATGGATATCCCTCTCTGCGAAGCAGAATCAACGCATATGCAAGCGGCACGAACCACGGTTCCACACAGCTTTCAAGCGCCTGTCCGGGCTGCGTATCATGGTTATCCACAAATGTGACTGCGTGCGTCGGATCCATTCCGGTCAGCGTTCCGCTGAAAATCTGCGAAATATCATACAGACCGAATGCATGGGAGATGTTCTGAAATGCATAATGCAGAGGAACATCAAACAGGGACATGCATTCGCCGGTTTCATCCAGATAGTCCTTCAGTTTATTCACATCGGCTTTCCAGTACTCACCTACGGCGAACAGTTCCTTTCCGCTGTACTGCCGGAGTTCCTTCAGCCAGGCGGGAAAGAATTCCCGGTCGATATGCTTGAGCGCATCCAGGCGGAAGCCGTCCTGTCCGACCGTATCGAGATACCACTTTCCCCATTCGATCAGATGTTTCCTTACTTCCGGATTTCCGAAGTTGACATCCAGTCCGAGAAGATAATCGTAATTCCCGTTTTCATCGTCTACTTCCTGACTCCACTCACTGCCGTCGAACTGAAATACCGCATGCTCGCCGCTGCGTTCATCCTTATCACTCCCCGTGAAATCTTTGTGGTCCCAGACAAAGTCACTGTATTTTCCGTTTCTGCCGGGAAATGTAAATCGGCTCAGCGATCGGATCGTCTTCATTCCGTCCGGCAGCGGTGTATTGCGGTCATGCGGATCATACTCGGTTACCCGTACCGTTTCCAGTTCATCTCCTTCAACCATCTGGTTGAGCACGATATCCGTATAGACGCTGATTCCCGCCTTATGGCAGGCATCAACTGCCGCAAGATATTCTTCCTTTGTGCCGTATTTTGTTGCAACCGATCCTTTCTGATTGAACTCTCCGAGGTCATACAGATCGTAGACTGCGTATCCGACCTCCTGATCTCCTTTCAGTCCTTTATATGCAGGAGGCAGCCAGAGTGCTGTGATTCCCTTTTCCGCGAGTATCGGTGCTTCCTTCTTCAGCTGGTTCCACAGACCGCAGTGCGGCGGAAGATACCATTCGAAGTACTGCATCATGACTCCGTTTTCTCTGTGTTTCTGTTCTGCCATCTTTTTTCTCCTTTAGTTAGGAAGCGTACCTCATATCCAGGATTCGCGCAACCAAAACACCCGGTTTTGATTCTGAACCGGCCTGCATCGTTTCTTCCCTTGAACCAATCCGGACGGTGTTTTACAATCGATTCGCCTGATGAATGACAGAAAGGATACAGCGTTATGGAAGATATGATGGACGAAATTGAAGAAGAACAGCCGCACGGACTGGAACTGCAGTCGGCGATTCTTCATGTACTGGACGGAAGACGGCATCATATCTCTCTGTCCGAACAGACCCTCGATCTTGAAGAACCGCTGATTGAAAAATACGTGAAGCGTTACGTCAACCGCTGCCGGAAGGATATGCGCTGCGCACCTGCCCACTTTGCGGAAGACAGCGCATTTGAAACAGAACTGCGGCGTTATTTCCGCCAGGAAATCAGCCTGCCGGATTTCAGCGCAGAGGTCCTGAAACCGCTCATTCATTATTTTGAACATGAGGAAGCGCGTTCCTTTGAAGTACTCTTTGCGGATTACCGCGTCGATGATGTTCCCTATCTTGCGGTGGTTCTGCTGGAAGAACAGGATACCCTTACCTGCATGACCAGTGCGGAGAACGGACGGATTCTCAATACGGTATGTTTCGGCAATACCGCACTGCCTGCGGTATCCCGCCCGGTCAGTTCCTTTGCGGTCATCAACACCCTGACCGGAGAGATTGACTGCGTGGACGTCACCAAATGGAACGACGGAACCTTCCTGATGATGGATCTGTTTCTGGACGCCAAAGCCGGGCTTTCCCGAAAGGAAGTCGTGGAGAATGTAAAAGCCATCACCTGTGAAGTGGCGGAGGAGTTCGATGAAAATCCCACCCTTCTTCTCAGCAAGGTCAAAAACTACATCTCCGATACTGCGAAGGAAGGCATGCCGCTGCGCACCGAAACACTGGTTTCCGAACTGTTCGACGAACAGCCGGAGATGAAGGAAGTATTCCTGAAGAAGGCCGCTGAAAAAACACTTCCCCCGGAAGTGGACTTGCCGCGTGCTGCAGTTGCGGCATCCATGAAAAAACAGAAGATCAAAACCGACACCGGAATTGAGATCACCTTCCCAGCCGAATACTTCCGGAGTCAGGAATTCATCGAATTCGTCAATCACAGCGACGGAACGATCACGATTGAAATCAAGCAGATCAACAAGATTACCAATAAGATGTGAACGGAGGCATACACCTCTGTTTTTCTTTCGCCGCAAACAGGTGCACCAAGCCGGAAGAGCTGGTCTATAATATTTATTTAAGGGGGATTTCTATTCATGGCGAACGATACCCGTTTCATAACCACCGTATGGCGGGTTATGGATGAACTGAAACGAACGGACCAGCTGGAGGAAGCACTTGCGGAAGACTTGGATATCTTCTGTGATGTGCTCGGCTGTGAGACCGGTTATATATGGATGAAAGGCACCACCGACGACCGTATTTATGTACTTGCCGCAAAGGCACCGGTCGATCAGTCCGGTGTCAGTGTGCGTGTCGGTGAAGGTATCATCGGAACGCTTTTCAATGAGAAAACACCCGAAGTGGTAAAGAACGGTTCCTCGGATCCCCGGGCAGCCGGTACCGATGATGCGCCGCTGGTCGGCAATGAGACGCTGGTCGTGCCGATGCGGACACCGTATGGCGCCTATGGCGTACTGCAGCTCAACGATCCGGCCGGAGGATTTTCGGAAGATGATATCAAGCTGGCAGAAAACTGCTGTGCACTGATTGCGCTGGACCTTGAAGACAAGGGTCTTGAGTTCAGGCCCGGAAAAGACCGCAGCCCGCTTGTTTCCCTGCGCGGCATCATCAAGGAATTCCAGAACGGTGATGAAATCCGCAGAATCCTCAAGGGCATCGATCTCGATGTCTATGAAGGCGAACTGCTTGTCGTACTCGGCGAGAGCGGCTGCGGAAAAAGCACCATGCTGAATATCATCGGCGGAATGGATCAGGCGACCGAGGGTCAGCTGATCATTGAAGGAAATGATTTTTCCCATCCTTCCGAGGAGGAACTTACCCGCTTCCGCCGGGACTATATCGGCTTTATTTTCCAGTCCTACAATCTGATGCCGAATCTTTCGGCACTGGAAAACATTGAGTTTATTGCGGAGATCAGCGAACATCCGCTGGAGTCGGAAGAGATGCTCAGAATGGTAGGCCTTGGTGACAAGGCGGAGAACCTTCCTTCCTCCATGAGCGGCGGCCAGCAGCAGCGTGTATGCATTGCCCGTGCCATCGTCAAGAATCCGAAAATCATTCTTGCGGATGAACCGACAGCCGCCCTGGACTTCAATACCGGACAGGAAGTGCTCAAGCTCATTGAACAGATCGTACGTGAACGGAAAACAACCGTGATCATGGTTACGCATAATATTGAAATCGCAAAGATGGCAGACCGTGTCATCCGTCTCAAGGACGGACTGATTTCCAGTATTCGCGTCAATCTCCATCCTCTTCATGCGGAGGATCTTTCCTGGTAAGGAAGAGGAATCATGAAGAAAACACAGTTGATTGATGCATTGCGGAATATAAAGAAGCGGTTCATATCCTTCCTGTCGATTGTTTTTATCATCATGCTGGGAACCGGAGGGTTTTTCATGGCGCGCTACAGCGCCCACGGCCTGATGAACAGCGCATCCCGGTTCTACCGTGCGCAGAACTTCAAGGACTATGAAGTCGCTTCCTCCATCGGTGTTACAGAAACGGACCTGGAGCGTCTCAGGGATGTGGAAGGCATCGCGGATGCAGAAGGTGTCATCGTACTTGACGGAAGTCTGTACAAGGGTGATATCGGTCAGGCAGTAACCCTGCTCTCCTGGACCGATTCCGTCAGTAAACCTTTTCTTGTGGAAGGAACCCGTCCGGAAGGATTGAATGAATGTGCCGTCAGTGAAGACTTCGCCGATGAGTACGGCTTCAAAATCGGTGATCAGGTAACGGTCGAAACCGGAGAGATATACAACGTCAATCCGCTTCTGGCACATACCTGCACGATTACAGGCATCGTTGATCATCCGGATTACGCCAAGTCCAAAATGACCTGGTCGGTCATTCTTCCCCTCTCTTCCTTCAACCGGGAAGGAATGGAGAATCGTTATACCCGTGCATTCCTGACGGTGGACGGCGTGGATCAGTCACGCATGTTCCTGCCGGAATATGAGAAGGCAGTCGAACCGACCACCCAGCGCCTGCGGGACCTGCTTCCGGAACTGGAAACTTCTTCCGTGGATGACGCAAAGCGCCTGGCCAACCAGCGCATTGATGAAGAATGGGCAAAAGCCCAGGAACAGATCGCGGATGCGGAAAAGCAGATCGCAGACGGCGAGGCACAGCTGGAAGCCCAGCTCGCAAGTGCCAGAGCACAGATCGCAAGCGCAAGAGCGCAGCTGGAAAATGCCCGCCAGCAGCTTCTCAGCGGAGAAGCCGCCCTGCGGGATGCGGAAGCGCTGCTTGCGGCAGTCAACCAGGTCAAAGCACTCCTGCGGGGAATCGATACTTCAGAGATGCTGGAGTATTGCCACAATGTGATCGGACTGATCGACGCCTATGAATATGCCGGTTCCCAGGAAGAACGGGATGCGGCGTACTACCAGTTACAGTGGTATCTGAACCAGCCGGAAAATGCGGCCAAAGCAGAAGCCATCAAGGTCATCTGCGGCGTAGATGTCCGTGAACAGGCAAAGGATCCAAACAACCTTCCTGCGATGCGTGATACGATGCGCGAGATGTGCGGCGTGATCATGCTGGTGGATGCCTCGGATAACAGCGTCAGCCCCGCGGATATTCTCTCGGATGTGGCGCGGCTCGACAGTTATCTCGAAGCGATCAACAATGCGCCGGATGATGCATCACGTGAAGCGGCACGTCAGCGGCTTGCGGAATTTGTCTCCGATCCGGACGTTCAGACACGTCTGATGATTGCGGATTATTACCTCGGTCTCAATCTCACGGAAGTGATCAATACCGCCGTATACAATGACAGTCTCGATAATGCGGCACTGGCAAAGCTTCGTGCAGCCTTCGCAAAAGTGCGCGCAGCACGGAATACGATTCTCAACGCCGAGGCCATGGTTGCCCAGGGACGCGCACAGCTCAACAGCGGCTGGGCAATGTATTATGACGGCCTGCGTAAGGTGCGTGAAGGCGAGGCGCAGATGCATGCCCTCGAAGCGGATGCCCGCAGTCAGATTGCGGATGCGAAGCGTCAGCTTCAGGAAAAGATCAAAGAAGGTGAAGCACAGCTTGCGGATGCCCGTGCACAGGTGGAAAACCTGAACTGCACGTGGATCGTTCAGGAGCGTGTCGTCAACGGCGGTTTCTTTGAGGCAAGAAACAATATCAATGCCGCCAAGAGCATGGGACTTGCGATGGGAAGTCTCTTCCTGATTGTTTCCGCACTGGTCTGCTTCTCCACCCTGATCATCATCATCGAAGAGGAACGCAAGCTTGTCGGAACCACCAAGGCGTTCGGATTCCGAAACAATGAAATCCTCATGAAGTATCTCATCTTCGGTGTCTCCGCCTCCGTGCTCGGCTGCCTGCTTGGCGTTGCCATGGGTATCGGCATCACGCTGTATGTGGAACACATGTTCGAACAGACCATGATGTATATCTATCCGATCCGCGGTCTTGTCATCGAACCGGGAATCACGCTGATCGTATGTCTGAGCGCAATTCTCACCTGCGGACTGGTGTCCGCATTCGCCTGCGCAGGTCTGCTTAAGACCCCGGCCTACTACCTGATGAACGGCACTACCCAGCCCACTCCCGGGAAAAAGAAGAAACCGGCGAAAACCGCATCCGCAAAACGCGGCTCGCTGTATTCCCGCCTGATGGTCCGGAATATGCTGAATGAAAAAGCGCGTGTTCTGATCTCCATCATTATCATCGCCGGCGGCTGTGCCGTGGTCGGTGTCGGTCTCTCAATGAACTTCGCGTTCAACGGAATGACAACACGGGAGCTTACCGAAGTCACCCTGTATGATTACCGCGTCGATTATGATGCGGCCTCGACAACCGCAGAACAGAAACAGGAACTGGAACAGCAGATGAAGGATGCCGGCATCCGTTACGTCAGCGCTTCCTACTCCCCGTTCCTCTATGAAAGCAACAACCACCTTCAGGGCATGTATCTGCTGTGTTCCCGCAGCGACAGCCTGGATGACTTTGTCCGGATCCGCAGTTACCCCGGCAAGAAGCCGATCGAGCTTCCTTCCGACAGTATCCTGATTCAGAACAAGATGATGGAATCCTACGGCGTTCAGCCCGGTACGGATATCCGGCTGTTTGACACCACCCTGAATACCTATACGGCGCATGTGGAGGATACCTACCTCAACTACCTCGGACGCATGGCCGTCTGTTCCGAAGCCGCCTACCGTAAGATTTTCGGCAAGGCACCGGTCGACAACTGTTATTATGTTCTGCTTGACGGCTATGACCGCGCCGCGTTTGAAACGATGCTGTCAAATACATCCGGCGGATTTGTCGCAGAGGCATCGAACTACTATATGACCCAGCTGAAGGGAACCCTCATGCTGTACAACATCATCGTTGTAATCTCCATCGGCATTGCGGTCATCATGTCGTTCATCATTCTGACAAACCTTGCGAGCATCTTCCTCAACCGGAAGAAAAAGGAACTGATCGTCATGCGGATCAACGGCTTCTCCATCCGGGAGACAATCAACTACCTCGTAAAGGAAACGGTTGTGACATCCCTCGGAGGTCTGCTGCTCGGCATCCTGGTCGGTGTCATCATGACTCCGTTCTTTATCGGAATCATTGAACCGCCCGACTGCACCTACATTCGTTCCACCCACTGGAATGCATGGCTGATCGCATTCATCGTGGAAGGCATCTTCACGATCATCATTAACGGCAGTGTATTCCGCCGTGTACGCACGCTGAATTTCCACGAAATCATGTAATGATTACCGGACAGTCCCTGAAACGGCTGTCCGGTTTTTATATGCTTACATCTCTAGAAAAAGCAGAGTACGAACAGGAAAGCCAGATCATTTTGATCCCGTAATCGTTTTCCCCTTAGTCATTTCACAATTTCCTCACCGAAAAGTGCGCTTCAGGGATATAATCTTTTGTGGCTTATCCATTAATATATAGCCAGGAGAATACTAATATGCGCAAAACGAAAATTGTATGTACTATCGGACCGGCAAGTGAGTCCGAAGAAGTTCTGCGTGAGTTATGCCTGAACGGCATGAATGTAGCCCGTCTGAATTTCTCACACGGCACACACGAAGAACATCTTGCAAGAATCAACCGTATTAAGAAAGTCCGGCAGGAACTCGATCTTCCGATCGCGATCATGCTTGATACCAAAGGACCGGAATTCCGTATCGGAACCTTCCAGGAAGGAAAGGTCAATCTGAATGACGGCGATACCTTCGTCTTCACCACCGAAGAAATCATCGGGGATGAGAACATCGTCTCCGTCAGCTATAAGAACCTCGCCAATGAACTGGCACCCGGCGACCGCATTCTGCTCAACAACGCCCTGCTGGAGTTTGAGGTCCTCTCCACCGACGGAACCCGTATCACCACAAAGGTTCTGGCGGGCGGTGAACTCTCCAACCGGAAGTCCATGAGCTTCCCGGGCAAGCATATGCAGCAGGTATATCTGTCCGAACAGGACAAGTCCGACATCGCCTTCGGCGTTGCCAATGACATCGACTTCATCGCCTGCTCGTTCGTATCCGTAAAGCAGGACCTGGTCGATGTACACAACCTGCTCAAATCCCTCGGCAAGGATGATACTGTTGAGCTCATCGCAAAGATTGAGAACCAGTCCGGTTACGACAACATCG
The DNA here is from genome assembly GCA_017469885.1 of Solobacterium sp. GTDB lineage: Bacteria > Bacillota_I > Bacilli_A > Erysipelotrichales > Erysipelotrichaceae > Bulleidia. Next base: position 9,985 of record JAFUFO010000018.1, read on the forward strand.
ACGAGATCTGTGAAGAATGCGACGGCATCATGGTTGCCCGCGGCGACATGGGCGTTGAAGTTCCGTTTGAACGTCTGCCGGCGATGCAGAAGGATCTGATATCCCGCTGCCGTATCCTCGGCAAGCGTGTCATCACCGCAACCGAAATGCTCGAATCCATGATTCACAATCCGCGCCCGACCAGAGCCGAAACCTCTGACGTCGCCAACGCGGTTTATGACGGCACCAGCGCAGTCATGCTGTCGGGTGAAACCGCAGCCGGCGCGTATCCGGTGCTTGCGGTCAAGGCGATGGCAAAAATCGCCGAGGCTGCAGAGCAGACCATCAACTACAAGAAGCGCTTCTATCAGTATGATTTCGAAATTCAGAACGATATGGACGCCATCTCTCATGCGACCTGCACAATGGCCATGGATGTCAAGGCCAGCGCAATCGTTGCCTGCACGATGTCCGGTCGTGTCGCAAAGATGGTTTCCCGCTTCCGTTCTCCGGTTGATATCATCGGTCTTACGACCAGTGAGAAAACCTGGCGTTCTCTGGCCCTCTCCTGGGGCGTAACGCCGCGGATGTGTGAAGTTGTCCCTTCCACTGACGTTCTCTTCTATATGGCCCGTAAAACAGCCATGGACGCAATGAACCTCAAGGCCGGCGACAAGGTTGTCATCACCGGCGGCGGAACAACCGGCCAGTCCGGTAACACCAACCTGATCAAAGTTGAACACATCTGATTCATCAATAAATATCCACCAGCTGAGCTGGTGGTTTTTCACAATACGGGCATAGCCCTCATTTTACTGGCAGCGCCCTGAGGCGCATGTGCGGCCTGACACACGCAAACTCCTACTTTTTCCCGTTAAACGGATCGCCAAGATCA
>JAFUFO010000019.1 GCA_017469885.1 Solobacterium sp.
GGCGCAAAATACAGATTTCCATCGGGAAGTTCAAGATGAAGTGAATCATAGGAAAGCCAGGATATAAACGATGCATCGAACCAGTTTGGATGATTAACCATATCCAGACCGTATTCCCTTGTCTTCTTTGCCTCTTCAACATCCTTTAAAGCAGCAGCGTAGAACTTTTCATAGTCCTCATCGTATTCCGTATATACCGGAGTACAGGTTTCCGTATCTTCATGGAAAACATACTGCGTAGGATTGATCACGTCATAACAGATCAGCTCATCTGTCTGCCAAAGGTATCCCATCCTGTAGTCTTCGCGTGAATTCAGAACTTTTGAAAGAATATACAGGAAATTGATATAAAATTTCGTCCCTGTGTTCTTTGAATGTGTGGCGAGTTCTGTCACATCGATTCTCGCTGTTATTGAGGTCGAACACCTGCAGTCTTCCGTGAAATGACGGAACACACCTTTTCTATAGTATTTTTCTTTGTCAATTACCTTATAGTTCATTTTGAATTACCCTTACAAATACCTGAGCCGGCAATATCTCTGCAAACCGGAGTCTGTTCATCTGCAAGATAGAAGGACGGCACCAAATCGTGGCTGATGTATTTGTCACCAAGAATAAGACCATGCGCTCTGGTTTCATGAATATATGCCTTAATATCCGCAAGGCTTTTTTCTTCAAATCCATCTTCATGAAGCCAGGTCTCAGAATACATCCATTCCCTGTCATCCGGATCGGAATATCCGCCGTATCCGTGCTGAAAATTCTTTTTGCAGTGCTCCCACCAGAGGATGGACGAAACGCGGCAGCCTTCTTCATAGATGAAATCCAGGAACGCTTCCCAATCCCTGAAAAGGTACTCTGAACAGAAAGAATGATCCTCTATATATTTCTGTACTCTGTGATTTATCATTTTTACCTCTCAAACTCCGATTTATCGGGATCTTTTCGTACCGATATTATTCCTCGGAAACTGTGATCCAATACCTCTCCAAAGATACCTTTTCTTCCGGCTCATAAACGGTGGATTCATATATCCCGCCGTTCGCAAGGATTGTTTTCCGGCTGCCCTCATTGTTATCGGTACAGGTGATCAGCACCTTTTTAATGCCGAGTTCTCTGCATTTAATCAGTGCTTCTTTAAGCATCTGCGATGCATAACCTTTGCGGCGCTCATCCGGCGCAACGGAATATCCGATATGCCCTCCATATGTTTCCAGATATTCATTCAAAGAGTGCCGGATATCAATCATTCCGACGATCTTGTTATCATCTTCCCGAACATAGATATACTGCGACGAAGGGACCCGGCCTTTTGGAACCGTCAATGGATCCCTGTGTCTGTCCAGATAGCTGATCCAGTCCTCCGGATGTTCAAACTGTTTGAGACCTCCTGTTCCGTCCATGGAGTCACCGCATTCAAGAAACGCGTTTCGGTATGCCTCGATCTTTCGGCAATACGCTCGTGTTGGCTCAATCAGTTTCACAGTGCAGTCACCTCCATTAATACCGGTTCAGCGGTATCACAATATTTAAGAATCATTTATAAAGCGTCTTTCGGACAGTTTTTGACACACTCCATGCATAAGATACATTCTGTTCCGTTTTCACGTTTCCGGGAATTGTCCGTCATATCCACATTCATCGGACAGACACGTCTGCATTTCCCGCAGGAGATGCACTTCTCTTTGTCGCATTTCACACGGATCAGGGAATAATAACTCATCGGCTTCAGGAAAACCGTAACCGGACAGAGATATTTGCAGAAAGCGCGATTGTCTTTGAAGGCATATGCAAGGATGATCCCTGATGCATAATACAAAATGTTGCCGATGATAAACGTCTGGAACATGATCCGCTCCAGGTTTCCGACATGCGCAAGGAACAGCGCCGAGACAAAGATAAGCGAAACTGCAAACGTGATATACCGGATCCACCCCAGCTGCTTCCGCGGGTGCGTTGGAACCTTGTAAGGCAGGAAATCCAGCACCATCGCAGTCCAGCAGGCATATCCGCACCATCCGCGTCCGAATATCAGCGGGCCGAATATCTTTGCGACCGCATAATGAATGGTTGCTGCCTCAAACACCCCTGTGAACAGGTAATACCAGAATCCCTCAATCTGCATATTTTCTCTGCAGATCAGACCGAGATATACAAGCATGTACGTTCCGACAAGCAGCTGAACAAAGCGTCTTGCATGTTTATATTTTCTGATAAACAGAAACACGCCCAGCGAAATGGACATGCCGATATAGCTGAAATTGAACAGGTAAAAAATATTGTTCTTTGTCAGCCATAATGTGACTGCGACTGTCTCAAATATCACCAGCATCATGATTGGCATTGCATATTTCTTCATCGCAGTTTCCCCCTCTGCCTTTATTATGGCATTCAGAGACTTCTCACTTCTTCATATACTTTTTCTGACCATTCCCAGATGTCCCTGCAGTCATTGCATACATAGCGGACTTTATTGATCAGTGTTTCGGGAACATGGGGTTCGATTATCTGACGGCAGGTTTCCGGCACAACGATCGCATACACCCAGTCTTTCAGAATAACTTCATCTTTGATTTTGAGCGGCAGCACACCTTCAAACACTGCATCCGGATGCCTGATCAGTTCATCATAACGGAAGAAAAACCGCACTCCCGGAGTAAATCCTTTACTGAGATCATCTTCATCGGGAAAACGTCCCAGTTTTCTTTCCATAACAAGACGATCTCCCGCCTGACAGTTTCCCCAGGCAAACATGATGTACTGAAAATAATCCTCCGGATCCCTGGCCGTATTTCCTGGCTCTTCTGCCAGGTCTTTCGCACTCATGTGTCTTGCCCGTACAGGTGAAAGCAGACTGCCGCAGTTCAGAATCTTCACCGCATTCTCAGCAGATGTGGTATGACATACAAAATCCGTCATGCATCCTTTATAGGTCGGACATGCTGTGCATTCCTCTATCTTTTCAGGTACCGGAACACGAGCTCCGGTATTATAGATTTCCCGGTATGCATTGATTCTGTCTATGATTTTCTGTTCTGCCTGTATACCGCATTTACGGCCATTGTTTTCCTCATATCTCTCGAAGACAAGTACGGTCTGTATTTCCCACTTTGTGATGTCAGGATAATGAGAGAGTGTTTTGTAGAAAACCCCGTCCCAGCATTCTGTTATTTCAAATTGACCAATCTTTATTAACATTGCTTATCCTCGACAAATATCGATTTAACGTGATCCCGATAAACTGGAGTTTATCATCCAATCTGCTTTGCGATTTCTTCCCTGACCTTATTTAAATCGCTGCAGGTCAGAAGAGGGATCAGCTCGTTTATTTCTTCAATGCTTCTGTCCCACCACTTGAAACGAAGCAGGAGTTCGATCATCTCATCATCAAAACGTTTCCTCAAGGGTTTTGCAGGATTCCCGGCAACGATTGTATATGGATCGACATTACTGCCGACAATACTGTTTGCGCCGATGATCGCACCGTCACCGATGTGAACGCCGGGAAGTAACACTGCGTTCTGCCCAATCCATACATCGTTGCCGATCACAGTATCTCCTTTGAACGGCATTTCAGACGGATCGGGAGCGTTCATTTCCCATCCTTCCAGCGTATAAAACGGGAATGTCGTTACAGCATTCATCTGGTGATTCGCATCATTCATAACAAATTCGACACCTGCCGCAATCTGACAGAACCTGCCGATGATCAGCTTATCTCTGCTCCAGGGATAATAGTTTGTTACATGGCTCTCAAATTCTGAGTCTGCAATATAGGTAAAATCTCCGACGATGATATTCGGATTTTTGATCGTCGGTTTGACGTATATTTCCTTATCATATCCGGCTATCGGATGAATGTTGTTTGGATCCGGTACTTTTCCGTCTTTCATTTCATCTACCTCCATAAATGAGATTTATCTGATTGATTTCCGGTATTCTTTCAATAATCATCGTTATTCTCACAAACTGAAATTGATCAATTGTCTCCGATGATCCGCATCCTTATTTCTGTGTTATTTCATATGTGTCCTTCTTAATAGAAAGATCAAATTCTTTTTTCTCTCCACTCGGCGACTCCAGTACGAGAACGGTCTTGCCGGCCTTCTTTAAGTCGGCGTGCACGAAATAGTCTTCTACGCTATCTATATATATTATTTTCACATTGCCGTATGTTTCGTCTGCGAGGGAAACGTGATAGGTATCATCAAATACATGATCTTCACTGTTCACCAGGATCTCCGTACTGTATACAGGCGGGTTTAAAAGACCGATAACCGTCAGTGCAATGACAGCGATTCCGCCAATCACTGCTCCGGCTGTTTTAATCCTCTTGTCTTCAAATATCAGCACAGGATACATGATCATCATGCAGGCACAGAACAGGCAGATAAGGATATACCTTGGTACATTAAACAGAAAATCCGAAAAATAAGTCTGATAGGAATATCCTGTCAGTACAATCATCGGCAACAGGATGAGATACCCCCACCATTTTCCTTTTTTCATGTAATAACCGATATAACCCATCGGCAGACAAAGAAGCGTCCAGATGAACCAGTATCTGTAATAGGTGAATATTCCCCATCCGTACGTATTGAAAGGTACCTGAATCAGATAGACAAGCGGTTGAGAAATCAGGAAAAACACAAAACATTTCAATGCGGAATCAATATTGGATTTGCTGTTCATGATAATAATGATGCCAAACAGTATCCATACTTCAAATGTTACCGTAATCGCATTGAAGGAAGTATAGTGAAGTTCCGGAATCATCGCAATCACTGCGGTCAGAATTCCCGCAACTATTGCGGATATAATCAATTTCGGCCACGTCAGATTTATCCCGCCGAACAATTTTTTCAGTGTTTTTATCATAATAATTACCTCGTCAAACTGGAATTTGATATTCCCGAAATCACAGGCGTTTGCCGCTGATTATAGGGCTTTAATGAAATCCTCTGAAACCGCTCCAAACAAAGGATTTTTCGCAATCTGATCACCAAATCCCTTTAATAAATGTTACACCGTTTCTACAACGCCCTCACCGCGCATAAGGGCAAAAACAAGGGCAAACGAATTCGTCCGGAAGACTTATTCCACCAGAAGTGGAATTTTCTCAATTTTCCCGTTATTTATGAATTCCTTCTCTTACAGTATTGTGTAATTGCGGACCGCAGGAACAATGAACAATGAAGCAGAAGGAGCTTGCTATGGACACTTTAAAAATCGGACGGTATATCCAGCATTTACGGAAAGCTGCCGGCATGACGCAGAAAGAGCTGGCAGAAAAGCTGAATATTTCCTTTCAGGCCGTCTCAAAATGGGAGAACGGGGATACGCTTCCCGATACCGGTATTCTTCTCGATTTGTGCGATGTACTGAATACAACGGCAGATAAACTGCTCAACGGAGGGAGTCTTGCGGCAGTTGAGCGCAGACTAATGAAGCTTGAGGAGGTTATGACCGGCTTTCAGCATATGGAAAGCATAGGAAAACTATTCGGTGAAGACTGTACGTTTTTCGCGGGCATGATCGAGGGGATCAATGAAAAAATGAATATTGATCTTCTGACCTGTCTGAAGGATCCTATGACCCGTGAGGTAATGTATGCGGAGGTGCTGATCCAGGGAATCCTTTCCGGGCGCACCGTAGATATGGACGAAATTGAAGCGAACTTCCAAAACAAAAAGATGGTGGAAACAATCCGGCGCTATCTTGTCAAAGCAAACGGGAATCCCGGGACAGCAGTATAGACCCTCTGAGAAATCACCCCTCGTATAAATCCGGCGATTTGTGCGCGGGGTGTATTTCACTCTCAATCGTCGAGGTATTCATTCTCTGTACAGGATGCGCAAAACGCTGCTTCCTCGTTTTGCCTCATAAGGGCAAAAACAAGGGAAAACGGAGGCGCTTTATGGTAGCAGACCTGCGAGGAATGCAGGAAAACAACGTGTTTCAGAGATTTGGATAGACAAACACGAATTTAGCTATCGTTCAATTTGTTTTATAAAACGTTTTTGTGTTTTATCGCAAGTATACTCCATGTGATGATAAAACGCATGTGCATCCGCGCGAACAGTATTGCAGTTCAAACGAATAAACATATATCCCCGTTTGACCGCTTGATCTTCCAACGAAGTGAGTAATTGTCTCCCGATTCCCTGACGCTGCGCCTTCGGAGAAACAGCAAGCGCAATGATATTCCAACCATTGTCACCATAGAGCAAATTATACTTTTCAGCTTGAATAAATCCTAAGATTTGATGCGTGACGTCGTCCTCATACACCGCAAGATAGTAACATGGATCGTGAGACAACTCCTGTATGCGATTTTTAAGGTGAGCAGATGTCGTCTCATGCCCTAATGCGGTTTTGCATATATGCTCCAAGGCTGGTGCATCTTCCACCTGAATACTTCTTATCATATCTTTTTTGCCTCCACAAATCCCGATTTTTCAGTACGCCTTCCAATGCCTTCTCACATGTCTCTTATTTCGCGTACTTCTCAAAACACCATTTTGCGATTCTCTCTATCAGCTCTTCCGGCAGCGGCTGATCATAAGGGATTCGTATTGTCCCTTTGCTTACACTGAGACCGGAAAGTTCTTCTGAAAACGCTTCTGCTGCCTCATCGCCGGGATAAATGCCAAGATGCTTCTTTGAAGCAGCGAAATGAATGATATTCCGGCCCTTCCAGTAGGTGGGCATGGACCAGGAGATTCGTTCCTCTGCTTCGGGAATCGCCCTCTGAAAAACCGCCCTGACTTCTCTGAGTCTTGGCTGAACCGTCTCATCCTGCGCCGCAATATACTCGTCAATGTTCTGCGGCTTCACACAGTAATGGTCCTGATTCTGTCTGCGGAACTTTCTTCCGCATTTCGGACATTTCCATGTCATGGCTTCTCCTCCATATACTGCCGGGCTTTTCTCACTCCGGGATTGTTACTTCTTTGCCTGTTGAAACATACCGCAGATGAAACCCTGCCGCAGGATCTTTCAGGTCCGAATATCCGATGCTTACGCCATAAGCTTCTGATACATCCAGCGCCCTGTCGCCAAACCCGTAAACAAAATGGAAATGAGGATGGGCATCTGTGATCAGCCTGGGTTTTCTGTTCCGGACCCAGTCCTCCTCCTGCATAAAATAAGCTCTCTCTTCGATCCGTTTTATAGTGCTTCCTGCAGACATCTCCGTTACGGTTTTCTTTTTTCCTTTTCCTTTTATCCTGCAATCCGTCCATACACCATCTTTGATCTTCCCGATATATGTTTCCTTAACAGCCTGATCCTGCAGAACCGAAAACCAGAAGGTGTCATCTTTGCCGCCGATCACCCAGTCAAGTTCCTCCCGGAATGCCTGACAGAACTCAAATCCGTTCTCTTTCTGCGCAAGATCTGTAAAACGACAGCGTTTCATCTGTTTTCTCCTTTTATTCAAATACCACCTCAAACTCCTCGCATACCACTTTTGTAGTTCCGTCAAACGATTTGTTCACAGACGCAAGCTCATTCCTCAGGAAATTTTCATGAACCCTGCGCCAGTATTCCAGCGTCCGGTCGCCTTCTCCTTCTTTAAATGCATGTTCTGCAGAAACATGATTGAATTCTGTCACATACACTCTGCGTGTCTGAATAATGCATACTGCTTCATCTTTGGAATTCAGGATAATACTGTACTCCCCTGCCTTTGGAAGCGGCTCATTATCGATTGCGTACAGGTCATATGCCGAACAGGTTGCGGTTTTGATTTTCTGTACAACCAGATCCGCAAGCTTGTCCGGAGCTTCTCCAAACTGCCATGCGTCATACGTTCCGGCAAGGCCTGATTTTTTCCATAGTTCTTCCGGTGTCATGTTCTCTGTCTGCGGCGGTTATCCTTTCTTCTTTATTATTCCACAGGATTATTCGGATATACCTTGTCCGTTATTGATTCTGGCATCTGCCACATCAGGCAACGGTATTGAGAACCTGTTTTCTGTCCCAATATGATGAATCTGTAAGACAGTGCATACAAAAAATATCATTATCCTGTGCATTTTTTTATTGCCGGATATCTTTCCCCTGCGCCGAATGAGGCCGGAAAGGAAATCATCATGTTCCGTTCAGCTGCCATACCGTTATGCCGTAAACCATGCATTAAGAAACTGCCTGCAGTTTTCGCGGCGCTTTCCTTTCTGTTTGTTTCCTGCGGCACAGAGAACCGTGCCCTGCAGACAAATGTCAGTGAAACCGGCAGTGCAAAACCTTCGGTTTCCGCATTAAAGCCGCCCGATAACTACGGAAGCGATCCTGTGGATATCCGGCCCGAAACCGGGATCCATGTGACGGCGGAAAAGAACAGCCTGTATTCAGATACAAGAATTGAAGTAAGCACCGTTGAAGAAAATGAAATGGTTTATGCTTCGGCGCTGGATCTCTATGACGAAGGGGAATATGTCCTGCGGGCATGGGATTTTGATGCCGGGCTCAATGATGATGAAGCACTTCCCGGAGAATATCATGTGGAGATCGATCTTGCGGAAATTGGAATCCCTGAATCGCTTTATGACTGTATGACAGCCTACCGGCTGAATAACTACAATGAGCTTTCCGAGTACAGCTGCACGCTGAAAGGGTCGGTTCTCTCCTATTCCACAGAGAAAAACTCGGTTTCACTCCTTGTGGCGGTGCCGGCTGTCATTGTCGGTGTTCCGACGGTCATGGCCGTTGCCAATGCGGTGAATGAAAAGATGGAGAAGGAGTCCTATTTCTCCTCCGAGAAAACCTGTCATAAAAAGATTGTCAATGAACACGGCTCCTATGTCCTTTACTGGCTGATGAAGGATGTGGACAGACATCAGGCGGAGAAAGCTGCCCGGCTCGATGAGATCCGCGCGCAAACAAAAGCGCAGGCGGAACGGGACTATGTCCAGGATGAAGCAGACCTGAAGTATACAAAAGGAAGTCTGTACTGGCTGTACAATAAAAATGAATCAGTCGCAGACCGCGTGAAAACGCTTCTGAACAAAAATGAAGAGTATCAGCGTCTGAACAAAGAGATGGAAATTCCGAAGAATGTGCAGACCATTCTGGATGAGATTGACACCGCATGGAATTATCTCGGCTCCCATGAATATGTAAAGATGCCCTCCGGCACCACGGAATATCAGATCCGCACCGGGGACGGAAAGAATTTCGGAACCGCAGTCTCCGGCTTTTCCGTAAAGAGCTATATCATTCTCAACATGGAGGATCCCGATCTTTTTGAAAGCGACAGCGCTGCAGGACAGACGATGCGGGATAACATGTTATTAACAATTACGCATGAGACCTTTCATCTGTGCCAGGAACGCTACCATACCGGATTCTTTACAGACTCCAACCGCTTTGATGAGATGGTTACGCTGGTCCTGGAATCCGATGCCAAAGAATACTATCAGCTGTATGAATACATCACGACCGATCCCAAACTGACCGATGCGGATTACTGGATCTCCCTGACCCAGCCGATCGACAGCGAGAAGTTCTTTTCCCAGCTCTTCATGCAGGAAGAGGGTTATGTCCTCTCAAAGTTTGTGCAGTATCTGCGGAAGGAGACAAAAAAAGATCTTCCGGTCATCAAACTCCAGAATGCCCGCTCAAAGATCATGTATCCCGGCACGTCCTATCCGATTATCGAAGCGTTCGGTCTTACCGACAAGCAGTTCGATACGTATTTCCGCAAATGGTGTCTGGAAAACCGGAAGCAGTTTGCGGAATGCTATGAGGACATGCATACCTATGAACAGTACAACCCCTACCCGTATCAGGGAAAGAAACTGGGAAGGGATGACCCGGTCCGCATGTCCTTTGAAGATATCACCTACAGCGCAGGTGTTCGTGTATTTACCCAGACCGAAGCCGAGCCCATGGCGCTCCTGCTGGTGCCGGATTCCCTTCCGAAGGGACAGTCTCCCTCGTGCAATATCCTGCCATGCGGCGACTACAGCGTTACGGATAACGGAGCCTTTGTAAAACCGCAGCCGGTTGTAAAAAATGAAAGTCATAAACGCAGACTCTTCCTTGAGATCTACGGCAACCCGAAGCTTGGCAGTGTGCCGGACGGCTATTCGGTTTATCCGCTGGCGTCAAGAAAGGCGCCTGTCCTGACAAAAGAAAAGGATGCCCTTCTGATCCGGATCAGTGATCCAAGCCCTGCCATGAAAAAGGGGCTTCTGACCGGAGTGCTTCTGAATATATCCACTTCCGAAGGCATCGAACTTCAGTATAAGGCAGCCGCTAAGGATGTCGGGAAAGATCTGAAACTTCCGCTTTCCGATCTGAATCCAAACGGATCATCGGATTATACCGTGGAGGTATCCTTTGCGGAATATACCACCTCATCAAAGGGAACGATCCTTTCCGCCCCGGAATCACAGACTGCCTCTCTCCGCATTGCGGATACATCAAATGCAAAGACCTTCACCGCATATCTTACTGAAGATACCCTGACCAGTATGACCGATCGGGCACTGAAAGAAGATAACGTTACAGGTGATCCGTTCCCGCAGGCTGTCACCCTCACTTTAAACGGCAGTAAAGCATCCATTACGCTGGACGGGTATACCTGGAGCTGGAGCGCAAAAGACAGAGACTTCCGCATGACCTCCCGCTCCTCAAGAGAAAGCATTCACCTGGAAGGCACCCTGTATAAAGATGACCTCAGTGATACGCTGTATGAAGGAACCATCGATTCCCTTCCCGCGCTTGCCGGATCATGCACGATCACCGTGGAAGAAGACGGAGAATCCAATTCCGGTACGGTTACGATCTCTCTTTCCTCTATGACAAAACCCGGAACCATCCGGATCCTGTTCACAAGAGACGGAAAGATTTCAGAGGGAGAAATTGTGCTGTACGGAGACTTCCGCAGAAAATCCGTCAGTAACGGCGAAACCTACGAAAACTCTGTGGACAAGGTCATTTTCCGCTTTCACAGCTGATGGATCTCAGTCAGGAAGATTATTACGGATGATCAGCCTCGGCTCGGATATATGTTATGTTCTGCATATTTTTCTGAGTTATACATCTCAGTCAGCCTTTTTTCATAGGCTTCCTGTTTCCTGTCTGGATCAGGGTCGTTCAATGCGGCAAGAATCTTTCTGTAAGTAGTTCCATACTTCTTTACTGCTTTTGCTGTTTCCATTTTCCGTACCTTTCGTCAAACTGGAAGTTGTCTTACTGTACTACCAACTTCCCTGCGGATCCTCCCTATCCACAGGAATTGTCACTTCGCAGGCATAGTCTTTTGGTAAAGCGTCACGCGTCCCTCTTAAACGCCAGTATTCTTTCCAGTATTCCCACCACTTTTTTGACAACGGCTCTATTTCTTCTTCCGAATACTTTCCTTTTTTCCCTGCGATCTCTATTTTATTGCCGCCAACGATAAAGCCAACTTCATCACATCGTGCACAGAGAATGTGTTTTGCATTTACCAGAGTTTCTGCACCTTTGAAGTCTTTGACGGGGATCCGGTTCTTGTATTCATTCAGTAACGACTCAGCTTCTTTATTGTCATCGAATGCCATGTCATATGTATCGACAGGATAAAGGATTGAATCGTCATCATGGAAACGTTCATGCCAGTTTTTATCATCCAAATCATCCAGAAAGACCGCAAAGACATTACCAAAGAAACGCACAGCCAAAACATCAGTAGTATGAGTTTCTTTGTCTGCTTTTGTTTCGTCATACAGCTGCACATCACAGAACTCCAGCTGAAGCATATCGTCACCCGCATGCCAGCACCACCACGAACCTACATCAGATATGGCGTCCGCCAGTATGTTGAGCGCATCTCTGTTTGTGACAGCTTCATGGGAATCGGGTTTTGAATCGTTATAAAACATTTCTGATAAAGGAAGTTTGTTTGTATATCCTGATTCAATATCATGAAAAGTAACGGTATCTCTATCCTCTATAAAAACAGCTTCGTCATACTGCATTTTTTCTGCGTATCCAATATCGTCATGTTCCTCTGCAGACACGATATCTGCTTCCTCATGATCATGTGCACGATAGTTATCGCGCAGTTTTATTGCCAGATCAGCATATTCAGGCTTGTAAAAAATCAACGTCTTCTTCATAGTTTCTCCCAAACCGAAAGTTGCTGCTAAATGAGTTTCACGACCCCTTTTAAGTATGTAAACAGGGGCACGAAATGAATCTAGCTGCAGTCCTCTGCGCATCAAATCCCGATCTGTCAGTTCAGTGATTTTCATCACATCACACAATTTCATTGTATGGCACAAACGGCTGCTTCCGGTTCATAACATGCATCATCTCACATGCTTGCATGTTTTCCGCAGGACGATGTGTTTCCCGTGTTTACACGGTGATCTCAATCTGATTTCCTTCGATTGCGACAATACAGCTTTCGTAATAGCCGTCACCGGTTGTCCTTGGTCCGCTGACAACGGTATATCCGTCATTCTTCAGACGTTCGGTCAGCGCATCCACCGCTTCCTTACTGCCGATGGAAAATGCGATATGCGCATAGCCGGTACGATTCAATGGTTTTTCGAGATCGTCCATGACTGGTTTGTTCATAACTTCCAGCCGTGCCCCGTCCGCAAAGGAAATGAAGTAGGACCGGAATCCGGTCTTCGGATTGTGATAACCGTCATTGGAGCTTCCATCAAGATACTTCACAAAGAAGTCCCGTGCGGCGCTGAGGTCGTTTACATACATGGCGATGTGTTCGATCTTCATAATTCCGTTTCCTCAGTTTCTCTCAAAGATCACAAGACCGGCTTCGGTCGGATGATCCATATATACAATGTCAGTTGCGCTGCTTTTGAATGCGAGCACCTTCTGAATGATCATGACATCTCCTATTGCGGATGCACTCTGCAGGATGCCCATTAACAGAAAACTCATATTGCCCGCAAGAATTCCGATTATCATCGGCAGGATGCCCAGAATGATCAACGGCATTGCGGTGCCGAGAATATACGGACCTTTTTTCAAAGGAGCTCTGCATGTGCAGTACGGGGTCAGTGAATTGATCATGAAGCCAAAGGAGATATCTTTGAAATGATTCGGTGTAAAGCGGCTCCAGGTAAATCCATGGATCAGCTCATGCACGACGATCAGGACAAAAAAGACGATAAAGAATGTCAGTCCGTTGAATCCGGACATGTCCAGCCGGTGATGAACCAGATAATATAACCCCATTCCGATCACCGACAACAGGATCGTGACCAGAAATGCAATGATATTTGCCTTTACCAGTCCGATTGTCAGATCATGCCGGACATAGCCCTGTGCCTTCAGCTGTTCTGCATTCGCTTCAAACGCCGCAAGCCGTTTCTGTTCGGCCTTTGACAGATGTCTCTGCTTCTTTTCTTTCATAGATCCGCAGCTCAGAACATCTTTCCCTGATAACCGTATGCCGGCAGGGTCTCAAAGTCATAGGTTTCGAGGTCTTCGAGATAAATGTTTGTGGTGCTTCCGCTGATGAGCATCACATTGGCATTGCTTTCTCTGTCCGCATGGACCAGGATGACCGGTTTTCCGATGGCCGCCGCATAGCCGCACTCCCATGCAGTACCGGAATCCGAATACCCGCCGTAATACAGGGCAACTACCGCATCCGCGTTATGGATTTCAACTTTATCCATCTCAAAGATCTGATCGGACCACTCCATCGTGCCCGGTTCCGCGTCTACTTTATGGCGCATCGGGCTGAAGAAGGTAAATCCGCGGTTTTCGAGGACCTTCTCCGCATATTCTGTGTTTCTGATTTCCGTTTCATTGAAGAACGGGCCGGCAAGATAGATTTTCTGAATTCGTTTCATCGTCGGTCTCTCCTTTATATATATTATCTATTTTATTATCCCGTTTATTTCAGGTACTTCATTCCCTGCTTTACCATTTCAAAAAAGCGGGCAATATGAATTCCATCCATCAGGGAATGATGGGCAAGCACCGTTAAGGGCATCATCATCTTCCCTCCATGATTTTTCTCATATCTTCCCCAGGTGATGCGTGGGTTGGATTCATCCCCTCCGGCAACCGGCTGTAACAATGCGGTGTAATGAAGCCAGGGCACCGCAGAGATGAAATACATGGATTCTTCATCTTCTTCTGCCAGTAGATCCATCCGTCTGCGGCATTCCTCCTGCGCTGCCGCTGCCTTTTCAAAATATTCATCCAGCGGCATGTGATGTTCGAGCTTGCAGTAACGGTAGGTATCATCTTCCATCGGTTCCACATGAGAAGTCGGGCATTCGGAATACTCCACGATCTTCCCGTCATGGATCCGCCGGCGGAATTCCGGAATTTCATCTGCCGCAAGCGCTGCGATATGCATGAACGTCAGATAAAAGGAGCGGTTATGCGCATGACACCAGTCCAGCACCTCTGTAACATCCACATCCGCGGTGATTCCCACATAGGGATAGGCCTGGGTGCGGAAATGCTCGAAGTGTGCTTTCCGGGGATAGGTTTCCATATCAATCTGTTTGTATGACATCCGTTGTTCTCCTTTTTTTCCGATTGGCTGTTCTAACTAAAGAAAAAGGCACACGCAGACAGAGGTTTGTATGGCTGCTTCCTTCCGGACCTGACCAGGTTGTATACATGGCTGCTGTGCCAAAGTCATTATAACAGATGGTTTTAAAATTGCGACTCTTTTTATCTGCGATGAAGCACGAAGGCATCAAATACCGCATAGACTTCCCGCAATGCATAGGAAGGCAGTGCATACCACGGTGTATATGCGCGGATCGGCGCTGGATTCAAACCGTTTCGTTTTGCATATAAGCAGGCACGTGCCAGATGGAAGTCACTGGTTACGACTGCCACATTCTGATTCAGCTGGTTCTCTTTGATCACAATGGTGCTGAACCGGAGATTTTCTGCGGTTGTCCGGGACTGATCTTCAATATAGATCCGGGATTCTTCAATTCCCTGTTCGATCAGACATTGTTTCATCGACTCCGCTTCACTGATCGGAGCCCCGCCGAGCTGCCCGCCGCTCACAATAACCGGCACATCCGGATGGGATTCCAGATATTTCAATCCGGCATTTACCCGTTCCTGCATGATGGCAGACGGACTTCCGTCGGAATTGACCCCGCATCCAAGGATAATGACCGTCGCATCCTCTGCCGGCTGTGTTTTCGGAATTGCGAATATCATGAACCCGAATGTCACCAGCAGGATACCTCCGATCACCAGTCCGATCGGTTTTGCGATGGAAAACAGGAGCTGACCGGTACGGGACAGCGTTTCACGGTGAATTCCGGCAATCCCCAGCATTCCCAGCAGGATTCCCAGGAATACACCGGTATATGATCCGATATTCTCATAGCGCATGCCGAGCTCACTGAAAAAAACCAGTGTCTGGATAAATCCGGCACCCGCAAGGATCTGATAACCTGTTTTGTTTTCTGATTTCTTCATAATTTGTTTCACGTGAAACATTCAGAATGGTTCACACCGATATTGTAACGTAAAAATGGACCGGTTTCCCGGTCCATTGTATTAGAGAGCGTTCTTTTTCTGTTCTGCAGGTACCAGTTTTTCCTGGCCGCCCATGTACGGACGCAGCGGTTCCGGAATCTTAACGGATCCGTCTGCCTGAAGATTGTTCTCAAAGAAGGCAATTAACATACGAGGCGGCGCGACAACCGTGTTGTTCAGGGTGTGTGCGAAGTAGTTGCCCTTTTCGCCCTTGATGCGGATGCCGAGACGGCGTGCCTGTGCATCACCGAGGTTCGAGCAGCTGCCGACTTCGAAGTACTTCTTCTGACGCGGGCTCCATGCCTCAACGTCACAGCTCTTTACCTTGAGGTCTGCCAGGTCACCCGAGCAGCATTCCAGTGTCCGTACCGGAATATCCAGGGAACGGAAGAAGTCAACGCTGTTCTTCCAGAGCTGATCGTACCAGTACGGGGAATCCTCCGGCTCACAGACAACGACCATTTCCTGCTTTTCGAACTGGTGAACACGGTAGAGACCGCGCTCTTCGATGCCGTGGGCACCGACTTCCTTACGGAAGCACGGGCTGTAGGAAGTCAGTGTGTACGGAAGGTTTTCCTTCTTTACTGTTCTACCCATGAAACGTCCGATCATGGAATGTTCGGAAGTACCGATCAGATAGAGGTCTTCCCCTTCGATCTTGTACATCATGTTCTGCATCTCTGCGAAAGACATGACACCGTTGACGACACTGCCGTGAATCATGAACGGCGGAATGAAGTACGTAAAGCCGCGGTTAATCATGAAGTCTCTCGCATATGCAAGGATTGAGGAATGCAGACGCGCAACATCGCCCATCAGGTAGTAGAAGCCGTTACCGGACGTATTGCGTGCACTGTCGAGGTCCAGTCCATCCAGCGCATCGAGAATATCGGTATGATACGGGATCTCAAAGTCCGGAACGACCGGTTCGCCGAATTTTTCGATTTCAACGTTCTCGCTGTCATCTTTTCCGATCGGGACAGACGGATCAATGATGTTCGGAATTAACATCATCCGCTGTTTGATTTCACCTTCCAGCTCGGTTTCCCGTACTTCGAGGTTCTGAAGCTCTACTTCGAGGTCCTTGACCTTCTGTTTTGCGGCTTCTGCCTCGTCTTTCTTTCCCTGACCGTACAGTTTTCCGATTTCCTTGGAAATGCGGTTGCGGTCTCCGCGGAGTGCGTCTGCGCGGGTCTTTGCGTCACGGAACTCCTTATCGAGTGTCGCGACTTCATCGACCAGCACCAGTTTCTCGTCCTGGAACTTCTTTTTGATGTTCTCTTTGACGAGATCCGGATTTTCTCGAATCAGTTTAATGTCAATCATGTTCTTCCTCCAACATATAAAAAACCATCATCTCTGCGGGACGATGGTTGATCGCGGTGCCACCCTGCTTGCCAGATTGTTTCACGTGAAACATTTCTGACCTCTCATTGTCCGGATAACGGGCGGGGCCGGAAGGGATTAGCTTCAACTCCGGGGCGGACTTCTTCTTCACCCGTGACAGCTCGCATCATCCGCTGTCTTTCTGAAAACGGGTTTTCGAATACTTTTCCCCATCAACGTACGAGGTCATTTAAACAAATGGACTCCGGTTTGTCAAGATTCCTTCTGCTGTGCTAGTATGAGCGGGAAAGCAGGTGGACGAACTTGAAAAAAACAGTGCTGGCCGCAATGTGTCTTCTTCTGATGCTCAGCGGCTGTAATCATAATAAAAAAGAGGAAGTTTCCGAAACGGAATACGGTCCGGTTGTCGAACAGGATACCCGTACCGATGAAGAGAAAGAACTGGAGATGATCCAGGGCTGCATCAATGATTACAATATCAACCGCATACCGGAAATTGAGGAATATCTGAATACCCAGCTTCATCCGCTTCCGATTGAAGTGGCCTCTCTGCCGGAAATTTCCAGTCTGAATGATCTGACCGAAGAGCCTTCCTATGAGGAAACCTCCAACGTCAGTTATGCGGGCAGCTATTTAGTAGATAATAAATATAAAATAATATTCCTTATCTTTGAGCCGACCGGCAATTCCTTCTGGCTGAACGGCCGTGTCCTGTTTCAGATCGATCCTTCACTCGTTGAACAGGACAAACCCGAGTTTACGGAATACCGCAATGCGATGTACTATCTCTTAAGCAATGAAAAGCAGGTGCTGAACTGGCTGTACGGTCTGGATCTTGAACTTGGGGAGGAAGGTCCGTTTGAAGGATATCGGGAAGTGAAATCCATGGGCGGCAGTGTAATTTCTTCCATCGATCAGATCAAATCCATCGCCGAAAGCGTATTTACAAAAGATTATCTCGAAAAAACGTTCTATTACAGCTGTTTTTACAGTGAAACACCGATGTTCCGGGAAGCCGACGGCAAAGTGTACTGCGCTTCCAGCGATCTGATCAACCAGGAAACCTCATATGTCTATAATCCGCACTATATCATTGCGGCAAAGCAGGACGGCAATACGATCTATCTGGATATGCTATCTGACAGTGTGGGTGAAATCCAGCCGGATATCAAGCGTCTCACGCTGGAAATCACAGACAGCGGATATCGGCTTCCTGCGGCGTATTGATCCGGTTTAAGCATTCATGCATGTTTTATATCATTTTGTGTTTTGTTTCATTATCTGATACTTTTTTCACAAAAAAGTTACGAACCCTATTTTTTGTGGTATACTTCAACTGAGGAACGTCTAAGGAGACAGAATAAATTATGGCAAAAAAAATGACTGCGTATCAGAAGAAGCTAGAATATAACAATGCCTACAACCGGGAAAATTATCGTTCTTTTTCCATTCGGTACGGCAAGGAAAACGAGAAGAAGATTATCAGCTGGCTTGAAAAGCAGGAAAGCGTAAAAGGGTATATTACAGACCTGATCGTCGCAGACATGGAAAAGTCCAAAGGTGCGAAAAAGGCTGTAAAGAAAGCACCTGCGAAGAAAGCTCCCGCAAAGAAAAAGTAATACTTACAGGATTTATCTGTCACTTCAGAATTACGCCGATGCGTAATTCTTTATTTTGCAATGCAGGTTCATGCGTGCATGTTTTGCGCCGTCAGCGCAGTCTTCTCAGTTTTTTATCATGCATGTCTTTCTGCATTTACTTTATCCGGCAGCTCCCTGTATTGTTCCGTGTTCCGGATTCAGTTCCGTTTTCAATATTCGTTTTTCCGTTCTCTCTTTTTTTGCGAATCCATTTTTTTCGAATCCGGATTTTTCCGGTTCTGTTTTTCTGTTCTTTTCTTTTTTCGTTTCCGGTTATCAATTTCTGATTTTTCAATTTTGATTTTCTTCCTCTGTTTTTACATCCCTGCATGCATGTTTTTCCGTGTTCCGGTTTGGACCGGAAAGAGTCACGAAACTGACGCAGAAACGGCATTGTGAAGCCTTGCGGGTTTTCACACAAAAGCAGAAAACCGACAGACTACCGCTATAAAAAAGAGGGGTCAACCGTCAGTCGACTGTCCTTTGCCGGTTTTCCTGCAGAAAGATGCCATAATGAAGCTGCGCAACCATCAGTTGCGGGAAAATTCTCGTAAACGCACCCGCCGGTTGGTAGAAAAATCTTCCTGATTTCCTCAGAATATATAATGAAGAGGGGGATCAGCCGATGATCGGAGAAAAAATTGCGGAACTGCGCAGGCAGAACAATATGTCACAGGAAGAACTGGCAGAGCGGCTTGGAATCAGCCGTCAGTCGGTATCCAAATGGGAAAGCGGACAGAGTTTGCCGGATATTGAGAAACTTCCGATCCTGTCGGATCTGTTTCATGTCTCCATCGACTATCTGGTCAAAGAGGATACCGTGCCGGCCACGGTAACCGTTGAACCGGAACAGAAACCGAATGAAGAACCGCTCCGGGAGGAGGAAACCCCGTTTCGGGATGCCCGGTTTCGCGACTGGCAGGAGAGTGTACGCAAAACGTTCTTTTCGAATGTCCCAAAGGAAGAAACGGGCAAATATATCCTGCGGAAAGAGGAAGCGGAAGAATTCATTTCCCTGCGGGAACAGAAGGGGAACCGCATCGCATCCGGCGTAGCGGAATGTGTCGCATCCATTGTCCCCATTATGGCAATGCTGGGAATCAGCCAGCTGGTTCCGTTTGTGAGTGAAGGATCCGCCGCAACTCTCGGCGTTGTCGGAATGTTTATTATGGTCGCCCATGCGGTTGCCGGCTTTATCAATGCAGCAGCGATCGGAAAACAGTATGAATTCCTGAATAAGACAGAGATCCTGCCGGAATATGAGGCAGAAGATCTGATCCGGGACCGCTGTCCTGAAATGAAACGGAAGAGCCGATCCGATATTACCGTCGGCGTGGTTCTGTGCATTCTCTCCGTGACTCCGATGTTAATCGGGGCTGCCCTTACGGAAATGACCGATACCCTCGCCTTCTTCTGTGTCGGACTGATGTTTCTGATGGTCGCGGAAGCGGTACGTCGTTTTGTAAAAGCCGGATTTGCGTCGGGTACGGTAGACCGGCTCATGCAGAAGGGGGAGTTTTCTGTTCAGATGAAACAGAGAATGAACTTTGAGACGATTTACTGGACGATTATTACCGTTGTTTATGTTACGTACAGTACGGTCACCGGTTCCTGGCCGACATCCTGGCTCATCTGGGTGCTCGCCGGAATCGCATGGCCGTATCTGTCCGGAGAAAAGGAAGAGGAATAGTTATGGCAAAAGGAAAATGGTTGATAGCGGCAGGGGCAGTGCTCCTTGCGGCCGCAGGCATCTCCGGTCTCTATTTCAAGCCGTCCCTGAAAAAGACGGTTCTTCTGGAAGAGGCCGGCACAGGCAATGCGTATACCCTGACGGTATATATGATCGGGGACCCGGACTTCCCGTTCGGTGCCGTCGCATGCAGTGCAGTACTAAAAGAGGGTGAAAAGATCATCCGTACGCAGGACTTCTCCCTGCATAATGATGGGAAGGTTCCCTCCGCGGAGGACTTCCGCATCACCTGGGCCAAGGACGGTGTCATCCTGCGGGCCCACGCGGAAGAATCCGATGACGTTGTCATCACCCTGTCCTATCAGTAAGCGCATTAAAAAAACAGGATGGAAGGATTCACAGAGGTGAACCGACACATCCTGTTTTTCTTATGTTCCGCGTTTATGCTGTTCGATCCAGTTGTCCATTTCCTGTTCGGCGGTTTCATAGGCGCCGTTTGCCAGGTCGCCGAGGGAATTGACGATCACATCCTTTTCATCCACCACCAGCTGGATCACATTGCCTTTCGCATCCAGAATCAGTTCCGTATCATCTGCGCCGATCAGCTTCTTCAGATTGTCGCCGGTCTGATCAACCACATATTCAAAGGTTCCTTTCGCACCTCCCACCAATCCTTCGGTCAGTACCTTTGTGCCGCGCTTGCCGTCGACCATTGCTTTTCCCATGGCTGTCGCCGTATTTCCGCCGACGATCGTGACATATTTGGCGACCGGATGATTCACATAATCCTTTGCGATGGAAAGTCCGGAATCCATTCCCGCCTTTAACATTTCCTTCGCAATCTGTTTACCGCTCTTGCCTTCAATAACCGCTTCAGTTATCGCGCCGGTCTGATCAACCGCAATCGTATAGAGCGCTTTTCCGACTTTTCCGGCGGTACCGGTCTTTGCGATCACATCGAATGCTTTATCCGTCGCAAACTTCGTCGCATATGCGCCGTAGTACAGCGTATGATAAATGGCCGCACGCCGCTGCGCAGCTGCGCCTTCGATTTCCGCAAGACGGATATTACGCTCTGCGACGGCCCGTTTGTATTCATCCGAGACTTCCGTCATGCCGTATTTTTTCAGGTTATACAGCGATTTTTTCGTTTCTTCATCGATACGGGCCGCCTCATCCAGGTATTCCTGTTTGATCTTTGCGAGCTCCCGGTCAAAGGCGGTCTTTCCCTGTTCAAGCTTGATGTTCTGTTTATCGATATATTCCCGGTCACGTTTCCGCTGTTCCATCCATTCCGCAGTCCGTTCCGGATCGAGAACCCGGGTGCCGTCCACGCTTACCCAGTACCCTTTACTTGTTTCATGATAAACCGTCTCCGCACCGGTCGCCGGATCAGTCACGATGATACATCCCGCAAGCCGGAAACGCATGTCAACTTGCATCAGATTCTGGAAGTTGAAGATGATATTGCCGTAGTTTGGCACATCATTGGACAGCGGCGCATAGACGGCCGCAGCCATCCAGTGATCCATATATTCCTGTTTCCGCACCTTGAGGAATTTACCGGCCTGGACACGGATCATCCTGGTATATTCATCCTGGTCCGTCTCCGTTCCGTCTTTCTCGATTTTTACGATTTTGGCATAAACCGCTTTCGTATCTCCCGCACAGATCCGGTCACCGAATTCCTTGTAGACCCGCATTTCAAACTTCGGGATCTCCTCATCGAATTCTTCTTCCGTTTCCTGATTCCGTTTCTGACGCGGGGTTTTATTCCGGTTTCTGCGCGCAAGATAGATCAGTGCGCCGCCAAGTCCCAGCGCACCTGCGATGGCCGCAGGAATGGAGAATCCCCGTTCTCCGGATTCCGGAGCGGCGTCAGTATGGATTACGGCCGGTGTCACGGCAGGTTTGCGTTCCTCTTCGGAATAATGCACTTCCAGCAGGCGGAAGTAGATATCCACCAGCTTGTGATCCGAGTAAACATATATCAGCGGGTCATCCTTATACGGCCGCTCCAGACCATAACCCTGATTGGAGATATACCGCTGGTCTTCGGAAATCGTATAGTGCTGCGTTCCGGCAAGGGTAAGATTTGAATCGAACGCAAGCCGTCCGTCAAAGGTAAAGTCAATCGTTCCGGTATAGATTCTGCGGGAGACTTCCCAGCCTGCACTTCCTTTTGAATTTGCCGGATGAGAGATCACAAGATCTGCATATTCATCCGGATACTCATCCCAGGAAACCGATACATCGCCGTTGGTGTGATCAATGGGCTGTGTATAAAAATCCGGATCGTAGTAATCCCAGCAGTCGATATACAGCATTCCGACATTCCAGGTATACGGCACATCTTTCTGCAGGGTGATCGTCTCACTGTGATAGGCATAGTGCTGCGGATCGCCGAACACCGTTTCATCACTGTATGCATGCATACCTGCCGTATAGGCGAGCTCAATGCGGATCGCATCCGGTGTTCCGCTGTGTCCCGCCGGACGGAAGTAATCCGTATCCGCTTTAAACCAGCCGTATTCCTCCGCGTTTACAGGAATGACGCAAAGGGGAAGAAGATACGATACGCTGAGAAGCAGCGCAGATAACAGTCCGAGGATCCGTTTCATCGCAGGCCTCCCAGCGACTGAATGCTTTTTCCAAGGATCCGCGCATTGTGTTCCGGCAGCTGAATCCGCAGGGTGCCCGCTTTCTTCGGCGCCTGTACTTTTACGGTCTGACTCATCAGTTCAGCCGCTGTGTTCATCGACTTCTGTACCATGCGTGCAGGTGTTTTTGTACGGGTTATTCCTGCGGCCGGCTGTTTTACCGACGGCGGAACAGAACGCAGCGGGGAAGGCTGTGAAGGAACCGGTGCGCCGGTGAGTACCGCAAGCAGATCTGCCGCACTTCCAAGGGTATAGAGTTCCGTACTGCCGTTTACGACGACGGTATGTCCGTTTTTCCCCATCGCCGCAGAAGAAAGAACCGCACGGGGAAGCCGTGCTGTCTGTTTCGCCGCAGGAAAGCGAACCGTGTCGCCTTTGGAAAAGCGATTCAGAAGATTGTTCAGATCCGAAGCTTTTCCTTTCATTTCATGTATGGTCAGTCCGGTGCTGTCCAGTTCATAAAACATGCATTTTCCGCCTCCGCCGAACACGTTCCGCAGAATAAACAGCACAACGCGCCAGAAGGCAGTCAGGAATACAAAAGTGGAAATGGTTCCGAAGGCATCATAAAACTCATCGATGATCAGGGTAAGAATACATAATGCCGGAAATCCGATCATGACGACCTTCTCAAGAAATGAGAAAAGTCCGGCTGCTCTGCCCGGGGTTTCTCCCGTCCACCGGATGACCCCATCCGGGCACTGGTAAATGGTATTCACACAAAAATCCTCCTTTCCGGAGATTCCGTATTTATAGATATTTTCTGTATGTTCTTCTGACTTCAGCGTACCATCCATTCTCACCGCGTCTGTGGACTGTCGGTTTAAAAAAATGCCAAAACCGGTAACATTTCCACAAGGACGTCCTTCATGAAATAATGAATTCATAAGAAGTAAGCAGAAAAGGAGATCATAATATGGCTAATTTCTGTCCGCAATGCGGGTCTCCCACGAACCCGAAAAATGCATTCTGTGAAAACTGCGGTGCCAAACTGATCATTATTGAAGAACCGCAGGTCACCCAGGAAATCAAACCGGAACCGCCGGTCAGTGAACCGATTTCCGCACCGGAGGAGTATATAAGCACGGATCTTCCGGAGACTCCGGAGTACCCTTCCGATACGCCGGCAGCTCCTCAGGATGACTTCGTCATTCCGCGTCCCGGTGCCGCAGGTAATTCCGGTCCGGTTTCTCCGCAGCCAGCTCAGAAACCCAATCCGTTCATTCAGCCGACCGGCGGAAATCCGTCTTCGGTGATTCCTCCTGCGGGCAATCCGTCCTCTGTGATTCCGCCCGCATCCGGACCGGTGCGTACATCCGGAAAATCCCTGATTCCGGTCATTCTGGGTCTGATCGCACTGCTTGCGGTTGCGCTGTTCTTCCTGATGCGCAAGCCGAAACAGCCGGATCCGGTGACGGTATCCACGCCGGAACCGACACCGTTTACGATCACAACGCCGGATATTCAGATTCCGACTGCGCCCGCACTCTCCGAACCGACGATTTCAGAGCCTGATAATAACGATATTTCGCAGGGCATGCCGTATTTTGTTCAATATGACATTTCGTGTGATGCGACCGTCAATGAAGATTACAAATATCCCGGCTTGTATGATGATGGAACTGATGAGACCGCATATGGTACTTTGACCTTTCTGTACTATGATTCCAATCCGGCGGATGATGAACTGATTGCCTTTGGAAAAGAGAATGGGATGGATCTTGAAGGATATGACCGCCGGATGCTCTCGTCACAGATTGATTTCACCCAGGCAGATGCCAAAGACCGGGGCGTTCTGGTCACCCGGTATATCGGCGACTACTATGACATGAACCTGCTCAATGAGACCTTTGAAACACTGACAGATTCCGAAGGAGAAACGTACTATCGGTATGAGGTGGATAATCACGGAAAACGGCAGTATGTTTATTACTTTATTGAAGATGAATGGAAGGACTGGGGAACCTATCTGGAATATACCGAAACCGATTATTTCCTGATTCCGGCAGATTATGACGGTGTCATCCGCGGGTTTGTAAATCCGCTGATCGAAGATCCTTCCATCGACAACCAGCCCGAAAACAATTTCCTGTTCCGAATCCAGTGATTCCGATATCATAGTTCTGTGAATCTGTACGTACGAATTCCATCAGATCACAGGAGAATTGTATGAGTAAGATCAATGTCATCGGTGCCGGCACCTGGGGCATGGCACTGGCAAGAATGCTTTCCAACAGCGGCCATGAAGTGAAGGTATGGTCTGCGCTGCCGGAGGAAATCGAACAGCTGAAGACCACCCGCAGACAGAAGAACCTGCCGGATATGGTCATTCCGGACGAAATCATCTTCACAGATCAGATTGAAGACGTCTGTGAAGGGGATGCTCTGTTTCTTTTTGCGGTACCTTCCGTCTTTGTACGAAGCACTGCCCATCGCTTTGCGCCGTATGTGAAGGAAGGGCAGATCATTGTGGATGTGGCCAAGGGAATTGAAGCGGATACCCTCATGACCATGAGTGAAGTCATCCATTCGGAAATCCCGCAGGCAGGAGTAGTCGCATTGTCCGGACCGACCCATGCGGAGGAAGTCGCAAAAGACCTTCCGACCACGATCGTCTCCGCCAGTCCGGATCTCGCCCTGGCAGAACAGGTACAGCGCATCTTCTCCAATTCCGTAATGCGGGTCTACACCAATATTGATATCAAGGGTGTTGAACTGTGCGGCGCACTGAAGAATATCATTGCGCTGGCATCGGGTATCTCGATCGGCCTTGGCTATGGAGACAACACCAGGGCAGCCATCATTACCCGCGGGCTTACCGAAATGGCACGGCTCGGCATGAAACTTGGCTGTCTGCCGGAGACCTTCTCAGGTCTTGCGGGCATGGGTGACCTGATTGTCACCGCAACGAGTGTGCACAGCCGAAACAATAAATGTGGCACCCTGATCGGAAAGGGTGTTCCGCCGAAAGAAGCCGTCCAGCAGGTCGGCATGGTTGTGGAAGGCATCAATGCACTGCCTGCGGCGATGGCGCTTTCCAGAAAGTACAATGTGGAAATGCCGATCACGGAAGCGGTCAACGCAGTCGTCAATGAAGGCAAGCAGCCTTCCGATGCCGTTCATGAACTGATGGAACGGGAAATGAAGACCGAACTTCCAAAGCCGATCTTTCAGATGAATCATTAATTAGCAACATAAAAACCTCTTCGGTGAATTCATTGAATATGAATCACGAAGAGGTTTTTCTTGTGGTTATTCTTCCGTCGGTTCCGCCGGTGCTTCGGTGACTTCCGGTTCTGCGGAACCTTCCGCAGCTTCCGTTACTGCTTCCCCATCCGGAGTTTCTTCCTTCTCCTCGGAATCCGGGTCGACAATTGCGACTGTGGAGACATGGGAGTTTTCACCGGTACGGATGACACGTACACCCTGGGCATTCCGGCTGTAGCTGCTGACCTGGTTCAGGGAGATACGGATGATAATTCCGTCATCGGTGATGATCATGCAGTCTTCATCGCCGTTGACTGCCTTCAGGCAGACAAGGTTTCCGGTCTTTTCGGTGATGTTCATCGCCTTGACACCCTTGGTGCCGCGGCTGGTCATACGGTATTCCTGGAGGTCGGACTTCTTTCCGTAGCCGTTTACGGTAACGGTCAGAATCTGATTTCCTTCTTCTGAGGTTGCCATTCCGATGACCTCACCGCCGTCGGTGTTGACGCCCTTGACGCCCATTGCGCCGCGTCCGGAAGGACGGACATCATTCTCATGGAAGCGGACCGCCTTGCCGTTGGATACCGCCAGAATGATATTCGCGTCGCCGCTGGTCGCTTTGACAAAGGCAAGCTCATCGCCTTCACGCAGGGTGATTGCCATCTTGCCGTTGGAGCGGATGTTTTCAAACTCCTCAATGGAGACGCGTTTGACAAGACCCTTCTTTGTCGCAAAGAACAGGCCCTTTGCGGTGTCTTCCTTTCCGTAGGGAACCATCGCCCGGATCTTTTCTTCCTTATCCAGACGGAGGAGGTTCACCACCGGGATGCCCTTGGACGTACGGCTGTATTCCGGAATGTTGAAGCCGCGCAGACGGAATACCCGTCCGGTTGAGGTGAAGAAGAGCACATTGTCATGGGTGGACATGCCCACAAACTGATCAATGACATCATCCTTGTTTAAGGTCGTGCCCTTGATGCCGCGGCCGCCGCGGTTCTGAACTTTATAGGTGGAACGCGGGATCCGCTTGATATAGCCGCCTTCGGACAGGGTGATGATGACATCTTCCACCGGAATGAGGTCTTCATCCTCAACATCCGCAACCGCATCGATGATTTCGGACATGCGGGGCGTATTGTACTTTGCCTTGATGGCGGTAAGTTCATCCCTGAGAATTGTTTCCACACGGTAGTGGTTCGCAAGGATATCCTTGAAGTCCGCAATCTTTACAAGCAGATCCTGGTATTCATTCTCGATCTTCTCCCGTTCGAGACCGGTAAGTCTGCGGAACTGCATGTCGAGAATGGCCTTTGCCTGGATCTCCGTCAGACCGAAGCCTTCCATCAGCCTCGGCATTGCCTCATTGGCGTCTCTGGAGGAGCGGATCGTATGAATGATCGCATCCAGGTTGTCGACCGCAATCCGTAATCCTTCGAGGATATGGGCACGGTCTTCTGCCTTCTTCAGATCATATTTGGTTCTGCGGGTAATGACTTCTTCCTGGAAGCCGATGTACTCCTTAAGGATTTCAATGATGCCGGCCTGTTTCGGGGCACCGTTGATCAGAACGACATTGTTTACCGCAAAGTTGGACTGAAGCGGTGTCATCCGGTACAGCTGGTTGAGCAGCACTTCCGGCTGGACATCCTTCCGCAGTTCCATGACGATGCGGATACCGTTCATATTGGATTCATCACGCAGGTCGGTGATGCCTTCGATCTGCTTGTCTCTTGCCAGGGCCGCAATGCGCTCCACGAGGGAGGCCTTGTTTACCATGTACGGAATTTCATAGACCACGATGCGCTGCTTGCCGGACGAATTGGGGATTTCCTCAATTTTTGTCTTTGCGCGCATGATGACGGAGCCGCGTCCTTTTTCAAAGGCATTGCGGATACCGCTGCGGCCGAGAATATAGCCGCCGGTCGGGAAGTCCGGACCCTTGATGAACTGCATGAGATCGGTTGCGGTGATGTCCGGGTTGTCCATGATCGCAAAGATGCCGTCAATGACTTCTCCGAGGTTATGCGGTGCGACATTGGTCGCCATACCGACCGCAATACCGCTTGATCCGTTGACTAACAGGTTCGGGAAGCGGGAAGGGAGAACCGTCGGTTCCTTTTCCTCACCGTCATAGTTGTCCTGCATGTCGACGGTATCTTTTTCGAGATCACGTAACATCTCCACGGCGATCTTCGACATACGGGCTTCGGTGTATCGCATCGCCGCGGCACCGTCACCGTCCATCGAGCCGAAGTTACCGTGACCGTCAACGAGTACGGCACGCATGTTCCATGGCTGGGCCATGTAAACAAGGGAACCATAGATGGAGGAGTCACCGTGCGGGTGATATTTACCCATCGTGTCACCGACAATACGCGCGCACTTCTTGTACGGCTTGTCGGGTCCGTTGTTCATTTCATTCATTGAGAAGAGAATTCTCCGCTGTACGGGTTTCAGACCGTCGCGGACGTCCGGAAGGGCACGTGCCACAATAACGGACATCGAGTAGTCGAGGAAGTCTCTTCGGATTTCCTTGGATAATTCTGTTTCTGTAATATTTCCCGGGTCAAACTGTGACTCGTCAAATTCCATGAAGCTGTCTTCTTTTGCCATTGTCTGCCCTCCTTAAATATCCAGATTTTCTACGAAGTTCGCGTTTTCGATAATGAAGTTCTTACGCGGTTCAACCTCTTCTCCCATTAACATGGAGAAGTTCTGGTCCGCATATTCCGCATTGTCAATCGTAACCCGGATCAGTGTCCGGTTCTTGGGATCCATGGTGGTTTCCCAGAGCTGTTCGGGGTTCATCTCACCGAGACCCTTATAGCGCTGGATGCCGATGCCGTTGCCCATCTCGCCCTTGATGACTTCGAGCTGATGGTCGGTATAGGCATACCGCACCGCCTGGCCTTTCTGTACTTTGTACAGGGGCGGCTGGGCGATGTAGACATAACCCTGTTCAATGATCGGACGCATGTACCGGTAGAAGAACGTTAACAACAGCGTGCGGATATGTGCACCGTCGACGTCCGCATCGGTCATGATGACGATCTTGTTATAGCGGAGTTTTGACGTATCGACTTCATCGAGAATGCCGCAGCCGAAGGCGGTGATCATGGAGCGGATCTCCGCATTCTCAAACGCTCTTGCCTGACGGGCTTTCTCAACGTTGAGAATCTTGCCTCGTAACGGCAGGATTGCCTGGTAGTGGGAGTCTCTGCCCTGTTTAGCGGAGCCGCCGGCGGAGTCACCCTCAACGATATAGATTTCACAGATGGACGCATCCTTGGACGAGCAGTCTGCCAGCTTGCCCGGCAGGGAACTGACTTCGAGCGCACTCTTTCTTCTTGTAGCTTCCCGTGCCCGCTTGGCGGCCATCCGTGCCTGGGAGGCGAGGGCAGCCTTTTCGATGATGATCTTTGCCTGATCGGGATTTTCCAGCAGGAAGCGTTCGAGCTGCGCACCGAAAATATCGGAAACGATCTTTGCGACCGCACTGTTTCCAAGCTTTGTCTTGGTCTGTCCTTCGTACTGGGGGTCCGGATGCTTGACGGAAATGACGGCGGTAATGCCTTCCTTACAGTCATCGGTGGTCAGGTTGTCATCCTTTTCCTTCAGGATGCCTTTCTCCCTTGCATAGCGGTTGATAATTCGGTTCAGTGCACGGTTAAAGCCGTCGAGATGCGTTCCGCCTTCGCCGGTATTGATGTTATTGCAGAAGGTGTAGACATTCGGCTGATAGCCATCGTTATACTGCATGGCAATCTCGGCCTCGATTTCCTGACCGATTTCATCCTTTTCATGACCTTCGCAGTAGACCACATCCGGATGAATGACCGTGCGGTGCTTGTTCAGATAGTTTACATATTCCCGGAGGCCGCCTTCATACAGGAAGGAGTGATGCCGTTTGGATTCTTCCTCTTCCCGGGCATCGTTGAATTCCAGGCGGATGCCCTTGTTCAGGAAGGCCAGCTGACGCAGCCGGTCCCGCAGGGTGTCATGATCATAGACGGTTGTCTCCGTAAAGATCGTCGGATCGGCCTTAAAACGGACCATAGAGCCATGTTTTGTGGGATCGCAGTCTCCGATCACCTTTAACGGTTCCACGGCGTGTCCGCCGTTTTCAAAGCGTACATAGTAGGCTTTGCCTTCATGATAGACGGTGACTTCCAGCCACTCGGACAGTGCGTTGACGACCGAAGCGCCGACGCCGTGCAGACCGCCCGATACCTTATAGGCTCCGCCGCCGAACTTTCCGCCCGCGTGAAGGACGGTAAAGATGGTCTCAATGGTGGATTTCTTTGTCTTTTCGTTGATACCGGTCGGCATACCGCGGCCGTTGTCCTCAACCGTAACGATGTTGTCTTTATCTACCGATACGGTGACCGTATCCGCATAGCCTGCCATGGCCTCGTCGATACCGTTGTCGACGATTTCCCATACCAGGTGATGAAGACCCTTGGAACTGGTGCTGGCAATATACATGCCGGGCCGTTTCCGGACTGCCTCCAGTCCGTCAAGCACCTGAATGTCATCATCGCTGTATTCTTCTTTTGCCTTGATGTCATAGTCTCCGGTGCTGACTTCGGCTTCCGTAACTTCAGTCATTTCTTCGTTCTTCTCTGCCTCGCTCATGCATTACCTCCCGTTATCGTTCCCTCTTCGACGCAGAATTCCCGATACTCTCCGGTTTTGAGATAGTCCGGAAATTCCGTGCCGGTTATCACACACTGACAGGGCTGCTGAATCAGCGCCATCAGTGTTTTCTGTCGTTCTCTGTCCAGTTCAGACAGTACATCATCCAGCAACAGCACCGCGCGGGTGTGCTTTGTTTCCTCGATGTAGCGGATAATCGCAAGCTTGAATGCCAGCAGGATCATCCGTTTCTGCCCCTGGCTTGCGCTGTTGATCACATTCTCTCCGTTGAGAGAAAAGCTGATGTCTTCCCGGTGAATTCCGTTTCCGGTGCTTTTGAATTCAATATCCTTTGCCCGGTTTTCCGCAAAGAGCGTAACCAGGGCATCCTTCAGTCCTTCCTCGGATACTTCATCTGGAATGCAGGAATGATAGTTCAGATCTGCCTGAAGGGGATCGAGTGCCAGCTTCTGATAGAAGCCGGTCAGATTGCGGTTGACGGACTGTACAAAGGCTCTCCGTTCTCTGATCACAGAAGCCGCCGCATCCGCCATACGCTCCTCAAGAACTTCGAGGTAACTCTCATCCGGATGAAACTGTTTCAACAGGGAATTCCGGTCCTTAAGCAGGCTGCGGTAGCCCTTCAGGGCAAAAAGATAGCCGGACGACACTTTGGTGATTTCCTGGTCGAGAAGCCTTCTTCTGTCTCTCGGCGCGTCCAGGAAGATACCAAGATCATCCGGAGAAAACAGTACCGTATTCAACAGGCCGACAAATTCACTGGTTTTCTTCACCGGTGAGCGGTTGACGGAGAGTGTCTTTCCGGAAGAATGAATCACGGCATCCAGACGGATATCCTTCTGATCGTGCACCACACATGCAAGATTTGCGAATTCACAGCCGGATCGGATGAGCAGGGAATCATTCATGGTCCGGAAGGATCTTGTCAGTGACAGATATACAAGACTCTCCAGAAGATTGGTCTTTCCCTGGGCATTGGGTCCGGAGATCAGATTGATCGTCGGACTCAGACGGATTGCGGCTGTTTCATAGTTCCGGAAATTCCGGATGCGAAGCTCAGTGACAATCATTCCACAGTCAGGGTCTGATCATTCACCGTAACCGTATCGCCGGGGTAAAGCTTTCTGCCTCTGCGCAGTTCGGTTTCGTGATTTACCTGAACTTCTCCGCCCTGAATCATAGCCTTGGCATGGCCTCCGCTCTGTGCGATTTCACAAAGTTTCAGGAACTGTTCCAGGCGGATGTATTCCGTACTGATTTTTGTCACTGTTTTCACCCCGTTTTTCATGTCTTTTCAGACCTCCTGAATTATACCACAAAACCCGCATAAAATGGGCATTTTCAGGCACTTTTTCAGGTAAAAAAACACACATTTTTTGCGCCTGATTTTCAACTTTGGTAAACCGGTTGAAAAATGACCTGATTTTTCCTGTTTTTCCCCCTGAAAACAGGGGTTTCCGGGGTGTTTTTTCACAAATTCCGGGAAACCATCAAAAAACCTGCAATCCATGGTGGAAATTGCAGGTTCATGAATCAGTTTTTCAAGATTTTCAGTTATAGGTTCTGACCGGAAGCACCAGCTGAAGGATGGTATCGTCGCCGCCTTCATTGTTAATCACGAACGGCTTCATATTTTCCGTGAAGCGGATCGCGACATTGTCGGTGGAGAGTGCCTTCAGGGCATCCAGCAGGTAGTTTCCGGAGAAACTGATGTCGATCGGATTGCCTTCAAAGCTTACCGCAGTCAGAGACTCGTTATATTCGCCGATTTCCTGCGATTTCGTGGAAACGAGAATATCATCCGCCGCATTGATTTCCATGCGGATAATGGTCATATTGTCCGTCTTGATGAAGGAAGAACGGTCAATCGCGGAGATCAGCTGCCGGCGGCTGATGACCAGCGTGCTGTTGAATGCCGTCGGAATCAGACGGTCGGTTTCCGGATAGTTTCCTTCCAGCATTGTGGACTGCAGAACGATGGTTCCGCTGCGGAACTGGATCTTCTTTTCACTCAGGGATACCTGGATCTCTTCACAGCCGGTGAAGATGGCACGTGCTTCATTCAGGCACTTTGCCGGGACGGTTACGGAAAACGGCTCGCTGCTTAATGCCAGCTGCTTGCGCGCAAGGCGGAAGCTGTCGGTTGCCGTGCAGGTAAGATTCGTGCCGTCATTGCGCATGTTTACGCCGGTCAGCACCGGACGGGTTTCCTTGACGGATGCCGCAAAGGCAGTGCCGGAAATCACATTGTTCAGGGTTTCATAGCTCATCGTGAAGCGTGTGGACGGTTCACTGAAGTCAATGGTCGGATAATCCGAAGGACGGTAGCCGTTGATCCTGAACTCTGCCTTCTCACCGGAGAAGTGGGTCAGGGTTCCGTCGATGATCTCAATGGAGATTTCATCGCTGTCGATCTTTTTAACAATATCAATCAGATATCTGGAATCAATGACAATGGTTCCTTCCTCAATGACGGAGAGTCCGAGTTTTTCATCCTGTTCATTGGATAATGTCTGGACAATGGAGAGATTCGCATCACTGGATGTGATTCTGAGCAGATTCTTTTCCGCTTCGATCCGGATACCTACCAGAATGGGAACCGGAGAATTGGAAGAGATTGCCCGGGACGCAATGCTTAATGCGTTATAGAAGATTTGTTTATTGACTTTGAAGTTCATGTCAGCCTCCTGGAATGTGTATGTTAAGACAGTTAAATACTATTAGGGCAGTGGAAACTGTGGAAAACTCTGAATTTCCGCAGAACCACGCAGATATTTTATCATCCGACGATGTTGGTTAAAAGATGACAGTTGTGGAAAGTCAGTTGGAAAGGAGTTTCTCAATCTCACTGACTGCCGTCGCAAGACCGGCATCGGTATGCATCTGTTTTTCCACTTTTGAACAGGCAGAGATGATCGTGGTATGATCACGGCCGCCGAATTCATCACCGATTTTCATATAGGAGAGATCCAGCAGCTTCCGGCAGAGATAGATGGAAATATGCCGGGCTCCGGCAATATTCTTTGTCCGGGTCTTTCCGGTGATCTGCTGGCGGGTAAGACCGTAGTAATCCGCAACCGTCTTGATGATTTTTCCCGGGGATAAGCCGGTTTTATCCGATACGACGGCCTGGTTGCGCAACGCGCTGACGACCGTTTCAAACTTGATAACACCTTTATCTTTCTGAAACATGATGGCGTAGAACAGCACCCGGTTCCATGCGCCTTCAAGATCACGGACATTGCCGGAGAAGTTGGAGGCGATGTAGGTCAGGCCTTCTTCTTCCACATCCTCAATGTCATTTCCGCTGTTTTTGATCTTCATCTGCAGGATCGCCCGGCTGGTCTCAAACTCCGGAGAGTCGATTCCGACGGAGAGACCGCTGGAGAAGCGGCTGATCAGACGTTCTTCCAGACCTTTGATTTCCTTGGGCTGGCGGTCTGACGCAATGCAGATCTGTTTGCGGTTATTCACAAGCTCGTTGTAAATCGAGAAGAAGATCTCATGACTCTTTTCCTTGCCCGCAAGGAACTGGATGTCATCCACGAGTAACAGGTCCATCGAGCACATATACTGCTTGAAGGCATCGATCTTGTTGTTCTGAATGGCTTTTACCACTTTATCCACAAACTTGAGCGATTCAATATAATAGACTTTCTTATCCGGATAGTTCCGCTTTACGTAATTGCCGATGGCCATCAGAAGATGGGTCTTTCCAAGACCGGAATTACCGAAAATAAAGAGCGGATTGAAGTACTGACCGGGATTTACCGCGCAGGCCAGCGCAGCCGCATGGCTTTCGCGGTTACAGTCCCCGACAACGAACTGTTCAAACGTATGTTCGGGATTGATCGGCATCGACTTGAATTCATCATCCATCTCGATGACCGAATCGATGGTTTTTGTTTTTAACAAGGATTCGAGTTCACTTTCCTGAATGAATTCAACGGGAATCATGCCGTCGCTGTAATTCAGGGCCGCAATGGCAGCGCTGACCATGTCGGCGTTCTGGGACATTACCTGCCGGGCAATAATGTTTTCCGTTACGATTACTGCCTTTTTATCATTCAGCTCCTCGATATAGGAGGTGCGGTAGAATGTCTCCATCACAGTCGGGTCAACCTTGCCGTTGGCAAGAAGGTATTCAAGAATCCGGTTCCAGGCTTCCGCCAGAAACTGATCTTTCGTGTGTGTCATATGTGTTACTTTCCCCTAATGCGTGTAATTGAATTTTATGACTCTCCACAGGGAAAATCCACATCAAAAATGTGGGTAAATTATTTATCCACAAAACCAATTACATGAAAATACTGCGTATTTTTCGGGATTATATAAGTTATCCACATTTACTAACAAAATTTCAGGTGGATAAAATTGTGGATAAATTATCAACGTGCCTGAAAACAGGGGATTCTGTGGAAAGATTGTGAGAATGATTGAAAACCACACAAGTTATCAACATCAATTAATGGCTTATTTATGCGGTTTTCTGAGAAACTCTCAGTTTTCCACATTTGTGGAAAAACATTTTTTAACAGCGGTGAATGCCATGTGGAAAAGAACAAAAATCATGAAAACAAGGTACTGATTTTTACAAAGTTATAAACAATTTTCAACGTTCTGCACTGCAGAATGCGCAGACGGCATATTTCTCCCCAAAACAGACGAAACGTCCGAAACTTTTACCGGAAATCTGCCATAATTAGAACGTATACAAGCGGACAATTTAAAACAGAAGGAGAAAGACAGGTTATGTCAGTAAGATCATTTGGTTTTAACAAGGATGGAGAAGAAGTACTTCTCTATACGATTGCGAACGAGAATATCGAACTTTCGGTATCCAACTACGGCGCAACGATGGTATCCCTGATCGAGAAGAGCACCGGTATCGATGTGCTGCTCGGCTATGACAATGTGGAAGGCTATACGAGTCATGCCGGACACCTCGGCGGATTCATCGGCCGTACGGCTAATCGAATCAAGGACGCAAAATTTACGCTGAATGGCGAAACATACAATCTTGAAATCAACAGTAAGACAAACAACATTCACGGCGGTGAGACCGGATTTGACCGCGTGATGTATGAGGCAGAGGAAACGGACAATACAGTTACGTTTCATCGTATCAGTAAGGACGGCGAAGCCGGCTATCCGGGTGATCTGGATGTGACGGTGACTTATACCTTACTGGAAAACGGCGTCGAGCTGAAGGCCGAAGGAAAAGCGCTGAACAAGGATACGCTCTTTGCGATGACCAACCATAATTACTACAACCTGGACGGCAGTGATTCCATCCTTACCCATAAGGTCACCCTCCATGCCCAGCAGTATGCGGATGATGATCCGGACGGCATTTCCGTGCTTCCGTTAAAGAATGTGGAAGGCACCGCCTTCGACTTCCGTAACGGAAAGGAACTGGGACAGGATATTGCCTGCGATGATCCGCAGATCATCCAGAACAACGGTTATGACCACCACTGGGCAATTGACGGAACCGGGCTGCGTGAATTTGCGGTATGCCAGGGCAAACAGCTTGAGATGAGAGTCTGTTCGAACCTGCCGGGCATGCATATGTATACCTCCAACTTCCTGAACGGAACCGGCAAGGGCGGAAAGGCACATACACCGCATACCGGTGTCTGCTTTGAGCCGGAATTTATCCCCAATGCGATCAACTATGACGGTGTTGTAAAACCGATCGTAAAATGCGGTGAGACATCGACACAGCTGATTCAGGTCTATCTGAAGAAAATCTGACAAAAAAACAATTATGAAAAAACCAGTCTTGGCCGTTCTGGCAGTCTTCGCGGCAGCGTGCACAGGCACAGGTACAAACAATAATCTGAAACAGATGAACATCCGGATTGAAAACGAGTACGGCACTGCGCTGGTCTCCTGGGAGAAACCGGAAGGAAAAGAACTGCACTATGATGTGCTGATCCATACCGTATCCGGTTCCGACGGCGGAAAAACCGGAGACATGGTATGTAATGTACCGACCGAACAGGAATCCTTCCTTGCCGGCGATTATATTGCCTGGTATGCGCAGGAGAATGAGTACTACGGTCCGGTTGCGGTTCAGGTGACCGCCTATGACGGGAAAACCGTCATTGCGCAGGGTAACAGTGACCCCTTTATGGCGGAAGAATGCTTTCCGGCGGTAAAGGAGCTGATTCTCGGAGAAGATGTAAAACCGGAAGACATTACCCTGATCTCGTGGAGCGGAACCGGGGAAATGCGGGAAGACAACTTCCATATCACGCTGTTGAAGGAAGATGACGAGTATACGCTGGACGGCGAATTCTATGATGAAAACGGTCCGCATATCGCAGACCGCGCCGTGGAAGCGGAAGTATTTGAACAGGCAAAGAGCTATCTGGAAGGCGGACGCATTGTCCGCAAAACGGTAGAAGATCCGGAAATCGTCTGGCTGGATTATTCCGAGTCCGGATATCAGCTCTGGTGGAACGGTATGAGTGAACTGGAACGGAGCCGGTATGAATTTATTCCGGCAGAGCCGCAGGAATGGCATTTTAAGGAATTTCTGAAGGAAATTACACTGAAATAAACAAAAAAAGAGGACCCCCATTATGATGACAATTCTTGAAACCTTTGAGGCAAAGCTGCGCAAGGATCCGAAAAGCATCGTCTTTCCGGAAGGAAGCGATGCACGTGTTCTGGAGGCGGTATCCCGTCTGCTTGCGTCGAACTTCCTGTTTCCGATTCTGATCGGCAAGGAAGCGGAAATCTATGCGGCCGCAGAAGAAGCCGGCTACAACATCCGCGGCGCAAAGATCATCGATCCGCAGAACTATGAGCGGTTTGATGAGATGGTCGATCTGTTTGTAAAGATCCGCGCGCATAAGAACATGACGGCTGACAAGGCACGCGTCGTGCTTCTTCATCCGAACTACTTCGGCTGTATGCTGGTGAAGATGGGCGAAGCGGACAGTATGCTTTCCGGCGCCACCTATGCGGCAGGTGATACCTTACTTCCGGCGATGCAGATACTGAAAAAGGAAGACGGCAATCATACCGTCAGCGGCTGTTATATTCTGGACCGCGCCAATGCGACCGGTGAAAATACCCGTCTTGTCATGGGTGACTGCGCGATCAATGTTAATCCGACGGAGGATCAGCTGGTGGAAATCTGCGGGGATATCATCCGCTGCGCAAAGAAGTTCCATCTCGAACCGAAAGTTGCCTTCCTCAGCTATTCCACCAACGGTTCCGGCAAGGGCGAATCCGTGGATAAGATGCACAATGCGGCCGCCAAGGCAAAAGCAGCTTATCCGACCGAACTGATTGAAGGGGAGATGCAGATGGATGCGGCGGTATCACCGAATGTCGCAAAGCTGAAATATCCGAACTCAAAGGTAGCCGGCTATGCCAATACCTTCCTCTTCCCGGATGTACAGAGCGCCAACATCGGTTATAAGATTGCGGCACGCATGGGCAACTTCAACGTATACGGTCCGATCCTGCTGGGTCTGGACGGAAAGGTCAGCGGCCTGTCCCGTTCCTGCAATGGCCAGGAAGTATATATCATGGCTGTCTGCACCGCCGCCGGCGCAGGCATTGAGTGGGAATGATACGCACCTTATTTACAGTCGGACTCGGATCACTGCTTATTGTTTATGCGGTGATCCTTTCCTTCACGGAAAGTTTTGCCTGGTATCGGATTGTCTGGGTGATTCTCGGCATTGGCCTGATCGTATTAAAGAACCGGACATTAAGTCCCGGCATGAGGTTTCTTTATATCCTGGTATATGGTTCCGTGATCGTCTCCTGTCTGTTTGTCGAAGTGCAGAATCAGAAATGCATCCAGGCGGGAAAACAGCGCACTGCGGATGTCATTGTGGTCCTTGGCTGTAAGACACCGTCCCGTGCCTTTAACTGGCGCGCAGAGGCTGCCGCAGGCTATCTGAAGGCACATCCGGAGACAACGGCAGTCGTGACCGGCGGACAGGGCAGTGATGAGGCAACATCGGAGGGTGAGGCGTTTCATCAGCGGCTGGTTCAGCTGGGAATCTCCGAGGATCGGATCAAAACGGAAACGGAATCAACATCAACCCGGGAAAACTTCATCAACGCCGATCATTTATATGCAGTAAAAAATAAAACCGTCGGCATTGTGACCAACAGCTATCATATTTACCGCAGTACCCTGATTGCCGGACAGTGCGGCTATACCGATGTCTTCGGCATTCCCGCAAAAACGTTGTTGTTCTATGAACTGGACAATATCCTGCGGGAAGTGATGGCCCTCGCAAAGGCAATGATTATGAAATGAAAACAGACGCATCGGCAGGAATCACAGGATTCCATGTGGAAACGCCTGTTTTTTTTAATATCTTCCCTGAGAAAGAACTGCATGCATGAGATACCGGGATATAAAAAAGCTGACAGGTTCTGTCAGCTCAGTGTGTCTTATTCCTCTGCGGCAGCTTCTTCTGCCGGTTCTTCCGCAGCTTCCTCTTTCGGCGCATCCGGTACATACTTGATGCACAGATGACGGGCAGCGCCTTCACCTTCGGATTCGGTGCGGATGTTATGCCAGTCGTTCAGCGCCTTGTGGATGACCTTGCGCTCATCATTGGGCATCGGGTCGAGTTCCACATCCACGTGGGAACGCTGTACCTGCTTGGCAATCCGGCGGCCCATGGAAGTGAGCTTGCGGTAACGCTCATCCTTGTAGTGGTTGACATCAACCAGGACATCGATGCGCTTCTTGAATTCCGCATTGACGGCACCGTGTACTACGGTATTGAGGGCAGCGAGTGTCTTGCCCATCTTGCCGATGAGAACCGCGTTATTGTCGGCGTTGAGGTTGACGATGAACTCCCCGTTCTTTTCTTCAATTGCGGCTTCAAGATCACAGTCAATGCCCATGAAGAAGTTTCCGAGGTAGTCAAAGAGGAATTCCTTGACGTCGTCCATGCAGTAGGCATCAACGGATACGGACGAACCGATTCCGAGCAGACCCTTCTTTTCTTCGGTAACGAAGTAGGTCAGTTCTTCAACGGGGACATTCTTATCTGCCGCTGCGGCCTGGAGTGCTTCCTCCAGTGTTTTGCCGGTATAGTTTTTCATTACTTGGCACCTTCTTTCCGGTTATCAATGATCTTCTGCACAAGCAGGGTCTTCACAATGGTAACGATAGAGTAGATTGCCCAGTATACAGACATGGCAGCCGGCCACATAAGACCGAATACCAGGATCATTACCAGCATGTAGTACTGCATCATCTTGGACTGCTGATTCTGCGGTACATCCGGTTTGCGGTGCTGCTTTGCGGCAAGCTCTTCCGCCTTCTTCTTGGCAATCCACTGCGGCAGCTGCATGCTCAGGAACTGGCAGACACCCATGAAAATGAAGATGATGAGGTAGCCCCACTGGCCGTTGCGCAGACCGTTCATGATGGTCTGGTCAAGCGGCAGACCGAGGAAGGTTCCGGTCCTGACCGCGGTAGCGCGCTGCACTGCCTGGTAGACCGAGATGATGATCGGGAACTGCAGGAAGGTGATCAGAATCATACTGAACGGATTGACGTTGTACTTCTTGTACAGGTTCTGCATTTCCTGCGCCTGCTTCATCTTGGACGCATCGTCATCCTTGCCTTCATACTTGCGCTGGATCTTTTCCATCTCCGGCTGAAGCAGCTGCATCTGCTGGGTTGCGATGGTGGACTTCAGCGTGAAGATCATGAGGATACCGTTGACGATAATGGTGAGCAGGGCAATCGCACCCGCAACACCGAGAACCGGTGTCAGTTTGTTGAGGAACTGCGCCATCGGCCAGACAAGAATCGCTGAAAACCAGCTCTCGGAGCTCATGATCTCGGAGAAGGTGGTCGTCGGTGTAATCTGAATAATTTCATGCGTTTCCGGATCAGTCGGAATCGCGCATCCCGTCAGCAAGACTGCCGCAAATACAACACAGCCAAGCAGGAGAAGTTTTCGCATAGTGGGGTTTCGTTTCATTGATACAGGTTCTCCTTATATTTATATACGCTTATCCATTGTAGCTTTTGTGAGGAGTTTTTCCAAGGACTTTTTGTTGTCCGCATAGGAGAGTTCCTTATAGCGGAAACGGACGATCAGAATCACGTCAAACGGATAGGTTTTGAAGTCCACCAGTTCCTCACACATCATGCGGGTCTGCCGTTTGATTCGGTTCCGGTCCACCGCATGGCCGATTTTTCCCGGCAGGGTGATGCCGATGCGGGCTTCTTCCTCTGCCTTCGGGGCATAGTAAAAGACAAACGATTCACCGGCCTTTTTCCTGCCGGTATGAATCAGTTTCTGAAACTCTCTCGATTTGCGTACCCGGTTCAGTTTCTTCATGGTTAACCTTAATTGATTTAAAAAAACCACCCTCGGTGGTTTTTAATTAAGCAGAGAGAACTTTTCTTCCCTTAGCTCTGCGTCTTGCCAGGACCTTACGACCGCCGACTGTGCTCATGCGAGCTCTGAAGCCGTGGTTTGCTTTGTGTTTTCTCTTGCTCGGCTGGTATGTTCTTTTCATTCATGCCACCTCCCGTCATTTATTGAACAATCGCTTATATATAATACGGGGGTGAAAACGGCTTGTCAATGAAATATTTTCAGAAAACCGCATAAAATCCGCACAGATAAGGTACGGTTGTGTCATTTCAGACCGAAGCCCGGGCAGATTTGACAGGGAAAAAACGATACAATGAAAACAGAGAACTACTTGTCACCGGTACGGAACAGCGTCCGGAAGGAGAAAACATCATGAATATCAGTACAGTTCCCTATGCGGTTTCCGTGTTCCGAAGAGGATGCACGGTAAAAACAAAAGGGACCGCAGAGCTGCCCGCAGGCGTGTCCCATGTAAAGATCGAAGGGCTTTCGGCCGGCGCAGATGCGTCATCGGTGCGGCTTCTGCTTGGCGAGGCGGTCCATGGCTCCAATGTGCAGGTCAGCTGGCCGGATGAAGAAGAGGAAAAGGCACGGTTTGCGGAGATCGACCGGAAGATTGCGCGCAATGCCGCAAAGCTGGATGCCTGTGCTCTGCAGGAAAAACTCTGGAAGGAGAATACGGTATTCTCCGGCAGTGAGCGGTTTGACCTGAAGATGCTGGAGGAGTACGCAGATGCGATTCCGTCCCGGCTTGAGCAGATTTTCTGTGAAAAACAGGAACTTGAACAGGAGAAGGAGAAGCTGCTGGAAGAGCGGCGGAAACTCGAACAGGAGAATGCCCGCCCGTATGCGGAGGCGGACATCGAATGTGCGGAATCCTGTGTCTGTCCGGTGGAACTGGAATACTATGATCCCCGCGCTTCCTGGGATCCTTCCTATGAAATCCGTGCGGAGGAGGAAGACCAGCCGCTGACCGTACGGCTGCGGGCAAATATCCGTCAGACGACCGGAATGGACTGGAAGGATATCAGCCTTTCGCTGTTTACCGGAACGCCGGGCGTCACTGCCGCAATTCCGGAATTCCGGCCGATCCGGCTTCAGTTTGCGGAGCCGCCGAAAGCGCTGTTCAAAGCCCGCGGTCCCATGATGATGAGTGCGATGGCAAAGGGTGCCGGAAACATGGCCAT
The DNA here is from genome assembly GCA_017469885.1 of Solobacterium sp. Lineage (GTDB taxonomy): Bacteria > Bacillota_I > Bacilli_A > Erysipelotrichales > Erysipelotrichaceae > Bulleidia. The sequence goes on from JAFUFO010000019.1 coordinate 42,262, forward strand.
GGAAGACACCGCAATGATGGCGGTGGCGGAAGTGCAGGAAGAAACCGCAGACGCCGAAGTTCACGAAACGATGCGGGAGTATGTCCTGAAGGGACCCCGCACCATTCTGTCCGGTCATTCCGATGAACATGCCGATCTCAATGTGCGGGAGCTTACATGCCGTTACCATGCGGTCACCCTGCCCGGCATGTCGGACAGTGCATATCTTGCGGCGGAAGTGAAGTCCGAAGACATTCAGGACCTGCTTGACTGCACGGCATCCCTGTATCTCAAGGGCACCTATACCGGAGAGACCACGATTCGTCCGGATCTTGGAAAAGAGACGTTTGACCTTTCACTCGGAAGAGATGAAACGATCCGCATCAAACGAGTGGAAAAGAAGAAATATACCTCGAATGTTCTATTGAAAGGACAGCTGAAGACCGAATACGAATATGAGATTCAGGCGGTTTCCATGAAACCGAAGGCATGTCAGATGACGATCATCGATCAGATTCCGGTTTCTTCCGACAAGGCAATCATCGTCGAGCCGGGCAATCTTTCCGGCGCAATGGCCGATGCGGAAACCGGTGAAGTGCGCTGGGAATTTGAACTGAAACCGCAGGAGAGTGTGACCCGCACACTTGGCTATACCGTATATCGGCCAAAGGATAAGCAGATCACGGAAGTCAGCGCACCCGTCGCCGGCAGAACCTTCTGCAGGACCTGCGGTGCACCGCTCCATAATCTGAAATTCTGCCCGGAATGCGGTTCTCCGGCATAAGAAACAAAGACACCATGCATAACAAAAAAAACCAGCTGTGTGATCAGCTGGTTTTCCTATGGAATCAGTTATCCTGTGAACTTCCGATGAGTCCGGAGTAACGGAGCACCCGGACATGAATGGAGTTGTCATCGAGCGGTCCTTCGACACGGACGATCTTGCCGTCATCGGCGTAGTTGCCGGTATCGATGAAGGACGGATAGAGGACAACGGAAGCGCCTCTGCGGTTCGCCGCATTGAGGTATTCTTCAAGCTCGTAGTACTTGTGATCCATCCACTCGGTTCCGTTGAATTCAAACTCACCGAGGCTTACGACATAGTCGACGGCAGACTGCGGTTTGAAGGTACCGGTTGCGTTATAGATCACATAGTCTTTCTTGTAGTAGGAACTGTACTGCGTGGAGCGGGTTCCCTCCAGAACGCCATATGCATGCAGGGCATGCAGGAAGTCAAACTCACTGAAGCCGGCCATGTTCGGAATGGTGATATCCTGGCTTGGTTTCGGCGTCGGTGTCGGTTCCGGAGATACTCTCTTTGTGACGAGAAGGTTAATCGTTCCGGACGGGTTGATATAACCGGAGGACGGATCCTGCGCCAGGATGATGCCGCTCTCCTGATCGTTGACATACTGTTCGGTCACCGCAACCTTCAGGTTTGCGGTGGAATTGTACTGCGAATTGATGGAGTTGAGCCAGCCCATGAAGTTGCCCTGGTACTGCAGGCCGGTGTAATCCCTGACGGGAATCGGACCGACAGAGATATAGCAGCGCATGATATCGCCCATCTTCATGGTTCCGCTGTTGGGCTCATTCCAGTACACCGTTCCGCTCTTTGCGGCGTTCCAGCACTGGATCCAGGAAATCTGAATGCCGTTTTCCTGACCCCATGCCTCGATCTGGTCACGGGTTTTGTTTGTCAGGCTGATGGCTTCGATTTCATTGCCAGAAGAGAGGACAACCTGAATGTGGTCGCCTTTGACAATCTCACTGTCTGCGGTCGGCGCAAAGGTGATGACACAGCCTGCGGCTACACTGGCGCTGTGCTGCCATGCATAGTCGATCGTGATCTGATTCATGTTTGCCCATTCTTCTGCCTGGCCTTTTGCCCAGCCGCTCATGTTCGGCACGGTTACCGCCACGCCTGCCTGTTTCGGGTCTCCGGTGATCCGGATGACAACCGGCTGGTTGCGGTAAGCCTGGTTGTTTTCAAAATTTGTGCCGACAAATTTTCCGACCGGCTGATCTTTTTCATAGACATATTCCACGCTGACATGGTCAAAGTGTTCGTCGATGAACCACTGCTGGATTTCTTCCGGCGTCATGTCGGTAAAATCCGGGAATTCAATCAGCACGTTCGGGTCGACACCGTTGGAAATAGTCAGGGTAAGCCCTTCTTCGGGAATCGGTTCACCATGCGGAACGGACTGGGCAAAGATTTTCTCTGCCGCAACGGTCTCGTTGTATTCATAGGTGTAGAACACGGTTTCCGGATTGATCTTGTGCTGGTCGATCCAGGCTTCTGCATCTTCTCTTGTAAGACCGGTGAAATCCGGTACGGTCAGCACCGGGTCTTCCTCTTTCTCACTGTTGCCGGGAATGATGTTGCCCGGCAGCTTATCACAGGCCGCAAGGGTAATCATCATTACCAGAGCCATCATGAGTTTCAACAGACTGCGTATCAGTGACCGCATGTTGTGTCCTCCCTTTAAGGTGTGCAGATAACTGCACATACAGGATCATTATACGTTAAATATGCGAATCATACGGGTGACGGGACACACACATGCCGGTATTATTAAGGAAAAGAAAACAGACGGAGTGAGTGTTATGGAATACAGAGACGTGCTTGAACAGGCAAGAAAAAACATCGGCCCCAACTGCAGGGTATGCCCGGTATGCAATGGAATTGCGTGCGGAAATACGATGCCCGGTCCGGGCTCCAAAGCTCCGGGACTTGGCGCCAACGACAACTACAATGCATGGCGGAAAATAAAGCTGAACATGGATACCATCGTGGAACAGAAGCCGATGGATACCAGTATCGAACTGTTCGGCAGGACCCTGGCCTTTCCGCTGCTTACCGCGCCGATCGGCTCCATAAAGATGCAGTTCACCCCCGAAAGCAATGTCGCGGACTTCAACGATCAGTGCATGGCCGCATGTGAGACAAGAGGCATCCTGCATGCCTATGGCAACGGCCGGACGGATGACATCTTTGAACAGGCGATTGCCTCTTCCGCAAAATATGGCAACACCGGCATTCCGGTCTATAACCCGGATTCGGTGGAAAACATCAAACAGTTAATGGATATGTATAAGGGCCAGCTGCCTCCCGTTGCCATGAGCATCGTGGTCGACAGCGCAGGCCTGCCGCATCTCAACAGCCTGATGGGCGGCAAGGGCGGCACAAAGTCGGTAAATGATTTAAAGGAATTAAAAGCCTATATGGGTCTTCCGATGATCGTAAAGGGAATCATGACGGTCAAAGGTGCCCTGAAGGCAGTGGAAGCCGGTGCGGATGCGATTATCGTATCCAACCACGGCGGCCGGGTGCTTTCCGATACCCCGGCAACCGCAGAGGTACTGCCGGAGATCGTCGATGCGGTAAAGGGAAAAACAAAGATCCTCGTAGACGGAGGCATCCGTTCGGGTCTTGATGTATTCAAGGCGCTGGCCATCGGCGCCGATGCCTGCCTCATCTGCCGGCCGGTGCTGATCGCCTACTACGGCGGACGTCAGGAAGGCATCGAATGTTATCTCGACAAGATCAAAGCGGAGCTCATGGATACGATGTACATGTGCGGTGCGTCTTCCATTTCTGATATTTCCCGGGAGATGATCCGGCTGCCGAAATGAGTATGACAAAGATCATCTGTATCGGAGACTCCAATACCTATGGCTATGATCCCCGTTCCTATCTTGCGGACCGCTATGCGAAGAATGTCCGCTGGACCGGACGGCTGGAAGAAGCCGGATTTGAAGTCATCAACCTCGGCATGAACGGCATCTGTATTCCCAAAGACGGACGGAGTATGGTTCCGCTGCTGGAACAGTATGAACCGTATGATCTCTGCATTGTGATGCTTGGCAGTAATGATCTGCTGGAAGGGGCGGACGCAGGGGAATGCGCAGAACGAATGCGGCATTTCCTGGAAGGACTTCCAAGGAAGGTCCTGCTCATATCCCCGGTGCCGTTTGTACAGGGACAGTGGATCTCGGATCCATCGCAGATCAAAGCTTCGGAAGAGCTTGGCTATGAATACCGCAGGATTGCGGAATCCATGCATATTCCGTTTGCGGATGCGGGAAACTGGAATGTAAAGCTGTCCTATGACGGCGTGCATTATCTTCCCGAAGGGCATGAAGCTTTTGCGGAGGGTCTTGCGGAAACGATCCGGAATATGAAAATCTGAACAGAATAAAAAAAGACGGAATCATGCGTGAATGCGATTCCGTCTTTTATTACTGGCTGACATGAAATGATTACGGATACCGGTTACTGATCGGTGAAAATCCGGTATTCTTTCCGGTATTCGGAAGGGGAGATGCCAAGGGTATTTTTAAACGCCCGTGAGAAATGAAGCGGATTGTCATAGCCGACCGAGCTGCCGATTTCCGCGATCGGCTGCTTTGTCCGTTTCAGAAGCTCAGCGGCCTTGTTCATACGGTACTGGATCAGAAATGCCTGAGGAGACTTTCCGAAGGTCTCCTTGAACAGGCGGCTGAAATAACTGCGGTTGAGACCGCTGACATCGGCAATCTCCTCAATGGAAAGATCCCGCTGGTAGTTGCCTTCAATGTAGGAGAGGGATTCACGCATGTAGAAATCGCGCAGCTTCCTGCGGGTTTCAGTGACTTTTGTCTTACTGGTGGAAACCAGCTCATCCATAAACAGCATCCCCAGTCCGATCAGATGAATCGGGCTTTTTTCATGGGAATCCACAATCTGCAGCATGCGTTCCGGAACTGCAGTATTATCCGCAGAAACCGGTGTATATACCGGCTGATGTTCACTGAGGCCGGCGAGCTTCATGCATTCGCGGGCACGCAAGCCGTCAAACTCCAGCCAGACATATTTCCACGGGTCATCCGGATCGGCGTAATAGCTGCTGATCTGGTCGGGGCACAGAAGAAAGCCCTGATGCGCGCCAAGATAATAGGTTTGGTCGTTGGTTTCCAGCCGACCTTTTCCGCTCAGCACATAGTGAAAGAGAAAATGATTCCGCTTTGCGGGACCGAACTGATGCAGGGGAGAACACTGTTCCCAGCCGAACTGATACAGAATAAGGTCAATGAACAGCTCGTCATGCGCCACATAGAAGCGAAGTTTTGTGTCGGTCTGAATATCTTTCTGATTCATAATCGGTTACTCCGTCAGCCGCAGGTATATATCCTGCGGTGTATTACATGGATTATATATCATTATGTGACATCAATGGTGATTATCCTGTGAATTATGAAAAATTGGGATATAAAAAATCACACGCGGAAATCCTTTTTGCGGGAGGCAATTGTTACCATGTGTATGACAAAAGGTAAGCGCTTTCAGTATCGTGCACAGTACTGGAAACAGGAAGGTTACCGAATGCCGTAATGCCGGCCGAAACTCAGACAAAGCAACAGATGGATTCAGAACAGGTAAATGAAAAGGAGAATTAACATGCGTAAACTGCAGAAAGGCTTCTGCACTGCAATGGCAGCTCTGATGGCTGCCACAACCCTTGCCGGATGTATGACAAAACCGACAACGACGCAGAATACAGGAAGCGCCAAAGTTGAGGCGCCGGAGGATATCTGGGCACCGTATGACGAAACAGTCGTCGTTACAACGATGGGTGAAGAGAACAGCGGAACCGAATTCCAGGGCGATGACGACTACGGAAACAACCCCTGGTACCGTGCGTATAAGGAGCGTTTCAATATCGACCTTCAGAACAAGTGGATCAGCAATGACTACAGCACAAAGCTGAATCTTGCGATCGCAGACCGTGACATTGCGGATGTCTTCTATGTCGACTCCGCACGTCTTACCACACTGTATGAAGCAGGACTGATCATGAACCTTGAGGATGTCTTCGAGCGTTATGCGTCCGATACCCTCAAGCAGTACCGTAAGGATTATGCGGACACCTGGGAGACCGGTGAGTTCGACGGTCAGCTCTACGGCATGCCGCAGATGAACTACGGTATCATCGACCAGTTCCAGTACATCTGGATCCGTCAGGACTGGATGAAGGAATGCGGCTTCGATGAGCCCAAGACCATGGACGATGTGATCAAGATTGCGACAACATTCGCAGAAAAGTATGGCGGATACGCACTTCCGGAATGCCAGACGCTTGAAAACTTCTACCGTATCGCACTGGCATGGGGCGCACATCCGGGCATCTGGGTCAAACAGGCTGACGGAACCATCGGCTACGGAACCATTCAGCCGGAGATGAAGGAAGCCCTCGCACAGTACACCGAGTGGTACAAGGAAGGCATCGTCAATCCGAACTTCACAACCCTGAACTGGGACAAGATGATGCAGGGAATGATCAACGGCGAATGCGGTGTCATTCCGTTTGCACAGTGGTTCGGATACAACCCGCTGCCGGATCTGATCAAGAACCAGGGACCGGAGGCAATCTTCTATCCGTATGAAATCCCGACCATTGACGGATCCCCGATCAAAGGCAGCGTCACCTTCAACAACAACGGTTACGTTGTTATCTCCAAGGACTGCCAGAATCCGGAAGCGATCATGAAGATCGTCAACTTCTATGTCTATACCGTAAATGATGCGGTCGGCAAGGAAAGCAATGAATATCTTTCCTCCCTCCACAGCTTCAACTATCCGAACGTTGTCCGCGGCACAAGAATCATCAACCCGATGAATGACTACAACCAGTTCATTCAGGTCAAGGCTGCGTATGACGCATGGGCAAGAGGCGAAGAGGTTGATACCTCCGAGCTCGGCACAAACGTTTCGAAATTCGAGAGCTGCGTCAACTGGAACACTTCGCAGGATCCCAACGGTGTCGGCGACTGGCTCCAGCAGGGTAATGATCGTTCCGCATACGGCATCGCGAAGAAGTATGTAGACGAAAAACAGTATGTGCAGGATGAGAAGTGGGGACCGGATACTCCGACGCTTCAGGCTGCAGGAAGCACACTGAACGATATCCTGATTGAAGGCTTCACAAAGATCATCATCGGCGAAAAACCGATTGACTACTTTGACGAAGTTGTCCAGCAGTGGAGAACTGCCGGCGGCGATAAGGCCACACAGGAAATCAACGAAACCTACGGCGACTGATCATTAAGTGATTTACATACCGGCAGCGGAGCTTCCATACGCTGCCGGTATCCGTCATCTTCTGAAGAAGGAAAAAGAAATGAAGAAAAAAAAGTTTAATATAAGCAGTTTGTGGCAATACTACCTGATGCTTGTGCCGGGAGTGATTCTGACCTTCATATTCAGTTACATTCCTCTGTACGGTGTAATCATCGCGTTTGAAAAATACAACGTCGGTATGGGATTTGCCTCACCGTGGGTCGGACTGGAAAACTTCCGTTATCTGTTCGCCCAGCCGACATTTACAAGAACGATCTGGAACACCTTGTACATCTCATTCTGGAAGCTTGCGCTCGGCATCGTTGTGCCGGTCACGATCGCGGTGCTTCTGAATGAAATGGCTTCGGACAAGCTCAAGCGGTTCTATCAGACCCTGATCTATATTCCGAACTTTCTGTCCTGGATCATCATGGCCGGTGTCCTGATGGATATTCTGAGCAGCACCGGCGCGATCAACATGATCCTGATGAAACTGGGCTTTCCGGGTGTGGACTTCCTCGGAAACGCAAAGGTATTCCCTTGGACAATGATCATCAGTGATGTATGGAAAGGCTTCGGTTACGGAACCATCGTCTATCTTGCGGCGCTGACCGGAATTGACCCGAGTCTCTATGAATCGGCGATGCTGGATGGCGCAAACCGCTGGGAACAGATCAAAAACATCACTATCCCACTGTTAATGCCTACGGTTGTGCTGATGACCGTGCTGGCGCTCGGAAGTGTTCTGAACGCCGGCTTCGATCAGATCTACAACCTGTACAGCCCGGCGGTATGGGAAACGGCCGATATCATCGATACCTATGTCTACCGTCTCGGTATTCAGCAGGCGCAGTATTCCGTCGGTGCGGCGGTCGGTCTCTTCAAGTCCCTCGTTTCCGCAATCATGGTAATCGTGTCCTACAGACTGGCCGACAAACTTGCCGGCTACCGGATTCTGTAATGGAGGTACGGATCATATGAAAAAGAAACAGTTCTCACTGTATCAGCTGATCCTGATCATCGGACTCGGCATTATCTGTATTACATGCGTGCTTCCGTTTATTCACCTGCTTGCGGTATCCTTCTCCAGCAGCGCTGCGGTTGCGGCGGGCAGAGTAGGATTCTGGCCGGTGGAATTTACGGCCGCAAGCTATGAGTATGTCATTACCGGCGGACGCTTCCTGCGTGCGATGGGTATTTCCATTGAGCGTGTCATTCTCGGAACACTTCTCAATATCGTTCTGATGATTCTCACCGCATACCCGCTTGCGCACAATGATCTCCCCGGCCGCGGCATTCTCTCAGGCTTCTTCGTTCTGACCATGCTTATAGGAGGCGGTATGATTCCGACCTACCTGCTTGTCTCAGGACTCGGACTCAAGGATACGATCTGGGCGCTCGTTCTGCCCGGAGCGCTTCCGGTCTACAATATGATCATTCTTATGAACTTCATCCGCGGACTTCCTCCTGCACTGGAGGAGGCGGCCTGGATCGACGGCGCGTCCCCGTTCCAGACCCTCGTCTATGTTATCTTCCCGCTGCTCGGTCCGAGCCTTGCGACCGTCGGACTGTTCTCCATGGTCGGCCACTGGAACGACTGGTTTGCCGGAATGATCTACATGAGCGAACCGCTGAACTATCCGCTTCAGACATACCTTCAGACCCTGCTCGTTGACTTTGAAAAACTCCTGCAGTCGGATACCACCGGCAACATCCAGGATATTCTTTCCAAGATGAATGCCCGTACCGGCCGTGCGGCGCAGCTGTTCCTCGGCGCGCTGCCGATCATGCTGGTATATCCGTTCCTGCAGCGGTACTTCACAACGGGTCTGACGCTCGGAAGCGTTAAAGAATAACCCCATTTACCCATACTCCTGCCCTGCGGAGGACAGTGCCGCAGGGTTGGAAGATGGGTTTCTTAAACAGAGGCAGTCGCAGATACTGCAGGATTGATTCGGAGGAAACATGCGCTTTTCAGGAACACCCAGACCGGATTTTGATTACATGCAGGAAGAGAAACGGGCCACCGGACTGAAACGGGTCTGGGAGGTTTTATCGCGGGATTATATCCGCCTGTATGTTGCAGGTCTGTTCAATGTGCTGACGCTGGTTCCCTTTGGCTTCCTGCTTGGATATGCGCAGGCGACCCACAGTATTCTGATTTCCATGCTTGGCGGAATACTCGGCGGAATAATCGCGGCACCCTGTTTCTATGGGATGTGTGATTCCCTGATGCGGAGTCTTCGCGATGACTACACCGGTTGGTGGGAACAGTATCGGACATCGATCCGGGAAAACTGGAAAAGCACCCTGTTTCCGGGCGCTTTCTGGGGCATGATCTTCTCGCTTCAGTTTTTCATCCTGATGCATCTGCATGTGCTGGACGGAGGAGTTCTGATCCTGGTATCGCTGTTTGTCAGTATTGCGGTATTCACCGGACTCTTCCTCTGGTTCATCTCCCAGCATGTCCTGATTCAGATCGGGTTTGCGGCGCTGTTTAAAAACAGCTTTCTGCTGTTCTTCCGGTTTTTTCCGAAGACTGTGGAAATTACAGCGGCGGCGCTGGTATATCTCGGACTGCTGTTAAGGATGTTTCCCAATTCGGTATTCCTTCTGATCTCGGCAGGCTTCTGGCTGCCGCTGCTCTGCATCTTTCTGATCATCTATCCGTCACTGGATCAGATATTCAGTATTGAAACAACATTACAGAAACGGAAGAAATCTTCCGCAGAGAATGAGGATTAATAATATGCCTGTTGTATTTAATGAACAAGCTTCGACAATTACCATCAACACAGAAAACACAAGCTATCAGATGAAGATCGGTCCATGCAGTATTCTGATGCACACCTATTACGGACCGCGCATCGACTGCGATGCGGGTTATGCGGTGTCCTACCGGGACCGCGGCTTCTCCGTCAATCCGTATGACTCCATTGAAAACCGGCGGGTTTCCTCGGACACGATGCCGCTGGAATACCCGTGCGAGGGAAGCGGCGATCACCGTGCCCCGGCCTTCAGCCTGCGGCGGAAAAACGGCGCCGTCGGCTGTGATCTGCGCTATGTGAATCACAGTATTCATGCAGGAAAGTACAGTCTTCCCGGACTGCCCGCGGTATATGCGGAAGAGGAAGAGGCGGAAACGCTTCTGGTTACCCTGCAGGATCAGTCCGCGCACATCACGGTAACCCTGCAGTACGGCATTCTGCCGAAGCTGGATATTATTACCCGCGCCGCATGTGTTGTAAATGACGGAGACGAAACGGTATTTCTCGACAATGCGGCGAGCGCAAATGTCGACATCATTGCCGGAAACTGGGAACTGATTCACTTTTACGGAAGACATGCGGGCGAGCGCAATACCGCAAGAACGGAAATCGGCCAGCGCGAGATTGTGATCGGAAGCCGCAGAGGAATGAGCAGCCATCATGAGAACCCGTTTGTGATCCTTGCGGAGAGCGATACGACGGAACTGCACGGCCAGTGCATCGGCATGTGCTTTGTCTATAGCGGATCCTTCGCATGCAATGTATCGAAGGACGCGTTCGGAACCGTTCGCTCGGTCATGGGCATTCAGCCGGAACACTTCGATTATCCGCTGGAACCGGGTGAATCCTTCCAGGCGCCGGAAGTGATCCTTGCCTACAGCGGAAGCGGTCTTGGTCATCTGAGCCATCTGTATCACAAGGTGATTTCCGATCATATCTGCCGCGGTCCGTGGAGAAATGCGCGCCGCCCGGTTCTCATCAACAACTGGGAAGCCACCACCATGAACTTTGACGGCGATCTGATCGTTTCCATCGCAAAGAAAGCAGCTGAACTCGGTGTTGAAATGCTTGTTCTGGATGACGGATGGTTCGGCGCACGCAATACGGATATGGCAGGTCTTGGCGACTGGGTGGTCAATGAGAAGAAGCTCGGCTGCACAATGGGCGAGCTTGCGGACAAGATCCGCGCCATGGGCATGAAATTCGGTCTCTGGATCGAACCGGAAATGGTCAATGAAGACAGTGATCTGTTCCGGACGCATCCTGACTACGCGCTGCGTATTCCGGGAAAAGATCCGGCGCTTGGAAGAAACCAGCTGGTGCTGGATTTCTCAAGAGAGGAAGTCGTGGACAATATCTTCGGACAGATTTCTAAAGTTCTCGATGAATGCAGAGCGGACTATGTGAAGATGGATATGAACCGTCCGATCGTGGATGTATATTCCGCCGTGGCGGAGTATCAGAGCCAGGGAAAGATTCTGTATAACTACATCAAAGGCGTATACCGCTTTATGGACCGTCTGCTGGAACGCTATCCGGATCTTCTGCTGGAAGGCTGTTCGGGAGGCGGCGGACGCTTTGACGCAGGCATGCTGTACTACTGTCCGCAGATCTGGTGCAGTGACAACACGGACGCGATTGACCGGATCCGCATTCAGTACGGCACCAGCTTCTGTTATCCGCTGAAGACGATGGGCGCGCATGTTTCTGCCGTACCCAACGGCGATACCAAGCGCTGCACGCCGATCCATACCAGAGGGGTTGTCGCAATGGAAGGCACCTTCGGCTATGAACTGGATCTGAATCTGATCTCCGAATCCGAGATGGAAGAGGTGAAGGAACAGATCGTAACGTTCAAGAAATACTGGGATCTTCTCCACAACGGAACGTACTACCGTCTTACCGATGTGATGAAGAACCGCTCCGAAGCCGCATGGATGATGGTTTCGGAAGATCAGAAGGAAGCGCTCGTCAATATTGTGGTGCTTGATACGACAGGCAACTGCCCGAACCGGTATATCCGGTGCGCGGGACTTGACCCGATGGCGCAGTATGAGGATGAAAAGGGAACGGTATACTCCGGCAATGTGCTGATGACGATCGGACTTCCGATGCCTCTGAGGTATGTGCCGAATACCCAGTGGCGGGAGTTCGCACGGGAATATGACGCCTTCCAGATTCATCTTGTAAAACGGACCGTCAGCGCATAACAACTGACACACAGCAGCGGTATCCCTTATTCTCTTCCTGTATGGAAAGAACGGGAGCCGCTGTTTCCTGCTTTCAGGAAACGGACACTCGCAGAAAGGGCATACGAAATGGCCAGTGAATATCTGAAATGGAAATACCGGAATGAACAGCCGGAAGAAAAACACGGTGATACGGGCCGGAACTGGAAGAACTGGTTTCATTATCACAAGTGGTTTCTGCTTGCCGGGGTGATTGTTCTGGGAATGCTGGGAAGTCTTTTTTCCGCGATGTTCGGGATCGGGAAAACAAAGCCTGATCTGGAAGTGGCGGCGGCTGTATCCGTCCTGCTTTCCGATGAGGACCTGCATTCCATGGAAGAACAGTTTGCGCATCTTGCCGGGGATTATAACCATGACGGAAAGATCGTTGTCAGAGTCCATTACTACCGGCTGAATGCGCCGGACCATACACCGGAAAACGATGATGAGGCGCGGATCTATTATGCAAGTGAAATACAGCTTGCCGGAGATCTGGAGGAATGCGGCAGCTTTCTGTTTCTGATGGATGATCCAGACCGGTTTCAGAGGACCTTTCAGATTCTCTCCCTGAGGGACGGTTCTGAACCGGAAGAATATACGGATGCGTCCGGCTGTACGGTGCACCTTTCGGAAATCGAAGGGTTTTCGGAGATTCCCGCCGCAGAGAATCTGTATCTTGCGCGCCGGCGGTTTCCGAAAACGCAGACCGTAAAACACCTGTCTGAATGCGAAACAATGTGGAAATCAATCACGGAACATGTGATCCGGAAAGTCCATGAAGAATTCAAGGGAGATCTCATCGTTACGGAAAACGGTGTTGCCGTATCGGATGATTAGAGACGCGTGGAGTTTATCCGCAGAGCCCTCTCAGGGGTTGAGAACTGCATCAATGGCAGTATCCCGGTGAAGGGGTATTGTTACTGGAGCCTGATGGACAACTTCGAGTGGCAGAAGGGCTTCGGAATGATGTTCGGTCTGATTGCGGTGGACCGCAGCACACAGGAACGTACACCGAAGGAAAGTCTCTCTTATCTTGGAAGTTTTGCGGCAGAATAAGTAAAACACATGACATGCCCTGATATTCGGGGCATGTTTTTCGTTGTTTCCGCAAAAGCAATTGCGAATGACGAATCATTCCGATTTAATAATGGTAGAACAGCATTCTACAAAAGAAAGGCAAACAGAAATGAAAATTGTAATTCTTGATGAATATCCGGAGAACCATGATGATCTGTCCTGGGACTGTCTGAAACCGTACGGAGATCTGACCATTTACCGGGAAACCCCGTATGACAATGCCGTTGTCATCTCCCGCATCGGGGATGCGGAGATTGTTGTCACAAACAAGGTGCCGATCAATAAGGAAATCATGGATGCCTGCCCGAACATGAAATACATTGCCGTCATCGCGACAGGATACAACGTCATTGATGTGGAATACGCAAAACAGAAGGGCATCCCGGTATCCAATGTGCCGGCTTACGGCACCGAGGCAGTCGGTCAGTTTGCGATTGCCTTACTGCTGGAAATCTGTAATCGGATCGGCCATCATTCCGATGAAGTGCATAAAGGACGCTGGAGCGACAGCGGGGAATGGTGCTTCTGGGATTATCCGATCATGGACCTCTATGGCAAGACCATCGGTATCCTTGGCTTTGGCCGGATCGGTCAGGTAACCGGCCGGATTGCGAAAGCCTTCGGGATGCGGGTACTGGCCAATGACCTGTATGAGAATGAAAGCGGCAGGGCGATTGCGGAATATGTGGACCGGGAGACGATCTTCAAAGAGTCGGACGTCATTGCGCTGCATTGTCCTCTGTTTGACGATACCCGTGGCATCATAAACAAAGACACCATCGCTAAGATGAAGGACGGTGTCATCATTATCAATAACGGACGCGGACCGCTCGTTGTGGATCAGGATCTTGCGGATGCGCTGGAGAGCGGAAAGGTCTATGCGGCAGGTCTCGATGTCATGTCGGAGGAACCGATCCGCAAGGACAACCCGTTATTAAAAGCCCCCAACTGCTTTATCACACCGCACATCAGCTGGGCTTCCATTGAAAGCCGCCGGCGCATTCTCTATACGACAAGAGACAATATTGCGGCCTTCCTGGAAGGCAAGCCGATCAACACGGTAAACATGTAAGAATTGCCAGATTGTTTTACGGACACCTCTGTACTGCAGGGGTGTCTTTTATTTCCCGGGAGATTTCCGGGAAAATATGGCTTAAATACAGGCAAAACGGAACACAGACCTCCCGAATGTACGAGAGGTCTGTGTCAGTTGTGTCCTGTGTCTGTGGCGGTTCTGTCCCGGCAGAACGGATCAGTCCGTTCCCTTCAGTGCCCGGTCCTGATCCAGCATGTAGGGACGGAAATACGCGCAGGCAATACTGGTCGGAAGAACATCTTCATTGGCATGGATGCCAAGCTCATGGATCATATAGTCTCTGCGGTTTTCCACACGGCTCCAGAGTTCGGGATACTGTGTCCGGATCTCATCTTTCAGTGTTTCATCCGCAAGGAGTATGCCGGATTCACAGCTTGCGCCGCCGTATCCGGAGACCGAAGGAATGATATCGATCTGGAATAACATCCCGCTCTTCAGCACTTCCATGCTTCCCGGATAAATGGGAGAGGAGAGCCATTCTTCATCTGCGCAGAGATGGCCCGGGTTGAGTGCCCAGCCGTAAGTTTCCTTCGGCAGAACCGACTCAATCAGGTCATAGAGTTCTCCCCCGGTCATCCCGACATGGATATTTTCCAGCCAGGTCTTCACCGCATTCTGATAGGGAATGGCCACCTTATCAAGATAGTCTTTCTGACCTTCCGGCAGCTCGTCTTCACTATGTACCGCATAGCCGGCCCGGCTCTGCAGGCCGCCCTTGAAGCCGACGGTCAGAGAAATCTTATCGCCGATGGAAACGGTCTTTGCGGAGGGATACATGTTCGCATGTTCAAAGCGTTCACCGGCTGCCGCGATGGTAACCACGGAGTTGCGCTGGCCGCACTGATTCAGAAGGGCGCCGAGCTCCATTTCACTGATGCCCGGCTTCAGGGCATTCATGGCTTCGAGCATGCCGTTGCCCGCAAGGGCTGCGCCGAATTCATAGTGCGCAAATTCATTGGCATTGTTTACGGTGCGCACGCCGTGTTCACCGATAAAGAGATAAGTCCCATTTCGGAAGGAGGCATTTGGACAGAGCTTTCGAAGCGCATCCATCAGATAAGATGGAATATCAAACAGCTGGGTATTGTCATCCAGTTCTGAAGTGAAGTTCTTCCATCCGACGATCCCGATGTGTTCTGCGTTCTGAATTCCGGTTTCGGACAGAATGCCGCAGACATCGTTTTCGGTGTTCATCGGCTGATTGGGCAAGGAGAAGTGCGGCATATGCACAGCCTGAACAGGAATCAGGGACTTGCCGGCCATGTTCAGATTCTCATTGCCGAGAACCAGCTTTGCGCTGCCGTCCTGAAACAGTACCAGCAGGGATTCTTCAAAGCGGGGCAGAAAGCCGGTGAGATATTCCCAGTTTCCGCCGTGTTCGAGATCGGCATAAATCACAAGGGCGTCAAAACCTTCTTCCTTCATCCGGTTCAGCACGGCCTGTCTGTGTGCCGCCATCGTTTCGTCACTCAGAACTACCGGCGTAAGACCGGTTTCGGGCAAGGGATGTTTTACATTAACAAGTTTAACCATAGGGTTCACGCTCCTTTGACAGGACAGGTTATGTCTTTAGATTCTAACATGCATGTTAAAAGACGTATTATGAAAGCCTTATATCCCGCTTTCAAGTGCAAAATTCGCAGAAATTGCACTTGAAACGCGGAAAAAATCACTTTCAGGTGCAATTTTGCACAGAATCAATGTCAGTTATTCCCAAAGGACTGACGCAGAAGCGCAACTCACTACGATAACCGCCCGTCCATTGGCATGGCCTCTGTATGATGACTGCGGTCAGATTACAAGCCTGTTGTATTCGGGTAAGTTGGAGTGCACCTCTTCAGGTGTTCCTTCAAGCCTGGCACTTCAGTGCCAGGTAGTTGACGTAATCCGCATCACAGACCAACCCCCATAACAGTAAGACACCGCAGGATTTTCTGCGGTGTTTTCAGTAAGCCTTAGACTTTACATTTTTATGGATTTTGACGGAAAATCTTTACTTTTCCGGGCGTTTTTTGGAGAATAAAATAAAGATTGGTGATTATCAGATGTTCAGATATGCCGACCTGGAGGCAGCACTTCGAAAAATTGGAATTCACCGTGTAGCGAAATAGCCGAAGATAAAAAGGGTCTCCAAAATCTGTGGGGGACATGTCAAATTCTATGGGGGACCAGTATGGGGGACCACATAGTAAAATTGCCTGAATCTGTGGGGGACTAAATCAAAAATGAAGGAAGTTTGGAGAGAAGATCATTCTCAAGCCAAACTTCTTTTTTTAACCAGTTTCGCCAGGCAATCCTCATGATCAGTATCTATTAACCCCATAAAAATCCTGTTGTTTTTAGGCTGCAGTGAGTTTCCATTCGAATTATGCTTGTAGTCTCTTTTGGTTTATTAATGAAGCTCTCTATCAGACCGCTGAAGAAGTGCTTGTGTATCCTGGATTTGTTTTTACCGTGTAGAAATGCCTGATTAATAACAAGAAAAGAGCGAGGTATCTACAGTTAATGACTGAAGGTATCTCGTCCTTTTAATATCAATCAGATGATTTGAACCAGATGAAGTTATGGATAACAGAGATAAAAAGAGGTGTCCCCCATAGATTTTTTCATCAGTCCCCCATAGTGGTCCCCCACAGATTAGTCCCCCATAGAATTTGGAGTACCGATAAAAACAAGGCGGGCACTGTGCCCGCCTTTGCTATTATTTCAGTTTCAGTCCGTCTTTGAACGCTTCACCGACCCGTTCGGCAACACGGTAATAACCGTGGGTATACGGATCGAAGGCAATCGCATTGACTTTGGACATGTCAGGTTTTCCGTTGACCATGACGGATTCATCTGCGGTCACATTGACGACCTTTCCGATGACGCCGCATCCGTATTCATTTGCCTGGTATTCAATGAATTCGCATTCGAGACACAGCGGGAATTCATTGATGACCGGTGCGTCCACGGTTTCCGCTTTGGATGCGGTGAGGCCGCTGCGCGCAAACTTGTCCGCGGTGCTGTTTCCGGAGGAGACACCGAACCAGTCTGCCTCAACGACATGCGCCGCGTCTGCGATGCTTACAGTGAAGGCGCCTCTTGCTTTGATGTTCTTTACCGTCTTGTGGGACTCGGTGAGGTTGAGCGCAACGGTGTCGCGTTCCTGCATGGTTCCCCATGCGGCATTCATGACGTTGACACTGCCGTCTTCATTGTAGGTGGCGATCATCAGTACCGGCATCGGGAAAATGCCTTCGGTGATATTCAGTTTTTCTCTCATTGTGATTTCCTCTTTCTGCAGTAATTGACAGCGTACGCTGTTCTGATTAAAACTATAAACAACGCCGGCACAGATTCAAGTACTGGTATTGACGAAAGGTACTTTCCTGCAGGAAAGCATAGAACAGATATGATAAGCAGATACATTGAGAACGCAAACTTTGAGGATACCGGATTCAGTTATACGCTTTCGCTGATCTCGGGCAAACACAAGATGGTGATCCTGTACTGTCTGATGGAGTATCAGCCCGTACGGTTCAATGAACTGAAACGCTATCTGAAGAACATCTCGGACAAGACGCTGAGCTCCAATCTCAAGGAGCTCGAACAGGACCGCCTGATCATCCGGAAGGAATATCCCCAGATTCCGCCGAAAGTAGAGTACCGGCTGAGTGAGCGTGGGAAATCCCTGATGAAGGTGCTGGACAAACTGTGTGTCTGGGGAGAACAGAACCGGGATTGAAAACATTTTCATGAAAAAGATGTTGACAAGTTTCAAGAAGAAACCTATATTTTCATTAACTCAGTGAACAGAAGAGTAACAGGTGAACACCTACAGCGAGCCGGTACAGAGTGGAAGACCGGCAGGTACGAAGTCTGTGAACCGCATCTGGGAGAGGTCATTCTGAACCGATCAAGTAGGAATGAACGTATACCGGCGTTAACGGTTTGAGGTGGCAGGGTTCCCTGCAACCAGAGTGGCACCGCGATAACAGTTATCGTCTCTGGAATGATGTTCCGGAGGCGTTTTATTTTCCGGACGAAGAAAACGTTCAAGGAGGAAAGAACCATGAAAACAACCACATTATTCAAAGCTGCACTCACCGCCGCAATGGCATTCTCACTCGCCGCATGCGGTACAGACACCTCCGCAGGCGCCCCTGCGGAAGCACCGGCAGAAGCTCCTGCGGAAACCGCTGCCGCAGAGACGGCAGCCGCAGAAGCACCGAAGGATGCACAGATGATCTTCATCGGCATCTCCCCGGACTACCCGCCGTATGATGATCTCAACGCAGACGGCTCCATTACCGGTTTCGACTATGAGATGGGCGAATGGCTCTTCACATGGATGAACGAGAACGGATACAACTATGATCATGAATGGAAACAGATGAGCTTTGACACCATCATTTCTGCACTTCAGGCTGACCAGGTGGACCTCGGCATCTCCGGCTTCACCTATGATGAAAAGCGGAAGGTGCTCTTCTCCGAGCCGTATCATGAGTCTGCCGAAGTCGCACTCGTCAACGAAGACAGCGATATGACAAACGTCAAGGATCTTGCGGGCAAGACCATCGGCGCGCAGCTCGGCACAACCGGTGAAGAATGCGCAAACAATGTCGAAGGCGCAACCGTAAACGCAATCGAAGATATGGGCATCTGTGTAGAGTCCCTCAAGGGCGGCGCATATGACGCAGTCATCATGGACCTCCCGGTAGCGGAAAACTATGTCGCCGCAGGCGGATACAAGATTCTCGAAGGCACTCTGCTTGATGAACAGAACTATGTCATCGCAAAAGAAGGAAATACCGAACTGATGGATGCGGTCAATGCGGCCATCAAGGCATTCCTCGAGAGTGATGACTGTGCAGCCCTGAAGGAAAAGTACGGACTGTAATAGGTCATGGGCGACATTTTCACCACTGAAAACTTAATATTCATGCTGAGGGGCGCCGGCGTTTCTTTACTGCTGGCGCTCGGCGCTGTTGTAATCGGATGTGTCATCGGCATCCTGTTTGCGGCGGCGAAGCTTTCCAGGAGTAAGATCCTCCGGTTCATTGCCAATGTCTATGTGGAAATCTTCCGGGGAACACCGATGTTACTGCAGGTGCTGTTCTTCTATCTCGGTGTGCCGGTGCTCTATCAGCGCATTACCGGAACGAGAATGAGTGCCGATCCGTATATCGTCGGTCTGATTGCGCTCTCCTGCAACTCCGGCGCCTACCAGACAGAGCTGATCCGTTCCGGTATCCAGAGTGTGGACAAGGGACAGTGGGAAGCCGGCGAAACGCTTGGCATATCCTATCCCACCATGATGAAGGAAATCATCCTGCCGCAGGCATTCAAGCTGATCATCCCGCCGCTGGTATCGGAGTTCATCACCCTGATCAAGGACAGCTCACTCATTTCCAACATCGGTGCGCTCGAGCTTCTCTACAGTGCGCAGGTGCTCGGCAAACGGTATTATGACTACCTTGACCCGCTGATTCTCGCCGGCATCATGTATCTGTGCATGACGGTGGTCACCTCGTATCTTTCCAGGAAAGTAGAACGGAGGATGGCGCAAAGTGATTAAAGTAGAACACCTGTACAAGACCTTCGGCGAGCTTAAGGCCCTGCATGATATCAACCTCGAAATTGACGAGGGAGAAATCGTCTGTCTGATCGGTCCGTCCGGCTCCGGCAAGAGCACGCTCTGCCGCTGCATTCACGGTCTGGAAAAAGCAGATAAGGGAGACATCTATCTCGACGGCGAGAAGATGGATCCGAAGGAACCCGCAAAGTATGCGGAACAGCGCAAGAAGATGGGATTCGTCTTCCAGCACTTCAACCTCTTTACCAATAAAACCGTTCTGGAAAACTGCATGCTGGCGCAGACCAGTGTTGCGGGCAAATCCAGGGCGGATGCCGAGAAGACTGCGATGGAACTGCTTACCAGAGTCGGTCTTGCGGACAAGCGGGATGAATATCCCTCCAAGCTGTCCGGCGGACAGAAACAGCGTGTCGCAATTGCCCGGGCATTATGCATGAACCCGGAAGTCATGTTATTCGATGAGCCGACCTCTGCGCTCGATCCGGAAATGATCAAGGAAGTCCTTGATGTTATGAAGGATCTCGGCGCCCAGGGCATGACCATGGTTGTCGTAACGCATGAGATGAACTTCGCCCGCAAGGTTGCGGACCGGGTCATCTTCCTCGACGGCGGTGAGATCGTCGAGATCGCAAAGTCGGAAGACTTCTTCTCCAATCCGAAGACTGACCGCGCAAAAGACTTTTTATCCAAGATTTTCTACGATTAAGTAACAGCTATGAAACTCCCGAAATTCGAAGTCGAACAGTGGATGACCGATTATGAAAATGATGCGGTCTGCAATCTGACCGACACCTGCATCCCTGCGCTTACAGTCAAAGAACTGCTTGCGATGGATGAGGCAGGTGACTTTCAGAATGTCCGGCTCGATTACGGGGCTATTACCGGAGACCTGCGGGTAAAGGAAGAAATCCTGAAACTTTATCAGAGCGGAGACTCGGACAGCATCACCACATCCCAGGGCTGTTTACAGGGCAATGAGATGGTGATGGAAACCCTGCTGGAACCGGGGGATCATGTGATCACATTCAAACCCGGTTATCAGGCATTCAGTGATTATCCCCGTGCCCTTGGCGGTACGGTAACGGAACTGCCGCTGTATGAGGATGATAACTGGCAGCCGTCGGTATCAGATCTTGAAGAAGCGATGAAACAGAAGACAAAGCTCATCATTCTCAATGACCCGAACAACCCGACCGGCATCCGCTTCAATGATGCGTTCATTACCCGGATGATTGAACTGGCAAAGGAACAGGGAACGTGGATCCTGTCCGATGAAGTATACCGGGATCCGGCCTGTCCTTCCGTCAGTGACCTGTATGACCGGGGCATCAGCACCGGATCTCTGTCCAAGATGTATTCCCTTGCGGGACTGCGCTTCGGCTGGATCAAGGGACCGCATGATCTGATTCAGAAGATCAATGAGCGCAGGGATTATTCCATTATCTCTACCGGTCCGCTTGCGGATACGCTGGCATACATTGCATTAAAGAATAAGGAACGGCTTCTGGAACGGGCCGAAAATGTCATTCAGGCAAACCGGGAGATCATTCAGGACTGGCTGAAGAATGAACCTGCATGCAGTGTGGTTCTGCCGGAATTCTGCACGGTGTCATTCCTGAAGTATGAAGGGGATATCCCTTCAAAGCAGCTGGCGCTGGACCTGTTAAAAAAACACGGCGTATTCTTCGTGCCGGGTGCCTGTTTCTTCCATGAGAATCATCTGCGGTTAAGTCTTACCGCAGACCCGGAAGTCATGAAGCAGGGTCTCAGCCTGCTCAGCAGTTACCTGCATCAGAACTGAAACAGTAAGAAACTCCTCTGCATCGCTAACGCAGGGGAGTTTTTAGACCGCATACCGGAATGTACAACAGACCTGTCCAATGTGTCAGGACATTCAGTACAATAGTATTAACAGAGCTGATGGTTCAGCCAGGAGGGAATACATCGTGAAATATAATTATTGTCCTGTCTGCGGCGAAAAGCTTCCGAAGTATCATCTCGGAAAACTCTGCAAAAACTGCCGCAAAAAGGAAATAAAGGAACAGGCAATCCGGACAGCGGTCATCTGTACAGTCGTGGCCGGCGCCGGTACAGCCGCATACTTCTATGTAAAGCATCATAAGAAGGAAGTGGCACAGGCCACAGCGAAACTGGCCTCAAAAGCACTGGAACTGCAGGCAAAGAAGGTTTATGCAGAACAGAAACTTCTGCTGGAAGCCGCAAGGCATGTCTCAAAGGCGAAGGCACTCTGACCGGCGTATTCTTAGTTCTTCACACTCCGCATAATATTCAGAACCAGAAAAAGAACACCGCAGGAGCGGTGTTTTCAATGTGACTGGCAGTGTTCAGATCGTCTTCCGGATCATGGCCATCAGTTCCCCGTGGGAAACCCTCTTTGCATGATCGAGATCGTTCGGATCACCGATATAGTAGCTGTTTCCGGAAGTGTCGGAAGGCGTAAACATGACCAGGGGAATGCCTTTGTTATGAAGATATTTCAGGGCAGCCCAGTACGGATTGCGGCTGCTTTGAATCGAGGCATATCCGTTTGCGTCATGGTCACGGATATAATTCAGAATTTCCTGTGATTCTGAATTGGTGCCGCCCGCAAACTCTCCGGTTTCTTCATCGGTGAGAGTGTAACGCTTGATATCTTCCATCATTTTCTGAGCTCCCTTTCCTGTTTCATTATACGAAAAGCATGACAAAAGATACACGCTGCCCGTAAAACCGAAACTGTATGGGATACAATAAGCCTATGAGAAAAACAGGAATAACCATTGCGGCAGTACTGCTTGGAATGACGATTCTGACGCCGAAGGCGGAAGGCACGATCGGGACTGCCGGCATTACATTAGATTTCAATAAGGACGGAACGACGGATCGGAACGACTGGGAAGAACTTCGGGAATTTGTCCGTACCTACAAGATGGAGACGGAAGAAGGAACCCAGTTTGCCAGACAGGAAGCTCCTGCGACCATCAACCTTGTCATTAATGATGACTACGGCAGCCGGCAGAAGACCGGTTATGACATCAATGTGTCCGGGGTATCGGAATACTATCTTCCGACCGTCGGACTGTCCACCGGTATCCGGAATCAGAATCCGTTCGGCACCTGCTGGGCATTCGGAACGATGTCGTCTCTTGAAAGCAATCTTCTCCTGAAAGAGAACGGGGAACCCGGTGTTGTGAACCCGGCCGCAGAGAAGCTGGATCTTTCCAACGCAAAAGCAGACCCGAATCTCAGTGAACTGTACCATGCATACATGAACTACTCCATCGCAAAGGGATCACAGGAGGGCGAAGGCTCCAGTGTTCTGGAAGAGGGCGACAATGCAAGATTCATGCTGGGGGGATTTGCGTCTACGTCCCAGCAGCTTCTGACTTCCTGGAACGGACCGCTCACCGAAGAGATGGAACCGTATGAACCGGCCCGTGCCGATGATGAGGGCGGCGATGTATATGAGCTGCGCAATCCGGAAGCGGATGAGACCGCAGTGCCGGCTGCGCATGTGCAGAAGTTCATCTATCTGAATTCTCCGGCGATTCTGAAACCGGATCTGGATCGGAAGATCTATGTCTGGAGTGGCTATGACGCGCAGGCGGTGGAGTATATGAAACAGGCGCTCGTGAAATACGGCGCACTGATGCTGTCATATGCCGCAGATACTTCAAGGCCGGGTGAAAGCGGAGACGGAAGTTACTTCAATTATGCAAACTGGGCGCAGTACGATGACCGGGAAGCCATGGAACTCAACCATATGGTTTCCATTGTCGGCTGGAATGACAGTTATCCGAAGGAAAACTTCAAGGCAGAGGACAATGAGCTTCCGCCGGGAGACGGCGCATTCCTGGTAAAGAACAGCTGGGGAAGCTTTGACTACTTCTATAACCGCAACGGAGACCGTCTGCTTGATGTGCTCAATGAATATAAGGGAACCGAGTACGAACAGACGATCAACCGGATGTATAACTACGGCATCCCGGATGAGAAAGGTCATGGCAGCGGATATTTCTGGCTCAGCTACTATGACCATTCCATGATCAGTGTCGCCGCACTGGAAGCGGATGATGCGTCCGACGGCTTCGACTATGACCATAATTACCAGTACGATCTGGCCCGTCAGATCGCGGTGGAGGAAGTATCACTGCCAACCGACAATGAAGAGACAAGAACCGCCAACGTCTTTACGGCAGAAGGCAGAGAAGAACTGCGTGCGGTATCGGTCTATGCCCCGCAGGCAGAATGTGAGGCGGAGATCAGAGTGATCGGACTCACCGATGAAAATACAGACTTCGCTTCCGGAACCATTCTTGCGGAACAGACCGTATCACTTCCGGAAAAGGGATTCCATACCGTGGTGCTTGATACACCGGTTCTCCTGGAACCGGGCATGCGCTTTGCGGTGGATGAGAAGGTGGTCAGTGAACATGAAGGCAGAAAGATTGCATGGCTCAATCTGGAACACATCCTCCGTTCGGAACTGCAGACCACAGACAATCTTGGAGAACTCAAACTGAAGGTTGTCTCCAATCCGGGAGAAACCTATGCATACGTGCATGATGGAGACGGATATGTATGGACGGATGTGGAAACCCTGAACAGGGAAACCGATGCGGCCATGGTATTTGAATTCGGCAACGCCTACATCAAGGCATATACATGTGATGTGCATCTTACCGGACCGGATACGACAGCTCCCGCAAAACCGGTGAATTATGTCCCGCTGTATATTGCGGCACTTGTCATACTGGGAACAATCGTTTATCTGATGATCACAAACCGGGATAACCAATAACAAAACCGAAAAGCCTCTCCTGCAGGATCAGCTTGAAGACTGCCGCGGGAGAGGTTTTAAAATCGGATATTCTGAAGGCGTTTTTTCATTACCGGAATATCGACCGACAACGTGTCATATACGACAGTCAGATCGACATTTCCGTAATCATGCACAATTCGGTTACGCAGCCCGACTAAAGCATTCCACGGAACGGAATTGTGCTCTGCTTTAAAAGAATCGGACAGTTTTCTGGATTCTTCTGAAATCTGAATTAACCGAAACATCATGGCATCCTGCAGGATTTCATCATTGAGGAATGCATCGTAATCAACACCAGTAATGTGATTTGTAATGAATTTAAGATTTGTTTGTATTTTTCTAATGTAATAATAATCATCCTTGCGATTGTCCATAGATACGGATGCCGTCTCGCAGAACTTCCTTTAACAGCGCTTCGTTGTTAACCAGCTGTTTCACATCCAGAAGATCAATGCGCTTGTGCAGCTGTTCCCTGAGTGACTCAGCGAGTTCATAAAACTGCAGACCCTGCACATCAGCGGACACAACGAGATCGATATCACTGGACGGGGAAGCAGTATTCTTTGCGTAGGAGCCAAACAGAATACAAGCCTCGACAGGATAATTCCGGAATACTTCGGCACAGCCCTCCTGTATATCTTTTATCCTCAGAATTCCATTTTCTTCGTCGATCCGGTTAATTCGTTCAAGTTCGCTGATAATAAACCGGTACTTCAGTGTATTTTTCAGAGCCGGGTTCGTCTCATAAGACTGATATGAACGCAGTGAAATACCGATCTGCATAGCAACTTCCTTCTGCGTCAGTCGTTTCTGTTTTCGCAGCTGTTTTAAATTGTAATCGGATTGCGTATTCATATATTAAATATACGCAAAAATTGCGTATTATTCTAGATAAAAATACGCAAATTATACGTTAACCAGTAAGAAAGCCGGAAACAGGTGTGTATTGATTGCATATATTACAGACAAAATGCAATTTATGGGTGAAATATGTAAAACATAGTTGACATAAATCATTTCAGAATGTATATTGAGCATGTGTTCGGAAGATGGTCCGACAGGAGGAAATGATATGAATAACTTCAATCCCGCAAGAGCTTATGGCATCGTTTTCGGAGTAATCATCGGTACGCTGATCTCTGTGGTGCTTCTGATGTCCATAAACAAAAACCGCTCACTTCGCACGGAATATGATGAGATGCAGAAGAAGGCGAGAGGCGAGGCGTATATGTACGGATTCTTCACCGTCCTGGTGCTGGAAGTGCTGCTTGGACTGGCGGAGACGTTCGGACCGCTGCCGATGGAACCGCTGGTTTCACGGTTCCTGGTAATCATAACCGGAGTCGGCGTACAGGCGGTTTACAGTATCTGGCATAATGCTTACATCGGACTCAATACGCAGACGAATAAATTCTTTGTCATGATGGCGGTTATCGCCGCCGTGAATCTGCTGGTTGCGGTACTTGCCTGGGTCAATCACAGTATGGTCGTGAATGGTATCCTGCAGACACCGTTTGCCAACTTCATGTGCTTTGTACTGTTTGCGGTGCTTGCGGTTGTCGGACTGGTAAAGAAAAACATGGAGGAACGGGAAGAGGCATGAAGAATCTGAGATTAAAGGCAGCCCGCGCCGGCATGGATCTGTCCCAGCAGGACCTTGCGGATGCGGTCGGCGTTTCAAGGCAGACGATCAGCGCCATTGAAAAGGGAGACTATAACCCGACGATCAATCTCTGTGTAAAGATCTGCAGGGTATTGGGCAAGACCCTGGATGACCTGTTCTGGTCAGAAGAAGAACTGAATTAATGCAGGAAGGACCTTTGTCAGAGGTCCTTTTCCGTGTTGCCGTAACTGGCAATCGGTACCGGTAATATGGAAAGGTACAATAAAATCAGAACCATACTTTCATTTAATCATTCATAAAAACGAGAAGACGGAGGATCATTTATGCCCGCAACACTGACCTGCCCGAACTGCGGCAGAACGTTTGAAGCACCGGAGGGCCTGGACGCATGTTTCTGCCCGGCCTGCGGCACGAAAATTTCTCTGGTGAAAAGTGCACCGAAACCGGTCCAGATGCCGGTCATGTTTCAGGATGCCAGGGGATTTGCGATCGGCAGCGCGCTGGTTCCGGAAGGATGGAACGTGTCCGGTACGTATGAGGAAGTCAAAATTGATGAGATCACACCGTTTGGGACAACCGCATCCGCCGCAAGTCCCGATCAGACGATGACGCTTGGATCACGGTACGGAGAACACTGGTATCACTATCAGTTAAACGGACCCTTACAGCTGGCAAGCCCGCGGAAACAGTGGAAAAAGTACATGGAGCCGCAGGACTACCTTCAGAGCGTTGCGGAACGCATCGCCGGCACAAAGGTAACGCCGGTAACCGGCGGAAGTCTGCCGACCGCGTACAGCCTGAACCGGAACCAGGAAGCGACGAAACTGGTATCCCGCTTTGAAGAAAACGCCCATATCCAGCTGCCGAATGTACAGTGTGAACTGCGCCTGCAGAATGTGCTTTGCGAAGCACAGGCACTGATCTGCCGGTATAAAAAGAACGGAACAGACTGGACGGTCATCACCGGTGCCGACCTTTTCGGACTGGAATACTATGATTCTTCCCCGATGGGAACCCTCAACCGCAAGATGACCAATGTCCTGCGGCTGAAAGGGAAAAAGAAAGCTCCCGAAGACGGCAGCCTGCCGGAATTCGGCCATGCGTCGGATTACGGAAAGCCGGTCGATGCCATTGAATGGGGATCCAAACGGCTGTACTTTGCGGTGGGACCCACAGAGAAAGAAGGAGAAGTCATGAAGAACTTCTTCACCTTTGCGGGGAGCTGGACGCAGGATGTCTCATTGAATCAGCGGCTTGAACAGGCGCATATCGCACAGGTTCAGAGTGAACAGGCAAGCTTGCGCAATGCGATGAACTATGCCATGCAGTCGCAGGCAATGAACATGCAGAGACAGGCGCAGATCTCACAGACCTTAAGTGAGACCAGCAATATCATCATGCAGGGATACAACAACCGCATGGCATCCCAGGACCGTATTTCCGATAACTGGTCGCAGGCGATCCGCGGTGTGGACAGCTATGTGACAACCGACGGGAGAACGGTTGAACACAGCGTGGTATCCGATCATGTCTATCAGAACCAATACGGTGATACGATCGGTGTCTCCGGTCAGCTGGATGAAGTGCCGCGTGACTGGACCGAGATCCACAAAAAAGACTGAGGAATATCTCTGCAGGGCACAGCGCAGAAATGCGCGGTGCCTTTTAAAATGCGCCCATGGAATCCTGTACAATGGAACCAGGAGAAACCGATTATGAAATTCAATTCATTAATGCATGTATCGTTCTATACCGATCACTACGATGAGATGATCGACTTCTATGTAAATAAACTCGGTCTGAAACAGCATGTGATCGTACGCTGGAAGGAATATAAGGGAAGAACCGACCGGCCGGCGATGGCGGAAAAGGCAGAGAAAGACCCGGAAGGTATTTTCTACACGTATATTGAACTTGCGCCGGGACAGTTCATCGAGATCTTCCCGGCTCGGGAAGACCAGAAGCCGCACACCGGCTGGAATGAACATGTGGGATTTTCACATTTTGCCTTAACGGTGGATGATATCTTTGCGGCGGAAAAGGAAATGAAACAGGCCGGTATTACCCCGGACACACCGATCTCCAAAGGTCCTTCCGGTACCTGGCAGTTCTGGATCAGCGATCCCGACGGCAACAAATTCGAGGTCATGCAGTATACGGATGTTTCGTATCAGGTGACCGGACATTTCTCCTGAACAATCCATCAGAGGAGACCAACATGACGGTATACTATCTTCCCAGCTGTAAATACAAGGAACTCCATACGCTGTCCAGTCAGAAGATCCGGACATATCTTCGCGCAAAGCCGGACCATGTCATTGCGGACTGCTGTAAGAAATCACAGTCTCTCTTTCACAATGGAGACACGGTTCTTACCAACTGTTCCTCCTGCGCCATCATTACGGATGAAGCATCTCCCCAGGCAAACGAGATGAGCATCTATGAATATCTGCTTGCGGACGAAGCATTTCCCTGGCCGGATTACTATGGGGAGGAAATCACCGTGCAGGACTGTTACCGGGCAGCGCATAAACCTGCCGTACAGAAGGCGGTGCGGGAATGCCTGAACCGGATGAATATGCGGCCGGCGGAACTTGAGGAAAACTATGAACGCACCCGGTTTGACGGAATCTACAAGTATCGCCGGATCTCCGATGCCAATCTTGCGCTTGCGCCGATACAATACGGCCGGATTCAGAAGGAATTCATCGATGTGCAGCCGGAGGACGTACAGAAGGCACAGATGAAAGAATGGGTGAAACAGTACCGGACAGACAGGGTCGCTGTTTACTGCAATTCCTGCCTGAAAGGCGTACAGCTGGGCGGTGCGGACGGCGTACATCTGCTGGATCTGATTACCGCAGACCTCCCGTAACCGGCAGAATACACGAAACCCGATTGCGGGAACTTCTTCCAAACCATGCATTTCAACTTATAATGAATGAGTATGAATTATTACGAAACACTCGGCGTAAAAAGCGACGCATCGCAGGACGAAATCAAGAAAGCGTACCGGAACCTGGTGAAGGCATTTCACCCGGATTATTATCATGGAGATAAAAACTTCGCGGAAGAGAAGACCCGGGAGCTGAATAAGATCTATGAAACCCTCGGCGATGAAGAAAAACGGAAGAAGTATGATGATACGCATGCGATCCACAAGGTGACCGGTGTCTCCTATGCATTCGGAGAGTTTTACCATACCGCGGAAGGAAAGCGCAAAGCGGGCGTGGAAATTCCGGATTACTATGACCCGGATGTCTTCTATCCCGGATATATGGAAACCGGAGACTGGTATGTGGACGCACTGACGATTTATTCTCTGCCAGAGGCGGAAGGATACCGCAGTGATGCGGACTATTCGAAGAAACCGCTGCCGGAAAACTTCGGTATTTCGGAAGAGAAACTTCCGAAGATCCGGAAGGACTTTGAAGCACTGTGTGATGAACAGCGTGCCTATATCGAAGAACTGCACAGGAATCAGAAAAAGTATCAGAAATCCGATAAACTCGGATTCTCGGAAATTCTGTGCACCTTCTTCTTCGGACCCGGTCTGATTGCGCTTCCTGCGGCCGCGGTGCTGTATTATCTTCAGACACGCGGAAACGTGAATCTTTCGGTCTACGTATATGCGATTCTGGTACTTTATGGAATCCTTGCGATCGCCTTCTTCATTTCACAGAAGAAGAAAGACCGTAAGATTGACGAATACTATGATGAAATCAGATCCTTCTCGTATGAAGATCTTCCGGAAGAATTCCGCCGCTATGTCCAGTATGAACATATGCTGGGAGAATACGAAAACTACAGAAATTCTCAGTAACAGATTTCCGGAAACGGATCCCGTATAGATTATTTGGAAAAGGTCATGCCCGGACCGTAAAGGAGATAATATTTCAAAATCTGAAATGAAGGATGTTGTACTTGAGAAAGTTGCCGGTGGTTTCCCAAATGGTGAACTCTCTGACGAGAATACGCGTATCTGCCCGCGGTGCGGAGCGAGTGAAGACCGGCTGGAGAAGATCACCGAGACAGTCATAGAGCATACCGGATCCAAGATTGATGAGCTGGTAAAAGATCATACTTACCGTCTGTACCGCTGCAAAGACTGCGACTTCAAGTTCTGGCAGTATGGATTCTTTTGGGAGAAATATTAAGGAGCGCCTGTGCGCTATGGAACGATGTTCCTGGTGAAATTAAGAGAAATCAGAGTTTTTTCTGAACATAATAACCATTAAAATTCTTTAAAACCGCATATTTCTGCGGTTTTTCTGCGTTTATCACAAACATATTCATTCCATATCTCCTGACACCTGAAGTCCGGTTTTCATATTTTCATAAACTTTTTTTGATTTTGCGCGCGTAAATTTCAAATTCTCTCCCAATAAGATAAGCGGGAGGTTGAAAAATACCGATGGCAAAACAGCATAAAGCAAAACGAAAACAGCTTGATCTGATTCTGAAAAAGCTGCTGAACCACAATGATGTCTTCGCGGATATCGTAAACGCAGTGCTGTTCCGCGGGGAAGAAGTGGTGAAACCGGAAGATCTGAGAAATGTGCAGACGACATCCATGTATAAGGGAGAAGGGAAACTCAATTCCATGGAGCGTGATATCGCCAAGTACTGGATGAAGGGAAATATGACATTGTGCCTTCTGGGTGCGGAAAACCAGACCCGGATTGATCCGGATATGATATTCCGCAATATCGGGTATGACGGAACTGCCTACCGTGACCAGATGAATCACGGAAAAGAACGGTATCCGGTGATCACCTTTGTTGTGTATTACGGGGAAAAGCCATGGAATAAACCATTGACCCTGTATGAGACACTGGGAAACATACCCGAAGACCTTAAGCGTTATGTGAACGATTACCGGATGAATCTGATTGATGTGAAGCGGATGGGTCAGAGTGAGCTGGACAGACTGAAGTCCGATTTCTGGCATATCGTAAAAACCATACAGGAGCCTGCTAATAAAATGTCAATGGGCTCTTAGCAGATTTCATTAGAAAGTTGGTGATGCTTATACGGTTCACGACGAAAAGACCGAATGACCGGTTTGGAGGAAAAATTGGTGATACTTATGGTTAACTCTGAGAC
>JAFUFO010000004.1 GCA_017469885.1 Solobacterium sp.
TTAAACCTTTAAAGGTTTAATTGCATTTGAAACAACGTTTGAAGTCACGCTTGCGAGCGGTGTCGGTAGAGCGAACAACCAAAACGCACAGTATAGGCAGTATACTATTACTGAAAAAGGTTTCTATTTTCTTAGCGCAGAAACAACCGGAATGAATATAAACGGCAGAACGTATGCGTTTTTTTCAGGCGATAATGTTATCCCTAACCTGTCATTGTATCCGGCAACGGTAAATACTGAATACTATCACAAACAAATAGTTCAATTTGTTAAGGTTGGCAATACACCGATAACGGTATCACTGCGTTATTGGGATTCTAACAGCATTCCGGAGCACAAGTATAAAATTTATAAGATACTTGGATAATTAAAAATGTTACAACTGCGCTGAGTCTTTTAAATAAACATAAGTAGCCGTTAGCGAAATTGTCACCGTTGCCGAGCCTTCGTTTCGTGTTCTGATTATAACGGTATTATCTTGTCTTATACATCCCGAAAGTAAAACAGATGATGTTGAATCATTAACCGCAACTCCAACAACATACCGTGAGTATCCACTTTTGGGTGGAAAACTGTCTGGCATAGTCCAATAGTTACCACCTGTTGGGTGCGAAATATTGGAACGTGTTGAAGTCTTCCAAAGAATAACAGGATTGTTTTCTAAGGACGTTAAACCTTTATAGAGGGATGTGATTTCAGTCCCAGCAGAGGTGCTCTCAATGT
Organism: Solobacterium sp.; assembly: GCA_017469885.1. GTDB lineage: Bacteria > Bacillota_I > Bacilli_A > Erysipelotrichales > Erysipelotrichaceae > Bulleidia. The sequence goes on from JAFUFO010000004.1 coordinate 724, forward strand.
TAGTTCCAACTTCCAGAGTGTCCCCGACCGCAACGGCAGCTGTCACTTTATAAAGCTGATTATTGTAAACAATAAAATCACCAACCGAATGCGCTGCGGCTGCAGGTGATTCTTCAATCTGCGCAAAATTGCCGGTTAAAATATCTGCTCTGGACACAAGGGCACTGAGTGAAGAAATAAGTTCATCAATCTCAAGCTGAAGGTGCCCTGCTGCATCCTGATCCAACTGATCTTTCATGTGCTCGAAGAACTCCATGAATTGTGCTGTCATCTGAGAAACAATCTGGTCTACCGGTACACCTTCAACAGTTCCTGTGACCCAGCCGCAGAGATCCGAGTCAGATCTTGTGTCTGTAATATTTGCAGCAGTAATTTCTGTTGCGCCCGCAGCCACATAGATCTGTGCAAGGACGATCTGATACAGTCCAGTATCACGAACAGGATCCTGCGGCTCCGGATTATTACCGGAGTATGCGCCCTGGACATATACAAGCGAAATGTTTCTGTTTGTATAATCTGCCTGCACAACCACAGTATCGATACGCGGATAGGTGCTGTTTGCTGTAGGAACGGTAAACGACGTTTCCGTATCAAAGAACCTGACTTTTCCCTGGATATTCGCATAGCCGGTAGCTACATTGATATTCATTCCACTTACAGGTGTAACCTGCATTTCTCCGTTAAATACACCTGTTGTGAAGAATTTTCTGAGCCACTCTGAAAGTGAATCAGCGTTATATCTTCTGTCCCCATTGTTAGAGTTCCAAAAAAGTCCATTTACATCAGCCATTGTTCGTATCGCTCCAATCTATTGTTTCCGGTATCGGATTTCCCAGAACCGGTGAAACCTTCATTGCACCGGTCTCATATATTTCTGTGATTTCTGTCAGTCGGAGATCAGCTTCCAGGTTCCAATTGTTCTTCTGGACCGTAATAATATCTCCAAGATCGTAGTGTTTTTGATAAATAAAGTTGCCTGCTGCCTCTGTAGTACATTCAAAGGAATTGAATAATGCATTCTCTTCCAGCGAATGATTTCCCCTCTGCCTCAGCGCCTCTTGATATTGTGCGGTTGTCAGACCGTCAGATCGGACATCCGACGCATTCACATACATCTCTCTCCGTTCAAGACCGACAAGTGTGTCATCACCAGTAACAACAAATGTCCTGGCATCTCCTTCGCCTTCTCCTCCTACATAAGCGACTGTTTTCTGTAACTGGTCGCTCTCGTTATAGGAAACCATTGAGAGGTTGTTATAGGACTGTGAGAAAACTACTCGACTGTTGTCCATCTGATGCACAGATCGATCGACTCCCTTATAGATCTCAAACGTGATTGTTTTTTCGCTGAAATCAGGGAAAAAGCGGAATCCAAATCCCGCATACCTCGCAAGTTTCGTTTGATACTCCAGCAAGTTTTTATAAGTTGCCTGGAATGTTACACGTTCGGTAAATCCCTGCTCAGCCCCTAACTGCACTAAGGGAATTGCCACAGCATTCTCCAGCAATTCCCTCATTACAGATTCGACCAGTTTATTACTAGCGTTGTATCTCGGACGGATCAAGCGCCGGGACATGTATGATTCCAGAAACCGTCCCTTTACAGTGATCTGATTCTTGTAATCATTCTGTTCCAGCGTAAAAGATTCAATTACGCCTGCTTCCTTGGCTCCTTTCTTCCATACCAAACGTCCGATCTGAAGCAGAGCCAGATTGTTTTGTGTTACCGGACAATACAGTTCAAACGAACCCGCAGCATCATATTTTCGGTTCCACAGGAAACTGGTCTGGTTTTCAATCAGACCTTTAAAATTCATTTCGGCATCATAAATGCGGATTTCCATATCATGCACCTGCGTATTTCATTCGATAAGTAATATGCACTTCCATGGCATCTGTACCACTGGTGGAGTCATAACCAATACTGTTAGTTCCCCGCATCAGCTGAATAAAAACGGAATCTTCCGTGAGATATTCGTTCACCTCAGTTTCAACTCCGTTTCTGATCAGATATACGTGTTTATCATTATCCGCTGTTGTAATACGGACTCGATCTCCTGCCTCCATCACAAACGGATGTGATGTTGTACCCAGCGTTAAGCGCTCATCGCTTTCTACACGTACCACCGAGGGATTCACTACGGCACCGGAAGAATAGATTGTTATCTCCATTCCTATGCTATCCGCAGCATTCTCATTTGTGATCGTCTGCATGCGTGTATTGGATCTGTAACCGAATTCTTCTCCTTCCTCAAGAAATTCGTGAGGGAATTCGAAGTCAGCGATCCAACCGGCCATGTATACCGTCACATCCGACATTGCATAGAAAAATGGATCCGGACACAACAGTGATACTTGGTATGTTCTGGATCCGTATTCTCCAGATGAGGTGATGCTTTCTACGTAATAATTGATTTTCCGTTCGTTTGGATATTCCCTGAATACCAGAGTTCCTTCTTCTCCGCTTTTGAACAAGGCATTGAGAAGATTACGGTTATACACGTTATCCAGATAGTCGCGCAGTGTCAGGACAATATTACGAATCTTTGCGACTGATCCCTGATATGCTCCGCCATCTGACATCGTATTTTCTGAGATGGTGACATTGTTGTCCACTGCATAGCAGCCCTCTGCTTCCACAAGAAGAAAAGGTGACGGTTCGCGTTCTCCGAACGTCACCTGTACACCATCGTTATTGGAGCAGGTGATAGATCTATTTACATAGCCCATGTCATACTCCTCTCATTGTCAAAACCATATTCCTGGTAGAATTACGTGTTTGACGTGCGATCTCACTCGGGCTCAGCTCCCGCGGTGAATTTATCGTAATGCTCTGTGAAAAGCCAGTTGCTCCATATGATGGCATCGCCTCTCCATACGTAACGGATCCGGTAGCACCGATAACTGCATTCGAGCTCATTTCGTACCCAGCTACACCTTTAGAAATTTTATCCATAGCATCAAAAACAGATCCCGATCCATTTTCAATACCTACAGCCATACCTTCAGGAATGTATCGGCCAATCGTATCCCGCATTAATCTGGACGGCGATCCAATTTTGAAGAAGTTTTTCGCGGCACTCCATGCATTCTGCGCGAGTCCCATCAATGTACTTCTAATTGCTCCTCCAGCTGATGAAATACCGGAGACAATTCCATTAATGATACTCGAACCCATGCTTGACCAGTTTATGCTACTGAAAGCAGATAAGGCTGAAGATCCTATGGATCTAAGAGCGTTTGGTATTACACTGAACAATCCACTGATTCCACTTGAAATCAAGTTAATTACAGTTCGACCTACACCACCCCAGTTAATTCCCTGGAAGAAATTCAGGGCAGAAGAACCAATAGACTTCAACAGATTCGGCACTGCGGAAAATAAAGCGCTAATACCACCCTTTATAAGGTTTACTACAGTACTTCCCAACGCACTCCATGGAATATTCTGGAAGAAATTCTTCGCATTGTTTCCTATTGTTTTCATGATGTTGGGAAGTGCATTGAACAGCGCCTTAATACCGTTCTGAATCAATTGGATAACCTTAGATCCAAGCTGGATCCAGTTAATAGCAGATATTACACTCACAACTGCCTGAAAGATATTTCCCATGTTAGAGAGAATCAGATTCCTGTTATTCCAGATGCCAAGTGCGAGATTTTTTATCATCTTGATTCCTGCAAGCAGTACTTTTGGCGCATTGTCGTTTATCAAGCCAGCAATATTTGTAACGATCTGCGGAACATAACTGATTATCGCCGGCAGTCCGGCAATAAGACCATCCACCAAATTCATGATCAGGTCGATGCCAGCATCCACCAGTGTGCTGAAGTTACTACGCAAATTGCTGGTAAAACTCAGCAGCATCGGTAATCCCTGATTCAGAAAGTCCGGAATCTTGGAGATCACACCGGTCTTGAGGGATTCAATCAGCTGCATACCATTTTCCATCAGCATCGGTAACCCTGTTGTGATTGCCTGCCCCAATGCCTTCGGAAGACTTGCACCAATTCGGACAACCATCGGAATAAGATTTCCGAAAAGATATGTTTTAACGGACTGAACAAGATTCTGCATCGATTGATCAACATCGCCGCCAGTAGCCATATTGCCGAGAAGGTCAGTCCACGCTGCTTTCATGGCATTTGCTGAACCTTGCAGTGTATGTTCCGCTTCCCTGGCTGTTGTGCCAGTAATGCCAATCTCTCCTTGGATTACATGGATTGCCTCATACACATCAGCAAGATTATCGATGTTATATTCCACCCCACTGACTGCCTGAGCATCCTTAAGAAGTCTTTCCATTTCGGTTTTGGTACCGCCATATCCAAGCTTCAGGTTATCCAGCATAGTGTAGTTCTGCTTGGCAAAGCCCTGATAAGCAACTTGGATTGCCTCCATAGAAGTGCCCATCTTGTTGGAGTTATCAGCCATGTCAATCATTGCCATGTTCGCAACTTTTGCGCTCTCAACCGTATCTCCGCCAAGACTGGAATTCAGTGCTGCAGCAAATCCAGAAATGTTCTGCATATACTCATTTGCAGAAAGTCCGGTTGTCTTCCACGCATCGCTGGCGTTGTTTAAGGCAATCTTCTGACCGCGCATCATGTCATAGTACTCACCCTTCACCTCACCTACCGACTTTCCGACAATCTGAGCGTATTCATTAACACTCTGTGCACCTTTCGCACCAAACAGTGTTTCAATGCCGCCGATTGACTGTTCTAGTTCTCCGCCCTGTGCAATGGAATCTTTAAGGATCTTGCCAATTCCAAGTGCCGCAATTGCGGTCTTTACTGTGGAGGCAAACTTACCGCTGAAGAGTTTGCCCTGATTGGCGCCTTCCTGCTCCGCACCATTACCCATGGCATTCTTGATCATTCCGGAAATATTCTTTGCTGACGGTATTATCTGTACATACGCATCACCTAATGTCGGCATTTCTGTTTCCTCCTATGATCTCCGCTTTTCTACGTTCAAAATCAGCAGCGGAATCAAATGCTGTGATGGTTTCTTTTTTGTCCCCAATCCGCATCAGTTCCTGCAGTAATGATTTCGGCATGTTTCTGCCTTTCTCTGCGTCTCTGGTCTTAGACCACTTGAGCCAGTTCAGGGCGTCAACACATGCCATTCTCAGGACCGTATCAAACGGCATTTTTTCTTCATTGAGTTTCATCTTTATTCGACTGTCTGCCCTTAATCCAACAGAAAGCGTTGCCAGCAGTTTCACCGGCAACGCTCTGTAGTCGAATATATGATAAGTCTCCGCCAGATCGCAGATCAGCGCATCCTCATCTGTTTTAATGAATTGGATTAAGGTTATGAGTTTTTTGCTTCTTTCACCTGTCCGAAGATGTCCAGGAGTTCATCCATGATTGCCTCGGTAGGAACTCTCCCGGATTCTTCCCGATGCAGATCCATGAGTTTACGAACATCTTCTTTGCTCAGAAGCTTTTTGAGGAGACGCGGTGCCTGAAGCAAGTCGCCATCTTCCATTCCGGAGATCTGGTCAAGAACTTCCCAGTCGTCAAGCCGGTCTTCATCAATTTCACATTCAAACCCTGTTTTGGTTTTTACGCTTACCATACATTCACCTGTGGATTATTAGGCCTTCACCAGGTACTCATAGTGAGTATTGCCAGTAGCATCCGGAACACATGCAAGTGTGGTTTCGTAGCCAACCGCTTCGCCGTCCGCATAGGTAATTTCACCTACTTCAGATACAGACGCGGCAGGTACAACAACACGCTTCAGCACATTATCGTTGTAAATCATCTCGATTACATAAGACGCCTGTTCCATAGCGGATGCATTTGCTTTGATGGTAATACCATCCGCAAGAGTTCCGGTGACATTGTCCTCACCATACACCGTCTTGAGGACATCGATATTCATTGCCTCAAGCAGAGTAAATCCGAATGTATCTTCTTTTGATGTGAGCACATTGAGAACAGTATCTCCGCCCCAGGCTTTGATATTCTCAGTTTCCGGGCTGTTATTGTTGGTAACGCCGTCCTCACTGACATAACCGAGGCACTTAAATGCCGCATCGAGTGCAGTTGTCGCATCAGTCGGAAGTGTGGTTCCGAGCGGTGCGCGATAAATAGAACCGCCGACCTTAGGCTTGCCAACGGTTACTTTAGTAGCATCATTCGCCATATTTATTCTCCATTTCTGTAGTATTTGATGTCATAGACAGCCTGATACCGGTATCTTTTTGTTTCGGTATCCGTGAAGTTATAGTCTGAATTGAGTCTGCAGTTACAGATTTCTGAAAGATCCGCAAAATGGTCCATCTTGCTCTTTACCGCCTCGTTCATCTCGATCGTATCCAGCAGACTCTGACCATATGACTGAATTGCGAAGGTTGCTTCTGCAATATGATTGGTCTCCCGTCCGCCGGTGCGTTCTATAACGAGGTACCGATCCGGCTTGGTATCCGGCACTTCCGCATAGGTCGGATATAACTGATCAAGGTAGCCAAGCAATACAGTTTCGATTGTCATCCGCCACCTCCGATAGCCTTGAGAATAGTATTATTCTCTGCATTTTCCTTCTTTGCCGCATAAGTTCTTGCAGCGATCTGGGCGTTGACTCGGTTCTTACCGGTATGCGTTGATATTTCATACCCATCACCAAGAGCCTGCATTGCAGACTGTGCATAGCCATTACATACAGCCATCATTTCCGGACTTCGCAGCAGTTCCCGAACACCTGCCCGGTTAAGCTTGAACTTAAACTTACTCATAGGCTTCAACTTTCCATTTCGTATTCCAGGACAATGGAATGTTTTCTTCTATACCGGTCTCCGGTGCTCCAAAAACATGCCATGTCTGCCCAAAGAAACGAACAAGGCGATCGTCCCAGATGTGCTCATCTCCTTTCGGGATCGCAATCTGATATATCGCCTTTTTGCCATGAAGCTGAACAGAGGTTATCTGATCTTCAGCAGATACCGGAGAAACAAGAACATTCTCGACGTCTTCCCAATCCGTAGAATAGTATTCGTGGTTTAATGCATCCTTTCCAGCTACTGTTCTGACCTGGAGGCTTACAGTAATTCCTTTAATTCTCATCAAGGACACCACCGTAGAGTTCAATCACTCCGACACGCTGCCTTCTTAACCCCAATCGCTTCAGATCGTTGCGCATTATCGCGTTTGCAATGCCACCTCCTGGAATCGCATAAGTGCCTGACCATGAATACCCCAGTCCGGACTGGCTTTCTTGCGATAATGATTCCCCTTCCGTGCTCTGTCGAAGAATTCTTGCAACTACATCGACAGTAACGGACTTAACAACTGATGCGTAGTCTTCATCAGAGGCAACCATACTGTTTAAGTCTTTACCGACCTTGTCTGCTTCTTTGCGAAGAATAGAAGATACCTGTGCTAGCAGCGCTTCAGCCCGATGTTCTTCATCGTCATCTTTCATCTTTCTCCACAGGAGTTCCAGATCATCAATAGTTGCAAAAGAAACCATCATCAGACCTCCTGTGTTTTCAGAATTGCTACAACAAATTCCTTCTTTCTCTTCGGACCGTCAATACCCTTAGATTTCGCGATTTCGCGAAGCTTTTCCATAGACATGTTATAGAGATCATTCTCAGAATAGCCTTTCTTTTCGGCTGGTTCTTTCTTAGTTGCAGAAACAGCGGGAGCCGTATAAGGCTCCCATCCGTTTCCATCAACTTTTCCTGCAATCTCTACAACAAGATCTTTACCTTTCTTTTTGTAGAGAGCCATTGTTATTCTCCTGTTCCTTCAGAACCGTTTGCTGCGGTAGGCACAACCTTTGCAATGCTATCGATATCGATAACAACTGCAGCGATATATGCTTCTGTGCGGAGATAGATCTCGTTATGACCTTTCAGGTCACGGCCGGTATTGTCAGGATCACCATACTTGATCAGCTCAAGCGGCATATTCTTTGCATAGCCCCACTTTACGGCCTCCATATTGCCGACATACGCCTTTGCTTTGTCAGCATAAGATACTGTGGAGTTTACGTCACACCCAGAACCATTCAGGTTACCAGGATTGCCACCCAGCGCAAATTCCGGATACTGCTTGACACCGTTAACTTTCAGTTTTCCCAGTGCAGATCCGAAATCCTTAGAGAACATAAAGCAAGTTACTGCTTCATCTCCAAGCATTGCGATGGCATCTTCGAGGTTTGCTTCCGGATCCGCCGAACTGAATACAACAGAGTTTGTGGTTGCATCAAAGCACTTACCCGTCATAGAGGGGAGTACAGCCTTAGTGCGCGGATTAATGCCATGGAATCCGATAATATCTACGGCACGGCCTACCTTCTTAGCGCAGCCTTCCGCAAACTTGTTCATAAGATCCAGGCGCGCTTCTTCGGAACCGTACCACATCTGGTCGGAGAAACGTGCTCCATATTCAATGCAGAGCGGACGTACAGTCACTGGTGCAACTGCAGCATGACCACGCTCTTTTGCTTCTCCCTCACCTACTACGGTGGCTTCATCATCCATCGAGAATGTGAAAAATGTGTTTCCGTTAAAGCCTACCGGTTCAGATCCGACAAGCTTTGCGATGGAACTGTGTCCCTTTACTTTGGAAAACAGGTCCTGAACAACCTCCGGAGGTAACATTTCTCCTCTCTGTACAACTTCTCTATCGTTTGCCATTTTTATTCTCCTTCGCTTTCTAGTTTGGCTACTGTTTTCTTCCATGCTTCCTTGACTGGATCAGAGTTGTCCTGATCATTATCAGTTCGTAACGGAAGAACCTGTGTTGACGTACCAATCAACTTGCGAATTGATTCTGCGTCTTTCCGGATGTCTTCTTCAGTTTCGCCTTTAAGACGGTCAATCATTTGATACGGAATACCAAGTTCATGGGCAATTCGCGTTTTTACCGAGCCGGTCTCGTAACCCTTGATTGTGGTTTTCTGTTTTTCGATCTGAGAGTTTGCAGTGTTCAGGCTCTCCTGCAATGCATTCTTTTCGCCTGTGAGCGTTTCTACGGATTTCTTCAGTTCCTCGTAGTCCTTATACTGTTCCACTTTGCTCTTGAGATCTTCATAATCGGAATACTTCGCACGTTCCCGCTGAAGACGTTCACTGATTCTGCTGTCAAACTCTTCCTGTGATGTGATTGGTGTAAATTCTGCCATGTTTTTCTCCTCCCACTTTTCCGTGTGGTATACGTAAATAACTAAAAAAGCGGCCATCATGGTCGCTTACTTAGTAACTAACCCTCTGCTTTCTTCTTTCCTTACTCGTTGCGCATATCCAATGCGCCAGGGATAGACTTTCCAGCAGAGTAACATCTACCCCTTCTTTTATCGACTTGTATCCGAACCCACCACTTAATGTTCGATGTTCACAGTTTGTAACTGACTGTGTAAGCGACGGCTGGTTGTTATGGCAGATCGTTTCAGCTGTGATCGCATTCTCGAACATAGCATTTGCCACTATTACTTCTGCCACTTTCGGCAGGATCGGTTGCTTCAGATGAGCTTTTTTCATATCTTCTGCAAGAAGATCCTGTCCCGATTTTCCGTCGACAACCACTTTGTTGACTGCTGCATCTTTAAGAAACCGGATTATCCATCCAGTTCCCATCCGTGCTGACTGACAGTCAATTGCCTCTACAAATATTTTCCCATCTTTGGTCTTTACAGCAATACTTACTGAAACAGTCGCTCCCGAACTGGAATACTTTATTCCTACATACAGCTTGCCTTTGAACTCCGGAATGCTCTGTACCTTCAGGCCATCCCATTCCTTCTGAGAAATGGCTGACTTCAGGTTATATTCTGTCCAGAATCCGAGTCGCTGTATATTATGATCCAATTCGTCGGAAGACAATTCATCTAGTATTTTCCGCTCTGTAAGGATGTATCCAAGTGACGGATTTGTTTCATACCATGCATCCTTGTCATATGGGTTGTGCAGTTCATATACTGACCATTCTGCCCATCCTGAGTTAGGTCTGCCGTTTTGCAGCACACTTTTTCTGAATTCCGCAAAAACTGTTCCGGCAGACGTTACCGTTGGCGGTGTCCCACAGTATAAAGTTTGCGGATTTTCAGACGAAGACACGACATACTTTAATGCCGAGTCCTGACTAGTCTGATACTCTTGTGCTTCATCAATAATCAGCAGATCGTATCCAGAGCCAAGTCCTCCGGAGGATGTTCGTGTACGAAACTCAATTCTGCCGCCCGCTTCAAGATAAATGTGTTCCTTTCCGTATGCACGGTAAGAACTTTCAATTATCATTCCGCACTTCTCTATGATTCTTTTCAAGCGTTCCCATAAAATGTGACTGGTATCAGTGCGGTGAGCGGTATACAAAATGCTCTTTCCGTCAGCAAGCCATTTAAGGCAAATAACTACGAACACTTCACTTTTACCATTACGGCGAGATACTTCAATTCCATACTTGGAGTGGACCCATAATCCATCCTCGTTATACGCCATAATGTTTCGGATCTGTTCTACTTGCCAGGGGATCGGCTTGTTCCCGGATTTATAGTAGAGTTGCAGCGCTTCATCACCATGTGTTTTTGAGTAAGGCAACACACGGGATTGAGTAGGCGTCTGGCGACCTTTTCTAGTGGCCATTTGCCCCTCCTCCCGTTGTTATTCAGTATTTACCGGTGCTCTGATCATAGAGTCCCTCCCATAGAAAAATAGTCCCCAAAAATAGAGGGATTTGTTTCTTCATTTTCAAGTTCTCTAAAAAGAAAACGCTCCGGAGAGCGTCAAGAATAAATCACTGGATGAGGCGGATTTTTCATTCGCCTTCCGGATGGCAATTTATAATCCAGAAATCTGACATTGCCATTGTTTTTATTAACTGCAACGTAAGCAAATTCAGTCCAAATGTTATTACTTTGATTTCCTTCAAAGCCCACAAAATAATGCGCTTCATCATCCGAAAAATCATAGCTCAGTGCATTGCAACCAGAAAAGCGGTGATTTCTAACGTATTCATCACCAAAAAGTTCCGCGATTTTTAATATTCCAAGTATTTGAATATCGCTCTGGTTATACATACTATTCTCCGCCAAACAGTCTTAGGAAATCCATTTTTCGTTCCTCTGATAATGTCGAGTTATCAGTTACTGTTTCCACTGAAATAATACCATATTTTGAATATATAGACCTCATCCCATCAACCGAAATAATTTCGGAAGTGCTCTGCCCTGTTTCTTTTTCAAGCAACGTTAGGGCTTCTAAGTCAGCTTCAGATGGAATGACATCTCCAATGAACGGATGACAATGTGCATCTAATCTGCCATTTTGTGCCTTCATCTCATCAACAAAGCTATTTGGGATAACTATTCCTTTTTCCTTTCCGCGAATTACATAAACATCTTCTGAGATGGTAATTTTCGCATATTCCACACCGGTTTCCTGTGTTAGAGTTCTAAGCTCATTGTTTGTGAGTTCACTTACAACACAATAGGAACCTGTATCAGGTGTCTTATCAAGAATATTGGTTAATTTCTCCGGAAGTGAAATGCCTCTTGAGCTTAAGGGTGGCAGCTTTGTCCCGGCAATTCCAGAACTATTTAAAGCCAAATCACTTTTGCCGTGCAATGTGGCCAACATATAATCAAGCCCGTTTTGCTCAATAGCTTCTTTATTTTTGTTGTACCAGATAGCCGCGCCCTTTGATGAGTAGCCTAGTTCCCGCTGAACACGTTCAATATCCTTGGATCGGGCAATGCGTCTTTCCTGTTGTTCTTGTTGTAACGCTTCACGATAATCTTCAATAGCTCGGTGCGAGCGAACACGATCCGCAGAATCTTTATACCGATAAGATGCTTTGGACCACACATCCTGTGCATGCTTTCCATCCGCAACAAATTCAACTGTACAATTACAGTTTTCATGCCGTCTGAATACGTCATTTCCAGTGTCGCTGACCTCAGAGTATTCATATGTTCCAGCAAGCTCCCTGCACCACTTACATGACCTCGCCTCCGCAGTACGAACTATCTTCGGACTCATTCCAGATTTCCATTGGAAATTGGCATTCTGTCGGATGCTTTCATCAACAACATGCTGTGAATAGTTGTCAGCCATGGTGTTCATCCGGTCAACTGCAGCATCTTTATCTTCCTGGTCAGCTATATTTCTCGCTATGCCCTCAGCACGGTCAACATCCATATTGGGAACGACCGCATTCAAACCTAATCCCGCTCGGGTGTTGATTGTCTTTTGAACAACAGCAGTAGCCTCTGAAACTATCTCATGATCCACTCGCAACAACCCAAGCACTGATTCAATCAACGCCTGCTGATTGTCCAATGCCGGAAACATGTCCGGGCTGGTACTGTCACGAAATGCATTCGCAGCCAGCTCGCCTACTCTTCGCGCAAACAACTGTGCATCTTTGTAGGTTGCCTTGTTCTGTTTTATCTTTCCGTACAGTTTTCTCGCTGTGTTATCTCGATTGAATAAATCCCGGAAAGAATCCTCTAGGATCTTTTTCAGGTTATCCGAATCACTCATTGTCAGAATCCATTCCAGTCAGGCTGCGCATGTTAGAGCTGCCAAAGAATCCAGGTACCGCCTGATTCATTTTCAGAATTGCGTCACCGATACCGGACAACATAGCCGCATCCGGTTCGAAAATAGGATCCCATTCGGGCTTTGTCATATACACCTGACTTCTCTGGTATGCATATTGATCTCGAATACAAGCGGCGAGATAACCAACATTAAGAAATCCTGTACCGAATGTTCGCTGCGCTTTTCTGCCTGCAAGCCTTAGGTTTTCATGGGTTGCCCTGATCGCATCTGCACTGGATGGATTTTCAGTGGCGAATCCAAGGTCATCCAAAGTCAAACCTGTCTCTCCAGCAAATAACGACGCGAACATGCGCAGCTGATCAGTGTGTGGCTGCATCGACTGCTGTGAAAACTGTCCGACTGTTGGATGCTCCCCATCCTCATCTTTATCAAATTCAAGAAGTGACGACATCGTCGCCCTCCACTTGTCCATCATCTCAGCATCCGGAGAGAGACCTAAAACATATCTCTGCGGGAAAGAATAAAATTCCCCGGATAGTTCAGCACGTTTCACTGTTCTGATTGCTGATCCCTGGATAGACATACACGCCCTGCTGATCCTTGAATGACCAAACTGCCTGATTGCATCCGGACGATAAATAATAGGAACCAGCAGTGGATATGGCGCCAAGTTATTCTGAATAATCTGTTGTCTCTGTTCTTTGTCGTAAATGATAGTTTGTCCAGCCGTGAAGTATGCTTCAATGACCGGGTGTCCATCATTTCTTTTCAGAACTGCATAACCTTCTTGTAACATTCCGGTTATCGGATCCATTTCACCTGTGGCGTTGGCGCCATCAATTACCTGCAGCCGAGGATATCCGGACTCATCTTCAGAGATATAGATAAAGCAACACGAACTGATCAGCGCTCCCAGAATAGCTGAATCGAACAACGTATCCGCGTTGTTCATATTGAATATCTCCATCATTCCGAAGTTATCGTTTTTGAAGTCACGAAAGACAAGCCTATCAGCAAGGCTATCCACTGCCTTGGCGCACCACCCAAGTGAAGTCATCCACCCTCTCAGGCTCGGAGGCGTGCTGATCATAAAGTCTTTTGTTTTGCTCTTCATTTCATAGAAGGTATAGCGGGTAATCACTCGCACCTGTTTTGTCGCGAGCTTTCTCCGCAAATATTCAATTCCTTTAAGCTGAGGCATAATGTCATTCCTTTCTCGTCGCAAACAAAAAACCGATTCTCAGCGCGCGAATCGGTTAGCGTGTGTTTTTTTTCGCAGTGACGGCCCGAATATCGGAGACAGGGCCCTACGGGGTCTCTACCCCGTATATGTATGCCAGTTTATGGTCTGTGGAAGAACCCTGTTAGATACTTCATCAGATGTTTTCTTTATTTCAACAATTTCGGCAACTTTGTCAGACTTCTGTCTGTTACAAGACAGGTGAGCAAGCTGAAGGTTCGCCATGTCTGAAGGATGGCCACCCTTATCAATCGGAATAATATGATCGATGCATGGACTCAACGGATGTGGAAATTTATACTTCCATTTTCCGTTCTCCTTTTCAACTGGCTGTCCGCAAATCCCACATATCTCTTGTGTTGCATAGATCATCTTCTTGTTTCGATCGAATGCAGCGCGATGTGTCCCGTCCTTATCAGGGCGGTACCTTTTCTTCGGTAGCGCCTTCTTCTTTTGAACTGTTGCCATAGGTCTTATTCACCAAATAGAAAGAGTTCCAGCGCCACCCTTGCTGAAACTCCTCAGATAACATATAGCACAGAACAAAGCGAACAAAACGAACACTTAACTATTTCGGAAGAATCTTTTGATCCGCATACGGCACAGATCTCCGGCATCGGTATCTCCGTACAGCCTCAGCCCTGCCTGCTTCCACGACAGTCCGTCGATGTAATGCAGACGGATAATTGCGCCGGCCTCCGGATCATCAATGCGGAGAGAGAACTGGATGACGTCGTTTGTTTTCTTCCGTAGCCTGGCAAGCACTGCCTCAAGCTCTGCCTGGATCTCGATGGCATTGTTCGCTTTGGCTGCGGTCGGATCGGACGATGTGCGGACCGAAGATCTTCCGCCAGGATTCTCGTTCGGCTTCGGACTTGCTTCATATACCATCTGAAGTCTTTCTTCCAGTTCTCTGACCGTCCGTTTCATGTCTTGGTAAGCCTTAAGATCTTCAATCGTCATCCATCAGCCTCCTTCGGCTCTGCATCACCGCAGTACCAGTCTTCAGGTCTTTCAACAGCATACTTTCCGTTTGTACAGACGGATGGTTTGCACCGCTTGTCCGGTGTGCCGTCATAATTAAGTTCAGCGACTTCGTAATACTTGCAGTCCTTACACCGGATCAGCTCGCCCTTATATTCCCGGCCGACGATATTACCCTGTCGGTCAAGCAGATCTCTGCAGATATACTCCTTCATTCTTCATCAGCCTCCTTTGGTTCTGCCTTCGAGCAGTATCCTTCCGGTCCCATATAGCGATCCATAGGACAAGGGCATATTGTTCTTGCCTTTCCGTTTTTCGGGTTCCTTGCACAGTCCTTGCACCGTATCAATTCATCCCTTTTATCGAACGAAAGATTAATATTGAACTCTTCTTCAAGGGCTTGCACATCATCGGCTGAAATAATGTATTCCTTCATCCGTCCTCCTAGAACCTGTAATTCGGTGGAACAACTCTAAGTCTTCCGACACAACGGAATGACCGTGTCGGCGGTTCTATTTCGCAGACTATATCCATGCATTCCGTCAAGTTGGGCTTCATTGCGTTCAGCAGTTCGTTTCTGATAATTGACTCAGATTCCTTATCACCAAGTTGGTCAACCACCTCAAAGGGAATTTTAAACTCTGCTATAAGCGGAACAGCATGAGGACTCTCGATGGTTATCAGATTTTGATATCTGTCTTCTCTGAACACTGTTCCGCAATATTCGCACTTCATAGTCACCCGATTGATTGGTGCTCCACAATTTGGGCAAGAGAGAGGTGATAATTCTTTATTCATCAGCATCCATCCTCGCTCCGCAATGCGGGCAATAATCACAGTCATAATAGAAAGAAGTGCTTTCGCCGCAAGCCGTGCAGACTGTCCCCATCCACTTCCCATGCCGCATAGGTTCTGCGTCTATATCGCCGTCATCAAATTCCCGCACGGCTTCAAGGCATTCCTCTATCGCCGTTTGTGTGGTGATCCATTCGCATGTTTTACGGTCATACCACAAGCCACAATGCACCCCTATTTCTTCATGGAAGAACCTCTCTTTGCCGTATGTGATTGCTCCGATTCCCCGTATGAAGTCATAAAGCGTTTCAGAAGGCACTGCGTCTGTAGTAGGTAGTTTCATAACTCCGTTGTAAATAGCTTGTAATACTTCGCTTATCGCTTCAGCTCTTGTTCTTCCTGCAACAGTAATCTCAATGCCTTCAAAGAATTCTTTTAATTCCTCTTTGCTTACATATTCACTCATCTTCCACCTCATACGGTTTGGGTAACGGCATCCAAGCGACAATGTCAACGCCATCAGCAACCTCGTCGATCTCATTCTGTCCGTACTCGCATAAAATGTCATCGCACGTTGAAGACCACCAATACCACTTACCCTTGAAATAAATGCCCGTTGCTGTGAACGGCTTGTCTTTTATGTGCATGTAATACGATACGGGGTCACGGTTTACCCATGTGATATTCACTGGTTCCATGTTTTCCGGTAGTCTTTCATTGCACGGAATCCAATGCGGTTCAATGTCTACGGTCGGCAATTTATTGATAACTTCGGTAACGTCCTTCGAAAAACTTGCCAGCAATTGCGTTGTAATAAGTCTTTCCCATGTACCGGCAGTTTTGCTCTGTTCTGCATATGCTTTAGTAAGTTCTGAAGTAAACTCATCAGCATCAATCAGTTTTCTTCTCATTGGACACCCTCCTGTTCCATTCCTTGATCAGGACATCCTCTATGTTCAGCCTCGGAGCCCTGGATCCAACAAGATAACAGTTCGACTTGTGATAGCAGTGAACTGTATACTGGTCCTTCACTTTCTGTACAAACGCATAACCACCACAGAACGGACATGGTTTCAATTCATTCGTTTCCATGGTTCTTCCCCTTGTTGATCAGCGCTTTAACCTGCTCAATTTCTTCTTTGGATGCAGGCTTAGGATCTTTTACCCTGATCGGATCCGTGTTCCAGTACTCTGGCGTATCTCCGGTCTTACGCTTCTTCTCTCTCCGTTCCCAGTTCCGGACTGTTGCTCTCCAATCTTTCATCGTAGTCTTGCCTACACTCCATCCATTGGAGGTGTAGTAGTCGATGAAACTCTGAGCATCCACACCAAAACCATTTGCAGAGATGTATTCCTGTACTTCCGAACGCGTGGGAGGCGTGAAATGCGCAGCATTCACGGCTTTTCCCTTTGGATTCGTATTCGTATTCGGATTGGATTCGGATTGGATTGGATTGGATTGGATTACGGGAACAATTGCATGCAATTGATTGCAATTGATTTCAATTGAATTCAATTGCTGTTTTCCCTCTTCAATAGATGGATATTTACTCTTTTTATTTCGGATAGTCTGATGTTTACTCCAAGTAGTCAATTGAAGGAACGGCATCTCATTCACTGTGTAGAGCTGTACCAAACCTTCCGCCGATAACCTTTCGAGCCCTTTCTCGATATCCTTAACTGTCACATCTTTAAGAGGGAAGCATTGTCCCTTGATAACTTTCGGGCGTCCGTCATACCTTCCGAAGTCGTCACACTTTACGATCAGCCGGTAGAACATCACCTCTTCAAACCATGAGAGATTATCAATCTCATCACTTACACAAATACTTTCTTTTAATATTCTGTTCGGCATTTGGCACCTCCTCAGAACGGCAAATCATCGCCTGAGATATCGGCATCGGCATCGCCGACATCGAATCCTTCATTCGCATGTGCTGCTGCCTCTGCCATCGTATAGGAGGTCCCGTTGTTGGGATAATCTGATTTTGCTTGCTTAGTGTCTGCCAGCTGCACACGGTTCACAAGTACTTCTGTGGTGTATACCTTCCTGCCGTCCCTGTCTGTGTAGGATCCTGTTTCTATGGAACCTTCCACGGTTACCTGATTGCCCTTCTGTCCATAATCGGATATGAAGTCGGCATTCTGCCTCCAGGCAACGCAGCTGATAAAGTTGGCTCCGGACTCCTGATCGTCCTTGGTCTTACGCTTATCGCATGCAACAGTGAATCTGCAGAAGCTTGTTCCGCTGGATGTCTTCCTGAGTTCTGGATCCTTTGTGAGTCTTCCCAAGAGGACCACTGAATTAACTGTTGCCATCAGCATCCTCCTCGAGGAATATCAGGATTTCCATTCTTGGCCGTTCGCTGTATCCCTTCCATGCTTCGATGCTGTAGATCTGTGCATCATCGACCCACGCGATCTTGTTCAGACCATCAAGGACCTTCACCAGATTGTCGAGATCGGGTTTTGTGGTTTTCGGGAGGTTGTCGCTTAACGCGGCAGTCTTCTTTTTGTTGCTCCAGCTCTTCAGCGGAGGAAAATATGCTCTGAGCGTTACCGCGATCGGTCCTTCTGCAGGTTTCCGATCGGGATATGCCTCTACATATGCCAGTCGTACAAGGTTCTCATACTTGTCTGTTTTTTTGTCGGGATAAGCGAAGCCGGTCCGCGTGAACCGCGGCCGGCCTTTCGCTACTGGCTCTCCCGGAACGGTGAATGCCAGGACTGTCATTCGCGTAATTCTCCGTTCTCATCAAACTGAAGTGACTGCTGACCGTCCGGCACTTTATCTTCTGCACGACGCTCATACGGTGCCGGGACCGGTGTAACGCACCAATCAACGTGCACATCATCACTGCTTCCGACTCGTGTAAGTTTCAGATCCAGTTTTACCTTGCGGGGCTTCTCAGGATCCTTTTGTCTGCTGAATGTATCGGTGACCATATCACGGAGTGCCCGATCAAGGAGCTCTGCGAGTTCTCCATCATTCGCTCCGAGGATCCGCATACAGTCTGCTTCATGCACCTTTACCCAGACTGCCATCAGATCAGATCCTCAA
The DNA here is from genome assembly GCA_017469885.1 of Solobacterium sp. Lineage (GTDB taxonomy): Bacteria > Bacillota_I > Bacilli_A > Erysipelotrichales > Erysipelotrichaceae > Bulleidia. Next base: position 19,325 of record JAFUFO010000004.1, read on the forward strand.
CGCTGCTTTCAGGAGCAGGTTCCGCTTTCTTCACGGCTTCCTTTTTCTCAACGATCTCAGCATCCATGACCTCTCCGGTTTCAGGATTCATCGGTGCCGCAGGCATGCCGGCTTCCTCAGGTTCTTCCCTGCCGACTTCCTCTGCGGAGTACATTCCTCCAAGATTGGTCGGGAATGCTTCACGAAGTGCCTGGACAACCGCAACCTTCCGGATCATGGTTGCCGGCTTCTTGCTCCACTGGGAGTTCAGGCTGCCGTCCTTCCTCCGTGCAGCATATTCTTCGAAAGAAACCTCCACGCGGGTGCTGTGCTGACGATCCTTGCGGTATACTTCCGCCCAGCCTCCGATGATTTCTTCTCCCGGAAGCTTCACGGATCCTTCGCGATAGTTGATGGATCCTTCCTGATCAGTCACGACGATTCCCGCCTGCATGCCGTCATAATCAGGCATCGCCTCTGCACGTTTCATGAACGCGTCTTTACCGGTCACCATGGTTGCCGGCTCCGATCCGTATTTGATGCAGTATGCTTCTCGCAGCCAGGGATTCAGACCGGAATACTTGCAGAGATTGATGAACATCGCGACTTCCTGATCGGTCACTCTGTCCTTGTCTCCGGATACCAGATAGTTCTTTACGATCGTCGGGGTCAGCTTGACCTCCATGCCATTTGCTTCGAAAATCGCAACTGCATCCTTCTTCGGCTGTGGTGCTGTTTTATTAAGTCTGTTTGCGACTGCCATTATTTCTTCCTCCGTTCCTTCGCAATTGAAATGAATTTGATTCCGTTGTTTTTCATATAATTCGTAAGATCCATTGCCTGCTGAAAGGTAAGATCCACAACCTTGAAGGTCGGGCTGTACAGATAATCATCCGGTCCGAGTTCATGTGCTTCATTCGCCTCTGGGACTGGCTGAGGCTCAGGCTTTGCGGCCATCTCCGCTTGTTCCGCTTCCTTGCGGAGTCTTTCCTGTTCCAGCCGTTCCTTCTCCTGTTCGGCCCGTTTGATGGCTTCCTCGTGATCCTTCCAGGCTTTCACTGCATCATCGAGGCTGAGCCGTTTCATGTACTCGGTCAGCATCAGATCCAGCTTCTCCTGCCCGACATCTTCAGACATCATCGAAATTGTGAAGATCTGATTCGTGATTCGGACCTTGATCGTTTCCAGCTCATCCTGCCACTTCGAGTCACTGCAGGTAGCATTCAGCCAGCGCTCATCGAAGATCTTCTCGATTGGGACTGTTCGCTTTCCGTTTTCAGCCCACCACGCGGCGATCTTTTTACGCTTTTCTTCCTTTTTGCTCTCTTCGTAACTCTTTACCTGCTGGTCGATCGCTCCGCTCACATCCTTGATCTTGTTGATCAGAACCTTCGCCTGTGCCTCGAACTGTTCATACGGCGCGCAGAATTCTTTTTTAACTGAGATCTTCCGATTATTAATCTCTGTAGCCACCTTATTGAGTGCGGCTCTTGTCTTCTTTGCCTCCGGCATCTGATCGTCTGTGAACGTGAGTCCGCGGTATTTTTCCAGCTGCTCATCGAGCTGGGCATTGAGTTCATCAAAGTTCCAATTCAGAAGGCCGAGCTGTTGCTCCACTCGGACTTCAAGTGCTTTTTCTTCTGCCATTGTTCTCCTCTCATAATGCCGGCAGTAAGAGTGCCGGTTCTCTGTTGTCCTTCACGTATCTCCAGAAGTCCTGAAGGCCTACTTCGATATATTTCAAATCGCCTTCCACCTCGTCGCGCTCGATATGGCACGTGATGAGTTCACTTGTGCCGCTCGGGTAAGTCAGCTCCGCAAACAGATCTACGAAGCTGAACCCCGTAACATTGAGTCCGTGAAGGACCTGTATGTAATAGTTCTCGGGGAGTTTCTTCTCCCGTGTTCTCTTGTCAAACCACTTTTCTCTGTCGTATGACTTCATGATCGTTGTCGTCTTGATCTCGAGGATCCCGTTCTTTCCATCGACCGTGTGGATCAGACCATCCGGACTGTAAAGAAATTCCGGATGCTCATTGTTCTGCAGGATCACGTCAGGCATGTACTGAATCTCATATTCCGCTGCATGCTTGAGCTGAAAGAGTCTCCGAAGGTACTGCTCAGCTTCTGTGCCGTACCAAACACGATCGTTATCTGAAATGTCCGGAGCATTATGCTTTCCGGTCTTAATCTCCCAAAGCTCGAGATTTGTCCGCCATGGATTCATACCCAGCGCTGCCGATGCATCTGATCCGCCAATGCCGTTAAGATCCTGACGGCCTTTCAGCCAGTCTTCCCTGTTCTCGAAAGCATGTACCGTGTAGGTATCATTCGTTCTGTACAGGCTTTTGCCGTACCGCATCACCATCAGCGTTCCTCCTCAAGCCTGCTGGAGGCTTCTGTCAGGAGGCGTGCGATCTTCTCCGCGCCTTTGAACTCATGCAGCTCATTCGCCTGTTGCAGAGTAAGGAGCGCATCGTTGATGTGATCGGCTGCCTTTTCCATCACGTCCAGCCATTCGTCTTTGTCGTAAGCATCAGGATCCTGATTTTGAGGATTCTGATCGGAATAGTATCCATCCAGCAATTCGTCAATGTAGACGACATCGATCATGAGCGCATGGCTCCTTCCTTTTCGGCTTCTGAGAGTTCATCAAGGATCCGACCGTAGAGATCCTGGTCCAGATCTTCGATTTCTTTTCCACTCATCCGGAAGCCCTCGAGAAACGCTGTTTCGTACATCGTCTGAAGTGCTACCTCGTCTTCTTTGCTCTTCGCTTCCTCTTTAATCCTCTTCCGGAGCCCGTGTGCGATTGTTCGCAGATCCATGCAGATCTCTTCTCTGCTTCCTACGGTCTTTACGATACGGTCGAGGGTGATCGTGATGCTGTCCTCTCCCTCATTGCTATCTCCGAAACGCATTAATGTGCTGATCATGCCTCTGCCTCTCGCTCCGCTTCCATCCGATGGATAAGATCCAGCAGATCGTCACGGCTCATGTCGTCATATTTTGCGGCTTCGAGCTCTGAGATCTTTTCCGCCACGATGTCACAGATCAATTTGGTACAGTTGAGATTCTTCAGCTTGCAGTAGTTCCGGACACGTCTTGCGACATCCGGAACGATGGTTACGGAGAGTGACCCATCTTTGGACTTGGACTTCACGAAAGTATCAACCTTCCGCTTCCGCTTCTGCTCATCCATAACGAAGAGGTTTTCCTGTTTACTGGTCATCATTACTGTCCTCTTCGATCTTTTCCTTTAGCTGCTGAATGAATGCATCGCCATCGATATGTAACTGTGGCATTCCCGCAATTTCTGAAGCTTGTCTGTAGATCCTGCGGGCCTCCTGAATCGTCTTCATGGCGAACTTTGAGGCTTTGTTGTTCTGCTTCAATTCTTCGTCAATGGCTGCCTTGTATGCGTCCGCTTCGTTCTCAACTGCCTCGATCGTCTTCAGCACAGCGCTTACCGTGTGCAGAATGTCGCTGCCGTTCGCGAAGAGTGCTGTGAAAGCTTCGTTGTCGGCAATGCAGATCTTTCGGATAGCCCGGACCAGGTGGTAATAAAGAACGGTGATGCCTACAGCCCATGCGAGAAGAACAAGCTGCAGGATGAAGATGATCACGATCAGTGCTGTCATTTTGCCTTTTCCTCCTTATCCATTCGCTTGATTTCGTCAACGATCTGCTTCACGCTCCATCCGTAAGTGAATGCGCGCACAGATCTGCTGAGTTTCCAGATCCCGACTCGCGTCCATTCGGCTCTGTATTCGAGTGCGTGGCTATGCACGTTATAGTGCTGCACGTTCTGCCGGACTTCGACCGCATACCATTCGACCCCTTTGTAGGTCAGCATCTTTTCCCGGACGAGCCCGTTTAACTCACCGACGAGTTCCCAGTTCTCATCGTTCTGGACGAACTCCCGACGCTTCTTGTCATTGCTGAGATTCATCCTCTGTCAACCTCCGCAGCCATCATGCTGAGTCTCTCGCTGGTCTGAATCACGCTTCCGATCCAAAGTCCGACCAGGAGTGCGGCTCCGATCATCCCGATCAGCACGATTGTGATTGCCTCTCGGATCGGCTTCCTGAGCCGTCTTCTGTGAATTGTGTTATTATTCATAGTGTTAAAGGGATCCTTTCTAATTCCCTGAGGTGCTCGATCCGCCAAGATAGCGAGCACTTTTTATTTGCCTCTCCAATTCGTTGAAACTAATGTGTAAAACCTTCAGGACACTCTTCTGCCTCACCCTGTTTGGCCAGGGGCGGAACTTCAATTCTTCATCATCGATTGCCATAGCGGCATTGAAGATCCTTGTTCCGGCTCCTCGGCTGACAATGAACAGTTTCTGAATGTCTGTCCGTGTCAGGTAAACCTTCTGAAGCAGATCTTCTCTTGCCATTGATTCACATCCTCCTTTCAGCAATTAAGTTGCTCAAATACTGTCTCGATCGATACATGCAGCGCCTCGCTCAGAGCCTTGATCTCATGTGGTTTGATTTGTCCTCTGCCATTCATGAGATTTGACAGCCTCTGCGGAGTGATTCCCGCTTTGACTGCGAGTTGGTTCTGACTCAGGCCGCTCTGTGCTGTGTGTTCTTTAATGCTTTTGATTACCGGATCAACTCTTTTTGTCATCCCTTCTCCTTCCTTCCAGTGGTAGTTTTCTTCTGGTGTATGCTTGTCAATACAGCAGAAGATGTACTATTCCTGTACAGGAATACGCCCGTGAATTTAATTCACTTCTTTGACAAAAAATAAAGAGTTATCCGGCAGATGCAAGATCTCACAAAGCTTGTTGATCTCACTGGCTTTGAACTCATTTTTGTTATTTAACTTGAGTAAAAAGCTCTGCTCAGATAACCCCAGTTCTGATGCGCACTGTTTCTTAGTAAATCCGTTCTGACGAATTACCTTTTCCAGTTCGTAAGTATCTGTCATTGGTTTCTCCTTCCGTGAATGATATTCACACTTTTGAGTATATCGCTGTGTGAACAAAAGTCAACAAATATTTAGAACTTCTGCAAATTAATTTGAATTTAATTCACATGAGTGTTACTATGCAAACACGAGGACTATATATGAATAATCTTTATAAAAATATCAAAGCACTGCGAAAGCAGCACAACATGTCGCAAGAGGAACTTGCGTATAAGACTGGATATACTGACAGAAGCAGTATTGCCAAAATTGAAGCAGGCGATGTAGATCTCCCTCAGTCAAAAATACAGTTATTTGCTGATGTTTTTCATGTAACACCGCAATACTTAATGGGTTATACCGATGATAAAACCTCAGTCAAACTCCCCCACCCGGAGTCCGTGCGCACGATTCCTGTATATAGTTCTCTGTCCTGCGGCACCGGCCTTTTCGTGGAAGACCAGGTCGTCGATACCGTTACAGTCCCCGTAAGTATGCTGCCGAATAAAAATGCCGAGTATTTCGCCCAGTACGCCGCCGGCGATTCCATGACCGATGCCGGGATCAATCATGGCGACCTCGTTATCTTCAAAAAGACCAGCACGATTGATAACGGCCAGATCGGCTGCTTCTGCATTGATGAGAATGTAGCCACCTGTAAGAAGTTCTCCCAGATCGGAGGCTCAGTATATCTGATGCCGGCAAATGACAAATACCAGCCAATTCCGATTGAGCCGGAGAATCAGTGTTTCCGGGTTATTGGCTTGCTGGTTGCTCAGGTGTCAAAAAGGTAACAGATATGGATTATCAGCATATTTATTTGTATATGGATGACTCCGGAAAAATATCCCAACATGAAGATTATGCTGTCTTTGCAGGGATTGTTTTTACCAGTTCGCCCGAAGTTTCTGAGTTCAAAAATAAGTACAAATCCATAGTAAGGAACATTAAGTGTAAATATTGTTCACAGGTGCAATCAATGTGTGATGGTCAATGTCCCGAAATTAAAGCGTCTATTATCAATAGTAGTGACAGGAGAAGATTCATTAACTTAAGTAAGTCACACATCACCTTCTGTACCGTTATTCTTAATCAAAACTTAAACTCTACGATTGTTAATAACGTTCCTTCCAAAGGGCGATTCACCGAGTATTCTCAGAGAAGAATCATTAAAAAGACCATGGAGTATCTCATCAACACGAGAGCAGTTGATCCCCATAAACCAATCTATCTTCATATAAACATTGATGAAATGCCCACAAAGACCAACGGCTACTATTCCTTGCGGGAAGGAATAATAGAGGAATTGAGGTATGGAATTATTAATTTCAATTATGGACACACTTTCAAACCTATTGTGCATAACTTACTTGAAGCCCAGGTTATTTACCGGGATTCAAAATGTGATGTCGGCATTCAAATGGCTGATATTATTGCAAATACAGTTCGACATTCATTTGTGATAAATTCAAACTATTTCGAAACAAGGAAATATTTAAAGGAAACCTGTAAAATTAACGTTATTCTTCGTCTACCAAATTAGGCAAAAGAAAAGCCTGCACGAGGCAGACATTTTCCTAGCCGGAAAGACGTACTTAGCATACGCTTAATCTTTCGATCATTTACCGGCTATTGACCTGTCATAGGCTTCCCTATCGGTAAATGTAATATAGACTATATGAAGTTATAAAGTCAATATTGTAATCGGTTTTACAAATCAATCAAGTGTTGACATTATAAAAAAAGATCTCAGCAGTTGCAGCTGCTGAGATCCAGGTGAACTATAAACGTTTCGAGGCGTCTTTTAGTTCGCCTTCATTTTATCAGAATGGAGGTATTTTTATGATCAAATGTACTGACGAAAAGAAACAACTTTACTTTGTTCAGATCAAGGTAAAGGATCCTATCACCGGAAATTGGAAAACAAAAAAGAAACGCGGCATTCAGGGAAAGCGGAATGCTCAGGCGGAAGAGAGGCAAATGATGATTGACGCATCATCCGCAACCACCGCCGATTCCTTCAGGGCTATTTGGCACTTTTGGGAGAATGCCGAACAAGCATCCGCGGAAATGAAACGTCATTACAAAGAACACTTTGAGATCCGGTTTAAAGATTATCTTGATGAGCCGATTGAGAAGATTACCCGAACGCAACTAACCGGATGGCGCGTAGAGCTTGCACAAATGGATTTCGCTACCAAGACCAAGAATATGACCATCACATATGTGAAATCCGTATTTCGGTTTGCGGCGGAAACTTATGGAATCAAGAATCCAGCAACTGTGCTGAGATCATTCAAACGCTCAAACGATGAGGTTATGACTGAGATGAAAGTATGGTCCCCGGAAGAGTATTCCGCCTTCAGGTCAGCCGTAGACAACCCTCTGTATGCGATGTTCTTTGACACCCTGTTTTGGACCGGTATGAGACGCGGGGAGGCCATTGCCCTTCAGAAAGAGGATTTCACTGATGGGTGGTTGAATGTCCGGGCAAGTCAAAGGACCATGAAGGAAGGGCGGAAACCTACAAAGACCAAACAGCGGAGAAACGTGCAAATTGATTCCGTGCTCAACGATGAGTTAAAGCCCCTGTTAAAGGAGCCCGGCAATTATCTGTTTGGCGGGGAGACAGCCCTCGGCCCAACCGCCATTGACAGTCATTTCCGGAAGGCAATTAAGAAATCCGGTGTATCTCCTATCCGCATCCATGATCTGAGGCACAGTCACGCAACATGGCTTATTAATCAAGGTGTGAACATTGTTGCGGTATCCCGGAGGCTGGGGCATTCTTCTATCGAGCAAACCCTCCAAACGTATACTCATCTCCTGAAAGGAACAGAGGAGAAACTGATGGAAGAAATCGAAAACGCAAAAAAGAAGTGAAAAATGGTGCCAATTTGGTGCCAATACGATGCCAGATGGCTTAACCATGCGGGTTTAAGCATCACAGGTTCAAGTCCTGTTATCCGCACGATGAAAAATGGCCCTTCGGCCATTTTTTAATTAAAGATATGCATACAGATCAGACACTTGTGATCTCGGTTTCCTGTCCCTGTTCAAAGGATGTTTCGAGCCAGGAAGCACAGAGCTCTGTCCAGCGGGCCGCATCCGGATTCGGTTTCCGGGACGCATCGCGCCAGTTCGGATCTTTCCGGTAACTGAACTTTTCATCCAGTGCCTTCTCCGTATTCGGATCCTCCGGCACAAATGAACCGTTCCGGATTGCATCCATCAGAGCGAATACCTGATCAAGGGTATACGGATTTGCATACTTCCGGTCGCAGAGGTCCTGATTGGCAACACTGAGGCCGTGCGCACCATGCGTGAATACATGATGGGCAAACGGGATATTCTTTTTCTTCAAAGCCATTGCCATGAGGTAACTGTTCTCAACCGGAACGGATTTATCTTCCATGGTCTGCCAGAGGAATACCGGGCACATATCATCCCGCACATTCTTTTCCAGCGACATCTTCTCAATATCTTCCGCAGAGGCATCGCTTCCAAGCAATGTTGCGACAGAGCCTTTATGCGCATACTCACCCATCGTGATGACCGGATAACAGAGCACCGTACGGTCCGGTGCGGCGGATACCTCCGGATACAGGGAATCGGCAACAGTGTCATGGTATTCCGCAAGGGTGCCGCAGACATGCGCACCTGCCGAGAAGCCGCAGATGATGATGCGGTCCGCAAAGGTACGGAATTCATCCTTCTTTGCGCGGATCATGCGTACGGCACGGGCAATGTCCTTTAACGGCTGTTCATGAAGCGGAACCATCGACAGCGGATTTGTCGTGTAGGTAAGAACCGCAGCCTGATATCCCTTTTCATAGAAGGTTCGGGCTACGATCTCTCCTTCATTCTCTGAACAGTAGGCATAGCCGCCGCCGGGGACGACCAGAAAGAACGGGCGGATCTCTGTATCTTCATGAAGGTAGGTATGTAAATTCGGGACAAAACCAAATGCATGGGGATATGCATATTCCCCGCTGTTCCAGATCTCGATACGTTTCTGTTCCATAGGACTCCTTATTTTTCTGTATTCTGCCGGTTCCATTATACCTGTATGACACTTCCAGCATATTTTCATTTATTTTGAAGTGATGTTTTTGTACAATAAAGACTATATTTGACGGAATCCTGGCTGATCTCAGGAACCGTACAAGACGGAGGTACAGAAATGAAACCTTATAGCGAGATGACCGCAGACGAGCTGAAGGAAGAGCTCGCCGGTCTGAAAAAGCAGTACCACAAAATCCAGGCACTCGGTATCCATCTGGATATGAGCCGCGGCAAACCGAGTCAGGATCAGCTCGATCTTTCCATGGGTATGATGGATGTCCTGAGTTCCACGGACGACCTCACCTGTGAAGACGGAACAGACTGCCGGAACTACGGTGCACTCAGCGGCATCAGCGAAGCACGGCAGCTGCTCGGCGATATGATGGAAAATAATCCGAAGGATATCATCATCTACGGAAACTCCTCTCTGAATGTCATGTTTGACACGATCAGCCGTGCATGGACACACGGCATCATGGGCAACACCCCCTGGTGCAGGCTCCCGGAGGTAAAATTCCTCTGCCCGGTTCCCGGCTATGACCGTCACTTCAAGATTACGGAATACTTCGGAATCGAGATGATTCCGGTTCCGATGACCCCGACCGGTCCGGATATGGACATGGTGGAAACCCTTGTCAGTTCCGATGCGGCCATCAAGGGTATCTGGTGCGTACCGAAGTACTCCAACCCGCAGGGCATCTCCTATTCGGATGAGACCGTACGCCGGTTCGCCCGTCTGAAGCCTGCCGCAAATGACTTCCGCATCTTCTGGGACAATGCCTACGGCGTGCACCATCTCTATGATGACCGTCAGGATTATCTGATTGAGATTCTGGCAGAATGCAAGCGGGCAGGAAACCCGGACCTGGTATATAAGTTCTCCTCGACTTCCAAGATCACCTTCCCGGGCAGCGGTATCGCGGCGGTTGCGACCAGTCCGAACAATATGGATGACTTCCTGACCCACCTGAGACATCAGACCATCGGTCATGACAAGGTCAACCAGCTGCGTCATGTCCGCTTCTTCGGTGATATTCACGGTCTGATCGAACACATGCGCAAGCATGCGGATATCATCCGTCCAAAGTTTGAGGCAGTGGAAGAAATCCTTGAGCGTGACCTTGGTGAACTTCAGGTCGGTACCTGGACGAAGCCGCTTGGCGGATACTTCATCATGTTCGACTCTCTGCCGGGATGCGCAAAGGACATTGTCGCCCGCGCCAAGAAGGCAGGACTTGTCCTGACCAATGCCGGTGCCACATGGCCGTACGGAAAGGATCCCAACGATTCCAATATCCGTATTGCGCCGACCTACCCGAGCCTTGAAGAGCTGATCCGGGCAATGGAAATCTTCACCGTCTGCGTACGGATCTCCAGCGCAGAAAAACTCCTTCAGGAAAAGAGTGCATAAATCATGAAAGCAGGAGCTCATCCAAACTCCTGCTTTTTATGTGCAATGAATGGTCTGTATTATTTCTGGGGAAATGAAATCCGGAAGTTCGTTTCCGGTCACTCCGCCTTAGCAGGTGTATCCAGCAGATACTGTACAAACTCCCCTGCCAGCCTGCGCTGTGTGCTTCCGGCCGGGAAGCCTGCGTATACTTCAACGTCCTGTCGGCCGTTGTAATAAAAGTATTCCTTCAGAATCGCCGAGTCCTCCACCTTCACCGCAATCGGCACACCTTTGTACTCCAGAATGCGGTTTTCCGATTCATACCGGTTCAGGTCTTCTTCCGGAAGAAAGGTCCGCATGTCGTCGAACCATTCCGATTCCGCATACCGTTCAATGACATCTTCACCGGTGATAAACAGATCGATTTCTCCTGTCATGACCATTGCGAACAGACGCTGTTCGTCTTCATAGCCGTATTTGATGAAGTTCACTTCATTCATATCGGAAGAAATATAGGAGGAATTCTCCAGAATGATTTCTTCCTTTTTTGTGTTGATATGGTCTTTTGCGAACGATGCGGTGAGGCCTTCCGAAGACTCCTGCAGTTCTGTAAAATTTACCAGTGTGATATAGAGCGCCGGTTCCTTTGCGGTAATCACCGAAATCAGCCACGCCCCCAGCATTCCCACGACAAACAGAATGAGCAGTGTCTTTCCGAGGTAATAGTCCCTGAAATACTCAAGCCGTTTTTCCAGCGGGGCATGCTTTATCGCTTCCCGTTCTTCCCTGAATTCATCCATGACCGGCATGGCGTATCCTCCGTTCATTCCCCGGTTCAATCATACAGGACCGGATCATCTCTATGTTAGAATGAAGACAGAACTGTCTTTTCCAATGGAAGGAGCGCATATGACCCCTCTTCAGAATGCAATCACGCAGAACGATCTCCGTCAGGTGACAGAGATTCTGACTGCGTTTCCCTCTTCCGCGACCGAGACGCAGTCACCCGATCCGCTTCCGTCGCTCATGGCGGCACAGTACGGTTCGTTTGAGATCCTGCGTTACATGGTCGAATACTCGCGGGCAAGTCTTGACGAATATGACGCTCTGCATCGAAACATTCTTCATTATGCCACAGCTTCCGGGGATGTTCAAAAATGCCGCTATCTGATTGAGCGCTGCGGCATGTCTCCGCTTGCCGGAGATGTGAATCTTGTCACGCCGTATGAGGAGGCATACCGGAAGTATCCGGATACGCTGTATCCCTATTTTGAGACGGTTGTCGGCACACCGTATCCCGATATGTATCATAATCCGATCCGCCGCGGGTTCTTTCCCGACCCTTCGATTGTCCGTGTCGGGGAAGATTATTATATGGTCAACTCCACCTTCATCTTCTTTCCATGCATTCCGATTTCGCATTCCCGGGATCTGATTCACTGGGAGATCATCGGACATGCGATTACCGATCCTGCATGGTCAGAACTCGGACATCTCGAAGGCGGACGCGGCTACTGGGCACCGGATATCAGTTATGACAACGGACGGTTCTATATCACCGCAACCTACCGATACAACGACACGGATGAAATCTACCGCCGGCAGATGGTCGTTTCCTCCGACCGGCCGGAAGGACCTTATTCCAAACCGGTATTCATCTATGAAGACGGCATCGATCCGTCCATCTTCCACGAAAACGGACGGCATTACATGCTTTTAAACCGCGGTGCACGGATCTTTGAACTCTCATCGGACTGCACGGAAAAGATTTCGGATGCCTCCCTGCTGTATTACGGCTCGCAGAAACATGCGCCGGAAGGCCCGCATCTTCTGAAGAAAGACGGCTGGTATTATCTCTTCCATGCGGAAGGCGGCACCGGACCCGGACATAGGATCACCGTTTCCCGCTCGCGGGAACTTATGGGCGTCTATGAACCCTGCCCGTATAATCCGATCATGCGGCAGATGGATCCCGAGGCAGGCATTCAGCGCTGCGGACACGGCAAGCCGGTCATGACGCCGGACGGCCGCTGGTATATGGTCTATCTCTGCGGAAGAAACATTGACGGAAAATACAGCATGCTGGGAAGAGAGACCGCACTCGATCCCATCACCTGGACCCCGGATGGCTGGCCGATCGTCAATATGCTCAAAGGCCCTTCGGTTCTTTCGCCGAAGCCGTTTGCGGATCAGATTCGTTCACAGGCAGATGATACTGCATTCACACCCGGTGTCTGGCCAAACGGCTGGATGACGCCGCGGGAACCGGAAGAAGGTGCCGTGATCGTACAGGAAGACGGCATCTGCCTGAAGTCTTCCCCTGCCCCGCTGTATTCGGTTGACAGCCGGAATCTCCTGCTTCACCGGCAGGAAAGCTTCCGTTTCGATGCAGAACTCACGCTGGAGCTTCCGAAGCTGGAAGATGGACAGGAAGCCGGACTGGTCTGTTATTATGACGAGAATACCTGGGTATCGTTCATGGTCACAGGCGGCGAAACCGGATATGCATGCACACTGACCGAACGGATCGGAACCGAGAGCTCTGTCCGCGCCGTGCATCCGCTGGAAACACAGGACAGTGTCTATTCCTTTACAGTGGAAACCGACGGTCTGAAGCGGTCATTTACCCTTCGCTCCCCGGACGGGAAGGAATACTTCACCGCTGCGCTGGATAACGTCTATTATCTCTGTGATGAGGGCATCAAAATGGGAAAGCGATTCACCGGCGCTGCCTTCGGCGCTGCCGCATACGGTCCGCATCCCTTTACTTATAAACTGCGTTCCGTAACGATAGAAAACACGGATAGAACGGAGTAAGCCTTTATGCGTATTTCAAATGACACCATTGACCGTATTTACTGTAACCGCACGGTTCGTCCGAGTGACTACCGGATGTCGGAAAACCATTCGCACAACTATTTTGAAATCTATTACGTAGAGAAAGGAAATGCCCGTTTCTTCGTGGATGACCGGCTGTTTGACCTTCATACCGGCGACTATATGATCGTTCCGCCGAATCTGGTGCATTACAACCGCTACATCACCCAGACGACCCGCGTCAACATCTACTTCCGTGATGAAGATCTCCGCCGTGGGGATGCCTATGTGCTTACGGACCTGAAATCGCACTTCCTGGAAAAAGCCGCCATGTTTCATACACCGAGTTCCCACAAGGATCTTCTCGATAATGTGATTGATCGAATGCTGCATGAAGACAAGGTCAGCGATGAAAATACGGAAGTCATGATGCAGCTGCTGTTCCAGGAGTTCTTCATTCTTTCCAACCGTCACTGCATTACCAATACCGGTTATTCCAATGAGGTTGCGGAAGAAGGAGACATCTCCATTCAGGAAGCCGCGCATTATATCTCCGAACATTACAATCTGCCGATCACACTGAACATGCTTGCGGAAAAATCCGGTCTCTCCCCCGCCTACTTCTCCAAACGGTTTCATCTGATCACTGGTATGGGCATGAAGGAATATCTGACGTATGTCCGTCTGAAACATGCGGAGGCGGAACTGGTATCCACCTCGCATTCGATCCGGGAGATTGCGGAAAACTCAGGTTTCTCCGACAGCAACTACTTCAAGGACGTCTTCAAAAAAGAATTCGGTGTTTCCCCGCGCACTTACCGCAACAGCCGGAAAACAGATTATGTAGAAGGACGCAACCGCGTTCTGAAAAATATTCCAAACGATTTCTGATCCATCACAAAAGGACCGCCGGCTGCGCATGCATGCCTGACGGTCCTTTTTCCTGTGTTTAAAGTTCTGTGACGTTTACCGAGCGGAATTCCGCAGCGCCTTCCTCCGCATGGAGATGTGCCACCGCAAACAGACCTGCCTTGGCGCCGACCCAGGTATGGTCGGACGGGGTAAAGCGGCATGTGCTGTCCGTAAATGCGCCGTCTTTTGTTTTGAAGAACATGCGCAGTTCCGGCTTGGCGGAATCATAGCTGTTGAAGTACAGATCCTCTTCATTGACGGAGATGATCGATACTTCACCCTGGGCACTGACCGAAGCCTTTGTATTCCGGACAAAGATCATCCGGAACGTCAGATCATTCAGGTCATCTTCCGGCACTTCAAATTCGGCTTTGACGGTCTCATACTTACCCGCATCATCGCCTTCCGATTCCGCAAGGACGATATACGCCTTTTCTCCTCTGCGCTCTGCGTACAGGGACGTATACTGTCCGCCCATCATGAGAATACCGGCCTTATTGCCTTCCGCAAGACGCGAGGCATCGAGATGAATATCCATCATGAATTCCGGCAGAACGATCTTCTGCGTCAGGACATTGGAACTGTGCCAGAGGATCGGATCTTCTTCACCCGAGAAATTCTGTGCTTTCAGGCAGATGCCGTCATGATATACGGAGTCCCCGAACGGACTTTTCTTCAGATTGCCGAGCCACTGCCACTGCAGTCCGATCTGATGCGATTCAAATGCATCGCTCGTCGGATGCGGCGTGACGGGCTGTCCTTCTTCCGGAAGCGCCCAGGTATGAACCGGATTTCCGTTTCCGTCATGATCCTCATCCGTACCGATCACCGGCCAGTCATCCTTCCAGGTGACCGGCTGAAGATGACAGATGCGGCCATAGAGTCCGCGGTCCTGGAAGTGCAGGAACCACTCTCGTCCGTCTTTGGAATCCACAAGTCCGCCCTGATGGGGACCGTTGATGATGGTATCACCCTGTTCCATTACGGTCTTGATTTCATACGGGCCATGGATATCCTTACTGCGCAGCGCAACCTGCCAGCCGCGGGTAACCCCGCCTGCCGGGGAAAGAATGTAATAGTATCCGTTGCGCCGGTACACTTTCGGTCCTTCGATGGTGATCGCCGGATGCGCCGGATCATTGCCGTCAAAGATGAACTGATCTTCCGAGATCGCCTTCATGCCGTCCGGAGACATCTCAAAGATTCCAAGGATGGACTTGAAGCCGATCCGG
The DNA here is from genome assembly GCA_017469885.1 of Solobacterium sp. Taxonomy (GTDB): domain Bacteria; phylum Bacillota_I; class Bacilli_A; order Erysipelotrichales; family Erysipelotrichaceae; genus Bulleidia. The sequence goes on from JAFUFO010000004.1 coordinate 34,643, forward strand.
CTTCTTGCATAGGCGTGGATGATATAGGCACGGCCGTCCTCATCCCAATACGGGCACGGATCGATGAATCCCTTTGCGGGACGTATACAGACCGGTTTGGACCAGGGGCCAAGCGGGTTCTCTGCGGTGATCACATAGATGCCTTCATCCGGCATGCCGTAGTAGATATAGTACAGCCCGTCATGATAACGGATAGCCGGCGCCCAGACACCTTCGGAATGGCGCGGGATTTCAAACCGCTTCCCGACAGCTTCACTGTCCTCATGCGGGCAGCCTTTTGTGCCGTCTTCCTCGACCTGATCGATCGCATAGGCTTTCAGTTCCCAGTTGACGAGGTCCCTGGAAATCAGAATCGGCAGACCCGGCACATAGTTGAAACTCGAAGCCGTCAGAATATACGTATCTCCCACACGGATCACATCCGGATCGGAATAGTCCGCAAACAGAATCGGATTTTTAAACTCAGTCATAAATCTTAAAGACTCTCCTCAATCTGTCGCAGATATTCCAGTGCCTGACGTGCATTGTCCGGCTTTGTATTCTCCAGCGTCGCATGAATGAACGGCTTCTTTTCCTTCGCAAACTTCAGGATCGGCGCATAGTCCATATCGCCGAGTCCGGCTGCCATGCATGTGGTGACACCGGTTTCCTTCTTGAAGTCCTTGATATGGATCACCATGATTTCTTTCTCAAGAAGCGTCATCGCTTCATTGAATACTTCTTCCCGGCTGTCCACATTGGATTCATCCAGCAGGTTCACCGGATCGAAGATGATTCCAAGATTCGGCGAATCAATCGCATCGAGCACCTGTCTTGCGCGGGCCGGCGAATAAACGATATGTCTCCATACCGGCTCGATCGCCATCATGACGCCGAACCGCTCCGCATCCTTTACGACCGGACGCAGATTGGTGATGAAGGTTTCAAGCGCTTCATCACTGTGCGATTTCTCGGGATCATATTTGTAATCCACATTCGGGTTTCCGGTCTCGGTTCCGACCACGCCTGCCCCAAGCAGAGACGCAAAGCGCAGATGTGCCGTATATTTCTCCTGATTTTTCTTTAACGCTTCCGGATCGGGAGTCGCAAGATTCAGATAGTTTCCAAGCACCGCGACATCGAGCCCGGCATTGTCAAATGCATGTTTCAGATATCTGGCATACCCCGGTGTGAGCGCGGAAGGATCCGCGGTCATTCCCTGAATTTTGGAAAGTGCCAGATGCACACAGGAAAATCCCTGTCCCTTTACTGTTTTCAGCTGTTCTTCCAGCGGAAGTTTTTCCGCATCATGAAGACGCAGACCAAACTGGATCATAGTTGCTGTTCTCCTTCCATCATCCTGCAGGTGAATTACAGTGTTTTGTCATTGAGTGTGCAGTCCTGATACTCCGGCTTCAGATCGCCGTAGATTTCCGGCGCACTCACATTCTCACCGCTGATATGAACGTTCTTTGCGCTCAGCGCCTTCACGTTCTTCAGCCAGAGGCTTGCGCCGCTGACCGGTTCAAAGCCATCCATCATGATCGGCACGGCCGGTTCACGCTGTGCTTCCGGAATGTAGGAAGCCGTCACGTTTTCCAGTGTGATCTTTTCGATCGGGGATTCCGGAAGACCGCATGCGCAGACAAGACTGGTCTTTACATCAACGCATTCGACATCCCGCAGGGTAATCGTACCGACCGTCGGTGTACGGTAATCGCGCGGAGCCATCTCCTGGCTCTGTACATAACTGCTGTGTCCGTCCGGATCACAGAAGTAATGCATGTTTACGGTAATCGGCATCTGCACTTCTTCCATGCGGATGTTTTCGAAGGTAAGATCGGTCAGTACGGACTGTTCGCCTCTGCCTCTTCTGGTCTTGATGCGGACACCGCGGTCGGTTCCGAGGAACCGGCACTGGGTGACATGAACATCCTTAACACCGCCGGCAATTTCCGAACCGATCGTCACGGAGCCATGCCCCTTTTCCAGTGAGCAGTTGCGGATCCGGATATTTCTGGATGACTTCTGATGGGCAGTTGCCATATAGAGTTTTCCGGCTTTGATCGCGATGCAGTCATCGCCGACGGAAATCTTTGTACCGAGCAGAAGCACATTCGTGCAGCTCTCCGGGTCGAAGCCATCGGTATTGGGAGAATCATACGGATTCTGAATCGTAAGTGTCAGGAACTTCATATCATCGCTGTAGTACGGATGTACGGTCCAGCTCGGAGAATTCTTAATCGTCAGCCCCTGGACAGTGACGTTTTTGCAGTGATTCAGGAAGAGCAGACGCGGACGCCATGCGCCGCGCTTGACTGTACGGTTTACCCACCAGTCGGATGCGGCCGCATTGCCGTTGATGGTTCCTTCGCCGATCAGCGTGAGATTCTCTGCGCCGATCGCAGTGAACAGTGCCGCAAAGCAATCCAGCGGATTGCCTTCCCAGGAGCCGAAGCTCATTTCGACATCGTTGTCATACTGACTGCGGACCATGCCCGGAAGCACCGGATAGCGATACCGGTCGGTCTGACCAAGCAGAACCGCATCCTTGTCGATCCAGATGGTCATATCGCTCTTGGCGAAAATGGAAGCGGACAGATACGTTCCTTTCGGAAGATATACGGTTCCGTCTTTCGGACAGCAGGCAATGGCCGCCTGAATTGCGGCAGTGTCATCATTGACACCGTCACCCTTTGCGCCGAAGGCATGCACGTTCAGAAGGATGGATTCCTTCGCCGTGCGGAAATACAGGATTTCCGGTGCTGCATCGGTTTTTTCCTGCAGACCGAGTTTGTATTCCGTATCCGGATCCAGTCCGAACAGCGTGATGACATTTTTCGCGGTGGTCTCCTTCAGTTCTCCGTTGAGGAATACCCGGCAGAGTCCGCTTTCGTATTTATCATTGTTGATGCGCTCTACGGTTACGCTTCGAACCGTTGCGGCAATAAGCTGAAATTTCATATGTTTTCCCTTTCCGGCAGATTACCGCCGATTCTTATGCGTTTTCTCTCCGCAGCATCTCGGTGTATGCCAACAGGAACGGTGCGACACCCTTTGCCTCATTTTCGACAACCGGCTCGCTGAAGTAGTACTCAAGTGATCCGTCACGGTGCTGCGCGCCGCCAAGACCCGCAACCAGGCAGATTCCGCCGAGTTTCAGGGTTCCGTCTTCATTCTTGGACAGATACGAATCACAGATACCGTCAAAGGCCTTCTCCGCCATCTTCGCATAACGCGGTGCGATGAATCCAAGACGTACAGCCTTGAGAATTGCATAGGCAATCAGTGCTGTACCGGAGGTTTCCAGATAGTTGCCCTCTGCATCCTTCTTATCCGGCACCTGATAGAACATACCGCTTTCATCCTGGAATGGCTGAAGTGCATCTGCCAGCTTCTCCAGCAGACCGATCAGATAACGCTTTTCGTAGTACAGTGCTTCATCGCATGCCTGTGCGGTTTCCGTCAGCGCCAGTGAGAACCAGCCGAGGGAACGGAGCCAGAAGTTCGGGCTGCATCCGGTAACCGGATCTGCCCAGTACATTTCTCTCGACTCATCATAGCCGTGGTAATACAGGCCGGTCTTCGGGTCCTTCATGTGCTTTTCGACATTCTTGAACTGATGGATGACATCACTGCATTTTTCCATCTTGCGGAACTTCGTTTCGTATCGCATGTAGAACGGCTCCGCCATGTACAGACCGTCCAGCCATACCTGGTTGGGATAGATATCCTTGTGCCAGAAGCTGCCCTCTTTGGTTCTGGGCATGGTATCCAGCTGGGTGCGTACATGATCGAGCGCCAGTTTATATTTCTCATCACCTGTCTTGTCATACAGGAAGAAGAGGTTGCTGGCGGTATTGATGTTGTCCAGATTGTACTCCGTGACATCATAGGTACGGATGGTTCCGTCCGGCTGAACGAAGTAATCAATGAAATCCTTTGCGAATGTGAAGTAACGTTCATTGCCGGTCATCTCATACAGCGACAGGAGTGCTGTGATCATGCAGCCGTCAATGTAGTTCCATTTGTTCTGCTTTCCGCTGAGAACAAGTTCCTTGTTCCACATCGGTTTTTCTGCGCTGGAGTTATCCAGAAGATACTCGATGTACTCGTTGATCTGGTTCTTGACTTCGTTTTTCATTCTTCATTTTCCTCCTCGGTGTCCTGTGTCTGTCCGCCTGTTTCATAGGTGCTGAAGAGCGTCCGGTAAATCTTTGCTCTGAAGTAGCCCGGTCCGCTGAAACAGAAGCACAGGAATACCGGCACTACTGCATAACCGAGCAGAAACAGCAGAAATAGCGGGACAAGATTGATGAGACCGCAGATGAATGTCCGCAGTCCTGTGATTCCATAAACTGCCATTGCGAATGCTGTCTTTATGGTTCCGCCGATGGAATTCTTAAAGCGTGCAAGAACCGGAAAGATATACAGCGAGATGAGATAGATGACCGCAATTGCGGCATACAGCAGAATGATTACGATGCCGGGAAACTGATCTCCCTGCATGCGGATGATGCGCCAGTCCACAAACAGAACCGCGAACACAATCAGCATCATGATCCAGAGGATCGTTGCCTGTTTGAAGTTGAGTTTGAATGCCCGGAAGAACTGCTGGATGATATCGCCTTCCTCATCCCGCGCCACCTTGAGCAGAACATAATGCATTGCCGTCAGTGACGCGCCGGCTGTGACGACCGGAATGCACAATGCCAGTGTCAGTATGTTCAGCAGCATCAGATTTGCCATTACATTCAGCACTGACATGAATTTTGAATCCGGCTGAAAAATATCCATTGGTACTTCCTCCTGTTCTGTGTTTACTGACTGAGGGTTATCTGCAGGCTCTCCATATGATAGAAGACGCCCTGCTGTTCCATCAGCTGCGCGTAAGTTCCCTGTTCCGCGATGACACCGTGATCCATAACGACAATCCAGTCCGCATTGCGGATGGTGGACAGACGATGGGCAACCACGAATGTCGTGCGGTTTTTGATCAGACGGTTCAGTGCCGTCTGAATTTCACGTTCCGAGATCACATCCAGCGCGGATGTTGCCTCATCCAGCAGGATGACTTTCGGATTACGGATGATCGCCCGCGCAATGGCGATGCGCTGACGCTGACCTCCGGAAAGGTTCGCGCCGTGTTCTTCAAGATTTGTGTCGAGACCATTCGGGAGACTGTCGATCAGTTTCCTCAGATCCGCCGCATCAATCGCCCGGGCAATCTGTTCTTCCGTCGCGTTCTCAAGACCGTAGGTAATGTTGTCCCGAAGCGTACCGGTAAACAGCAGCGGTGTCTGCGGCACCACCGAGATAAACTGACGATACGACTTCAGATCGATTTCTGTTATATCTTTTCCATCGATCAGGATCTTTCCCTTTGTCGGCGGCATGAATCCGATGATCAGAGAGATCAGCGTGGTCTTTCCGGAGCCGGATTCACCGACGATCGCAATCGTCTTACCTGGATGCACATCCAGCGTGACATCCTTCAGGACCGGTTCTTCCGTATGCGGGTACTGATAGCCGACATTGCGGAAGGTAAACTCTCCCTTCAGCTCCGTCAGCTTTTCCTTGCCTTCATTCTGTTCCACATCTTCACTGGTGAGCACTTCTCCGACGGAGGAAATAGACTCAAGACCCTTGGTGATGATCGGCAGAAGGTTCAGAATGGCGGTCACCTGATTGACAACAGACGTGAAGCTCGACTGATAGAATGTGATATCACCGACCTTGATATTTCCCTTCATGGCCATCCATGCGGTGAATCCAAGACAGAGTGCCTGGAATACCTGGAATACCATCCAGCCGACAGCGCCGAAGTTGGACTGGATCATATCCAGCTGATATCCTTTTTCGGCGGTTTCCTCCAGCTGGCGGACCATCCGTCTGCGCTCGACTTCTTCCAGTGCATGCGCACGGGTAGCCGGCACCATCTCGACCATCTCCATCACTCTGGCGGAGGTTTCCTCCATCTCCAGACGATAGCTCTGATTTGCTTTTCTTATCTTCTTGCGGAACGTAATGATCGTGATCGATGCGATCGGCGCCACAAGCACAAAGAAGAGCAGGATGATACGGTTTTTGGCAGCGGTAATGCCGAGCACAATCGCCGCATTCATCGTGATGTTCACAACATTGATGAACAGCTGTGAAGAAAGCGTCTCAATTGCCTCGACATCACGGATGATCTTGGACTGCAGTTTTCCCGACTGCATCCGCACATGATAGAGAATGGAAAGTTCGGAAAGCTTGTGAACCAGCGCAGCGCGCAGGCCGGCTTCCGTCCCTCTTGTAAGCATGCTTTTGTATTTTGCATGCATATAATTGGCAGGCACATGGATGGCCAGAAGCGCAAGCCAGATGCCGACATTGATGATAATTGCCCGTACCGCCGCATCACCGCCCTCGAGAACGCCGTTGATGACGTTTGCGAGCAGAAGCGGAGAAAACAGCGCCGGAGAATGTTTAATCAGGTAGAAAAAGGAGCTGATTAAAAACTTGTAATACTGACCCTTGTATAACCCAAGCAGAACCATCAGAGGCTTGTCCGGGTACTTCTTATAGTAGGTTACAAAGCGGTCATCCTGTTCATTCAGAAGCGGTGCGGTTTTAAACGCCATGAACGATCCGATCAGTCCTGCTTTTCGAACTGGAACACATCCATGTTCATCGAAGGATCACAGAATGCCTCTCCCATGTGTTCTACAACATACGGATCCCTGGCAGGTTCATCATCTTCATCAATAATCTTCGCATCACGCGGCACAAGCAGATCGGAGTAAGGTTTTCCGAGCGCAAGCAGTCCATCGGCGATAAATCCGGCCATGACAACTGCCCCGTGAACCTGAAGATGAGAATTGTCCTTCGGATATACATACAGAGGTCTTGACGCAAAGTCACCAAGCTTTGTCAGATATTCCTCTGATTTTTTCGTAAGTTCGATAAACGGAATGTTTTCGCGTTTTGCGAGTTCTTCCGCCGCCTTCGGGTATTCCCCGTGGCTTCCCGGTAGGAAGTTTCCTTTATTGTCAAACAGTCTTCTTGCGACGGAAGAGATGATGACCGGATAGGCACCCTTTTCCTTTGCGATGTCAGCCATCAGCTTCAGGTTATCCTGATAAGCGCCGTACGGCTCTGCATACCGCAGCGGATCGGACTGTTTCTGATCATTATGACCAAACTGGATGAAGACAAAATCACCAGCCTGAATATATTCTTTTGCGGCGTCCAGTCGGCCCTGGTCAATGAACGATTTTGTGCTTCTGCCGTTGATCGCAAAACTGCGCACAAATACATCGTCTTTCACATACCAGAGCAGTCCCTGGGACAGACCGGTCTGCGGGTAGGTGGAAATATGATTCCACGTTACCGTGCTGTCACCGAGATAAACAATTCTCTGCATATAATACCTCTTATCAAAAATGAAGGGGCAGGAGGGCATATGCCCGCCTGCCCCGCTTTCTTCACAAATAAGTTACAGAATAGTGCTGAGACAGAATCTGTTATTCCTTGACCGCACCTGCGTTAATACCGGTAACGAAGTATTTCTGCAGGAACGGATACGCAACCATGAACGGCAGGATTGCACAGACGATGGATGCATAGTACAGCGTATTCTGGGATACCTTATATGCGGTAGTAGGTGTATCACCATCCATGATCATGACTCGCAGCTGATACTGGAAGTTGACCTGGCTCGGTGATGTGATGTAAATCTGTACGGTTGAATAGTCGTTCCAGATGGTGACCGCAAACATCAGACCGATGGATGCGAGCGCAGCCTTGGAAAGCGGCAGGACAACCTTGTAGAAAATCTGCATCGGTGTGCATCCGTCAAGCTCTGCAGCTTCGTACAGAGAAGCAGGAATGCCTTCGAAGAAGTTCTTCATGAGAACCAGGTTGTAAACATTGATACCGTGCTTGACAACGAGGATCCACATGGAGTCAACCAGGTGCAGCTGTTTCATGACCAGGTACTCAGGAATCATACCACCCGAGAAGATCATGGTGATGAGCAGGAAGTAGGACAGCAGGGAACGGCCCGGCATGTCATACTGGTTCAGAACGTAACCACCGAGGGTTGCGAGTGCAAGACCGAGGAATGTACCGACGACAGTTGTGATGACGGAGTTCAGGAACGGACGGAACAGTTTCGCCGTTGTGAAGATCGTCTGGTAACCGCCGAGGGTCGGATCATTCGGCCAGAGCTGGAAACGGTAGACACCTACAGCGTTGAAGGAGTCGGATACGACTTTCCAGATCGGAACGATGATAATCAGGGAAAGAAGTGCGAAGACGATATAGAGAATTACATCAAATGTAGTAGCCTTTTTCTGCATCTTTTACACCTCCCCCTTACATAATTCCGCGTCCGCGGATACGCTTACTAGCATAGTCACTGGCAAGCATGAGAACCATACCAACGAGGGACTTGAACAGACCGACGGCAGTTGTATAACCGTAGTCCGGAATCGCTGTAAGGAAGGTCTTACGATAGATGTAAGTGGAAATTACATCCGAAACCTCAAGGACACGCGTATTGTAGAGAACGAATACCGGTTCGAAGATGTTCAGAACCTTCGCGAGGTTCAGAATCAGAACGATGATAATCGTATTGGACAGTGCCGGCATTGTGACATAACGGATCTTCTGCAGACGGGTAGCACCATCGAGTTCAGCCGCTTCATAGAGTCCCGGATCGATACCGGACAGTGTAGCGAAGAATACGACGGTTCCCCAACCTGTTTCTTTCCAGAGGTCGATCATATAGAATATCGGCCGCCACAGCGCCTTGGAGTGTAAGAAGTCTATGCTTTGTTTGATCCATCCCCAGCTCTTCAGGGTCTCATTGACGAAACCGGTGGACGAGGTCGACAGGAAGAGTGTGAAGATCGCTGCGACGACAGCCCAGGACATGAAGTGCGGCAGATAGATAATGGTCTGGACAAATTTCTTGCAGAAGAGGTTCAGCATTTCGTTCAGGAAGACCGAAATGATAACTGCAACAAATGTGTTCAGAAGCAGTTTGCCGACGGACAGGATCAGCGTGTTGACAAACGCCGACCAGAATTCCTTTTCCGCAAACAGCTTTGCGAAGTTTCCAAGACCGATAAAGTGAATGTCTCTGAGTTTATACGTATAGAACGCATAGCGGACACCAAGCATCGGCCAGTAGTAAACAATTAATACAAAAATGAAGACAGGAAGGAACATCAGATAGAAACCCATATAAGGTTTCATGCGCTGCGCCAGAGTTTTCTTCGGCGCAACCCAGGTTGTTTCATTCTGAGGTACCTTTGAGTTTTCATTAGTACTCATAGTTTTTCTCCCCTGCGGGCTGAAGCCCGTGAATGTGATTGCTTAGTAAATGATTTGAATAGTTCAGATGAGAAACACGCCCTGCCTCCTCACGAATTACTCCGGAAAGCAGGGCATGTCTCAATTTTATTTAGTTATGTACAGAGCAGAAGCCCTGTGCGGTTGTGTGCAGCCGATTACTGAGCTGCGGAGTTGAGTTCCTCAACGATTGTGTCGGAGACGGAACCGAACTCATCTTTGTACTGCTGTACTGCTTCTTCCGGTGTGATTTCACCAACAACTGCCTTGTTTACGAGAGCCTTCTTAGCTTCTGCAAGATCTGCTTCGTAGTCTGTCAGTGTTGCAGAGGAAGCTGCCGGATATGCATCAACACAGTTTGCTGTGAAGAATGCGTTGCCTTCCTGGATCAGCGGATCGTTATCTACGAAGCCGTTTGTCAGCGGAGCGATAACGAGGACTGCATCGAGGTGGTTCTTCTTCCAGAGGGAGTTCGGATCATTCGGATTCGGTCTCAGATGGAACTGACCTGCTTCATATGTGTAGGTCTTTTCCTTTTCTGCATCGCCCTTGTTGAGCGTGAACTCTTCTGCTTCTGTGGACCAGTGAACGCCTTCAGCACCGTATGTCCAGAGAGTCTGAACCTTGTCGCCGTCGAGCATTGTCTCGAAGAGAGCATCGAAGATAGCCTGTTCACGAGCATCGTTTCCGTCGCCGTCATCAGTGATGACCCATGTCGGAGCTTCACGGTTGATGTAACCACCGACTGTGTCCTTGATTTCCTTGATCGGAGGGAGCTGTACGAGCTCTTCGAGTTCGCCGTTCTGGTTCTTGACTTCGTTCTTGTTCATGTTGTCGGTCAGAGTTCTCAGCCATGTACCAGCCCAGTATGTGAATACGCCTTCGGAAGTTGTCTGGTCGTTGGAGAAGAACTTCTCACGAGCCTGCTTTGTTCCTGCTTCTTCTGTATCCGGGTCGATGATGCCATCTTTGTAAGCCTGGTTGAGTCTCTTGAGAGCATCGATTGTTGCATCTTCTGCGAAACCGTCAACCCAAACGCCATCCTTGTTCGGATAGAAGGAAGGATATGCACCCTGCCAGAATTCCGGCATGTAGTTGATGTAAGGAGCTTCATCCAGCTTAGCGAAACCAGCTGCGATTACACCGTATGTCTTGTTGGTGCCGTCGCCATCCGGATCTTCAGTTGTGAATGCCTTGAGGAGTGCATAGTAGTCATCGAATGTCTTGATGTCATCAACAGTCTTGCCAACTGCATCGAGCCAGCCCTTCTTGATGTAAGTAACGCATCCGTTTCCGTATGTCGGAGCGAAGCCATACTGTGCTCCATCCGCTGTACGGAGGTTCATGTTGATGGACGGGAGTGTTACACGGCTCTGGAATTCAGCATTGTCATATGCGTTTGCGAGGTTCCAGAGAAGACCTGTTGTCTGATACTGTCTCAGCATGGAAGCGGACATAATCAGCGCATCCGGATAACCAGCATCGCCCGGCTGACCGGTTGTCAGTGTTCTGGAGACTGTTCCGGAATAGTCAGAATGGTCGAGCTGTGTGATGTTGAGCTTGATCGGGTGGCCGATTTTCTCGGAAACTGCCTCTTCCCACTGCTGAACGAATTCTGCCTGTCCAGCATCAACGGTAGCGGTGATTGTTCCGTCAACAGTAATGTTGAGTGTCTCAAGAACGTATTCGCCGTTCTCGTTGGTTGTTCCGCCGCTTGCGGGTGTGTCAGCGCTTCCGCCGGAGTTGCTGCTGCCGCAGCCTGCGAGCAGAGCTGCACAAGCGACTAAAGAAAGTAACTTCTTCTTCATTTTCCCTCCTCCTTAAATTGGGTAATTGTGATTGTCTTTGTAAGCTTTTGTAAGCGTTTACGTTATCACGCTAATAACATACTACGTGATTCCCAATAATTCAAGGTAAAATATTCGTATTGTTAACGTTTTTTATTAAGGTTATTTTGCTATTTACCCTGTTTTTACTGATTTTTTGTCCTGTTATTCCGGATTTCGGGCAATTTGATCATCTATTACATATTTATTATTCTGCCTGTCTGAGGTCCGGTTTTCCGTACTTTTTGCCTTTTGAAGGCATTTCAGTGCTGTTTTACTGTCAATCTATTAAAATTGAAAAAGAATTATACACGTATCATGCAGAAGGGAGCCTCAATGACAAATTCTCTTTATTTCCATCACGAACAGATTCCCTACCCCGTTTATTCCATTCTGGTCAGCCATCACGGGAAACGGATTCAGGAGGAATACTTCGCACCCTGTTCACAGCGCACGCTTCACCGCATGTTTTCTGTCACCAAAAGTTTCACAGCCCTTGCGGTATGCGCACTCGCCGCAGAAGGCCGTATTTCCCTGTCAGATCCGATCATCCGCTATTTCCCGGACTATACCCCGGAAAACCCGCATCCCTGGCTTGCCCGGATGACCATTCAGGACCTGCTGGATATGCGCACATGCCATAAAGTTACTACCTACAAACTGAACCCTTCCGAAAACTGGGTCCGTTCCTTTTTCACCACTTTGCCGGATCACCGCAGCGGACAGATCTTCAAATACGACACAAGTGCCGCCCATACCCTGGCTGCTCTTGTAAAACGCGTCAGCGGCAGCGGGATTCTCGATTGTCTTCGTCCGATTTATCTGAATCAGATTGGTTTTTCCGAGGAAGCATACGTCCTGTGTGATCCGTTCGGTGATGAAATCGGCGGCTCCGGCATGCTTGCACTTCCGGAAGATCTGATGGTCACTGCGGAATTCCTGATGGCGCTTTATCAGGACACGTGGAAGGAACGATACGCTTCTGTAATCCAGGCACCCTATGATGAAGCATTTTTCACACGCTATCGTGATCTTATCAGGCAATGTGTCTCCTTCCGGAGCGCTACCATACACGAAGGAAAAACTCTCGATGAGTGTCAGGGATACGGTTCGCAGTTCTGGCGTCTGCGGAATGGATTCATGATGTACGGAATGGGCGGACAGTACGCCGCATTCTTCCCGGAAGAGGACCTTATCATTGTCACCACTGCAGATTCGCAGTCCCTGCAGGGCGGAACGCAGTACCTCCTGGATGAAATGAACCGCATCGATATGATTCTCCGCACAGAGGCCGGCCGTTCTTCTCATCCGGTCTCACTGCCGGACTGCCCGGAAGGAAACGGAGATGCCGAAGCCATGCTGGAAGTATTGTCCCGTCTGTCCGGAACCTATCGCTTCCTGGATAACCCGAAGGGATTTCATACCTGCACAATTGACAGTGACGCAGTCACGCTGGAATCTGCCGATGCCGCATTCCGCTTTCCAATCACGGTCACCGGCACAGAGGAAATCCGCGATCCGAAATATCATCAGCGGCTCCATGTCCGCACCAGCGCACTGAAAGACGGAAGTCTCTATCAGTATGTACAGATACAGGATGAATACCTTGGCAGTATCCGCATTCTGATTCAGGGCGGAAACGGAAAAATCACGATTTATCTTCGAAAGATTGAAGAATCCCTGTTCTCTGAAATGGACGGCTTCTTCGAGGCAGAACGGACTGCCGGCTGAAACAGTCATGCGTAAAAACGAAAAAGGCCCAACGGCCTTTTTCTTTATTTTTTAGTTCTTTCCTTATTGTTGTTCAGCCGACGGTCACGAAATCCGGACGCTGTCCTTCTGCGCCGGGACCGTAGCTGTCATACTCGCTGAAGCGGATCATGGAATGCGCGTAGGCTTTATCCCAGTCATGCCAGCCTTCCGGGCGGATATGCCGTCCGAGTTCGCAGTGTTCCAGCCGGACCATTCCGTAATCCCGCCACGGTCTTGCGATATAGCAGGATTTATCCGGCACATTATCCGTGCAGGTAAAACGGCAGTTGCGGACAATGAATCCTTCTTCGACGTTCTTCGGAGTGCACGGCGCAAAGACATAGCCTTCACCGTTGCTGCGGAACTCACAGTTGTCAAAGTAGGCGGTTGCCCCGCCGAAGACAAAATCCACGTCGCCTTCAATCAGGCAGTTGCGGATATGCACGGTCCGCGGGATACGCGGCTTCGGCTGTTTCGCGCCGAGGAATCCGTCCTTCTGAACTTCCCGTTCCGGAAGCGGCGCAAGAAACAGAGAATCCTGGTGGGCCCGGATCACACAGTGATCAAGAACAATGTTGTCTCCGTCCAGCGTCAGCGCAATTGCCTGTCCGACTTCCTTGCCCGGACCGGCGGTGTTTTCAAATGTGCATCCCGTGCAGGTCACATTCGCGCCTTCAATCACAACCGATGGTGTTCTGAATGTATGGTAAGGCCGCCCGTCCTCATGAATCATGAGGGCGTACAGGCTGCCGCTGAAGGTCTGATCCTTGATCTCGATATCACTCTGTGAAATGGTTACTGTCATACGTTTTAACTCCTGATGCCTTACAAACGAAAGCAGGATTCAGGCAGAATCCCGCTCGCTTAATTATATTCCATTATTTAACGGATTCCTTACAGAATATCCTGGTTGCGGACATCGTCCATGTCATCAAAGTCCTGGTTTTCACCAACCATGCCCCAGATGAAGGTATAGTTTCTGGATCCGCTTCCGGAGTGGATGGACCAGCTCGGGGAGATGACCGCCTGCTCATTGCGCATGACGATGTGACGTGTCTCCTGCGGTTCGCCCATGTAATGCATGACGAATGCATCTTCCGGCAGATCGAAGTACAGATAGACTTCCATGCGGCGGTCATGAGTGTGGCACGGCATGGTGTTCCAGACACTTCCCGGTTCGAGATGTGTCATACCCATTTCCAGCTGGCAGGATTCTACCTGACCCGGCAGGATGTACTTGTTAATGGTACGGTGGTTGGAGTCTTCGAGTGTGCCGAGTTCCTTCTTGTTTTCCGGAAGGATCTCAACATCATAATCAAACTCTGCCTTCGCATCTTTCAGAATGCGCTTGGTCGGATAGGTCATATGCGCCGGTCCGGAGCACATGTAGAACTTTGCCGGGTTGGACGCATCATCGGACCGGAAGCTCAGTTCCTTTGAACCTCTTCCGACATACATGCCGTCTCTTGCGCCGATTCTGTATTCTGTGCCGTCAACGATAATTGTTCCGGCACCGCCGATATTGATGAAGCCTGCTTCCCGGCGTTCCAGGAAGTACTGCGCGCGAAGTTCATCGCCTGCCTCGAGCTTGAGTTCCTTTGTGACAGGTGTGATGCCGCCGAAAATGATACGGTCAATGTGGCTGTATACGAGTCTTACTTCATCGGGAATAAATACATTTTCTACGAGAAATTCTTCTCTGAGGCGTTCTGTGGTGTAATGCTTTACATCCTTCGGGGATGCGGCTGTTCTCAGTTCCATCTGCTGGTCTCCTTTTTCATTCTTGATTAACAGTCTCCGTAATGCGCTGCATTGCCGGTACATGTCTATACTAGCTCAAGAATTTCAATTAGTAAACCGTTTCACCTATTTTTCATCCATCCCGCCTTTCCGCGCGTTGACACGCATTTTTCGCAATGATAAGATGTGTAAAGACAGGAACGGAGTTTTCATTTAGTTAACCTGTTTACTAATTGAAGGTAGGTAAAATATGAAAGAGTACATGGGCAGCGATTTCCTGCTGCAGAACGAAACAGCGAAACACCTTTATCACGATTACGCAGAGAACCTCCCGATCATTGACTATCATTGTCACATTCCTCCTCAGGAAATCTATGAGAACCGCAAGTTCGAGAACATCACACAGGTATGGCTCGGTGGTCATCAGAAGCGCGCAGACGGAAGTGACTACTACTTCGGTGACCACTACAAGTGGCGCCTGATGCGCTGCAACGGCGTCAGTGAAGAATACATTACCGGCGACAAGTCCGACCGCGAGCGTTTCCAGAAGTTTGCGGAGACCATGGAAAAGACCATCGGCAACCCGATGAACCACTGGTGCCAGCTCGAACTCAAGAAATACTTCGGTTATGAGAAGCCGATCAACGGCGCAAATGCCCAGGAGATCTGGGACATCTGCAATGAGAAGCTCCAGAACGATCCGAAGTGCACCGTCCGCGGTCTCATCGAGGCAAGCAACGTCAACTTCGTCGGCACAACCGACGATCCTGTCGATTCCCTCGAATGGCACATCAAGATCAAGGAAGATCCTTCCATTAAAGTAACCGTAGCGCCGAGCTTCCGTCCGGACAAGGCGCTCAATGTTCACCTCGCAGGATTCGACAGCTACATGAAGCAGCTCGCCGAAGTATCCGGCGTTGCGATCGACGGCGCAGACAGCTGCCTCAAGGCTCTTGAAAAGCGCCTGCTGTTCTTCGTCAGCCTCGGCTGCAAGGCAAGTGACCACGGTATTGAAGAAATTCCGTTCACCGGTGCGGATGCCGCAAAAGCGGACATCGCATTCAAGAAGGCAATGGCCGGCGAAGCGGTCAGCGAAGAAGAGCGCCGCGACTGGCAGTCCTACCTCATGGTCGGTCTTGGCAGAATGTACTATGACAACGGCGTCGCAATGCAGCTGCATTACAACGCAATCCGCAACACGAACCAGAAGTACTTTGAAAAGTACGGCGCAGATACCGGCTTCGATGCCATGGATGCACACAACTGCGTACACGGCATTCAGGGTCTCCTGAGCTGCCTCACCTACACCGATCAGTGCCCGCATACCATTCTGTATTCCCTGAATCCGAGTGACATGGATCTTGTCGCAACGATCTGCGGATGCTTCCAGTGCGACAGCGATGTTCCGAGCCGCGTTCAGCTCGGTGCCGCATGGTGGTTCAATGACACCAAGGACGGCATGGTGCGTCACCTGCAGATCCTCGGCCGTCTCGGCGTTCTCGGCAACTTCATCGGCATGCTGACAGACAGCCGCAGCTTCCTGAGCTACACACGTCATGAATACTTCCGCCGCATTCTCTGCAACCAGGTCGGCAAGTGGGTTGAAGACGGTGAGTTCCCGAACGACGATGCTGCTCTCAAGGCAATCGTGGAAGGCATCTGCTTCTACAACGCACAGCGCTATTTCGGTCTCTGATCAACGGAACCAATACCCTTTCAGACGGCAGTCCTTCACGGGGCTGTCGTTTTTATTTCCTCTCACACGGCAAAACGCAGAAAACGGCAGACTGGGTGAGTGTCTGCCGTTTTCTGCATATTAGGAGGTCTGTATACCGGGTAATCTTTTTAATCCGGCTGCTTGCCGATATAGGCAAGGATTCCGCCATCCACATAGAGGATGTGGCCGTTCACAAAATTGGACGCATCACTTGCCAGGAACACTGCCGGGCCGGTCATGTCATCCGGTGTTCCCCAGCGCTCTGCCGGTGTCTTTGCGACGATGAAGCTGTCAAACGGATGACGGCTGCCGTCTGCCTGGCGCTCACGGAGCGGTGCGGTCTGCGGGGTTGCGATATAACCCGGGCCAAGTCCGTTGCACTGAATGTTGTATTTGCCGTATTCCGAACAGATGTTCTTTGTGAGCATCTTGAGTCCGCCCTTTGCGGCAGCGTATGCCGAAACGGTCTCACGTCCAAGTTCACTGGTCATCGAACAGATGTTGATGATCTTGCCGTGTCCCTTTTCAATCATGCCGGGAATGACCGCTTTCGATACGATAAACGGCGCGCTGAGGTCTACGTCCACTACCTGGCGGAAATCCGCGGCGCTCATCTCCACCATCGGAATGCGCTTGATGATGCCTGCGTTATTCACAAGAATGTCGATGACGCCGACTTCTTCATTGATCTTCCGGACCATTTCCGCAACCGCGTTTTCATCCGAAACATCACACACATAACCGTGTGCTTCAATGCCTTCTTCGCGGTAACGGGCGATTGCCCGCTCATTCTTTTCCTGACTGCGGCCGTTGAAGCAGATGGTTGCACCGCATTTTGCAAACGCGGACGCAATCGCAAAGCCGATTCCGTCAGACGCGCCCGTCACAAGCGCGACTTTTCCTTCCAAATTGAATGCATTCAGATCAAACATCGTATTTCCTTTCTGACAGTTACATCTGTCAAAACTGATTTCCTGTCAGCGCCTGATCCGCTGCGGCGGACAGTGTGCTGTTTTGTTAAGTAAACCGGTATACCCAGAATATAAGTGGCTTTTCACACTTTGTCAATGAGTTTACCTGTTTTTACATGAAAATAAGATGAAATGTATGTATTTTACGGAAAACAATGTGTTTCCGCGGTTTAACAGATTGACAAATCCGCCAAGAAGTTCTACCGTAATTTTATAAACCGGTTAACAAACAGGAGGACCCAGGATGAGTGACCGAATCACAATCAATGATATTGCAAAACTCGCCGGAGTCTCCAAGACAACTGTTTCGTTCTTTCTCAACGGCAAGTTCGACAAAATGTCCGACGAGACGCGCAGGAAACTGGAAGATGTAATCACAAGAACCAATTATCATCCCAATACGATCGCGCGTTCTCTGAACTACAAACAGACATATCTGATCGGCGTGGTCATTGGCGATATCACCAATTCCTTTGCCAACCAGATTGTCAAAGGAATCGACGACTACTCCCGAGAGCACGGCTATCAGATGATTGTCGGGTCCAGCAATTACCTGCTGGAAAATGAGCGAAAGTGCATCACCGGAATGGCGGCCATGGGAGTTGATGGATTCATCGTTCAGCCGACTGTGCATTTCGAAACAATGTGGAAGGAGCTCGGCATCCATAAGCCGATTGCCTACTTTGATTCTCCGAATCAGGCAAGCGAAGAGCTGTGGGTAAAGACCAACAACTACGAAGCTGTTTACGATGCGACGGAAATGCTCGTAAAACAGGGATATAATCAGTTTGTAATCATTACCGCTGATCCGTATGTACTGCAGACCCGTATGGAACGCAGCCGTGGATTCACCGATTGTCTGGAGTTTGCGAAGAAGCCGTATGACATGATTCTCGCAGACAGCACGACAACGGCGGAAGCTTTGGAAAATAAATTAAAACCCTACCTTGAGTCCGACCAGTCAACAGGAATCTTTGTCTGCAACAACTGGCTGCTGGACAAGACATACCTGGTGCTCCGGAATTACCGGGAACTGATTCCCCAGAAGATCGGTCTGATCGGATTTGACTCGCTGGACTGGACCGAACTGGTATCCCCGTCCATCACCACCATTGTTCAGCCTGCCTATGAGGAAGGACAGGCTGCCGCAAAAATCCTGATTGACCGGATCGAAAACCGGAATCAGGAAGCGCCGAACCGGATTCTCAAGTGCCGCATCAACGAGCTTGACAGCACACGGCGCAGATAACGAAATCAATAAAAATAATCTGAATAAAAAAGAAGGAGAGAAAAAAGATTATGGAATTGCTTAATAAGGAGATGACTCACGCAGTTGACCGTCCGGTCAGAGTCGCACAGTTCGGAGAAGGAAACTTTCTCCGCGCATTCGTTGACTACATGGTTGACATTGCCAATGAAAAGGGTCTGTTTGATGGAAGCGTTGTTCTGATTCGTCCGATCCCGTTCGGTGACATGGACAAGTTCTTCCTGGATCAGGACTGCCAGTACACCCTGCAGCTTCGCGGCCGCGTCGAAGGTGAACCGTATGTTGAAACACGTCAGATCACTTCCATCGCTAATATCGTTTCCCCGTTCCGTGATTATGAGGAATACATCAACGTCGCAAAGATCGATACGCTGCGCTTCGTCGTTTCCAACACCACTGAAGCAGGTATCGTCTTCAACGCAGAGGACAAGTTCGAAGAGAAGCTGAACATCACCTTCCCGGCAAAACTCACACAGTTCCTGCTTACACGTTATGAGACATTCAACGGCGATCCGGACAAGGGTCTGGTAATGCTGCCGGTTGAGCTGATTGACGACAACGGTATTGAGCTCCGCAAGTGCGTCATGAAGTACATCGACCTCTGGAACCTCGATGCAGGATTCAAGTCCTGGGTTGAAAATGCATGCATCTTCACCAGCACACTCGTTGACCGTATCGTTACCGGTTATCCGCGTGCCGATGCAGAGAAGATCTGGAACGAACTCGGCTACCGTGACAACATCCTCGATACCGCTGAGCCGTTCGCTCTCTGGGTTATCGAATCCGAAAAGGATATCTCCAAGGAATGGCCGATGGATCAGGCACTCGCCGACAAGACCGGCATGAATGTCATCTTCACCGACAACCAGAAGCCGTACAAGCAGAGAAAGGTCCGTATCCTCAACGGTGCGCATACTTCCTTCGTTCTGGCTTCCTACCTCAAGGGCAATGACTTCGTCAACCAGTCCATGCAGGATCCGATCATGCAGGACTTCATGATGAAGACCATCCATGAGGAAGTTATTCCGACCCTCACCCTTCCGAAGGCTGACCTCGAAGAGTTCGCAAATGCCGTTGTTGACCGTTTCAACAACCCGTTCATTCAGCACAGCCTGCTGGCAATCGCGCTGAACTCCGTATCCAAGTGGAAGGCACGCTGCCTCCCGAGCTTCCTCGGTTATGTTGAGAAGTTTGGCAAGCTGCCGGAGCACCTCACCTTCTCCATCGCTTCCCTGATGGCGTTCTACTCCGCTACCGAGCTGACAGACGGCGTGCTCAAGGGCCACCGCGGTGATGATGTCTATGACATCAAGGATGATCAGGCCGTTCTCGAGTTCTTCCGTGACAACTCCGCAAAGGAGACCGGCGAATTCGTACATGCTTATCTCTCCAACGAAGCATTCCACGGTCAGGATCTGACAAAGATTGAAGGCCTTGAGGCAAAAGTTACGGAATACCTCGGCGCAATCCGCAGCGAAGGGATGGAAAAGGCCCTCGTTAAATACTTTGGCTAATTATGCAGAAAGCAATTAAAATCCATTCAAAGGATAATGTCGCTGTCGCGCTTCAGCCGCTGAAACAGGGAGAAGTCATCTCCCTGGGCGGCCAGGACGTGACACTGGTTGAAGACATCGAACAGGGACACAAGTTCGCACTTGCAGATCTTCCGGAAAATACGAACATCATCAAGTACGGAACCGTCATCGGCCACACTACAAAGGAAGTCAGGACCGGTGCCCATGTTCATGTTGAAAACATCAAGACCAACCTCGGCGATGTTCTGGAGTATACCTATACACCGGAGACCTTCGAACAGCCTGCAGCACAGGGCCGTACGTTCAAAGGCTTCGTCCGTAAGAACGGCGATGTCGGTATCCGGAATGAAATCTGGATCATCCCGACCGTCGGCTGTGTAAACAACATCGTTCAGACCGTTGAGCGTCAGGCACAGTCCCTGATCAAGGGCTCGATCGACGGCATCCATGCATTCACACATCCGTACGGATGCTCGCAGATGGGCGGCGACCAGGAAAACACAAGACGCATTCTTGCTGACCTGATCGTTCATCCGAATGCCGGCGGCGTTCTGGTACTCGGTCTTGGATGTGAAAACTCCAATATCGCAGTCCTGAAGCCGTATATCGGCGAATACGATCCGGAGCGTGTCCGCTTCGTCGTCGCACAGGGCGAAGAAGATGAAGTCGCTGCCTGCATGAAACAGATCGAGGAACTCGTTGAGATCGTCTCCAAAGATGAGCGCACCGAATGCCCTGCCTCCAAGCTGAAGATCGGTCTCAAGTGCGGCGGATCCGACGGACTCTCCGGCATCACCGCCAACCCGGTTGTCGGCCGCTTCTCCGACCTTCTCGTTGCGGATGGCGGAACAACCATCCTCGCGGAAGTTCCTGAAATGTTCGGCGCAGAAACACAGCTGATGAACCGTGCGGTTAATGAAGAAGTCTTCCACAAGACCGTTGATCTTATCAACAACTTCAAGGAATACTTCACTGCCAACCATCAGACGATCTACGAGAATCCGTCTCCGGGAAACAAGGCCGGCGGTATCTCCACACTGGAAGACAAGTCCAACGGCTGCGTACAGAAGAGCGGAAGCGCTGTGATCAGCGACGTTCTCGAGTATGGCGACCGTCTCAAGACAAACGGTCTCAACCTGCTCTCCACACCGGGCAACGACCTCGTTGCGGCAACCGGTGAAGCAGCGGCAGGCTGCCAGATGGTTCTCTTCACCACCGGACGCGGAACACCGTTTGCGACTGCGGTTCCGACCATCAAGATTGCGACCAACAGCCGTCTTGCCAATGCCAAGAAGAACTGGATCGATCTCAATGCCGGACGGGCAATTGAGGACAGCTCCATCGAAGCAGTCGGCGAAGAACTGTATGATCTCGTGATTGAAACTGCCAACGGAAAGAAGTGCCGTTCCGAAGAAGCAGGCTATCACGATATCGCAATCTTCAAACAGGGTGTTACCCTCTGATTCACACACAACCCCGGTGTCTGCCGGGGTTTTTCTTTTATGCGCTGCAGCGCGTGCACAGAAAGTACTGCATTCCAAGCGTTTAACGAGTATTCTGAATATGTAACGCGGAAACGTATTCGATTCATCATCCGGCCGGTACAGGTTACTTCCTGCGTATCAGTCACAGATTTTAGGAGGCAATTATCATGGCAACACTGGACGAACTGGTTCATTACTGCAAAACAGAAAACCCTGTCGGTGCATTTATGCTTACAGGCGAATGGGGGTCCGGAAAGACTCATCTGATTGAGAAGGATTTAACAGCCCGGCTGGAGGATACCCATGTGATTGCCCGGGTTTCCCTGTTTGGCCTGGGTTCGATTGATGCACTTCATCAGGCAGTGAAGGAAGCGTGGATCACCGCCTGTTCCCCTGTACTTGGAAGACTGGTAAAGGATAAGGAGCGCGCACAGAATAACAGCAAACTCCTGAATACGATCAATTCGATTCTGAATGGTCTGAACCCCGCCGCCGGCAAGGCAGCGGATCTTGCCGTGTCACTGAACATTCTTGATGTCATTACCGTGGAACCGGAAATTAAAGATATCCATGACCTCAAGAAGAAACGGGTTGTCCTGGTATTTGACGATCTGGAACGGTCCAAACTGGATCTGATTGCGGTGATGGGCGCCATCAACAACTACTGTGAGAATCAGAAGTTCAACACGATCATTGTGACCAATGAATCATTTCTGATTCGATCCCTGGGCCATGATCTGTTAAAGTACCAGATGTTAAAAGGAAAAACCGTATCCAGGACGCTGTTCCATATTCCGGACTGCAAATCGGCCGTTTCCAGTATTATCAAAGAACGGCACTGGAGTTCGGAAGCATACAAAACCTATCTTCAGGAACGGAAAGAAGACATTATCAAACTCTTTTCTTCCGATACATTCCGTCCGGAAAGCAGCCGCAGTGAGACCGTCAAATCGCACAACCTTCTCGCTCTGATTACTTCCCTTGATGATTTTTACCGCATCTTCTCTCATCTCACCAAAGCCGGCGTGGATAATCCGGACAGCTGGCTGTTCTCATTCCTTGCCTATTCCCTTACCCGGAAGGGCGGTGTCTTCGATAACGGAGAACTGCGGTTTGACTGCACGGATGAAGAGATTCAGAAACTGTATCCGATGTTTTCTCCGGAGTTCCTGTTCACCAGCATCCGCAGCTGGGTCTCCTACGGAATCTGGGATAAGGAACTGTTTGACCGTGAACTTGCGGAAACACTCCGATAACTTCTTGTTGCGGTGCCATGCAGTGAAGATCGCTCTATAACGTAATAAAGTAAAAACTCCCAACGGGAGTTTTTGTTTGTATATTCTGTCTTACTCTTTGATGAAAGCACGTTCGGCTGCCTCTGCGAGATGACGCATCAGCACCGCGGTTGTGACGGCACCGACTCCGCCGGGCACCGGTGTAATCTTTTCTACAATCGGCTCCACTTCTTCAAAAGCGCAGTCACCGCACAGTTTTCCTTTTTTATCATTCCAGCAGATACTGATGTCTACGACCGTCTGCCCTTCTCTTACATAGGAGGCATCCAGCTTTTCCGGCTGGCCCATGCAGGTAAAGATGATGTCCGCTTCCCTTGCGATGGAGGGAATATCTTTCGTGCGGGTATGACAGATGGTCACCGTGGCATTCCGGCTCATCAGCAGCATCGCAAGCGGCCGTCCGACGACCAGGGAGCGTCCCAGCACAACTGCTCGCTTCCCTGTCAGTTCAATTCCGTAATGATCCAGGATCGCGACCGCCGCCTCTGCAGTGCATGGCGCAAATCCCTTTCCGTTTCCGGTAAAGACTCCTGCCAGCGAACCGTCCGAGCAGCCGTCAATATCCTTTTCCGGAAGAATCGCATTGCGCGCGCGTTCATTGTCCAGTTCTCTGGGCAGGGGCCGGAACATCAGGATTCCGTGCACGGCCGGATCCTGATTGAGACCGTCCAGCGTCCGGTAGAATGTCTCCGTATCCGTGTCCGACGGAAGGATCACTTTCTTAACGGATGCACCTAACGATTCGCAGCGCTTTACGGCTCCGTTTTCATAGGAGATGTCATCCGGTCTCTCCCCGACCCGCAGAATCGCAAGACAGGGATTGATTCCTTTTTCCTTCAGTACAGTGATGTGTGCTGCGGTTTCCTCATTCATCGCCGCCGCAGCTTCTTTTCCTTTCAACAGTTCAGCCATCCATTCTCTCCATTACCGCATTGAAACAGTTCAGTGCGCGTTCGGTATATTCTCCCAGCAGCACATCTGCCTTTTCATCCAATGCCTCCGCATATTCCCGGTCTTTCATCAGACGCGTATTGACTCTTACATTGAGGTACGCGCCGCACAGTGCACCGTGTGCCAGCATGACCGAAGTTCCCGCATCGGATACTGCAAGTTTTGATCCGATCACCGCAAGACGCTCATCCAGCCGAATCACCTCCGCGCAGTACTGCATGATCCTGTACGGCGGCTTTGCGGCGTTGCGCAGACAGGTCTCCATCCGTTCCGCATAGCCCTCACTGTTTTTGTCCAGGGCATAGGCAGCCGCGAGCGGCGCAAACGCCTCTGCATCCTCTTTGATGCATTCAGACAGTGTATTGCGCAGTGTCTCCGCGCGCTTCATAATCCCGCGGATCTCTTTTTCATACTCCGCATATTTCTTTTTTCCGGTTGTAAGGTTGGTGACCATTTCCGAAAGCGATGCCGCAAGCGCTCCGCACAGGGAGCTGACGCCTCCGCCGCCGGGAACCGGTGCTTTCGAAGCACTTTCTTCCATAAACTCTGTGATCGTTTTGTTCAGCATAATAAAATCTCCGTCTGCAGATATATCTTAACAATACTTCTCCATGCCCCGTACTGTAAAAATAATGGTTTTCGGTCCTTTTTTTCATTTGTTTCACGGATATATGAATGTTCTGTTTTTTTCTATGATCAAAGTGGATTCCCGGGAAGGAATCAGAAAACAATAATTCAGGGAGGAAATATCATGGCATTATCACTCGATTCCAAAATCAGAGACATCATGCGTTCACCGGAGGGCAAAGCTGTTATGGAGAAGTATGCACCCGGCTCCACAAAGGATCCGCGCATGAAACTCGTCGGCGGTCTTACCTACCGCAAGCTGCTCAGCTATCCGGAATCTGCCGAAGTGGCTGTGCACGCGGAAGAAATCGACGCTGATCTCAAGGCCTGCTCCAAATAAGCGTTCATAAAAAACAGATGCCGAGGCATCTGTTTTTTACTGCATTCTGAGAATGCTTTCGATATCGATTGCCTTCAGCAGGATTTCCAGCTGAAGCCGCTGATCCGAATCCTGTAGGTCGACGTTCAGTTCACGCTCGATCCGGGCGATACGGTCAATCAGCGTGGAGCGGTGAATAAACAGTTTCTGCGCTGCAGATGTATAGGACATGTTCTCTTCAAGAAATACCTTCAGCGTTTCAAGGTAAGAGACACCCGAGGTCCTGTCATGTTCAAGCACATTCTTGAGACCGCTAGGATAATAGGCTTCAGACGGCAGCCCGCCGAGCGAATTGATGATCATCTCCGTCAGCGCGTAACTGGCAAAATAGAAGAAGTTTCCGGTCGGGCTCATCATCTTCCCGTTTTCGAGCGCAGATCTTGCCTGCAGGTAATGGATCCGGATATCAAAGAGGTCATTGAATTCATTGGAAATGCCGGCATTCAGCCGCATCCGTGCGATAAAGTCCTTCAGCTTCCGGTTCAGCCCGACCTGATATTCCCGCTTTTTTTCACGCAGCGGCTCGATATCGGCAAACCCGACCATCATCTGATCCTGCGGAAACGCAAAGGAATCTCCAAACAGTTCTTCAAAACTGTCGCAGATATAGGAAACAGGCAGCGGTGAATGAGATGTCTGATATTCCATTAATATACACACATAGGTATGTTTCCGGTTCGCAGCGTTCAGCACCCATCGCTGCGTATAGGACAGCGGCATCTCCTCAACCAGCGTACGCATGACCTGCCGCATCGAAGACTGTTCGTCATTGATGACCGCCGGATTCTTTGCGATCGCAAGTTCCAGTATGGAGCCCAGGTACACCGCAAGCGCCCCTTCCCCTTCAAACGATCCGCTGTCCTGATCGATACAGAGACATCCTTCATAATTCCCGTTTTTATTAAACAGATTGACGCACAGCACCTTCTTATCCAGAAGGTCAAAACGGATCGCGCCTTTCTTCTCGGTCATCAGCTCATATGACGACAGAAATTTATCGACCGCTTCGGTATGAAGCGCGCCGTTTCCGCCCGGCTGCCAGTCTTCATTTGATTTATCATCATTGCTTGCGGCAATATAATGGAATCCCTTGTCCAGCACAAAGAGCGGATGTGAAAATACCGCAGCAGAATCCGTGATCAGCTGCTGCACCTCATCATTGAACAGATCCTGATAAAGCTTCCGCTCCCACTCATCATAGAAGTCGAAGATTTCCTGCAGCGTCTGGTACACCCTGAAGAAATCTGCTTTGTTTTTGATGCTGATAAGACAGATCCGGTTTTTGTAATTCTTGAGATTGATGTGCTCCCCGATGCACACGAGAACCGCATTATTTCCGATACGGGGACGCTTCGGAAGATGATCCGCTGTCGCAAGATACAGATGTTCGGGCAAAAAGTCTACTTCGTTTTCCATGTAGAATTCCGGCCGCGGCAAAATCAGCCGGTCCGTCCCCGAGCCATACATTTCAACTGTATAGTGCTTTTTCAGTTCATGATGGATTATATCCGCATTCAGCTTCATTTCAGCATCATCTCCAATTCAAATTATACAGGAAAGCGGTTTGGTAATACCCGTCATTTTGTAGGTATTTGTTATGTTTCAAGCTGAACAAAATAGCGGTCAGTTTTCGGGTTCAAGGCCTGCAGGGACGGCAGCCCGCCCTCTCCTCTCTGCCGCGCCCGCCAAAAAGCGCATTCCTGCCGCTGAATTTCCCTGTTTTTTCAGCATATTTTAACGCCCGTCTGATTTTTACAATGAAGTTGTATTCAATCCCGGGAATACCCTTTTCATGATGGAACATCACAGGAGGAATTATGGCTTTCACACCTGCCGACAAGAAAATGCTTGAGGGCTATGTCGCCGCTGCCCGTCCGTTTGCGGACATGTTTTCCGTAAAAGGCAAAACGGCGCTCGTGACCGGCGGAACATCCGGTCTCGGTTTTGACATCGCGCTTCGCCTGCTGCAGGGCGGCGCAAAGGTCGTTGTCGCTTCCAATTCCCGCATTGAGGAGGAAGCCGCGATGCCGCTGTTTGCGGAGCAGGGTTTCGGCGACAGCGTATCATTCTGCTTCACCGATGTCAGAAATGAAGAAGAAGTCGAAAAACTGGTTGCGTTCACTGCGGAAACATACGGCTCGCTGGACATCTTCGTAAACAGCGCAGCAATCTGGAACTACGCGAAGGTTTATGACCTTCCGAAAGAAGATCTCGCACTCATTTTTGAAACCAATGTTTACGGCGCCTTCTTCGGTGTCAAACATGTCAGTAAATACATGAAAGAACATGAGATTCCGGGCAAGATCGTCCTGATCTCGTCAAACAGCCCGATTATGCCGTATCCGGTATTCGGAGGCTATCCCCACTACGCTTCCAGCAAGGCGGCCGTTATGGGCCTTGCGACCGAAGCCGCAAAAGAGCTCAAGCGCTACGGCATCATGGTAAACGCAGTGGCTCCGGGCGGAATGGTTACTCCGGGTGCAGCAGGCAATCTTGCGAGCGATCTTATCACCGAAGAGCAGCAGGATGAATTCTATGATGAGCTGATGGTCTGGTCCGTTGATGGCCAGCTCCCGGTCGATCAGGTCGGTATCATTGCCTACGCGCTCTGCACGCCGATGGGCGACGGCATCACCGGCGAAACGATCATGGCGGACGGCGGCGCATCCCATAACATCGTAAAGTACCAGCCGCAGATCGACGCCTATCCGGAAGAGAATTGAGGTAATACACAATGACAAAGAAAATCGACGGCAGAATTCCTGCCGATTCCGGCAATGACGCCGGATTCACACAGTACAATGCGGTGCAGTCACCCTGGAACAAACTGATGTCGTATCAGGACGCCCTGCACTATGCGTCCAGGTTTGAGGCCGTGCTCAGCGCGGCCGTTGCGCAGGCTTACCGCATCATTATTCCCGACTATGCGACACGCGCCTCCGAAATGTGCAAGGAAGCCTACGGAAGACTGTACTATACCGGAATCAATTACCCGGGCGATGACGGCTTCGGCATCCATCCGTTCATGTGCGGATCCTATCCCGGCGCACTGATCGGCGACAAGGGCGATGATGCTCTTCTGATGTGCGGACGCTGTCAGGACTTCGGCACCTACCGCTGCGAAAAGGAACTCGATGTCTGCGACTGGGATATCTGCGGATCAGAACTCTGCCGGGCAACCACCATGTCCCTGCAGGGACAGGCGGATGCGACGGAAAGCCGTCACAGAAAAGGCAAGAAGCTTGATTATCTGATGGTCGAAGCTAAGGGATGCGGCGACCGCCACTGCCGCATTATCGCGGAGAGCCGTGAAAAGTATCCGGCTCCCGAGCATGAATTATGGCAGTCATTCGGCCCCGCTGTCTCCGATGAATACAAGAAGTACACCGAAGAGGAAGACACGGTCGAAGAATCGATGATGTTCCGCGAGGAATGCGGTTACCGCTTCGTCAACGGCACGAATACCGAGACGGATTCCTCCAACCAGATGGTCAACCTCTCCACTGCAGCGTCCCTTTATCTCCTGCCGGCAATCGACAATGCCGTAAAACTCGGATACACGACGGCGGAGAATGCGGAATGGATCAAGAAGTGCGTACTTGAGGCTGCCGGCAAAGCAATGTTCGGTGAGCGCTACGCCATCCGCGCCTGCCGCGAATGGCTCGGTGTTCCGAATTCCATCGGAGAGGACGGACGCCTGCTGGGCGGCGTCATCGAGATGCTGCTGCAGTCACTTGTCTGCCACTATGAGATCGAAGCCTTCAACAAGGATGAAGTGATCTATGTGATCAATCGGGGCGATCTTGCGATCACCGGAACACAGTCGCTCTGTGAAGCACATCTGTACATGTGGCAGGGTATGGTCAAGACCCTTGTCAATGCGCAGTGGTCTGTATGGGAGGAAGATTCCCCTAAAGGAAAAATGCGCATCAAGATTGCCAAGAAGATCGACAAATTCATGTAAGGAGAACCGGACATGTATAAAAATATTTTTAAAGATGACGAGTGGAAACGCTCGGAACACATGGCTGTCAGAGAGTGCGTCGGATATTATCTGTTCACGCATCAGCTGATGGAAGTCAGCGGACCGGATGCAGGCCGCTTCCTGGATTACGTATGTCCGAATGACATTGCCTCGCTTGAAGTCGGACGGGATCGCTATACGACGATTCTGAATGAGGAAGGCGAGATTGTCGACGATGTCGTTGTAATGCGTCTTGAGGAAGAAAAATACTGGGTATCCACTCTGTACGCGACCAAGATCGATGACTGGTTTTATTTCCATTCCGACGGGTTTGACATTGATACCTGCGAGGTGACCGAAGACTGGCACATGTTCTCCGTTCAGGGGCCGAAATCCAAAGATGTGCTGAATGCCCTTGCCGCAAACGGTGTAGAGGATCTGAAATTCTTCCGTCACCGTCCCGATACACTGGCAGGAAAGGACGTTCTGATCAACCGCGGCGGATTTACCGGCGAGAAATTCGGCTACGAAGTCTACTGTGCTGCCGATGATGCCGATGATGTGCAGGATGCCATCGACCGCGCTGTTAAGGAAGCCGGCGGAAAAGAAGTCACCGAATTCCAGGTGTTCTCATGGACACTGCCGACCGAAGCCGGATTCTACTACATGCGTGATCTCAACCGCACCAATCCGTTTGAAGTCGGCCTTGAGAAAAACATCAACTGGGACAAGGATTTTATCGGTAAGGAAGCCCTTCTCAAAATAAAGGAAAACGGACCGGCACGCGAAATGGTGGGATTTGAGGTCTGTGATGAGAATCAGGATTTCTATATCCGCGCAAAGCAGTACGGCGGCCCGGGCGAACCGGTCTTCATCGACAGTGAAGAGGAGGAAGTGGGCCGTGTGTCCAAACTCGTATACTCCTATGTGAAGAATGTAAACAACGGCTATATTCTCGCAAAGAAGGATGCGCTTCATATCGGAGACCGTCTGAAGATTCACGGCTATGACTGTGTAATCACCGGGAAAAACTGGCTGAAGTAGTCATCCCCTCTCTGCTGAACGACAGAACGTAAAACGGCAGACCGCTGTGCAGGCAGGTCTGCCGTTTTTTCTGTTTCCGATAATATCTCCGGATGATTACTTCTTCAGTTCGCGTACAAGTTCCGCAATTGCAGGATCTTTGCAGTCACGGAAGAAGTATTCATCGAAATGTTCGCCCGCAAGCGCACCTTTGACAAGCTCCGGATCGAGATCCTTCAGAATGTCGCCGAGCGGACGGAATGCCTTGGCACGGACAACGTCAAGAATCTTCTTGTTGCGCTGTTCCGGCACAACACGCTCTTTCGGATATCCGCCGCCGAACGGCTCGCTGAACAGCTTCTCGAAGATGTACTCGAGATGCAGGTCGCCGCCCCAGCCGAAGCCGAGCGCAAACGGAATGGAAATCGCATTTCCGTCATTGATCTGTGCAAAGGTGTATGCATCCAGTGTTGTCGCAACATGGCCGCAGATAACGCCCGGGAAGGAGTTCAGCGCCAGCATTGCGCCTTCGCCGGTTCCGCATCCGGTAACGACAAAGTCCGCTGCGCCGGAGTTGAGCAGGATCGCTGCCAGAATACCGTTCTGTACATAAGTCAGCTGTGCAGCGTCATCCGCGCTGTACATGCCGTAGTTTACTACTTCATAGCCCTTCGCGTCCGCAACCTTGCGAAGCGATGCTTCTACGATACTGTTTTTCGCTGCCTGTGAATTCTCATTGATTAATGCAATTCTCATATGTCTGTAGGTTCTCTCTTTCTGCCACTATTATAATTCACAACACCTTAACACAGACGTACAAAACACCTGTCTTTGTCAGATCCGGATCATCTGATAGCCGATACCGACATGCGTCTGGATCAAAGAGGAATTCTGTCCCTGTTTCAGTTTCTTCCTCAGACCCGCCATATAGACACGCAGGGATACGATATCGGAATCAATTCCGTTTCCCCAGATGCGGTCAATGATATAGGAGTGCGTCAGCACCTTGCCGACATTCTTTGCCAGCAGGATCAGCAGTTTGTACTCAATGGGCGTCAGATGCAGTTCGGTTCCGTTCATTGTCACAAGCGAAGATGCGTAATCGATCTTCAGATCGCCGTTTTCAAATACCGACTCCTCGAGAGAATCATTTCTGGAATACTGAAGCCGACGCTGTACGGCACGTATTCTGGCAAGCAGCTCCGCAACGGAAAACGGTTTGGTCAGATAATCATCCGCCCCGCTGTCCAGCGCATCGATCTTATCCTTGTCCTCGCCGCGCGCACTGATCACAACGATCGGTGTATTTGCCCAGGTGCGGATCGTACGGATCACTTCAATGCCGTCCATGTCCGGAAGCCCGAGATCCAGCAGGATCAGGTCCGGATGATGGGACGCGCAAAGTGCAACACCATCCTTTCCGCAGTCCGCGGAAAGGTATGTATATCCGTTAATCT
The DNA here is from genome assembly GCA_017469885.1 of Solobacterium sp. Taxonomy (GTDB): domain Bacteria; phylum Bacillota_I; class Bacilli_A; order Erysipelotrichales; family Erysipelotrichaceae; genus Bulleidia. The sequence continues at coordinate 65,952 of JAFUFO010000004.1, forward strand.
TCAGCGTGATGGAGATCAGGTTCATGATGGACTTGTCATCTTCTACGATCAGTATCTTGAATTCACTCATCCGGATTTACCTCCGCTGCTTCCAGTGTGAAGCTGAACACCGCACCGTGCGGAACATTATCATGCACTTCAATCGTCTGATGATGTGCCTGGAGTATCATAGCACACAGATTGAGGCCGATTCCCATACTGCGGCAGCTGTCCGACAGGCTGTGCTTTCCGGTATAGTACAGGGAAAACACATGCGGCTTTTCCTCATCGGGAATACCGTATCCGTCATCGGATACGGAAATGCACACTTCCTTTCCGTTCTGTTCTTTTCGTATTTCAATATGCGAACCTGCAGGCGTGTACTTGATTGCGTTGTTGATCAGATTTACAAGCACCGCAACGATGAGCTTTGCGTCCATCATCGCAAATGTGCTTTCATCCCCGTCATGAACAATGATTTCATGTTCACTCTGATGCGGGTCAAGGTGGCGCAGCGATTCCTCGATGACCTCCTCAACGCTGACCGGGGAAAGTGTGATGTCCGGATCATTTTCCAGCCGCGTCATGGACAGGATATTTTCCATCTGCTCGCTGAGCCAGAGCGCATCTTCCTGCAGATCCGTATATACCTTCTGCTTCTCCTCTTCCGTCATCGCGGTGCTGTTCTGCGAAAGATTTACCGCATTGCCGTACATTGCGGTCAGCGGCGTGCGCAGATCATGCGATACCGAGCGCAGAAGACCGGAACGGAACCGTTCGGTTTCCGCATTGATTTCAGCAGCCTGTTTTTCCCGGCTGATCCGCTCATTGTCGAGCGCCATCGTAAACTCATTGACAATGGAAAGCAGAATCGATTTTTCAAAACCGGTGAGATTACGGCCATCCATCCGGATTCCGAGAACGCCATACTTCCGCTCTCCGGCAAAAATACTCAGATACCGGTATGCACTGTCGGAATAATGATTCGTAAACGCTCCGGCATGGTGGCCGTTATCACTTGTCCACTGCACAGCTTCACGCTCCGCTTCGGAAATACCTTCATCCGCCTTATGTTCCGCCGATCCGGTTTCCTTCCCTGCCGGAACAATGGAGCCGTCCTGCGCGATCCGGTAGTAAACCACATCCCGGTTCAGCAGGCTCGACAGCTGCGTGCAGGTGATCTTTACCATCTCTTCACTGCTGCTGGCTTTCTGAAGCTGATCCGAGGTATCGAGAAGCACCTTTGCCTGATAGGCGTTTTCCGCCGATTCCCAGGCAATCGACTTCAGCCTTGCGGCAAGCGAGCCGGTGATCAAAGCGGCGATGATCGTCACAAAATAGGTCACGAGATAATTCGGGTCATAGACCAGCAGCGTAAATCTTGGCTCAATAAACAGAAAATTGAACAGCAGGATATACAGCACTGCAGCGATGAGTCCGTACAGCTGGTGCGAGGTCAGCACCGAGGCAACCAGCACAGCCAGAATATAGATCGTGATGATGTTGGAATTGCTGAAGGGAGAATGATAGAAGAGATATGCAAGAATGGTCGCGGCAGCCATAATGCCGATGGTCAGAAGAAGATCCCTTACATTGAACAGTCTGTCATTTCCGCGTCGGTAATCCTGAGGAATCGAAGATGATTTTGCGTCAGGAATAATATGAATGTTCGTGTCCGGAAGATACCGTATCAGCTGATCCGGAATACTGCGCACCGCAAAAAGACGGGGCCGTGCGCTTTCCCCGATGAAGAGATCCGTCACACCCGAACGCTTTGCATATTCCGCAATCGTCAGTGCGATCTCACCGGTCTCCATCGTATCCACATGCGCCCCGCAGTTTTTTGCCAGGGATATGTTTTCGTTCAGTCTTGCGTTGGCTGTTCCACCGGCACTTGCGGTGCCGACATACAGTGCAAGAAACGTGTCCGCGCTTCCTCTGCACATTCTGGCAGCTGCCCGGATCACCCGTTCATTGCTGGGAGACGCAGAGAGGCATACAAGAATCACGTTTCCGTTTTCGTTTGTTAATTCCATAGTTCTACAATCCCTTTTTTCGATGGGAATTGCAACAGATCAGTGGTGCAGTTCCTTCAGTTGAACCTTTGTACGGGCAGTTTCACTGTCAGATTTGAAAAACTGTCGCAGTTTCTTCTGCCGTGCATGCAGAAGCTTCCGGGACCGCTTCGGCAGACGGCGGATATATCTGTGCCGAAGCGGCTCCGGAATGGCAAAATCAATCAGGACACTGACAGCCGCATAGACCAGGACTGCAGAAAGAATGAAGCAACTGATTATTTCAAGATTCAGCAGCATATCTCCAGTCCTCCTTACAGATAAAACAGTTTCTGAATACTCTGCGTCTTTCCCAATACAAGCATGGTTTCGCCATACCGCATGATTGTGTCGACGCCGATATTCATATCCATCTTCCCGTTTTTCACGCCGAGAATATTAATGTTGTATTTATTCCGGATATCCAGTTCCCCGATCTTTTTTCCATCCCATTCTTTGGGGATTTCCAGTTCAAAGATGGAATATCCGTCCATCAGCTCAATATAGTTGTGAATGCTTTCCGAGCTGAATCGGATTGCGGTCCAGCTTCCAAGCTGACGCTCCGGAAACACAACGGCGTCCGCACCGTTATGAAGAAGGAACTTTTCCTGTGATCCGCTGGTCGCACGCGATACGGTTTTCCTTGCGCCGAGTTCTTCCAGCAGAAACGTTGTCTCCAGTGAGCTCAGAAAGTCATCACCGATTGCGACAATGCACAGGTCATAATCCTTAACGCCGAGCGATTCCATGAATGTACGGTCCGTACTGTCACCGATTTCCGCACTGGTCACATATTCAAGTGCCTTATTGATCCGGTCTTCATTCTTATCTACCAGCATTACCTGGTGCCCAAGTTCATGAAGTTTTTCGCAGGTATATCTCCCGAATCTTCCGGCGCCAATTACAAGCACATTTTTCATTTCACTTTCCTCCTATCCGACCGTAATCTTTTCCATCGGATATCTGCGGATCGTCCGCTTCTTTACAGAGACTGCCGCGTAGACAATCGTCAGTCCTCCGACTCTGCCGAGATACATGAACAGAATCAGAATTGTTTTTGAGACCGGCCCAAGTCCCGGTGTGATTCCGGTTGTCAGTCCTACCGTTCCAAGTGCAGAAGCACATTCAAACATCGCGCGGATCAGCGGAACCGGCTCAATCAGCGAGATTGCGGCGGTGCCGATCAGAAGAAGTGCGGTATAAATCTGAAGAATGGAGAACGCCTTGTGAATACTGGATTCATCCAGCCGTCTTCCGAAACAGTTCACATCTTCTTTTCTGCGAAGATCATTTGTGGCGGCGATACATACCGCAAAGAGTGTCGTCACCTTCATACCGCCCGCAGTGGATCCAGGAGCTCCGCCTGTCATCATCAGGACGATCGTCACAAGCATTCCGGCTTCCGAAATCGAACCATATTCGAAGGTATTGAACCCCGCCGTACGCGGAGTGACCGCCGCAAACAGGGAATACCAGATCCGGTCTGTCATCTGGATATCGCGGAATTCCACCAGCCAGAAATACAGAAATGTAATGACAAGCAGAACTCCCGTCGTATAAAGGATGATTTTTGTCTGAAGCCGCAGCCTCCGCCAGCGGAACCGGTTATCCAGAAGATCGCGCCAGGTAAGAAAGCCGATGCCGCCGAATACAATCAACGCCATGATGACGCCAAGCACCCAGTGATTGTGCTGCAAGGAACTGAGAGAGGAGTACTGTCCCCGTATTCCCATCAGGTCAAACCCGGCATTGCAGAAAGCAGATATGGAATGAAACAGCGCATAGCTCAGTCCTTTTGCGACTCCGAATTCCCGGATGAACGGCGGCGCAAGTGCAATCATGCCGAATGCTTCAAGCAGTGCAGTTCCGCCGATAAAGAATTTTGTGAAGCGGATGATTCCGCCGATCTGCGGTGCGGATATTGCCTCCTGCATGACGGTACGCTGATGGATTCCAATCTGTTTTCCGCTGAGCACGATCATGAATACACCGACAGTCACAACACCAAGACCGCCGATCTGAATCAGAATCAGGATGACGGTCCTGCCAAACAGCGACCAGTAGGTTGCGGTATCCCGTACAACAAGACCGGTTACACAGGCCGCGGAAGTCGATGTAAACAGCGCATCCAGAAACGGTGTCCGAACATGTGACGCGGAAGCGATCGGAAGTGAGAGCAGAAATGCGCCGGCCAGGATCAGCAGGATAAAACCGACAAGAATTACCCGAAACGATGTCATCTGATCCCTGAGAAAGATCCGTAGTCGCAGCATACTTCTCTCCTTTGCTGATTTCAGTGTAAAAAGACCGGCATTAAGATTGGATTAATGTGGTTTCCCTGCACATTAAGATTTCGTTAAGACACCAAAAAACTCCGGCACATTGATATGATCCCGCCAAAGTAGACACACGAAATATAGAAACGTGTATCTATGGAGGTGGGATTTTATCATGGGAAGAAAATTAAAGGTTTCCTATGAAGACAAGATCAAGGCATGTGAGGATTATTTGAGTGGAACTGCAA
>JAFUFO010000020.1 GCA_017469885.1 Solobacterium sp.
AATCGAGGACGTTGCCGGTTTGCCCGGGTTTTGGCCCGGGTTTTTTTATTGTCTTTTAATCTTTTCATCTTTTCATCAGCATTCCCTTTCCCATCGTTTGGGTGTTCTTTTCGCCGCAGTAATTCCTCCGTCCGCTGTTTCCGTTTCCGTCAGCGGTAACATTAACGAACTGTTATATGATTTTTATATAGGACACCGAACAGAAGAACAGGGAAGCAGAATTATGAAAAAACTGATTACCATATTTTTCTGTGTTCTGATCATCGCCTGCGGCAGACCGCAGACGGATGATACAGAACACACAGCGCTTCCGGAAACGGAAATCCGCGAAGACACAGGCATTGAAACAGAAACCGCCGTCCCTGCGCCGGCTTCTGAACTGACCGATGAACCAGCAGGCATCCTGGAATTCCTCGACGGGACATGGAATCTGCGCACAAATCAGGCGGAAACTGACGGGAGTGCTGCGCTTTCGTTCCGCAAAGAATCCGGAACCGTTCAGATCCATGCGGCGGATGATTTATCTGTTGTGGCAGACCTTGAAGTTTTTGACAGCGATTCTGAATCTGGTATCTCAGGCGATGCCATAAGGTTTTCGGTCACTGACGCAGCGGATGGCCTGATTCAGAAGTACGGAGACAATCTGGATATTTATTCCTCAGACATGCAGTATTTTACCGGCACATTTGAAGGAACAGATTATCTTTTCCTGCGGGAACTTGGCAACGGCATGTCCGTAATTGATATGGCCGTGCTGAAAGAAGAAAATGAGACCGGTGAATACGGCTGGATTTTTACCCGTGAAGAGTCACCCTTTGCAGCTTCAGATGATAATGACGATCAATTCATAAAAAACGGGACCTGTTATGCATTCTGCTGGATGAAAGATGCCAGCGGCTACCTCCTGCAGAGGGTGAAAGTAATCGGAGAGACCGCTGACTGGTATGGTGAGGAAATGAATATTGTGCGTGTGATTCCGTCTCTGGATCACGGGAAGCTGTATCTGTATAACACGGATACGGTACCGAAGTCATTTTCTCCGGGCCTGTACCGTGTGACTGTGGATTCCGAAGGAACGGTGACGCAGGCGGAACCTGTGGAATATATCGGCTACGGCGCATACCGCGATCCCGAAGAATAATCGCTGAAGGTTCACCGCAGGCAGGAAAGTCCCTGCCTGCTTTTTATCTGTGAACATTGCGTCTATATCATTTTTTTCATTTGCGTTTTATAATAGGGCGGGTTTAAGGAACCGCACAGCTATGAAAACACTGATACTGAACACACAGAGCAGAGAAGAAACGCATGCGCTCGGCGAAAAGCTTGGCGCTGCCGCGAAGGGAAATATGGTTTTTTTATTGTCGGGTGATCTCGGCGCAGGCAAAACCACACTGACACAGGGAATTGCGCGCGGACTTGGCATCAAGCGGCCCGTGACATCACCGACATTCACGATTCAGAAACTGTACCGCGGCGGCAGGCTCGTCCTCAATCATATTGATGCCTACCGTCTGGAAGGCCTGAGTCAGGATCTTGGCTTTGAAGAATATATGAATGACGGAGGTCTGACCGTGATCGAATGGTCACAGTTTGCGCCGCAGCTGATTCCCGAGGAACATCTGACCGTCACGATTCACCTGCTGGAAGAAGATGCGCGGGAATTCCGGTTTGAGGCTGCCGGGAAACAGTATGAAGAGCTTCTGGAGGAACTTGCATGATCACATTGTGTATGGATACGAGCCAGTCCTTTCTGGTGCTGGCGTTAATAAAGGATGAACAGCTGATTGCGTCTTATCAGGAACCGTGCTGGAAGCGGCAGAGCGAAGAACTGTTTCCGCGTCTGAATGCACTGCTGGAAGACCGGCATCTTCAGCCGGAAGATATTGATCAGATTGTCATTACTGAAGGTCCGGGAAGTTATACCGGCGTCCGGATTGCAATGACGGTCGCCAAGGTATTCTGCGCCATGAAGGAGCTTCCGCTGTATACCCTTGGATCCCTTCAGCTTGCGGCAGGCATGGCGGATCATGCCCGGGTGCTGATGGACGCCCGCGGGCACCGTGCCTACCACGGCATTTATGAACACGGCGTCCTGCAGGGAGAGCTTGCGGCGCTCGATGTTGATGAGATCAAAGCACAGCTGAAACCGGAGGAGACGGTTTACGGTGACGGACATCTTGTCGGACTGGAAGACTGCTGGCCGGATCTTGCGGCGAACTTCCTTGCGCTGAAGCCGTTATGGAAGAAGGCGGAGAATGTGCATCTTCTTACGCCGGAATATCTCAAGCCGAGCGAATCCTATCTGGTGAAGCGCGGATGAGACCGATGAGCGAAGCGGATCTTCCGCAGATCCTCGCACTTGAACAGAAGTGTTTTCCGGACAGTCCCTGGCCGGAAAAGGAATTCCTGTATGAACTGCATGAGAATCCGTTTTCCTGCGTGCAGGTACTTGAGGAAGACGGGAAGATCGTCGGTTATATCGACTGGTGGATTCTTTATGATAAGGCGCAGCTTGCCAATATCGCGGTGGACCCGGATTACCGCGGTCGCGGCTATGGAAAACTGCTGCTGGAGGCATGCATACGCGATGCCAATGAAAAGGGATGTGAGACGCTGAGTCTTGAGGCAAGGGTATCCAACACCCCGGCCATCTCGCTCTATCATTCCTATGGATTTATCGATGCCGCGATACGGAAGCGGTATTACGAAAACGGCGAAGATGCCATTCTGATGGTTCTGCCGCTGGGAGGTAGTTTATGACAACGATACTGGCAATTGAATCAAGCTGTGATGAGACAGCCTGTGCGATCATACGGAACGGAAATGAGATTCTTTCCAATATTGTAAGCAGCCAGATCAATACCCATACGCTGTACGGCGGCGTGGTGCCGGAAGTTGCCAGCCGCATCCATGTTGAGAATATCTCGACGGTTGTGACGGAAGCACTTGCGGAATCCGGCTGTTCGATGGATGACATCGATGCGGTCGCTTATACGCTCGGTCCGGGACTGATCGGCTCCCTGCATGTCGGCGTTATGGCCGCAAAGACGATTGCCTTTGCGTATCACAAGCCGCTTGTCCCGGTGCATCACATTACCGGGCACATCTATGCCAATGCATTTGTGACGGAACTGAAGTTTCCGCTGATGGCCCTGGTCGTATCCGGCGGTCATACCGAACTGGTATGGATGAAGAACGATTATGACTTTGAGGTGATCGGCACCACAGCGGATGATGCGATCGGCGAAGCCTATGACAAGGTCGCAAGAGTGCTCGGACTCGGGTATCCGGGCGGTCCGGCGATCGATAAACTGGCAAAGGAAGGGCATTACAACCCGGATTACAAGCTGCCGACGCCGAAGACCGATGATCCGCATAACTTCTCGTTCTCCGGCCTAAAGACGGCGGTTCTTCAGCTGAATGACCGCCTGAAGCGGAACGGAAAAGAGGTTGTGCCGGCAGATCTTGCGTGGTGTTTCCAGGAAACCGCGCTGAATTCCATGGTCGATAAGACAATCGCGGCAGTGAAGGAAAAACAGCCGGTCATGACGGTGCTTGCGGGCGGTGTCGCCGCAAATTCCAGACTACGTGAGCTGATGAGCGAGCGGATGAAGGAAGTTCCGGAATGTGAGCTTGTCATCCCGCCGCTGAAGTACTGTACGGACAACGCGGCGATGATCGGTGCGGTCGGCGCAGCGGCCTATGCGCACGGAATGTTCGGCACATTTGAGGATGCGGCGGACCCCGGACTGATCATGCCGGGCGAAGAGTGACTTGTTTTTAATTTCACAAGATGGTACACTTTTTTTCAGGTGCGTAATGAATATGGATGAAAAGAAACAGGTTCCCAAGGCAACGCTGCATCGCTACCCGATTTATCTGAAGGCACTCAGAAAGCTGAAGGCCGACGGTGTGGACCGGGTAATGTCGCGTGAGCTTGCGGAGTACGTCGCAATTGAATCAACAACGATCCGGCGGGATTTCTCCTTTCTCGGAAGTCTCGGCAAGCAGGGATACGGATATCAGGTTGATGATCTGATCCGTGTCTTCTCGGAAGAACTTGGAATGAACTTCGATGAAAAGATCATTCTCGTCGGGTGCGGAAACCTCGGAAAGGCGCTGCTGAACTACAATCAGTGGAATCACGTGGTCGGAGAGATCGTATGTGCATTCGATCTTCAGCCGGACCGTGTGGGCAATGCGCCCGTTCCGGTATACTCTCTGGATGAGTTTGCGACCATGAAGCCGGAAGGCTGCCGGATCGCAATTCTCTGTATTTCAAGAGATGTCCAGAAGACGGTGGATTTCCTGGTGGACAACGGCATTACCGGTATTGTAAGCTTTGCGAGCGACCACTTCACGGTGCCGGAGGGTGTGCATGTCAAGCAAATCGATGTAGTGTCCTCCATTCAGGAGCTGGTCTTTGAGGCCAATGCCATGCACAGATAATGCATGGATTCCGATACAAAAACAGAAATTCAAATAGAGGTAAATGAACATGCTGAGTGATATGACGGTCAGAGAACTGTACGAACTGACAATTGACGGATCCGATATGGAAAAGGATCAGGTGGAATATGTTTCCCTGCAGGGATGGATCCGCACAAACCGTTTCGGAAAGAACGTCAGCTTTATTTCGCTGAACGACGGAACATATTTTAAGAACGCACAGATTGTGTATTCCGATACCCTGGCAAACTATGCGGAAATCGGAAAACTGCTTACGGGCGCTGCCGTCAGCGTTACCGGTAAATATCTTGCGACGCCGGAAAACAAACAGCCGTTTGAGATCCAGGCAACCGAGATCGTAATCGAGGGACTCTGTGACAGCACGTATCCGCTCCAGAAGAAGCGCCATACGTTTGAATATCTGCGTGAGATCGGACATCTGCGTCCGCGCACAAATACACTGTCCGCAGTGTTCCGTGTCCGTTCCGCACTGGCGATGGCAATCCATGAGTTCTTCCAGGATCAGGGATTCGTTTATGTCAACACGCCGATCATCACCGGCAACGATGCCGAGGGTGCGGGTGAAACATTTACCGTCACCACACGCGATGACGCAAAGTATGAAGAGGATTTCTTCGGCAAGCATGCAAGCCTGACCGTATCCGGTCAGCTTCAGGCGGAGGCGTTCGCACTTGCGTTCCGTGATGTCTATACCTTCGGACCGACATTCCGTGCGGAAAACTCCAACACGACAAACCATGCGGCGGAGTTCTGGATGATCGAGCCGGAAATCGCGTTTGCGGATCTGGAAGATGACATGGACCTCATCGAGGACATGGTCAAGTTCTGCATTCAGTATGTCGAGGACAACTGCCCCGCGGAGATGGAGTTCTTCAACTCCTTCATCGACAAGGGACTTCTCGAGCGTCTTGACGCGGTGAAGAACAGCGAGTTCCGCCGGATGGACTACACCGAGGCAATCGTGCTTCTGAAACAGGCTGATGTGAAGTTTGAAAACAACAAAATTGAATGGGGCATGGATCTCAATACCGAGCACGAGCGTTACCTGACTGAGAAAGTCGTCAACGGACCGGTATTCCTGATCAACTACCCGAAGGATATCAAGGCGTTTTACATGCGTCTGAACGATGACGGTAAGACTGTCGCCGCATGCGACCTGCTTGTGCCGGGTGTCGGCGAACTCGTCGGCGGAAGCCAGAGAGAAGAGCGTCTGGATGTGCTCGAACAGCGCATGACAGATCTTGGCATGAAGCTGGACGGATACCGCTGGTATCTTGATCTGCGCCGGTACGGCGGCTGTAAACATGCCGGATTCGGTCTTGGTTTTGAGCGTCTTGTCATGTACGTGACCGGCATGGAAAACATCCGTGACGTGATTCCGTTTGCGCGTACACCGCGGAACCTCAGCTTCTGATAAATCGTGAGAGGATACAGGGATGGATTATATTCTCAAGGAAAACAGTGACGGCAGCGTTGTGACCGTTCATGATGTGCAGGTCGTTCTTCTCGAAATGATGAAGGACATTGGCGAACTGTGCAGGGAGAATAACATCCCTTATTTTCTGTCGGGCGGAAGCGCGCTTGGCGCAGTGCGCCACGGCGGCTTCATCCCCTGGGATGACGATGCGGACTTCTTCATGATGAAGGAGGATTTCCTCCGATTCGTGGAAGTCATGAAGAAGCAGGACAAGTATGTCTTCCAGTGCTGGTATACCGACAAACGATACAATGTGCTGATTCCCGGAATGAAGATCCGCAAGAAGGGAACCTATATTCAGGAGGTCAACACCCTCCTTTCCAACCGCTGCACAGGCTATGACGGCTGTGACGGCATCTTTATCGACGTCTTTGTCTGGGACTATGCGACGACGAACAAATGGATCGATCTGCCGTTCCGTCTGGCAAACTATGTTCTGATGGTTCCGGAAATCATCGCGGACAATGTGTTCCATATCAATCCGGTTCATATCAAGAGCGCGATCATGAAGGTCGCGGATAAATACAGCCGGATCTGTGAAAAGCAGAAAAGCAGGTATGTCGGCTTTGACCTGACCTGGGTATGGAAGACTCCGTTCAAACCGTTCATCTTTAAAAAAGATGATATTTTTCCGCCGCATTACATCAGATTTGAGGATACGGAATTTCCAATCGCCAATCACCCGCATGAATATCTCTGTACGGCCATCGCGCCTTCCTATATGACGCCGCCGCCGGAAGAGAAACGGGTTGCCAAGCATATCACGGAAATCCGTCTCTGAGTCACAAACACAGGAGTATATGCTTTATCAGGTAACACACGCTTCGAAGTCCTTCGGTGCCGAAACGGTATTTGAGGATGTGAAGTTTGAGATCAAAAACACGGAAAAAATAACGATCGTCGGCCGCAACGGATGCGGGAAGACGACCTTTTTGCGCTGTCTTTCCGGTGAGATGAATTTCGATAAGGGAACGGTCTCCGTCATGAACGGCACGACCATCGGCTATCTTGCCCAGAAGGTGCTTGAACATGAGGAACGCACGGTTGAGGAAGAACTGCGCACGGTGTTTGAACCGGTATTCCGCATGCAGGAAGAACTGGAAAAGATCAGTGATCAGATGAAAACCGATGCCTCGGAAAAAGTTCTGGCCCGCTATGCGCAGGTCCAGGAACAGTTTGAGGCAATGAACGGATATAACTGGGAATCCGAGATGCGCACGGTATTTACGCGCTTCGGATTCAGCCCGGAGGACCTGAACCGCAGGATCCGGGAGTTCTCCGGCGGTCAGAAGACACGGATTGCCTTTGTGCGGCTGTTACTGTCGAAGCCGGATATTCTTCTGCTGGACGAGCCGACCAACCATCTGGACCTTGAAACGATTGAATGGCTCGAAGGCTATGTGCGCAAGTACCCGAAGGCCGTTGTTGTCGTCAGCCATGACCGGATGTTTCTGGACCATGTCACGGATGTGGTCTATGACATGGAATACGGCACGATGACAAAGTATGTCGGCAACTATTCGTCTTATGTCGAACAGAAGAAAAACAGCATTGAACGGCAGACCGCCGCATACAACCGCCAGCAGAAAGATATTGAACGGCTGGAGGCGCTGATCGAAAAGTTCCGATACAAGAAAAACAAGGCGGCGTTCGCACAGTCGAAGATCAAATACCTCGACCGGATGGAAAAACTGGAAAAGCCGACCGGTGCGGATGACAAAACCTTCCATGTGCAGTTCACCCCGCGGGTGAAGGGCGGAGAAAAGGTTCTCGAGACCGATCATCTTGCGATCGGCTATGATCACCCGCTTGCGGAGGTCACCATGTCCATGCGGCGCGGTGACCGCGTCGGCGTCATCGGCCCCAACGGCTGCGGGAAGTCAACTTTTGTGAAGACCCTGATGGGCCTGCTGGAACCGCTTGGCGGAGAATACCTGTACGGCCATCAGATTGAAGCCGGTTACTTTGACCAGCAGCTGGCGCAGTTTTCCTCCGGAAAAACCGTTCTGGAGGAGATCTGGGATGACAATCCCGAGCTCGACCGGACGGAGATCCGCTCCGCGCTCGGACGGTTCCTGTTCTCGGCGGATGAGGTATTCAAGACCGTCGATGTGCTGAGCGGCGGCGAGAAAGTCCGGCTGTCGCTGGCAAAGCTGATGTTGAAACATTCCAACCTGCTTATCCTCGATGAGCCGACAAACCACCTGGATATTCCGGGCAAGGAAGCGCTCGAGGAAGCACTCAGCGGATTTACCGGAACGATTCTGTTTGTCTCGCATGACCGGTATTTCATTTCCCGGCTTGCGAAATCCCTGCTGGTGATGGAAAACGGAACGGCAGAGTACTGGCCATTGACCTATGCGGAGTATGAAGAACACCGTAACGGCACTGATACCCCGGTTCCGGAAGTGAAAACCGCCGATGCAGAACCGGAAGAGAAGCCGGCGGAAAAACGGCTTTCCCCGGAAGGACTCCGGCGTCAGATTGAGAAGATCGAACGGAAGATCACCGAGAAGGAAGCGCTGCTCGAAGAAAAGCGGGAACTGCGCTATGAACCGGAATATTATCAGGATTTCCGGAAAATGAATGAACTCGATGAGGAAATCGATCAGATTCACAATGATCTGGCACACCTGATGGAGGAATGGGAACGTCTTTCCGCGTAGAGGAATGTATTTATTTAAGGCAGAAAATGTTTTATCATTTTAATACTGAAAAGAGGTAAAAAAAGGAGACAATTATGGCTGTTATTACACCGCTTCAGAAAGCAAGACTGCAGTATGCGCCGAAACTTCCGGGAATGCTGAGACACGGCATTTCGGAAATCTGCGTGAAGGAAGGGGAGGCAACCCAGAGCGTTGCCGATCAGGAAAAGATCCATGCCCTGTTCCCGAACACTTACGGCAAACCGGAAATCACATTTGAGAAGGGACAGAACACCTCTCCTGCGAAGAAACAGGTCGTCGGTGTAATCCTCTCCGGCGGACAGGCTCCGGGCGGACATAACGTTGTATGCGGCCTCTATGATGCACTTAAGGCTACGGACAGCGCCAACGTTCTGCTTGGCTTCAGAAACGGACCGAGCGGACTGCTGGAGGATGATTATATTGAATTTGACGATGCGTATATCGATCAGTTCCGCAATACCGGCGGATTCGATATCATCGGTTCCGGCAGAACAAAGCTTGAGACAGAGGAACAGTTTGCGGTTGCGGCAGAAGTCGCAAAGAAGCATGGTCTTACCGCGATCGTCATCATCGGCGGTGATGACTCCAATACCAACGCGGCAGTGCTTGCGGAATACTTCGCAGCACATGAAACCGGCGTGCAGGTCATCGGCTGCCCGAAGACCATCGACGGCGACCTCAAGAACGAGGATATCGAATGCTCGTTCGGTTTCGATACCGCCACAAAGACCTACAGCGAACTGATCGGAAACATCGAGCGTGATGCGAACTCCGCAAAGAAGTACTGGCACTTCGTCAAGGTCATGGGCCGTTCCGCTTCCCATGTCGCGCTGGAATGTGCACTGGAAACCCAGCCGAACGTCTGTCTGATCTCGGAAGAAGTTGCGGCGAAGAAGATGTCCCTTTCCCAGATTGCGGACTATATCGCGGACTCCGTAAACAAGCGTGCAGACAACGGCATGAACTTCGGTGTTGCGATTATTCCGGAAGGCGTGGTTGAATTCGTTCCGGAATTCTCCGTACTGATCGCAGAGATCAACGAACTGCTCGCAGGATCCAAGGCGGATGAATTCAATGCGCTGGCATCCTGGAAGGAAAAGTATGCATTTATCGAAAACGGTCTGACAAAGGAATCCATGGCTGTATTCGCAATTCTGCCGGAGACCATCCAGCAGCAGCTCTTCCTTGAGCGTGACCCGCACGGCAACGTTCAGGTATCCCTGATCGAGTCCGAAAAGCTCTTCTCCGCGCTGGTAAAGGCAAAACTTGAAGAGCGCAGGAAGGCCGGTACCTACAAGGGCAAGTTCAGCCCGCTTCACCACTTCTTCGGTTACGAAGGAAGATGTGCATTCCCGTCCAACTTTGACGCGGATTACTGCTATTCCCTCGGATACAATGCATTCATGCTCATTCAGTATGGATACAACGGCTATCTCTCCAAGATTTCCAACCTCTCCAAACCGGCAGAGGAGTGGGTCGCAGGCGGTATGCCGATCACCAAGATGATGAACATGGAGCGCAGACACGGCGAAGACAAGCCGGTTATCCGCAAGGCTCTCGTCGAGCTCGACGGCAAGCCGTTCCGGTTCTTTGAGGCAAACCGTGAGGCATGGGCAGTGGAAACTGCATATACCTATCCGGGAGCGATCCAGTACTATGGACCGACCGAGGTATGCGACCTCACCACAAGAACACTTGCGCTTGAAAAAGGCGAGTAAGCAGATCGTAATGAAAATGGCACCGGAGACGTGATCCGGTGCCATTTTTCTGAATCAGTGAACCTCCGTCCGGGTAATTCCGGACGGTTTTGTCATACCAGGGAGATGTAGTACGGGCAGATATCCGCGTAGCTGCCGTCCTTTTTCCGAAAGCCGCCCGGTATCGTTCCAAGCTGCCGGAAACCGAGCGATTCATACAGGCGCCGGGCGGGCAGATTGTCCGCCACCACCGCATTGAACTGCAGGACGCGATAACCGGCAAGTTTTGCCTGCGCCATACAGTCAGTAACGAGAAGCCTTCCGATCTGCTTTCCGCGGTGTGCGGAATCCACCGCATAACTGGCATTGCACAGATGACCGCAGCGGCCGATGTTATTGGGGTGAAGAATATAAAGACCATAGATTACACCGTTTTCCTCCGCAACGGCAGTGCGGGTCTGTGACGCGAAAAACACATCGCCGGTTTCCGGGTTCAGCGTCTCTTCCTGCGGGAAGGCAATTCCTTCTTCGACAATTTCATTCCAGATGCGGATCATCTGCGGAATGTCGGCTGACCTGTATTCTCGTACCTGCATGACTGTATGCTCCTTCTGTCAGAATTCTAAACGAAACGGCTGCGTGTGAACAGGAAAAAGAAAACCGCAGCTGCCTGCGGTATGTTCAGCGGAGAAGGGGGGATTCGAACCCCCGCACGCTCGCACGTCTGCTGGTTTTCGAAACCAGTCCCTTCAGCCTCTTGGGTACTTCTCCATAAGCGCCTTAACAGTATAGCACAATATATCGGTCTGCCCGCAAGCACCTTGCGGTCACAGAGCGCACAAAATTGGCTGAATCCACGGGAATCGATTATAATCGTTGAGGTTAGAAAGGATTAACACTATGAAAGCTGCATTTTCAGATTATCTGAATACGATTGCGCCGGCAGTGAAGGAACTCATCGAGCTGCTGGGCAATCATTATGATTATGTCAGTGTTCTGTCCACGGATTCGGTCGGCTTCAGCGCGATGATTTCCCAGCGCGCAAAGTCGGTATCGAACTCCACCATGTTTACGGAACGCGGCAATGTGGTGCGTGTGCAGAAAAACGGACTGTACAGCGAGTATGCATTCAACGAATTTGACACCGGAAACGTACGTGCGCTTGCGGAAGAAATCCGGGTAGCGCTGAATGCCCAGCTCGATCTGCTTGCGGAAACCGGCGCAGAGATTTATGCGACCGATGTGCTTCCGGATGAGCCTGCACAGGTATTTGCGGAGATGGAAACCGGTACGATGCCGGAGGATACCGATCTTCAGAAACTGGTTGAGGAACTGTCCGCAATCAGCGATGAGGCGGTGCACAGCTGTGAAATCGCGGTTGACTGTATGGTTCGCGGACAGTCGACCCATGTCAGTAAGATGTTCCTGACAAAAAATCGCGACATGCGGCAGAGCTATGTCTATTCCGAAGGAATGATTGCGCCGATCGTCATGAAGAACGGAAAGAACGAGATGAGCTATGCGAGTGTGTCCGGACGCCGCGGACCGGAACTGTTTGCCGGTCTTCGTGACAAGCTTGCGGAAGCCGTAAAGGCGGCAGAGGAAGTCATTGACGCAGAGCCGATTGTGCCGGGCGAGTATGAAATTATCACCTCCCCGGAAGTTTCCGGTCTGATTGCGCATGAGGCATTCGGTCATGGGGTTGAAATGGATATGTTCGTCAAGAACCGTGCGCTTGGAAAAGAGTATATCGGCAGACGTGTCGGCTCCGATCTTGTGACCATGCATGAAGGCGCACTCTGTGTCGAGGAAGTCGCAAGCTATGCGTTTGACGATGAAGGAACACCTGCCGGTGATACCGTTGAAATTAAAAACGGCATCCTGCAGACCGGTGTCTGTGATGCGCTGAGCGCACTGCGCCTCGGCACGAAACCGACTGGAAACGGCAAGCGCCAGAGTTTTGAAAACAAGGTTTATACCCGTATGACCAATACGGTATTTGATTCCGGCACCGATACGCTGGAGGACATGATTGCGTCCGTAAAGTATGGATATCTTCTGGAAGGCATGAAGTCCGGTATGGAAGATCCGAAGCACTGGGGCATTCAGTGCATCGTGGAGCGCGGTCTTGAGATCCGGGACGGAAAGCTTACCGGAAAGGTCGTTGCGCCGATCGTCATGACCGGTTATGTGCCGGATCTTCTGGGCAGTATTACCATGGCGAGCACCGACCGTGAAGTATTCGGTTCCGGTGCCTGCGGAAAAGGACACAAGGAATGGGTCAAGGTCAGTGACGGCGGTCCGTACCTGAAGGCGAAAGCGAGGTTGGGATAATGCTTGAAACGATTATTGAACTTCTGAAGGAAGCCGGCACAGACGGCTGGGAAGTAACCGACACCAGGACACAGGGATGGGAGTTCTACTTCATCCGTCATCAGCTGGACCAGAACCGTGTCCGCAATGTCGAACATATCAACGTCAGTGTATATAAGAAGTTTGATTCCTTTCTCGGAAAAGCGAGCACGGAAATTCCGGTAACCGCAAGCCGGGAAGAAGCGGTGGATCTGATCGGAAAGCTGTGTGCGGAAGCGCTGCTTGTAAAGAATCCGGTCTATACGCTGAACATGCCCGCAGAGATATCTGCGGAAACGCAGACCATGCCGGATGTACGGGCAATCGCAAAGGATTTCCTGAACGTGATGAACGAACTTCCGGAATCCGGGACAGCGGATATCAATTCCTATGAGCTGTTCATCAGCGCAAAGGAAGTACGCTTCATGAACTCCAACGGTATTGATGTAACATCGGTATATCCGTCTTCCATGGCAGAAGTGGTCGTTAATGCGCGCAATGAAAAACATGAGATTGAACTGTACCGCCTGTACCACAGCGGCAGCTGCGACAAAGAGGGACTGAAACAGGAAATCAGTGAGACGCTGAAATACGGCGCAGACCGCCTGTCGGCACAGAATACGCCGAATCTTGGATCCTGTGATGTGGTGTTCTCCACAGATGCATCCCTGCAGATCTATGAGTTCTTCATCGACCGGATGAATACCGGCATGAAATACCGCCAGCTTTCCAGCTGGGAGCTTGGAAAACCGGTAGCCGAGGATGTGAAGGGCGACCGCATTACCGTCAAGGCACTGCGCAGCCTGGCCAATTCCTCCAGCAACTCCGCCTATGATGCGGAAGGCGCACCGGTAAGAGATCTTGTGCTGATCAATGACGGTACGGCAGAACACTGGTGGGGTTCCCGTCAGTTCTCGCAGTACATGGGCGTTGAGGACTCCTTCATTCCGGGCAACTTTGCGGCGGAAGGCGGCACCCGCAGTGCGGAAGAACTGCGTCAGGGAACCTTCCTTGAGATTGTCGAATTCTCCGACTTCCAGGTGGAGACCATGACCGGTGCGATTGCCGGTGAGATCCGTCTTGGCTATTACCACAATAACGGCACGGTTACGGTCGTGACCGGCGGTTCGGTATCCGGCACAATGATGGATTTCATGAAGGAAATGTATATGTCCCGCGAACAGAAACAGTACAACAACATGCTGGTGCCGGCAGTGACACGTCTGAAAGGAGTGTCCATTACCGGAGCCGCAGACTGAACTGTCTGAATCAGAACCGGATTGTATGAAACTATGATCCGGTTTTTCATTTGCCGGATAAGCGGAAGAGACCGGATTTGTATGAATGTATACTGCAGGTGTATTGGAAGACACCTGCTTTTTTGCAAAAATAGCGGATAGGAAAGGTCAAACGCTATACGTAACCCGTTCTTTTTGATACATTAACAGGTGCGCATTATGAGTGAGATGAAGAAAAAACAGCGGTTTGAGACAAAAGGCCGCATGTTGGGATACTTTCTGAAAGGAAGCCTGAAGTGGTTTGTCCTTTCGGTTCTTTTTACGATTGCCGTAACCCTGATGGATATGATCAATCCGAAGATCATATCCTTTACCGTGGACTCCGTCATCGGAGACAAGCCGGCAGAACTGCCCGCACCTGTGCTGAACCTGATTGAACGAATCGGCGGCACCGGTTATCTTCGCGAACACCTCGGCATTCTTGCCGGCACGGTGGTGGTTCTGGCGCTGATCCGTGCGGTCTTCCGTTACCTCTGGCGGGTATTCAACGCACGCGGTGCGGAAACCTTTGTCGAGACAACCCGGAATTCGGCATTTGAACATCTGCTTGCGCTGCCTGCCGCATGGCACAGTGAGCATCATACCGGCGATATTATCCAGCGCTGCACTTCGGATATTGAAACGATCAAAGTCTTCCTGTCCGAACAGCTTGCCAGCCTGTTCCGGATCATTCCGACTCTGATCCTTGCATTTACGTTCATGTACCGGATCCATCCGGGACTGATGGCATATGCGCTGATCTTTGTGCCGCTGATCGTCGGATACAGTCTCTTCTTCCATAAGAAGATCGGTTCTGCCTTCCGCAAGGCGGATGAAGAAGAAGGAAAACTGTCCGCGATTGCCCAGGAAAACCTGACCGGTGTGCGTGTCGTACGCGCCTTTGGAAAAGAACAGTACGAACGGACCCGCTTTGAGGAGAAGAATAAAACCTATACCGCACTGTGGATTCATCTGATGCGCCTGCTCGCAAGTTTCTGGTGCTCCATGGATCTGTTGTCGGGAGCGCAGATTCTGACGATCACGTCACTCGGCGCCGTATATGCCGTGCACGGGGAGCTTACCGCCGGAAACTATATTGCGTTTCTTACCTATAACACGATGATGATCTGGCCGGTGCGTATGCTGGGAAGAATTATTGCCAACCTGTCCAAGGCCGGTGTTGCGATTGACCGTCTGCGCGAAATCATGAATGCCGAGCCGGAAAAGGATGTGGAGAATGCACTCAAACCGGATCTTACCGGAGATATCGTATTCGATCATGTAAGCTATTCCTTCGGGGATGAAACCGCGCATGTCCTCAATGACATCAGCTTTACCGTAAAAGCGGGTTCCACAGTCGGAATTCTCGGCGCAACCGGCTCCGGAAAGTCTACGCTCATGTATCTGCTCGACCGTATTTATCCGCTGCCGGAAAAAGACGGAACGATCACAATCGGCGGCGTGGACATTCAGAAGATGAATGCATCCTATCTGCGTGATCATATCGGCATTGTTCTGCAGGAACCGTATCTGTTCTCCCGCTCGCTGGAAGACAATATCCGTATCGCCAACCGCAGTGCGGGACGAACCGAAGTCCGTGATGCGGCAGGCATTGCGGTGCTTGATGAGGCGATCGAACATTTTGAGGATGGCTATGACACTTTTGTTGGTGAACGCGGCGTGACACTGTCCGGCGGACAGAAACAGCGCACGGCGATTGCGCAGATGTTAATACGGAAGCCGCCGATCATGATATTTGATGATTCGCTTTCCGCAGTGGATGCCGAGACCGACGCGAAGATCCGTGCGGCACTGGCAGAGAAGACCGGTAATTCCACCGTCTTCCTGATTGCCCATCGGATTACCACACTGATGAACGCGGATGAGATCATCGTGCTTGACCGCGGGAGACTTGCCGAGCAGGGCACGCATGAAGAACTGCTTGCCCATAACGGAATCTACCGCCGGATCTATGACCTTCAGATGGCCGGAAGGGAGGTGGAAGAATGAGTGAAACAAAGACGGAAGAAATCAAAACACTTCCCGGACTCGGACTTCCCGAGCTTCTGCCGTATCTGAAACCGTACCGGAAGACGCTGATCATCATGGTCTTCCTGGGACTGGTTGCTTCACTTGTGGATTCCATCATGCCGTTATTCAACCGGTATGCGCTGAATCACTTCATCGGTGAAAATACGCTGGATACGCTTGGAATCTTTATTGTGCTGTACATTGTATCGACGGTGATCAAGGTACTGTCGGATTTCATCAGTCTTACCCTGGCGGGACGCACCGAGATGTCAGTGAACCGGGACCTGCGGAATGCGAGTTTCAATCACCTGCAGACCCTGTCGTTCTCCTACTTCAACCAGAACTCCGTCGGCTACATTCATGCACGTGTGATGAGCGACACCGGAAAGATCGGTGAGCTGGTCGCCTGGCGGATGATGGATATTGTCTGGAATCTGTCCTATATCATTGCGGTGGTTATTGTCATGTTCCGGCTGAACGTACGGCTGGCGCTGATGTTTGTGATCATCATTCCGATTGCGGCAGTTCTGATCACCTATTTCGGACGGAAATATATGACCTACAACCGTAGGATCCGGGAAATCAACTCCCGCATCACCGGAAACTTCAATGAAGGAATTACCGGCATCCGCTCCATCAAGACGATGGCGATCGAAGATGTCATCGAAACGGACTTCCGTGCCGAAACAGAAAACATGAAGCGCACTTCCGTGCGTGCCATGCATTACGGTGCCATTCTCTCGGCTGCCGTAACCGGCATCGGATCGTTCTGCCTGGCACTGGTGCTCTGGCAGGGCGGCTACCTTACAAAAGAAATGGTGATGGAGATCGGTACCCTGTCGGTATTTATCTCCTATGCGGTCGGCATCATGGATCCGATTGAAATGCTTACGGAGACGATTTCCGGCATCATCGCAATTCAGGTCAACATCGAGCGCTTCACCAAGCTGATGAAGACGGAAAGCGATGTCGCAGACCGTCCGGAAGTCATCGAAAAGTATGGCGACACCTTTGCGCCGAAGAAGGAGAACTGGGAAGAACTGAAAGGGGATGTCGAGTTCCGTGATGTCAGCTTCCGGTATCCGGACGGAAAGGAACTTGTGCTGGAACACTTCAATCTCAATGTTCCGCACGGCACCAACGTCGCAATCGTCGGTGAAACCGGCGCGGGCAAATCCACGCTGGTCAATCTGGTATGCCGGTTCTATGAACCGACGACCGGAACCGTTCTGATTGACGGAAGAGACGCAAGGGAGCGTTCCCAGCTCTGGCTGCACTCCAATATCGGCTATGTGCTTCAGACACCGCATCTGTTTTCCGGATCGATCCGTGACAACCTGAAATACGGCAATCCGGATGCGACGGATGAACAGATCATGGAGGCGCTGAAACTGGTCAATGCGACTGGAGTTGTGGAGAAGATGGACAAGGGCCTCGACAGTGATGTTGGTGAGGGCGGCGATCAGCTGTCGGTCGGCGAGAAACAGCTGTTGTCCTTTGCCCGGGCGCTGCTTGCGGATCCGCGCATCCTGATTCTGGATGAAGCGACGTCATCCGTCGATACTGTCACGGAGAAAGCGATTCAGAAGGCAATCGAGACGGTGATCCAGGGGCGCACGAGCTTCGTGATCGCCCATCGTCTCAGTACGATTATCGATGCGGATATGATCCTTGTTGTAAAGGACGGAAAGATAATCGAACAGGGCCGGCATAAGGACCTGATGAAGCAGAAAGGTTATTATTACAGCCTTTATACCCGGCAGTTTGACGAAGATGCGGTCAATACCGCAAACGCAGAATAAACAACGCAAACGCACACGGCGCAGGAAGCGCCGTGTGTTTTGCATTTTCAGGGCTTTTGAACAGGAAGAACGTGCGTACCCGGTAATTTTCTGAAAAAAATCCAACAAACTGGAATGCAGGGTGAAAAAGTGAAAGATTTGTGAAAAGAACGGATGGAAACCTTTCCAAACCTGTGCTAGTCTTATATATGTTTCAAAATATAGGAGGGAAAGCATGAAAAAGTATTTTGCAACATTCCTGTCTGCATTAATGGCTCTTTCACTCGCTGCCTGCGGAACTGACACAAGCGCCGGTGCACCGGCTGAGGCTCCTGCAGAGGGCGGTGAGGCAACAGCGGAAGCTGCTGCTCCGGAAGCTGCTGATGTAAATGCTACAGCAGTAGCTGACATCAAGCTCGCAGACACAGAAAACCTCGTTGAAGTTACATCCTATGAACTTCAGAGCATGGACTACGTCGTATCTGCAAAGACAGAAGACCACGAGTACAACGCTAACTTCGTTGACGGTCTCCTCGAGAACGACACCTACGGAAACCTCAAGGACTGCATCGCTGAAAGCTATGAAGCAAGCGAAGACGGTCTGACATGGACATTCCATCTCAAGAAGGGTGTCATGTGGGTTACCAGCGACGGTGAAGAATATGACGAAGTCAAGGCTGAAGACTTTGTTACAGGTCTCCGTCACGGTGTTGAATTCAACTCTGAGACAGCATGGCTCCTCGAAGGCGTCATCAAGGGATATGCAGAGTATGAAGCAAGCGACTTCAGCGATGCTGAATGGGAAAAGGTCGGCATCAAGGCTGTTGACGACTACACACTCGAGTTCACACTCGAAGCACCGGCTCCGTATTTCCCGAGCATGACCTGCTACGCAGTTCTCTATCCGATCAACAAGTCCTTCCTCGAAGGAAAGGGCACCGGCTGCAAACTCGGCGCTCCGGATATTGAATCCTGCACATTCGGACAGGTTGCACCGGATTCCATTCTCTATAACGGCGGATTCATCCTCGAGTCCAACGACCTCAAGTCCAGCACAGTTCTCGTCAAGAATGAAGCTTACTGGGATGCAGAGAATGTTCATCTGAACAGCGTTAAGCGTATCTACGACGACGGTTCCGACCCGTATTCCGTTATCCGCGGTTTCGAAGCTGGAACATATGCAGCATCCGCAATCTCCCCGCTCTGGGAGGACTTCGATGCTTACATGTCCAAGTATGACGGCTATGTAACAGATTCCCTGCCTGATCACTCCACATTCGGTGTTGTCTTCAACATGAACCGTCAGGTCTTCGATCAGTCCAACTACTGCGAAGGCAACCCTGAGGCAAATGCTCCGACACACAATGCGATCCTGAACGAGAACTTCCGTAAGGCTCTCCGTGCTGCTTATGACGTCAAGGCATACAACATGGTTACATCTCCGGAACGTATCGCTCTGTCCATGATCCGCAACATCGACAACGACTCCAACATCGTCAAGGCATCCGACGGACGTTCCTATGGCGAACTCGTTAACGAAGCTTACAACGCATCTACCGACACACCGGCTGACCTGTCCGACGGACAGTATGCATGGCTCGACAAGGATGCAGCGCTTGCTTACATCGAAGCAGCGAAGGAAGAGGGCGTTGAGTTCCCTGTTCACCTCGACATGCTGGTTGATGAAACATCCAAGGCTCGTACCGACCGTGCCCGTTCCATGAAGGATTCCATCGAGTCCAACACAGACGGCCAGATCATCATCGAGCTCGTTATGAGAGATTCCGACACTGTCACAAACATCGCTTACAGAAACAACGATCCGGCAGCGATGGACTATGACATCTCCACCTTCACAGGATGGGGCCCGGACTATGCTGACCCGAAGACATTCGTCGACATCTACAGCCCGGTTTCCGGTTACTACATGAAGGCTATGGGTCTCGAGAACGGTCTCGAAGGCGCAGCTGACGAAGACATCAAGCGTGCTGTAGGTCTTGCTGAGTATGAAGAGCTCTACAGAGCTGCTGATGAAATCGTTGATGACATGGATGCTCGTTATGAGGCATTCGCGAAGGCAGACGCTCAGCTCGTTGAGACAGCGTTCTACATTCCGACATCCACCAACACCAGAAGCGTACGTGTTACTCACGTTGTTCCGTTCACACGTTACTACAGTGTCTGCGGTATGACCGAGTACAAGTACAAGGGCCTCCAGCTCCAGGAAGGTCTCGTAACTGCTGACGAATACAACAAGGCATTCGAGGCTTGGGAGAAGGGTGAGTAATTCACATCTTCGGTGAATGAACCAGAAGGGTCTGTCCTCCGGGACAGGCTCTTTTTGTATACGAAAACCCCCGGATAGTCCGGGGGTTCAAAATAGGTTAACCGATAAGTCCCTCCCAGCGGAGCTCCTATAATGGAGATGCGGTCTGGCAACTGCAAAACCAAGATAGGAGAACAAATGGAAGAGACTC
>JAFUFO010000021.1 GCA_017469885.1 Solobacterium sp.
GCGGTGCCAACAATGAACGTTAAATCGGCAACAACAACCTTGCCGTACCGCTTTATTACAGCACGTTCAACACTTGTAATGTTGCTGTTCGCTGGTTGGAATGCAGGTTGCGACATGTGAATTGGCGTTAAACCTTTAAAGAGAGAGGAATTTATGGGTAAAAACTGTAATTAAATTGATATATAGTGACGCAAAAACACTCTGATCGGAGAGTTTTTGACTATTTGATGCAGTTAAACTGTTGTTTACCGGACTCAAAACAGACAGAATCAACTATATTTCGATCAACAGTCGAGGAACCAAACGCCTGTTGTGTCAGTATATATCAATTTAGTATCATATCGTGATTTCAAAGGAGATCATGATATGGAACAATTCGTAAATTCAGTTTTACTTCGCCTGGATGCTACATCCAGCTTTTCAGTACAGCAGCTTGCTATGATTCGCGATGCGATCAGGGAGGTAGGCGACCAATATGATATTAAACCCAAAGGGTATTCGCTTGTGTCCTACGACTTCCTGCATCCGGAAGGCTACAAAGCATTCCTGGTCATCAAAAAGACCGAGGGCCTCTCCGATCGGACTATCGAGCAATACAAACGGATCATAGATCTGTTTCTGCTGGCAGTGATGAAGCCACTGGAGGAAATTACCACAACAGATATCCAACTGTATTTGCATCGCAAGCAGGTGATGGATAGCAATCAGGTAACCAGTGTGAACAACATACGGAGGATCCTATCCTCCTTTTTCACATGGCTGTTCAATTCACACTGGATTCCGGATAACCCAATGTTCAACGTGAAACCTATCAAAGGGTTGAAAAAAGCATATGAGCCCATCACTCCAGAGGAATTCGAGTTGATTATGGGCAAACTGACCAACCAACGTGACAAAGCGTTGATTGCCGTTATTGCTGGCAGCGGGATTCGAAATGGAGAAGCCTGCACGATGCAGCTGAGCAGATTGGATCTTGAGGCGAAACGATTCTATGTGACCGGTAAAGGTAACAAAGAACGGGTATGTTTCCTGACTCCACGCGCAAAATATGAGCTGCAAAAATATCTCGGAAGTAGGACGGACGATTCATCGTATGTATTCGTTTCACGCAAAAAGCCGTATGCAAAAATCAGCACACATTGCATCGACAGCATCCTGAATAAAGTGGGAAGACAGATCGGAATCCGGATCTATCCACACAAGCTGCGACATTTCTTTGCTGACAATGCGCATGAAGCCGGGATTGATGTCTTAGATATATCACGTATGCTCGGCCACGAATCAGTAGACACGACCAAGATCTATATGAGCATCAACACAGAAGATCTTGCCCATAAGCACACAAAACTTAGGTAAGGAGGAAAAGAAAATGCCTAAAATCTCACCGGTATATCCGGAATATGTTTTCCAGCGACTCGGCAAAGGCCTTGATGTCGATGCAGTCGACTTCAAGAAAAAGACCTACATTAACCTGGACGGTCAGCTTGTAGGTGCTGTACAGACTCTCGTTGTCCGGGCTACGAACGATCAGGATGTACAGTTCTTCCAGATTGAACAGGAAGATGCAACAGAGGGTTAAAGGGAGCTGAGCGATCAGCTCCTTTCTTTTTAGAGGGGAGGGCTGTACATGAGGACACCGGATAGTTTTGTGAAGGAATACACCGGAAAGGCAATCGCGTATGATGGTCCAGATTATGGAGTTCAGTGCGTCGGTGGATTCAAGGTTGGCTGCGTTTACGTTGGAACTCCAGTAGTGGCATGCCCAAATGATTGGGCGGAATCGTATTGGACTTGCAGAAACAAAGCAGGAAATATTGTACAGACCGTGAAGAACTGGCAAACCAAGTACTTCGATCTGATCGGAGATTACAGACAGTTCAGGAATGGCGATTGGGTGGTTTGGCCAAGCGGATCAAAGAGCCATCCCCTGAGCCATATAGCCATGTACTACAACGGTCAGCAATTCGGTCAGCGCCAGTATGAAGACAACAGAGCGTTCTGCCTGAAAGATACGGATTTCTCTGATGCCTATGGAGCACTCAGACCGAAAGCGTGGGTAAAAGAAGAAGTGCCGTATGGGTATTCCAAACTTATCCGGTCCGGCATCACAGCACTCGTTTATCGCGGAAACAGAGCGGCAGGATACTCGCTGCATGTGCTTTCAGCAGACGGAGCGACTGCATTAAAAAGTCTCGCTGAGTTCAACACAGATAAGGTTGTGAAAGTAGCCGTTGTGAATGCTGGATACTTCCAGATGCAAGAAGGTCAGGCCGATCCAGTGGGAAGACACTACGGTGTTGAACAGGACGCTGCAGCTGGCAACACCTACACACAAGCACCGAAGCAGTCAGGAATCCTGGCATTCTACGAAGACAAGCAGGGCAACTGCGGATATTGCACTGCCGATCAGTACTTCGGGAAACCGGAAGAAGTGAATTTCGCAATCACTCCATATGCGGTCCGGATCCATGAAGGTAAAAAGGTATTTGGAAGATCTGTGAATTATGGAGATAAAGACGATATTCCGAACACACAAACGGCAGCGGTCAAATTCAGCAATGGTGACTGGGCGGTAGCGGTATTCCCGGACAAGATCTGTCCGAGGGATACAGTTACCTTTTTTGATAACTTCTCAGGAGTCCAGGAACTGATTCTGATGGATTCCGGAGGATCCACACAGATGCGTGCCTGGAACGTCTCGAAGCAGAAGATGGAAGACAAGCTGTCTTCAACCCGGAAGATTCCAAACGTGTTAATTATCGCGAAAATCAACGATGCATCAGATACTCCGGATGCGGCAGAACTGGAGCCGGCTGATGAGCCGATCGTAATTCCGACTCCGGAAGAGAAAGAAGAGGAGGAACCTATGGCGGAAGAGACAAATACTCCGATCGAAGTGGAACCGGTCGAAAACTGGACGGATCCAGAGATACAGACAAATATCATCAGGGAACGCATTGCGGCGCTGTTAGAGGTTAAAAGCATCATCACGCTAACGTGTAACTTTGTTTTTGCATATCTTGTTATAAATCAACTTGATATTCCGCCATTTTTCCAAGAAATCTACAAAATCATTATTGTATTTTTCTTCGGGTATCAGGCCGGCAAAGCGAAGAGCAGGAGTAGCAAATGACGCGCCACGAAGAAGATATGCTCGAGGAGCTTAAAGAGGCGAACAGGAAACTGCTCGCCGAGAACGTTGATTTAAAGATACAGAACGAGCACCTGAAGGCACGCATCCAGAGCCTGGAATGTGTAGCAAAACTTTTAGAAGGGAGCGGACTAAGCAGATGACAAGCGAACAGCTGACAGCGATCCTGCTCGCCGCCATTGCGGCTCCCGGTTTTTGGGAAGTTCTCAAGGGACTGATTGACAAGGCGATGAACAGGAAGCGCGTTACGAATGAAGAGCTGGCGGACAGCCTGAAGGAGATCCGGAAGGGCTACGACAGCCAGCAGAAGGATATCGATGGATTGAAGGAATCAATCCAGCAGATGCGGGAAGATGAGGAGGTAAAAGATGCGCAGGCAGCGCGCAGAAGAATCCTACGCTTCAATGACGAACTGCTCCGAAGTATTGACCATAGTAAGGAGTATTTCGATGACGTCCTCGAGGACGTGAAAATATATACCGATTACTGCGAACAGCACAAAGACTTTGCGAATGGTAAGACAGTCATGGCAAAGAAGAATATTGAACACTGCTATGAGCAATGTATGGAAAAGCATTCATTCCTTAATTAAGACGCACCCAGAATCTCATGATCCTCCTTTTTTGATGCCCTCGGTCCCACAGCCGAGGGCGATTTTTTTGTGCAGGGGTGGCACCATAAGTGGCACCATAAATTTAAAAAACCGGTGCAGAGCGATACCACAAACCGCCATTTTATGCGGTTTTTGACACCTCCATGCACCGGTAAACAATAATATGCGGATAACAGGACTTGAACCTGCACGGGTTACCCCACTGGATTCTAAGTCCAGCGCGTCTGCCAATTCCACCATATCCGCAAAAAACACGTGCCATTAGATTATAGCACGTGTGTATGGTTTGTCTGTTATCTTCCGTCCTTGTCGATGCGTGTGAGAAACAGGCCTCCGACGATTGCGAACAGCAGCGCCATTCCCAGCAGAACGCCCCATTCCAGATAGACGTTCTGAGCGGTATAGAGATACTCCGCATTCATCATGTTTTTGGTGGATGCGTCACCGATCATATTCCAGATTTCGGATTCCCGGATGTATTTGTAGATCATCCGGATCTCCGGAACGGTGGTCAGTTTATTGACTGCCGCATACAGCGTAATGGACGGCAGGGAGTTGAAGTTGCCTACCGTACAGATGGTCCGGATACCCCAGCGGCTGATCGTCAGGTAGGAAATCTTGTCCACGACGCCCTTCAGGGTGAACGCGACGCCGGAGAATATCAGCTGAATAATAAGCAGGAAGGGGACAACCGTCATTGCGGCGGTCGTGGTCTTAACAATACAGGAGACCATCAGTGCCATCATATCTGCGGCATAGGTGATGATAAACAGGGTAATGCCGAAGTCGACATAGAAGTGTCCGGTCACCGGACCGGCTGTCGGGAATGGGAACCGGTTGGAAACCAGGAAGTGATATACCACAAGCTGGATCAGCGTCTGTCCAAGGCAGAGCACCATCTGATAGATCATATGGGCAATGATGTAAGAGGAGATATGCATGCCGGCACGGTGTTCCCGCTTGATGATCGGCCGTTCCTTACAGACGGACTGAATACTGTTGAAGAAGCCATTCCAGATACAGACGCAGGCAAATGCCAGTGCGCCGACCTGGGTGCCCTCCATGTTTACGAAGACATTGTCTACAACGACAGATACGATGCAGGATACGATGATTGCCATCGGGAATACTTTCCAGTTTCCTTCATTGATGAAGATGCGGAACAGCTTTCCCAGGTAGATCCAGATCTGCCCGAACCATTCGATATGCCGTACGGACTTCTGATTCTCTTCCGAAAAACTAGGCATGTTCTGTTTCCTCCTTCCGTCTCTCTTCCTCAAACCGTGCAATCAGATCATCGGCACGGCCTTCGCCGCCTTCCTCCTTGGTATTGACGGCTTTGACAATATCTTCCATCTTCTGTTTTCCAAAGAACTTACGGGCACCGTCGATGGAGCCGAAGTAGGCAAGGCGTCCGGTCTTGGTGGAATCCTTTGCCAGGACAATGATCTGATCGAACAGATCGACCACACGGTCCGGCGTATGGGTGATGACAATGACAATCTTTCCGCTGTCCGCAATGCGGCGCAGCCGCTCCATCAGCTCCCGGGCGATGACGCCGTCCAGACCGGAGTCCGGTTCATCCAGAATGAAGAGGGAAGGGTTGCCGATATATTCGCAGGCGATCGACAGACGCTTGCGCTGCCCACCGGAAAGTTCCTTGACCAGGGAGTCCTTATGATGGGCAAGTCCGAATTCTTCCAGCACATTATCGGTGATCTCCCGCAGTTCACGGTTGGAATAGTCTGCCGGAAGGCGCAGCTTTGCGGAGTTGAGCAGGGTCATATATACGGTATCGGTACCGCGCAGAAGATCTTCCTGCGGCACAACACCGATTTCGTATTTCATCTGATTGTAGTTCTCGTAGACGTCCACGCCGCCGTTGAGTACCTTGGCCTTTGCGGGTTCATAACCGGTGACCGCATTGATGAAGGTGGTCTTGCCGGACCCGGATCCGCCGAGCAGAAGCACCAGATGACCCGGCTCAATCGTCAGATTGATGTCCTTAAGCAGGACCTTTTTCTTATTCCAGGAGACGTTGATCACCCGTTCATCGATGGAAATGATGAGGTTTCTCCGGAACCCGGACGCAAGGTTGTACACGAGCCGACCGGGTAAATAGACAAAGGTTGTGGATCCGATACAGATCACGTCATACAGACTGATCGTCGCTTCCTTATCGATTTTCTGCCCGTTGACGGTAATTCCGCGGTCAATATTCACATCCAGCACGCGCCAGGAGCCGCCGTTGTTCACAAATACCGCATGCGGATAATCTTCGTGATTTTTCCGTTCTCCGGATGCGGAGGAAAACTGACGGAGCGCATCGGAAGAATAGATGGTGATCGGCTTGGATTTCTTGCGCAGAATATAGGATTTCCATTCCACATACTCATCATACGTGTCTTCAAACACGAATACCTGCGAACTGTTTCCGTCGATGATGCGGATCAGGGACCGGTTCCGGAGTTCGACCGGATTCTGATTTTCAACCGGGGTTCCGTTGATCAGGGTCTTCGTTTTCAGATTGCAGTTTTCAAATACCCATTTATGTCTGGACATACGGATGCGAAACTGCGGCGCTCCGAGAAACCCGCAGTCCAGGGTGAGAATACCGTTCACAATATCCGGTTTTTCCCCGTAACGCACTTCCGTGGTTTCGCCAAGCGAGAACTGCATATGATCACCGCGGGCGTTGAGCGCGGTCAGTTTCGCAAGATCTTCGATATGCTCATCATTGAACGTTTTGGTTGTCTCGTTCTTTTTCTCATTGGGATCCGTTGTCTTCTTTTTGTCGTTTTCACTCATGTAATAATTCCCCCTGTAAGGAATGCCTGTGTATTATGCTCAGCGGAAAATACCGCCGAGTGTTGATAATTTTGCGGTAAACGCAGCGAACTGTTCCGCGGAAGTTTTAAAGGAAGAAATGGCACTGTTAAGTGACTCATAATCCAGTTCCGAGACACCTTTGACGGCCGGACCGGCTTCATCAAGCAGGGTATTTACCCGCTCCAGTGTTTCGGTCAGATTTGCGGTCAGTGTGATCAGCTTCGGGCCGATGATCAGAATCGCCGCAAGGATCAGGATCAGAATCAGAATCTCAATATAAACGGTAATACGCCGCTGAAATGCGGCGGCTTTCTGCTGGCTGGCAAGCCGCAGAAGAAGCTCATGATCGTCGAGCGACAGCTGTGTCTGCTTATTGTCTTCCATACAAAATCCTCGTTAATAATTCTATATTATTACAGACCTCTTTTGGGATGGAATATCCGTTCCATGAAAAAGAGCAGTGCATACTGCACCGCTCTAACAGACAAAGCTCAGATAATAGGGGAGCTGCTTTCTCCACCAGGGCCAGTCATGTGCGACATCGTCACCCCAGAAATCGACCCATGCGGGAATATTCTTGTATTCAAACAGTTCCTTCATACGCGCGCTGTCTTCCTGCATCGGATGTTCCCAGGCGCCGCGTCCGCAGCAGAGGATGATGTCCCGGTGACGGTACATCTCGACGTACGGGTGGTCATACGGCATGCCGTTGATGTAATCCACCGGCGAGTTGGCATATACCAGATCGTCGAAGTAGTCGCCGAAGAACAGACGGGCATTGTATGCGCCGGAGAGGGCGATACAGCCGGAGAAGATGTCCGGTCTTCTCAGCATGAAGTTCAGCGCATGGGTTCCGCCCATCGAGCATCCCGTTGTCAGGATGCCGGCCGCGTAGTGGCCGTTATTGGCATCCTTGTTTATATCGAAGATGCGCGGGCAGAGCTCATCGCAGATGTAGTTCACATACGCTTCCTGGTTCTGAATGCGTGCCCGGTTGTCCCAGCTCTTGGAAGACCAGGAGTTGACGTCGTTGGAGTCGCAACAGAACATCTGAACCCGTCCTGCGTCGATGAACTCCTTTGCGCAGTCGATCATTCCCTGGTTTTCGTAGTCGAAGAATCGTCCGTCCTGGGAAGGGAATACGAGGATCGGTTTTCCGGCATGTCCGTAAACCTTGAACTCCATATCCCTGCCGAGGTTGCTGCTGTATTCCTTGTAGTATTCTGTCTTCATTTCTTCTTTGCCTTCTTTTTGGCCGGCTGTTCCGTTACTTCCTCTGCCTTGCGTTCTACCGAAGGTTTGCGCTCATAGACAAAGCGCATGAATTCCATGACTTCTTCTTCGGTGCGGAAACGCGCGATATAGGCTTCATCACCCATGGCACTGCCGAGGATGGACGGCATGCGTTCATGCATGCAGATGGCCTGACCGTACTTCTTGTAAACATCTGCCATCGAATTCTGATAGGCAATATAATCACGTTTTCCGGTATAGGCGCAGAAATACGGACGTTCGGTCTCATAGAGACCTTCGTTGAACATCGCCATATTCGCATAGATGCGGTAGACGTTGATGTCATTTGCGAAGTTCATCATATCCGGTGTATATCCTCCGGGCGGACGCATGTTGACTTCAAGGCCTACGAGATCGCCCTTCTTTCCAAGGCCCGGTTTGTCTTCGGACAGCCGGAAGTATTCGGTGTGGAAGAAGCGGGCGCGGATATCAAACGCCTTGATGACTGCGCTGCCCATGCGGTCGAGATCTTCGGGAACTTTACGTACGCTGTAATAGAAACATTCGCCCTTCATGTTCACGATGTCCATGATCGGCTCCGGGAATACATGGGAGGTGCGGAAGATGATGTTTCCGTCCTGATCGGTGATGCCGTCATAGCTGACGATATATCCCGGAACGAATTCTTCCATGATGTACTGTGTCTTGAGATTCTGCTTGTAGAAATCCTCAAGCTGCGCATCATTGGCGATCTTCCAGGTCGCATTGGCGCCGACGCCGTCATCCGGTTTGACGATGACCGGATAGCCGACTTCCCTGATGAACTTCTTTCCTTCTGCCAGGGTGGACACAAGGTGGTAGCGGGCAACCGGAACACCGGCTTTCTCATAGAATGCCTTCATATTGGACTTGGTCTTGTAGCGCATGACCGAGTCGCTCTTGTCGCCGGATGTGATGTTGAAATCTGTGCGCAGGCGTGCGTCCTGCTCGAGCCAGAATTCGTTGTTGCTTTCAAGCCAGTCAATCTTGCCGTGCTTATGCGCAAACCATGCGACGGCGCGGTACATCTGATCGTAATCCATCATGGATCCGACCTGATAGTACTCGTCCATCGATTCCTTCAGTGCCTGAGGGAGAGAATCATACGGATCTTCGCCGATGCACAGCGAAGTTCCGCCGACTTCCTTCCAGGCTTTCGGAAACTGGTAATACGTTCTTGGAAAATTTGGTGAGATAAACACAAAATTGCTCATATTCAAATCCGCCTTCCGTTATTACTTAATATTCATAAATGATACCACAAACAAACAGGCACAATATGACCCCGATGCAAAGTTGTAAACGATACCAATGCCCAATTCGCACGATTTCATGGAAAAACTTGACACTTCGGTCTATAATGCACATGTCTTACATATCGCATCACATATGCTTTCGAATCCGGCGAAAGTGTTTCTACCCTGCGGCCTTAACTGCGGGACTGTGATGTTTTTGTTTTTTCCGGATACTTCTGCGAACAGGGGATGGTATGCAGGAGTATTTGTTTTTCAGGGGATATGAAAGACGAGAAGGGGGTAAACATTTTACATGTTTGAAAAGTATTTTAAACTCAAGGAAAACGGTACCGATGTAAGAACAGAAGTCATTGCCGGCATTACGACCTTCATGACCATGGTCTACATCCTTGCGGTCAACCCGAGCATTCTGGAAGCTTCCGGAATGGACAGAGGTTCGATCATTACAGCTACAGCGGTCGCTTCCGCGATTGCCTGCTTCTGTATGGCAGCGTTCTCCAACAAGCCGTTCGCACTGTCCGCAGGTCTTGGTCTCAACGCCTACTTCGCATATACCGTATGTATCGGTATGGGTTACCCGTGGCAGGTTGCGCTGACCGCAGTATTTGTGGAAGGTGTTGTATTCATTCTTCTTTCCCTCACCAATGTTCGTGAGGCAATCTTCAATGCCATCCCGGCCAGCCTGAAGGTAGCGGTATCTGTCGGTATCGGCTTCTTCATTGCCTTCATCGGTGTTCAGAACGCCGGTCTGATCGTTGACGGTTCCACACTCGTCACACTGTTCGGCTTCAACGCATCCATCGCAAACGGCACATTCACCACACAGGGAATCACCGTTATCCTTGCACTTGTCGGTGTTATGATCATTGCCATGATGCTGGTAAAGGGCGTCAAGGGCTACATGCTGTATGGCATTCTGCTTACCTGGCTGCTCGGCATCATCTGCCAGCTGCTCGGCATCTATGTACCGAACCCGGAGGCAGGCTTCTACTCCGTCATCCCGACTGCGATCTTCTCCGCACCGGCTTCCATGGCGCCGACCTTCATGAAGCTTGACTTCTCCTACATCGCAACGCACACACTCGACTTCATCGTTGTTGTATTCGCATTCCTGTTCGTCGACATCTTCGATACCCTGGGAACTGTCATCGGATGTGCTTCCAAGGCAGATATGCTTGATGAAGAGGGCAAACTGGACGGCATCAAGGGCGTTCTGCTCGCAGACGCAGTCGGTACCACTGTCGGTGCCTGCCTTGGTACTTCCACAATCACAACATTCGTTGAGTCTTCTTCCGGTATCTCCGAAGGCGGCCGCACTGGTCTCACTTCCGTTACCACCGGTATTCTCTTCCTGCTGGCACTGTTCTTCAGCCCGCTGTTCCTCACGATCCCGAGCTTTGCGACAGCTCCTGCGCTGATCGTTGTTGGCTTCCTGATGATGCAGCAGGTCACAAAGATTGACTGGACGGATCTTACCGAAGCGATTCCGTGCTTCTGCTGCATTACCATGATGGGCTTTGCTTACTCCATCTCCGATGGTATTGCATTCGGTATCGTCAGCTTCACCATCCTGAAGCTTCTGACCGGCAAGGCAAAGGATCTCAACGCACTGCTCTGTGTTCTGAGCATTCTGTTCATCCTGAAGTACTTCCTCATCTGATCGAAGTACCGTCAGAGTCAGACATGAAAAAACCCTGCGGATCATCCTCAGACAACGGGGAAGCCGCAGGGTTTTCTTATGCCTGAATGAAGTGACTACTGACGCATCGCAAGCAGGCTGATCGCAATGAACAGCTGCCCTGCATAATACAGGGAGAGGTTTGTGACCCGCAGGCTGAACTTCCGTTCCTTTCCGAACGTGTTGAGAATCAGAACGATGTCACTGATCAGAAACAGAAAGGCACCCGCCGCAAAGATCGTATGAAACAGGGAACCTTCCGCAATCAGATTTCCGATGGATACGCAGTTGAGCAGAACCACCGCACCGATGTAGACAATGCCGAAAATCTTGAATGCCTTCTCTGCGGTGATCTTTGAGAAGATCCATACCATGAGACCGGCTGTCAGGACAATCGCCGAAATGATGGAAATCAGCTTGGTGCGGCATTCGGGGAATACCGCAAGCAGATAGAAGATATGTCCGGCAAGGAAGACGAGAATGCCTGCGA
This sequence comes from Solobacterium sp., assembly GCA_017469885.1. Lineage (GTDB taxonomy): Bacteria > Bacillota_I > Bacilli_A > Erysipelotrichales > Erysipelotrichaceae > Bulleidia. The sequence goes on from JAFUFO010000021.1 coordinate 11,290, forward strand.
GAAAGACGGGTTTTGCGTGCTGTTTCAGCACATAGCGCAGTCCCAGCAGGATATCCGCAATCATGCCGAGCACAAGGCCGATCGTGATCATCCGGGCCGGATAGGTTCCGTTGGAGTTGGTAAGTCCGAGAATGACAAAGCAGAGGCTTGCGAGCCCCTTGAACACGACGGCGCGTGTAAAACGCTCCCTGCGTTCTTCAAGGATGCAGTAGGTGGACAGTAAAAGACACAGTACGATCAGAACAATATTATTCATTATTAAGCCCCCTGATTCCTGTTACCTACAGAATACAACAGATTTGAGCGGTTTTTAACACACGGTATAATGGTGCTGTATCAGGAGGTACCTGTCATGAATCAGCTGGAAGAAAACCGCGCCGTGATCGGTGACGTGGATCAGGAAATGGCAACGCTTTTTGTGCGCCGCTTTGAGGCGGTTCGCGGAATCGCACAGTATAAGATGGAACGGGGTCTGCCGGTGCTTGACCGCTCCCGGGAAGAGGCACTGATTGCCGAAAAGGAACAGTTTGTTCCGGAGGAACTCCGCCCGTATTTCCGGATGTGGTATGAAGGCATGATGAGCGCGTCCAGAGCGTATCAGAGTGACCTGATTGCAAGTCATCAGAAGGGCTCCCAGACAGAGGAGTAAGACAGAACATGTCCCGTTACGTATTGAATGAGGGATATGCGCTGCGGGGATGGAAAGGTCTGCCGTTTGCACTGCGGTATCCCGATCCGCACAAAACCGAATTCTTTGATAAGGAAAGTTACCGTGTTGTCTATGCATTGGACGGTGCGCATGACATCGATGAAGCCGCATTGTCCCAGCGGCAGCGCAATCTTCTGCGTTATCTGATTGAACATGATGTGGCAGTTCCGGCGGAACATGGCGAACGGCTGGAGCCGTGGCAGGAATACAAAACCTTTCCCGGAATGTATAAAAGCAGCGTGCAGTGGTCGATCACCGGCCGTTGTAACTACAACTGCCGCCACTGCTTCATGAGCGCACCGGACTATAAGGGAGAGGACCTCTCCATGGAACAGTGCGTGCATATTCTTGATGAGCTTGCGGCAAACGGCATCGGCGTGATCAGCCTGACCGGCGGAGAACCGCTGGTCAGCCCGCATTTTTACGGCATCCTGGATGAGATTCAGAAGCGGGGAATGCTGGTGGATGTGCTGTATTCCAACGGCGCGCCTGTCAATGACACACTGCTGGATGAACTGGAACGCCGGGGCATGCATCCGAATTTTCATATCAGTTTTGACGGCGTCGGCTGGCATGACTGGCTGCGCGGGGAAACAGGCGCGGAGGAAGAAGCGCTGCGTGCATTCAAACTGCTTCATGCGCGGGGCTTCCAGACGACCTCCTCGATGTGCCTGCACCGGCATAACATTGGCACACTGCGCGAAACCGTGAACCTGCTTGCCTCGCTTGGCCTTGTCCATCTCAAGATGAATGTCGCATCCCCGACCGGACGATGGAAAAATGAGACGGAACACTTTATCACCCAGGATGAAGCGAATCAGGCGATCCTCGATTATATTCCGCAGTATATCGAAGACGGGATGCCGCTCTCGGTTCAGTTCTGCGGGCTGCTCGATTTTGACAGGGAACACCGCCGAATTCAGATTCCCTCCCGGAAGTATTCCGGCATTGCAGGAGCGGAGAAACAGCTTGCCTGCGGGGCGGTCCGTGACAGTATGTATATCAGCCCGAACGGCAGGATCCTTCCCTGTATGACCATGGGCGGAACTGCCGCCGATCCGCTGTTTGATTCCATCTTTGAAAAATCACTTGAGGAAATTCTGACGGAGTCTTATTACCGGGATACGTGCCTGTTAAAGATGGGTGCCTGTATTGAACACAACGAAAAATGCCGGGACTGTCAGTACCGGCTTGCCTGCGGCGCCGGCTGCCGTGCCTGCGCATGCGGCGAGACGGAGACGGATTATCTTGGCATTGATGAAGAAACGTGCCACTTTTTCCTTTCCGGCTGGTATGATAAAGCAAAAGAGGCGGTAACGCAGTACAGAGACTGCTTTCCGCCGGAAAGCAACGACGAACATAATTACTCAGCAGTACCCGATTAAGGAGAACAGGATGACAGATCAGGAGAAGAAAGAAAAGAAGATATTTGCGCAGGAAATTTCTGACGAGGAAGCGGCGAAGGTTGCCGGCGGGGAATGGGACGACCAGTTCCAGTACTGCACGGAAAACCATTACCGCAGAATCTATCCGCGGGACGGTTCGGATGCCGGATTCCCGGACTGCGCGGCATCGGTTGAGGAAGGGAGCCACTGCGGCACCAACGATGCCTGCGGTCAGAGTGCGGTCGTATATACGGGCTTCCGTGTAGATTGCCTGATGCTTAACTGCACAAAGGCCTGGAAGTAACGCGTCAGCGCGATTGAAACTGATTTATCACAGAAGAGAGAACGGATCTGTTCAGGCAGGTTCGTTCTTTTTGGGTACGAAAAAGGAGACGGTATTCCGTCTCCTGTAATGCATGTTCTGAATTATTTGCCGGAGAGCGCTTCGTCAATGCTCTTGGCCGCAAGCTTGCCGGCACCCATTGCGGAGATAACCGTCGCCGCGCCGGTTACCGCATCGCCGCCTGCGTATACACCGCTGCGGGAAGTAAGACCATCCTCGTTGACGATGATGCCGCCGCGCTTGTTGACCTCAAGACCATCCGTTGTGTTCTTGATCAGCGGGTTCGGGGAAGTGCCGATTGCCATGATGACCGTATCGACATCGATGGTGAATTCACTGCCTTCGATCGGTATCGGTCTCCGTCTGCCTTTTTCATCCGGCTCGCCGAGTTCCATCTTGATGCACTTCATGCCGGTAACGAATCCGTTGCGCTCATCACGCGGGTTGTCCGGATTGTTGTATCCGAGGATTTCAACCGGGTTGTGCAGGAGGAGGAATTCAATGCCTTCTTCCTGCGCGTGTTCGACTTCTTCCTTACGGGCCGGAAGTTCCGTCATGGAACGGCGGTAAACGATGTATACCTTTTCCGCCCCAAGACGCAGCGCGGTTCTTGCGGCATCCATTGCGACGTTTCCGCCGCCGACAACCGCAACTTTTCCGCCTTTCATGATCGGGGTGACCGGATCATCCAGGTAGGACTTCATGAGATTGGAGCGGGTGAGGAATTCATTGGCGGAATAGACGCCCTTGAGTGCTTCGCCCGGAATGTTCATGAAGTTCGGCAGACCTGCGCCGGAACCGATGAATACGGCTTCATAGCCCATTTCAAACAGTTCGTCGACGGTAAGGGTCTTACCGATGACGATGTTGGTTTCGACATCAACACCGAGTTCTTTTAATGTTTCAACTTCCTTGGCAACGATGGACTTCGGAAGACGGAACTCCGGAATACCGTAGACCAGAACGCCGCCAGCCTTATGCAGTGCTTCGTAAACCGTTACCTTATAACCCTTCTTCGCAAGGTCACCTGCACAGGTGAGGCCGCTCGGACCGGAGCCGACGACGGCTACCTTATGTCCGTTGGATGCCGGTGCCTTTGCGGGTTCGGTGCTGTGGGCATTGTGGTAGTCCGCCACAAAGCGTTCCACACGGCCGATGCCGACCGGCTCAAACTTGATGCCGAGCGTGCACTTGCATTCGCACTGGCTCTCCTGCGGGCAGACACGTCCGCAGACAGCCGGAAGGGAAGAAGTCTGTGTGATGATTTTGTATGCTTCCTCAAAATTGCCTTCTTTGACCTGTTTCAGGAATTCGGGAATATGGATATTTACCGGGCAGCCGGAAACACAGGGCTGATTTTTGCAGTTGAGGCAGCGGCTGGCCTCTGCGACTGCGGTTGCTTCATCATAGCCGAGCGCAACTTCATTGAAGTTGTGTGCACGGACCTGCGGGTCCTGTGTCGGCATTTCATGTTTTTTCGGATCGAGTGCCATTACTGTGCCTCCTTCATCAGATTGCATGCTTCATCGCGCTTATGCGCTTCAAATGTCATATACATGCGGTTGCGGGACATTGCCTCATCAAAGTCGACTTCATAGCCGTTGAAGTCCGGGCCGTCAACACAGGCGAACTTCGTAACGCGCTTTCCGTCTTTCGTCAGGGTGAGACGGCATCCACCGCACATGCCGGTTCCGTCGATCATGATCGGGTTCATGGAAACCGTGACCGGAACGTTGAACGGACGCGCTGCCGCCACAACGAACTTCATCATGATCAGCGGTCCGATGGTGATAATCTCATCAAAGGTCTCGCCGTTTTCAAGCATTTCCTTCAGCGGAACCGTGACATTGCCGTGGAAGCCGTAGGAACCGTCATCGGTTGTGACAATGAGCTTGTCGGAGAAGGAACGGAACTCGTCCTCCAGAATCAGGATATCCTTGTTGCGGAAACCGATGATGCTGGTAACTTCCGTGCCCTGTTCATGCAGTGCCTTTGCGACCGGCATGGCAATTGCACAGCCGACACCGCCGCCGATGACACATACTTTTTTCTTTCCTTCGATCTCGGTCGGTTTGCCGAGCGGTCCGGTGAAGTCCTGAATGAATTCACCTTCCTGTTTCTGATTCAGCTGAATCGTGGTGGCGCCGACAACCTGGAAAATGATTTTTACGGTGCCTTCTGCAGGATCTGCGCCGGCAATCGTAAGAGGGATACGTTCGCCTTCGTCGTTGACCCGCAGGATAATAAACTGACCGGGTTTTGCTTTCTTCGCGACAAGGGGAGCCAGAATTTCCATTTCGGTGACAGAGGAATTCAGTTCCCGTCTGCGGATGATCTGATACATCAGTACGTCCTCCTTTATACTCTGAACAAAATGTATTATAAAACCACTTAATTATATATGTTTATTCTGTGATCCGTGAAACTGTTTTCAAATTGACGCACATTTTCTGAAAGAAACATGAAAATTAATGCGTTATCTTTATTGACGGAATGGTGGAAATCGGGAATAATTTGTTCATACATAAACCGAAGACGAAGACGAGTATGTCGGAATGAGGCTTCAAGAGAGTTCCCGGGTGGTGGAAAGGGGACAGGCGGAAACCGGCGGAATGGACTTCATCAGGGCCGACTGAACGGGAAACCAAGTAGGAAGGACGGGAATCTCACCCGTTATCAATCAGATGCGTATGATGGTGCGCAAAGCGAGCGGATGTTTCTGATGAACGGGGAACATCAAGTTGGGTGGTATCGCAGTAGTCTGATCAACTCCTGTCCCATGTAGGGCGGGAGTTTTTTATTCTCAGGAGACGGCAATTCTGAGTTACATCTGCCACCCGGACAGGAGGAAAGAATATGAAAACAACAGGAATGATGAAATCAGCAGCCGCAGCGGTACTCGCGCTCACATTGGCCGCATGCGGAACAGCAACTTCCGCCGGTGCACCGGCAGAACCTGCCGGAAATGCCGGAACGGAAGAAAAAACGACCTATAAAGTCGCAATCGTCAAACAGCTGGACCACGCATCCCTGGATGAGATTGCCAATGCGATCGCCGCAGAGCTCGATGCCCTGGCAGAGAAGAACGGCGTTGTCATTGACTACGGTGAAATCTATTCCGGTCAGAATGACCAGACCACACTCCAGCAGATCGGCTCCCAGGCTATTGCGGATGATGTGGATGTCATTATCCCGATCGCAACCCTTGCGGCACAGACCATGACCGCCGCAGCGTCCGACACAAAGACCCCGGTCATCTATGCGGCAATCTCCGATCCGGAAGCGGCAGAGCTCACCGGCATCGATTATGTCAGCGGAACCAGCGATGCGCTCAATACCGAACAGATCATGCAGATGATGTTCACACGCAATACTCCGATGAAGAAAGTCGGTCTGCTGTATTCCAAGTCGGAAGCCAACTCCGCAAAGCCAATCGAAGAGGCAAAGAAGTACCTCGAAGAAAACGGTGTGGAATACATTGAGGCAAACGGAAATACGAATGACGAAGTCATCCAGGCCGCATCTTCCCTTGTCGGCGCAGGTGTTGACGCCGTCTTCACGCCGACGGACAATGTCATCATGGCGGCAGAGCTTGCAATTGCGCCGATGTTCGCAGAGGCAGGCATTCCGCACTTCACCGGCGCAGACAGCTTCGTCCGCAACGGTGCGTTTACCACCTGCGGTGTCAACTACACCGACCTTGGCAAAAAGACCGCAGATCTTGCCTATGACGCAATGACCAAAGGCATGGCGGATATGGAAGACTACTATCTGATGGACGGCGGCATCGTTACCGTCAATACGGAGACCGCCGAGGCAATCGGATTTGATTACAAGGTTCTTGCGGATTTCGGAGAACTGGTTGAAGTTGTCACAACAGAGGAATAATCAACTGATCGGAGAAACAGATGCTTCATATTGCACAAACAGCTTTATCACTCGGATGTATCTACAGCCTGGTAGCTCTGGCATTGTTCCTGAGCTACCGGGTTCTTGACATTGCGGACCTTACAACGGACGGATGTTTTGTCCTCGGCATGGCAGTCTCGGTATCGACTGCCGCAGCCGGCTATCCGCTCATGGGTCTTGTGCTTGCGGTTCTTGCGGGCGCGTGCGCCGGCTTTGTGACGGCATTCCTTCAGACACGGCTCGGTGTTCCGTCCATCATTGCCGGTATTATCACGAATACCGGCCTTTATACGATCAACCTGATGGCGATGGGCTGGAGCTCCAATGTCAGTCTGATCAAGCAGGAGACCATCTTTACACGGTTCCGTGCACTCGGTATCGGCGGAAGCTGGTATGCGATCATCCTGACAGCCCTGATCGCCCTTGTATGCATGGTTATCATGCGGCAGTTCCTGCGCACACGGCTCGGTCTTTCCATCCGTGCCACCGGCGACAACAAGGACATGGTCAGCGCATCCTCGATCAACCCGAAGTTCATGATCACCGTCGGTCTGACCTTTGCCAACTGCTTTACCGCACTTTCCGGTGCGATTGCCGGACAGCTTCAGAAGAGCGCCGACATCAATGCCGGCACCGGTATTGTGGTCATCGGCCTTGCGACACTGATCATCGGTGAAACCGTACTGAACGGACGCCGTTCCATCGGCCGGAACATTCTTGCATGCCTTGTGGGAAATATCATCTACCGGTTCATTTATGCGGTGGTTCTTCAGACACGCATCATTCCGATCGAAGGACTGAAACTGATGACGGCAGTCATCGTTGCGGCGGCCATTGCGGCGCCTTCCATCCGGGAATCCATTGCGGTTCGCGGAAGAGCGAGAAGGGAGCTGAAACAGGATGCTTGAGATACAGAATATTTCCAAAGTGTTCAATCCCGGAACGGTTAATGAAAAGGTAGCGCTGGACGGTCTGTCCCTGACGGTCAATGACGGAGACTTCATCACCGTCGTCGGATCCAACGGTGCCGGCAAGAGCACGCTGTTCAATGCGATCTCGGGCGTCTTCCTTGCGGACAGCGGCCGGATCCTTTTGGACGGAAAGAACATTACCTTTGAGCCGGACTATGTCCGCTCCAAGTATATCGGCCGGATGTTTCAGGACCCGCTGAAGGGCACCGCGCCGCACATGACGATCATGGAGAATCTTGCGCTTGCCTATCTCCGTGCGGAAAAGAACACGAACCCGTTCAGCCGCATTACAAAGAAAGAACGCGAGCTGTTCCGGGAAAAGCTGAAGATGCTGGATATGGGACTCGAAGACCGGATGAATACACCGGTCGGCACACTGTCCGGCGGACAGCGCCAGGCACTGACGCTGTTGATGGCAACCCTGGTACCGCCGAAAATCCTTCTGCTGGATGAACATACCGCAGCTCTGGATCCCCAGGCCGCAGAAAAGATCATGGATCTTACCAAGCAGATCACCCAGGAAAACAACACGACCTGTCTGATGGTTACCCATAACCTGAAACAGGCAGTCAGTATCGGAAACCGCACGCTGATGATGGCAAACGGACATATCGTCGTCGACATCACCGGTGAAGATCGGAAGGATCTTACGATCCAGGATCTGATGCGGATGTTCAAGGAACAGGCAGGAAAAGAATTCGACAACGACCGGATCCTTCTGAGTGAGTGATATGGCGAAGACAAAGGAAACTAAGACCAACGCGATGCGCCAGCTGGAGACAGCCGGCGTGCCGTATGAAGTGCATACCTACGACACCGAAGACGGGCAGATCGACGGCGTTTCTGTCGCACAGAAATGCGGTCAGGATCCCGATGCGGTATTCAAGACACTGGTTACCGTCGCTGATGACCGGAACCACTATGTGTTCTGTGTTCCGGTGAAGGCAAAGCTGGACCTGAAAAAAGCCGCCCGGGCAGCCGGCGTCAAATCGGTGGAGATGATCCATCAGAAAGAACTGTTCGGACTGACCGGATACATCCATGGCGGCTGTTCGCCGGTCGGAATGAAGAAACTGTTCCGGACATTCATTGATGAGACCGCCGTGCTGTTCGATACGATCTGTGTATCGGGCGGAAAGGTCGGGATGCAGGTGGAGGTGAATCCGCAGGCCCTGGCAGAGCTTGTGCAGGCGGAGTTCATTGATCTGACCCGCGAAGACTGAACAGCAGAAGAGATATGCGCCGCATATCTTTTCTTTTCCCGGAGAAGAAGCCGGTTCCGCGTTTCCTTTGCGGACTGTCTGCGTTTCTTTCGTATACTGAGAGTAGTGAATCATCTATATTTGCATACAGTGAAGGAGGGTAACCGTGGAACTGAAGGAGAAGGAAACGATCTGCCCGGAGAAGTTGAAAACAGTCAGCGGCGGGAAAACAGAAGAAGAGTATTATGCCGATTATGAACGGTTTGGCCACATCGATACGGAAGCACACCTTCTGGAAGGCACCACATGCCGGGACTGCGGCTGGGGTAAACTCCGGTTCTGGAAATATCAGCCGGGACCGTTCGGAAACCGGGAGGCAGTGTATGAATGCGACAGCTGCAGTGAATATACTGTTGCGGCGCTCCGGAAATAATCACGGCAGTGTGTTAACAAACGGATATTCCAGACAGAGAGTCATGAAATCAGGGAGGGTGCGGCCTCCCTTTTTCAGAAGAAAAGAATATCCGGATGACATATAATAGGCAGTGAAAGGATAAAAGAAACAGAATGAAAAACAGGAAAACGTTATTCAGGATCGCCGTTCTGGCACTGTCCGCAGTGATGCTTGCGGCATGCGGAAAGTCGCAGTTCGGCGTAATAGAAAACACCGAAAAGAAGATGGTGATCGATGCGGAAAATGCCGATAAGGACGACATGATTATGACCGGCGGACTGGAAGTCGGAGAAGGCGAAACGGTTACGATCACTTCCGGACTTACAAAAGGAGAAGTCCGTGTGGAACTCTTTGCGCAGCCGGAGGAACAGAGCATCGAAGAAGTGGCTGTACCGGAAGGCGAACCGGATCTCATGGCGAATCTGAAGCCGAACGAAGCAGCGACCGCGGAAATGACGGCGGGATACTATATCGTGCGGGCAACCTGTCTTGAAAAAGCATCCGGAACGGTTCAGATCGACGTAACACCCGGGTCCTGAGTTACCGGGACCGGAACGTATGCCTGTAAGCAGGGTTCTGCGGGTATGTGCCGGAGGATCGATTCTGCCTGACGCGTCTCGCTGTTACGGGATTACAGTAAAGAAACAGATTGAAAAGTGCGGAAGCACTTTTTTCTCTGACCACTGTGACGGAACAGTCTGTTTCATGCAGGGACGGAATGTGTATAATAAAGGGCAAGGTGTAAAAAACTATGGATTATAACAAGCTGTTATCTGAATCTGCCGTAAAAATGAGACCCTCCGGAATCCGGAAGTTCTTTGATCTTGCGGCGGAGATGCCGGAATGTATTTCACTCGGTGTCGGTGAGCCGGATTTTCAGACACCATGGGATATCCGCGATGCGGCAATCCATTCGCTGGAAATCGGCCGCACCAAGTACACAGCCAACTCCGGTCTGAAAGAACTGCGGGAAGCGATCTGTGAATACATGAAGCGGAAGTTTGATCTTTCCTATGAGCTGAATGAGACCCTTGTCACAGTGGGCGGATCCGAGGCGATCGATCTTGCCATCCGGGCACTGGTGGAGCCGGGGGATGAAGTCATTATTCCAGAACCGTGCTATGTCAGCTATGAGCCGATCACCACGCTTACACACGGTGTTCCCGTGCATGTTGCCTGCCTTGAGGAAAATGATTTCCGGATCACGGCCGAACAGATCAAAGCGGTCCTGACGCCGAAAACCAAGATCCTTGTGCTCGGTTTCCCGAACAACCCGACCGGCGCTGCGCTTCGCCATGAAGATCTCGAAGCGATTGCGGAAGTCCTGCGGGATACCAATGTGACGATCCTGTCGGATGAAATCTACGCCGAGCTTGTTTACGGTATGAAACATGAGTCCATTGCGGCGTTTGAAGGAATGAAGGAGCGGACCATTGTGGTCGGAGGATTCTCCAAGACCTTCTCGATGACCGGCTGGCGGCTTGGCTTTGCCTGCGGTCCGAAGGAACTGATTGCGGCGATGACGAAGATTCATCAGAGCTGCATCATGTGTGCGCCGACGACTTCCCAGTTTGCGGCAATCACCGCACTGCGGGACTGCGATGATGATGTCGATGAAATGCGGAAACAGTATGACCTGCGCCGGCAGTACTGCGTGCGCAAGCTGAATGAAATGGGACTGAAGACGTTCGAGCCAAGAGGCGCGTTCTATGTGTTTCCGAATATCACTTCAAGCGGAATGAGCAGCGAGGAGTTCTGTCAGAAACTCCTGCAGGAAAAACATGTGGCAATCGTTCCGGGCACCGCGTTCGGTGATGCGGGCGAAGGCTTTGCGCGTATCAGCTATGCATACAGCATCGATCATCTCCGGGAAGCGTTTAAGCGCATCGCGGAGTTCCTGGAAGAGCATAAGGGGGAAAACTGAAATGGATTCCATTAAATTACTGCATCTGCTTGCGGATGATCCGCGGGCAACGATTACCGATCTTGCGGATATTCTCGGCGAAACCGAAGAGAACGTAAAAAAAGAAAAAGATGAACTTGAGAAGAACAAGATCATCTGCGGTTACCACACCGTCGTTAACTGGGACAAGGCGAATATTGAACATGTCGATGCATATATCGGCGTCAGCGCCAAACCAGAACGGGATGCCGGCTATGACAAGATCGCGGAGCGTATTGCGCGTTTCCCGGAAGTATCCGGTCTGTATCTGATGAGCGGAACCTCTGAGTTTCTGGTCAGCCTGAACGCAAGAACAATGCGTGAAGTGGCGGACTTTGTCGGCTCCAAGCTTGCGCCGATCGAAGGCGTTACCTCTACCGTTACCATGTTTGTGCTGAAGAAGTACAAGGTCAACGGCGTCACGATGGACATGAAGGAAGAGATCCACGATGACCGCATGATCATCTCGGCCTGATTACACAGTTAAAATCATTATTCCGAACCGGACAGACGGATCCGCGCAAGCGCGTGGAACGCAGCCGCAAGCAGGAGATACAGTGACACATAGATCACCATCTCCGGCAGGATGCCCCATCGTTCCGCAATATCGCGGAAGAAGAACTGTCCGGTTTTCATATACGGCGAAAGATAGAAGAGATTCGGCTGTGCACCCGGTTCCGCATGCGGCTGTAAGAGCACGTTCAGACCGATCGCACATCCCGCAAGAACCAGATACAGCCCGGCGGCGCGGAAATATGCCTGCCAGGAATGTCTGAACAGGCCGCTGTACCAGACGGTAAACGCAATAAATACCAGCATGCCGTGCCAGATAAATCCATGCAGGGTCAGCGATACATAGGTCCTGAGAAAATCCTCTGGAAACACCAGCGCAAGCAGTGCGCCGGGAAGGGAGAAATCAAACAGAAACGTCAGTACCGTATTCTGCGCAGTACGTGATAAAACCGGCAGAAGAATGCAGAGATACATGGCTATGGAACATAACTGAAACGGAAAGTACCAGAAGTTATACTGCATGTCATTGACGATGGCATACAGAAACAGCTGCTTGTAGATTTCCATGAGGACAAGGATCCATCCGCAGACCGAGAGCCGGCGGACTGCCCGGGCTCGGCTGCCTGCCGGAAACTTCCGGGCAAGGACATATGGAATCAGTACCGCAAGCACTGCCGCCGCAATATGAAAGCCGCCGAACATCGGCGGTTGTTTCATTTCATGCGCTGTCAGTTCCAGCAGATATTTCAGCCACTCAGGCATTGTCATTGGATCCGAATAAGAGATACAGACCGGCTGCGGTGAATGCCGCACCGCCGATCAGATTGCCGATGGTTACCGGCAGAAGATTGTTAAGCAGAAAACCGCCCATTGTGATGGGAACCGATCCGGCACCGTATACAGCCGCAGACATCATTCCTGCAGGAATGAAGTACATGTTGGCAATCGAGTGTTCAAATCCGGACAGCACAAACAGCATCGTCGGCAGATACAGACCGATGATCTTGCCGGCCTGTTCATTCGCCGCAAAGGACAGCCATACCGCAAGGCAGACAAGGATATTGCAGAGGATGCCGCGCATCAGCGCATCCCCGAAGCTTAACGAAGTTTTGGATACGGCAGCCGCGGTCATTGTATCCGCAAGCGCCCCGCCGAATATGGAGGGCAGATGGGAATAAACCACCAGACATGCGACCAGAAGGGAACCGATCAGGTTGCCGAGATAGACAAGCCCCCAGTTGCGCAGCACGCCCTTGAGGTCGACCTGCTTTTCAAGTAACGGAAGCACAAGCAGGGAATTGCCGGTAAAGAGCTCCGTTCCCACACAGCAGACCAGGGTGAGTCCGACCGGGAAGACAAATGCGCCGAGCAGTCTGGCAAGACCCGGATCGGCAACCGAACTGCCGACCACCTGAGAGCCGAACGCACCGAAGGCAATAAACGCACCGGCGAAGATGCCGCTGATGATCAGCTTCAGTGCCGGCATCGAACACTTGTTTTTCGCAATCCCACGGTAATTCACCGCGATTTCCTTTGAGTTTTTCATATCTGTTATTCGCTTTCTCCGGACGTCTTCCGGAATAGAGATAATTATATGCAATTGCATACGCAGAATACAGAAAAAAACACGGCTTTGACAGCCGTGTCCGTTATGCAAGAATCCGCTTTTCAAAGCCGGTACAGGAGATCCGATAACAGAGATATGCAAATCCCAGCGGAATGACAAATCCCAGAATGAGCAGAATGACGGGGGACAGACCGGAGAGCCAGGTCAGAAAATCCGGCGCAAAGTTGATGATCGACATACAGGCGGTGACCATGACAACGATCACGACCAGACGCGCGATCTGGCTTTTCTGCGGACCGAAGAGAAATGCGGTCATCAGGGTGATCGAAGAAGAGACGATCCCTGCCATGACCATGGAAATGCAGGTCACGCCAAGACCATTGAATCCGTTTCCGATTCCGAACAGCCCGAATCCGATCCGCATCACAACGAGCACCGCAACGCTGACTGCGATAACGATCAGCCCAAGAATGTATTTTTCCGTTACGAGATCACTCCGGTTTAACGGCAGCGTATCGCAGAATGTGCACCATTTTGAAGTTTCATCCAGATTCTGCAGGGTGGAGATCATTGTGCATCCCATGAAGATGCCGTACATACTCCAGAATGATCCGTTTTCGTTGAATACCGATACAAGCAGAAAGATGAACACCATGAGCGGAAGTGTCCGGAAGGACGTCACAAGGATTCGTCCGTCTTTATACAGAAGTCCTTTCATTTTCTTAACTCTCCTTTCACCATCAGCACAAACAGTTCTTCAAGATCGGCAGGGAAGGATTCCATGTCAGCGGGAACCGCATCCTTCTTTATGACCGCCTCTGCGCCGTAGGCATTTTCGCGGATGCCAATCACCGCAGAGGAATCGATCTTCGCAAGGGCATCCTTCGGGCAGTGCACCATGCGGTACTGATCTTTCAGGGTGTCCTTTTCCTCGCTGAGAAGGAGTTTTCCCTTATGCAGGAAGGTGATCAGGTCGCATGCCTTTTCCAGGTCGCTGACAATATGCGAAGACAGCAGGATGGAATGATGTTCATCACGTGTAAATTCAAGAAACAGATCCAGGATCTCATCCCGGACCACAGGGTCCAGACCGCTTGTCGCCTCATCGAGGATCAGAAGTTTCGGATGATGAGAGAGCGCACAGATGATCTGTGCCTTCATGACATTTCCGCGGGAGAGCTCATGGCATTTTTTGTCCTGCGACAGTTCCAGCGTTGTACAAAGGCTGTCAAAATATGCCTGGTCCCAGTGGGAATAAATATCCGAGAGCACCCGGCTGACTTCTTTTACGGTGAGCTGGGCAGGCAGACCTGTCCCGTCAAGCACGACGCCGATGTCATTCATGATCTGCTTGTTATGGCGCGGATCCCCGCAGCCAAGCACCGTGAACGAACCGCTGTCGATCGGATGGATTCCCAGCAATGCTTTAATCAAGGTGGTCTTGCCGGCGCCGTTTTCACCGACCAGGCCCATGATCATGCCCTCCGGCAGAGCCATGGTGATATCGCTCAGGGTGAAGTCTTTGTAGGATTTGGTCATGCTGTTTATTTCAATGGCATTCATTTGGATTCCTCCCAGATGGTATTCCACATCTCAAGCACATCCTGCTTTGTAAGGCCGCAGGCAGCTGCCGCCGCCATGATTTCCGTCATGTGCGATTCGATCTGCCGGAGTTTTTCCTCTTTCAGAAAGCCCATGTTCAGAGGGGATACGAAGCTTCCCTTGCCGGCGATCGTATAGATATAACCTTCTTTTTCGAGCTCTTCATACGCCCGCTTGGTGGTAATGACACTGATGCGAAGATCTTTCGCAAGATTCCGGATGGAAGGCAGGGCCTCATCCGTTTTGAGCGTGCCGTCCGTGATCTGTGCACGGATCTGTGTAAAGATCTGTGTATAGATCGGCACTCCGCTCCGGTTATCCAGAAGAAGATTCATCTGTTCACCTCCGTATATGCACAGTATACACAGTAGATACAGTTTGTAAATCCCCGGACAGAAAAATTTGATAACTCAAGTCAACCCTTCGGAGTATGTTTCTTCAGTAAATCGTTTCCTTCAAAATTCGCATGATGAAAACAGGAGACATACTCCCAATTCATTTTGAAATGATCTATAATTCGATTAGGAACGGTATAATTCGCCGCTCTTGGAAAGCGCATAGATTACGACCAATAACTTATGCGCGGCAGCGATATTGGCAGCTTTGGACCTCAATGGGCATTGGGACTGCTGCCTTTTCTTTTGATTAAACTGATAAATTGGATCATTCTTCCTGAGACGATAATTGCACGATGTGCCCAGGTACAGAAGACACCGCAGATGACGGTTGCCTTTCTTTGATATTCGTAAATGTGTGCCGTCCACATCTCCAGACTGACGGATCTTGGGATTCAGACCCGCATATGCCGCAATCGCACGCCTGTTTTTGAATCTGCTCATATCTCCCAGTTCCGCGATCAGACGCGCCGCAAGATTATCCCCGATCCCGACGATGGACCGGATACTTGCGAAGTACGGCACCGCACGCGCCTCTTCGACAAGCTCACTGAGAATACTGTCACAGAGTGTCATCTGACTCTGAAGCTGTTCAATGAGCTCCGGCAGCTTGATCACTTCGATCTCAGTGATATCGCATCCGGAATAACAGTGCTGTGCGCATTCATACATCCTGTGAACAATTTCAGTGACGAATGGCAGCTTATGGTTTGTCTTCTTTACGATCGCTTTAACAATCGTCTCCTCTTTGTGCTTAAGCAGAAGGAATGGATGCGGATACTTCTTCAGTACCTCCATAGCCACAGGATCATACAGACTGGAATGACCTTTAAAGCATTTATCCATGCGGGGATAAATGATATCCAGATAGCTTCTGAAGTTCACTTTGTACATTCTCAGATGGTTTAATTCCACTTCATAGTAGCGATTCAGTTTCTGCAGTCTGATGAACAGATCTTTCTGTTTCTGATGCGGAAGAAGTTTTTCCTCATCGTAATAAGCTTTGGCAATATGTGAACAGTCCAGATCGTCGGTCTTATTACTGTGCAGGTTTGTCTTGCGATATGCGGCAGATAACAGCGGAGAGATGATGTAATACGGCATTTCACGATCATCCAGATACTTCTGGAGACAGCGGTGATACACACCGGTAGCTTCGAATATTACCGGTACTGCATCGCATCCGCTCTTCTCCATTACTTTCTGAATGACCGCTTGAAGGTCCGCAAAGCCCTCAATGGTATCGTGCAGTACCTTCGGCTTGCGGAATGGTTTTCCTTTCTCAAGGAATGGCTGATAGTGGCAGCTGCCTTTGGAGACATCTACCGTGATGACTGGTCCTCTCATGGGAACCTCCCTTCATGCATAAATCCCTGGTAAGTCTTCCCCGCACCCTGTATCAGACCATTTTTCTGGGTTATATACGGCATCGTAATTCATTCTTCATACGTACCATTTTGATAAAACGGACTATGACACAAGAGGGAAGCAGAACGTTTTTTCTGACTGACTCGCGGCACTGCCGGGTCTAAAAGACACCACGTTCTTACTTTACCCGGGCCGATCTGACTGTATGCCTACAGCAGAAAGGCCAGGAACCACTGGTGCTCCTGACCTCTTAATCATATGTTTGATGAAGGTTATCTTCCTACTATGATCAGGACCAGTGTGTTCCTGATTTCAGAATAGAAAAAGATTCCGGCGTTTGCCGGAATCCTGCAATTCACTGTGATATGGGTATGAGATTTACCTGTGTACCGTGTTTTTCTAACAGGCGGATCAGATCGTCTGTTTTCAGATGCACGGTTGCGGTATTGTCGTTGGGATGCACGCCGATCATCGCAGTTCCTTCCAGAAACGCTTCATCCAGATACAGGATCACACTTCCTGATTCGTCGTTAAGCAATCCGAGCGGTGTGACAGAGCCCGGATCCAGTTTCAGCTTTGCCGGAAGATCCTCCGCCGACGCAAAGGAGAGGGCACGGGTGCCGTGTTCCTTCCGGAACTGTTTCAGATCCACGCGCTTGTCACCTTTTACGGTTATCAGATAATAGTTTCGCTTCTTATCATCCCGGACAAACAGATTCTTCGCTTCATCTTCCGGCCAGGGAAGATCAATTTCTGCGGCCTCTTCCATGTTAAAGATGGCCGGGTGTTCAAAGAGTTCGAATGCAATCCCGTTCTGTTTCAGAACAGTAAGTGTTTCTTCCCGGTTCATGCGGTTTTCTCCTTTTTCTTCCGGAAAAAGATATCACGGATGATCAGAATCAGGATATAACAGACCAGTCCGCCGAACAGGAATCCGCCGCCGTCAATCAGCATATCGAAATACTGACTGCTGCGGCCGTCCACATACCGCTGGATCGTTTCGTCAATTGCCGGAATGGCGATCAGAAACAGAACAAAGTTGAGAAACCGGCTTTTGAACAGCGGACAGATATGCATCGCCATTGTGACAAGAAAGCCGAGTCCGGCAAACTCCGCAAAGTGCGCAAGCTTGCGTACATAGTGATGAAATGTATAGAAGTCAATATAGAATCCATACCGGTTGATGATGGCAATCAGCCGATATGCGACGTTTGCGCTGAGCGCGGAAGACGTTTCCGCAATCATCAGGGAATTGCGGAAGATCATCCAGATGTAAAGACCGACAAAGATCCACACCCACCAGTGCCTGCGTGGTTTCATAAAAAACATCACCTCCCCGCATTACCGGTTATGATACGCCTTTTTCCGAAAAACGCATACAGACCCGCCCAGGCGGAGATTTCAAGAAAGCAGGACGAAGTGATATAATGCGGCATGCAATGACAACCATGGAGAAAAAGACAGTCAGCCTCATGAAACAGACAAAAAAAGCGGCCCTGATCGTGGCCGGTACCTTTCTTCTGTGCGTTTCCGTACAGATGTTCATCATTCCCTTTGATATTCTTTCCGGCGGTGTCGCCGGTATTGCGGTTGCCCTGCAGCCATTTACACATCTGGACAAAACCCTGTCCGCAAATATCCTCACGCTGGCGATGCTGGTGATCGGATCGGTGATTCTCGGAAAGGAGTTCTTTATTACGACCGTCTTTTCCTCACTGCTGTACCCGGTATTCAACAGTATCCTCGCAAAAACGCTGGTGATTCCGCAGATTGAACCGCTCCTTGCCGCGTTCTATGGAGGCCTGCTCGGCGGCATCGGGGTAGGCATGGTCATGCGTGCCGGCGCAAGCACCGGCGGTATGGATGTCCCGCCGCTGGTCATAAACAAGCTGACCGGGATCCGTGTATCCCTGCTGGTACTGATCACCGACGGTCTGACCGTACTGCTTGGCTACTTTGCCTATGGCGTTGAGGCGGTGCTCGTCGGTCTGATTTCGGTATTTGTCACAAGTTATGCGATCAACCGGGTGCTGTCCATCGGTGAAGGTTCGGTCGCAAAGAGCGTCCAGATCATTTCCGACCAGTGGGAAGCCATCGTGGCGGAGATTCAGGAAGAACTCAACCGCGGCGTCACCCTCATGGAAGGACAGGGCGGCTGGTCAAGGAAGGACCGGAAGGTTGTGCTCTGTGTCGTGAACCAGAAACAGTATCCGAGTCTGCTGGAAATCGTAAACCGGCACGACCCGGCCGCATTTGTGATCACCACGGATGCGACGGATATGCACGGGGAAGGATTTACCTTCCGTATCTGACATTCTATCCATCAAAAGGCAGGTTCTCCGTATTGCTTGGAAAAGAACCTGCCTTACTTTATAATATATAAGATTGCGGCAGAGTATCCTTTTCATAATTGCCTGCGGTATATCACTTCAGATAGAGACTATTGTCTCTGAGGAGGGTTCAGATGATTGAATGCAGTCACGTCTATAAAAAATACAAAAATGGCGTCAACGCGCTTTATGATATCAACCTCTCTGTCGAACAGGGGGAGTTTGTATATATCATCGGTCCGACCGGTTCCGGTAAATCCACGCTGATCAAGCTGCTTGACGGTGAGGAAATCCCGACCAAGGGGAAGGTTTCCGTTGTCGGTATCGATGTCGGAAAGCTTCGGCATTCCAAGGTTCCGGTTTTCCGCCGCAATATCGGTGTTGTATTCCAGGACTTCAAACTTCTGCCGTCCAAGACGGTATTTGAAAACATTGCCTATGCGCTGGAAGTCATCAATCTTCCCAAGTCGCTGATCCGCCGCCGGGTTCGTGAAGTCATGAACCTCGTCGGTCTGGATGAGAAGGGCAACAGTTTTCCGCGTGAGCTTTCCGGCGGCCAGCAGCAGCGTGTTGCGGTTGCCCGTGCGATTGCCAACCGTCCGAAGGTTCTGATCGCGGACGAGCCGACCGGCAACCTTGACCCGTCCATGTCGGATGAAATCATGGCGCTGCTTGATAAGATCAACCGGGAATACGGCACAACGATCCTGATGGTCACACATGACCTGACGATCGTAAACAAGCACCGCAAGCGTACCGTTGTGCTTGAACACGGCCACATCGTTGCCGACCTGGAAGAAGGAGGTTATGTCCAGCATGATCAGTAGAATCTGGAGACCGATTAAAGAAGGCTTTCTCGGGGTGTTCCGGCACGGTGCCATGTCACTTCAGTCCGGTTCCGCTGTTACGATTACGCTGATTATCATCAGCCTGTTTCTGATTTTCACCATGAACGTCAGCCGTTTTACGAAGGGAATCGAACAGTCCGTTCAGATTTCCGCAACGGTTGGATATGACTATGAATCCGCTGAGAATGAAGACCGTATCAGCCTTGCCATTCAGGCGATTGACGGCGTTGATAAAGTCACCTTCTCCAGCAAGGCGGAAGAGTTCAAGTATTACCTCGATTCCTTTACCGACGAGCGCACCAAGGAAGCGTTCCGTCCGTTTGAAGAAGACAACCCCATGCATGATGCGTTCTATGTCACGGTCCGTGACGGCAGCGACCTGCAGAGTGTTGCGGAGTCCATCAAGGCAATTGAAGGAATTGAATCCGTAAACTTCGGCGGCGCATCCGCAATTCAGCTGGTGAACATGCTGGAATCGATCCGCACCGGCGGCGGTCTGCTTGCCCTGGCGCTGTCCATCCTTGCAATTTTCCTGATCGCAAATACGATCAAGCTTACGATCATGGCGCGTGCGAATGAAATCGCAATCATGCGGAATGTCGGTGCACGCAACGGATTTATCCGTTCCCCGTTTGTGGTGGAAGGCGTGATCATCGGTGCACTCGGCGCAATTCCGCCGATCATTCTTACCTACTACATGTATCGCTCTCTGTACAAGTTCACCGGGGGATATCTGATTTCCCGGATGTTCAGTCTGATTCCGCCCGAACAGTTCCTGCCGACTGCCTGTACGATTCTGCTTGGCATCGGTGTGGTGGTCGGTCTGCTTGGATCGTTCTTCTCCGTCAGTAAGTATCTGAGGTGGAAGCGCTGATGAAGAAGCAGATTCAAAAACTGCTCGCTGCTGTGCTGGTGTTCAGCGCTGTGCTGACACCGGTTCATGCCGAGGGAAACGGGGAAAAGGAAGGCGGGGAAACCACTGCCGAGACAACGAAAACCGAGGAAACCGCGGAATCGGAAGAAACCAAAGAATCCGAGGAGACCGAAGCCCCTTCATCCTCCGGTGAAAACGACTATTCCGACAATGAGTACTGGACCAATCTGTGTACCGGTCCAACGGAACTGACACAGGCTCAGAAGAGCCAGTGTATGGCTTATATTCAGACCAAGTCGAATTCCACAGCCAGCCTGAATGAGAAAATCAAGGAGATTGAAAGCCAGCGTGAGGCAATCAAGGCGGACATTCTTTACTATGCCGCCAAGGTCTCGGAATATCAGGCGCAGGCAGCGGCACTGAATACCGAAATTGCCGATATCAACGGTCAGATTGCGGTCAGCGAAAAGAAGATCGAGGATCTGACAAAGCGGATCGAAGAGAATCAGGCTCAGATCGATGCTGCACAGGAAAAGATCAAGGCACGCATGGTCATCCAGCAGCGTACGATGCGGCTGAATCAGTACCTTGACATTCTCATGGGCGCAAGCACGTTTGAGAACTTTGTCCGTATCGCCAACGGTCTTTCAGATATCACTGCCTATGACACCAAGGTCATGGAAGATCTTGCGGATCTGATTGAACAGCTGAACAAGGACAAAGCTGAAGTGGAAGCGGAGAAGGAACTTCTCCAGAAACGGAAAGACGAAGTCGTCGAAAAACAGAATGAATATCTGTCCCTGATGTATCAGGCGCAGGTCATTGAACAGGAATACCAGCAGCGGAGTGCCGACCTCGAAGCGGAAGGCAACCGTTATGCGGCGGAAATCGAAGAGATCCAGAAACTCATGGAGAGCATTTCCGAAAAACTCAATGAAGTCGTGGCGACAGCCGGCTGGACCTATCCGGTGCCGTCCGTTCATATCAATCCGTATGCCGGAACCTGGCACTATGCCAGCGGTGGTGTACACCTTGGCGGAGACTTCTCCGGCCCGGCCGGTTCGCGTGTTGTCGCGGTCGGTAACGGCGTCATCCTGCATTCCGCAGACGGATGCAGCTCCGGCGGACTTGGCAACGGGTGCGGTGCCAATATCGGCGGCTCATGGGGCGGCGGAAACCAGGCCTATCTTCTGACAAAGATCAATGGCGGTCTGTACGCCGTCAAGTATTTACATATGCTGCAGGGATCCGTTGTCGCAAAGGGAACCATTATCATGGCCGGCCAGCAGATCGGTCTTGTCGGTTCCACCGGAAACAGTTCCGGACCGCACTGCCATATCGAAGTGTTCTATCTCGGGCCTGCCGAGAACTTTACGGAATATGCGAAAAACTGGGATGGTGACCTCGCATTCGGATGCGGCTGGGGAAGCGCCGGTCTGTCCAGACTGTGTGAAAACGGCGCCGGTGCGCCGTGCCGTGTGAAGCCGGAATCCCTGTTCGGAGGATAAGAAGCAATTTCATGACACGAAACGTATCAGAAGAAAACGACGGACTGGAAGTGAGCCACGGGATTCCCGTGGAACGCTTTCAGTATGAAGATGAACTGAATGAGCAGAATCAGCAGCTGAAGCGCGCTTCGCGCCGGCTGCGTATCCTGCTTGTGGCTTTCAGCGTGCTTGCGCTTCTGCTTGGCTGGCTGCTTGGAAGCTTCCGGCCGATTCCGTTCTTCAATGACGTCCGCCATGGCGTGACTGCGGTCACACAGGCGAAATCCAGCGAGAAGATTTCCAATGTCATGGGCGTCATGCGGCGTTACTGGTACTTCGCAGATTCCATTGAGGATATTGATACACGTCTTGTCGACCAGGCACTGGTCGGGATGACGACGAACGAAGAAGACCCGCACACTGCATACATGTCCGCGGAAGAAATCCTGGACTTCACGCAGACCATCAACCGGGATTTTGTCGGTATCGGTGTGCAGTTCACAAATCTTGAAAACGGCCTTCAGCTGATCACCCGCGTCTTCCGGGATTCCCCGGCAGAGAAGGCGGGCGTGCAGGCCGGCGATATCATTCATTCCGTTGACGGAGTCATTACCGAAAACAAGACGACGGATGAAATCAAGGAACTCGTACAGGGTGAAGAAGGAACCGTTGTGACAATCGTCTTCCAGCGGGAAGGCGAACTGATCACCCTGGATATCACCCGCGGAAAAGTTGGACATACCGTTGACGGCAGAGTCTGTGAAGACGGAATCGGAATGATCGCAATCGAGCAGTTCGGTGAAACCACGAAAGTGGAAGTACAGGAATTCCTCGACCAGTTTGCGGAAGAGGGCGCCACGAAGCTGATCATTGATCTGCGGGATGACGGCGGCGGATATCTGGAAGCGCTGCGCGGTGTCATCAGTCTGTTATTACCGGAAAACAAGGTATTCATTCAGCGGGAATATTCCAACGGCACAAAGGAAGTAAACAAGACGGACAGCGGTCAGTATACGCAGTTCTCGCCGATCGTTCTGCTTGTCAATGAGAATACGGCAAGCGCTGCGGAGGCATTTACGCTTGGCCTGAAGGAAAACCGCGATGATGTGACGGTGATCGGAACCACCACGTACGGAAAGGGAAGCGTACAGGTCACGCAATATTTCGATGACGGAAGCGCGCTGAAATACACGGACAGTATCTGGAAGAGCCCCAACGGACGCTGGATCAATGACACCGGTATTGAACCGGATGAAACGATCGAACTTCATGAAGTGCTCAACACCTCCTACACCACACTGGAAGAGGATGAGTCATATGAACCGGATTCAGTCAGCCCGATCGTAAAGGAAGTCCAGCTCTGTCTTGATTTCCTTGGCTATGCGCCGGACCGCATGGACGGCTATTATTCCGCAAAGACCGAAGAACAGCTGCGGGCATTTGAAAAAGCCAATGGACTGGAAGAGAAAACCGTGATTGATAAGGACCTTTACGGAACGATGATTGCGGCGGTGATTCACGAATGGACCGTCAACGATGAAACGGACACCCAGTATCAGCGGGCGCTCGAAATTCTGCGCGGCATGGATGCAGCACAGGAACCGTCTGCGCCGGCAGAAAGCGGCGCATCGTCTTCTGCGGTGTCTTCGGATGCGCTGATGTATGAACCCGTCACGCCCGCAAAACAGCAGGAGGAACGCTATGGAACGATTTGAACTGGTTTCTCCGTTTAAGCCGACCGGTGATCAGCCACAGGCGATCGATGCGCTTGTCAAAGGTCTTGAGGAAGGCAAAAAGGAACAGGTTCTCGAGGGTGCGACCGGTACCGGTAAAACCTTCACGATGGCAAATATCATCGAGCGGGTAAACCGCCCGACGCTTGTGTTTTCCCACAACAAAACACTGGCAGGACAGCTGTACAGTGAATTCAAGGAACTCTTTCCCCATAACCGGGTAGAGTTTTTTGTCTCAAATTTTGACTATTATCAGCCGGAGGCATACATGCCGAAAAATGACATGTATATCGAGAAGACGGCTGCGATCAACGAGGAACTCGACATGTTCCGGGAATCGACGCTCAACTCGCTTCTGGAGCGGAGAGATACAATCGTCGTCGCTTCGGTCGCATGTATTTATGCGGCAAGTGACCCGGCGCAGTACAAGGATATGTTCTTTACGATCCGGGTCGGTGAAAGCTATGACCGCAATGATCTTCTGCGGAAGTTCATCGATCTGCAGTACCGCCGCAACGATACGGATCAGACCCGCGGTACGGTGCGCGTGCGCGGCGATGTCATTGATGTGACCCCGAGTTATACGGATCAGTACAACATCCGCATTGAGATGTTCGGGGATGAGATCGAGCGCATTACGGAAATCGATCCGGTGACCGCGCATGTACAGAACGCATTCCAGTTCTACAACATCTTCCCGGCAAGCGGCTACGCCCGCAGCCGTGAACAGATGTTCCGGGCGTGTGCGGATATTGAGGAAGAACTGGAAGAGCGCCTGAAGTACTTCCGTGACAACAACAAGCCGCTCGAGGCAGAGCGTCTTGAACAGCGCACCCGCTTTGATGTGGAAGCACTGCGGGAAAACGGATACTGTTCGGGCATTGAAAACTATTCCATGCATATCGACGGCCGCAAGCCCGGCCAGCGGCCGTGGAATCTGTTTGATTACTTTCCGAAAGATATGCTGCTGATCGTGGATGAGTCGCATGTATCGCTGCCGCAGATCCGCGGTATGTACAACGGTGACCGCCAGCGTAAGGAAACGCTTGTGGAATACGGATTCCGTCTTCCTTCCGCACTGGAAAACCGTCCGATGCGGTTTGATGAATTTGAGACCATCGTTCCGCAGGTCATCTACTGTTCGGCGACACCGGGTGATTATGAACTCGAACATGTCGACCATCAGGTGGTTGAACAGATCATCCGTCCGACCGGACTGCTTGATCCGAAAGTCATCGTCAAGCCGACCAGAGGGCAGGTGGATGATATCTGTGAACAGATCGACATCCGCATTGCACGGAATGAGCGCATCCTCATCACAACGCTTACGGTCCGTATGGCGGAAGACCTGACGGATTACCTTAAGGACAGAGGCTACAAGGTTGCCTATCTCCACCACGAGACAAAGACACTGGAACGGACGGAAATCATCCGTGATCTGCGTCTTGGCAAAGTGGACATCATTGTCGGAATCAACCTCTTGAGAGAAGGTCTGGATATTCCGGAAGTCTCGCTTGTCTGCATCCTGGATGCGGATAAGGAAGGTTTCCTGCGAAGTGAACGCTCGCTGATTCAGACCATCGGACGTGCCGCACGTAACGCATCCGGTGAAGTCCATATGTATGCGGATGTCATGACCGGAAGTATGGAACGTGCAATCCGGGAAACCGAGCGCCGGCGGGCGATTCAGGAAGCATACAACATTGAACACAACATCACACCGACAACCATTATCAAGCCGGTGGAAGATGCGATCCGCGGCAAGGAAACACGCGAGATGGCCGCGAAGTACATCAAGAAGAAGGCAAAGATTGCCGCAAAGGACAAGGCAAAACTGATTGCGGATATGGAAGCCGAAATGCGCGAAGCCGCAGGAGCACTCGACTTCGAGCGTGCAGCGGAACTCCGCGATATGATTTTCGAACTCAAATCAGAAGACTGAGTCAATACAGTAACAGTCATAAGGGGAAAGTACTATGGCAGATAAACTGGATTTTATGAGTGAACTTGCGAAAAGCGTTGACGCAAAGAAGCGGGGAGAAACCTCCTCCTTCGGAACGATCGACGATTTTGTGCCGCGCAACCGGAATGTTTCGGAAGAAGAATATGAAGCAGAGCCTAAGACAGAACCACGCAGAAAGCCGCGTCCTTCAAAGTCGGAGCCTCAGCCCGAGCCGGTAAGTGAACCGGAAGAATACGAGGAAGAGGAATACGAAGAAGGCGAAGAGTATGAAGAAGAGGAAGAACCGGTTTCTTCGCATAACATGTATGAAACTGCGGCATCTTCTCCCGCAAGCTTTGCGCAGGAAGAACGCGTGAAAGTGGAAAAACCGCAGTTCCGTCTGACTGGTCCGATGATCGGCGGAATCGTGGCAGCGCTTGCGCTTCTGTTATTCCTTATCTGGTTTTTCGCGCTTCGTTCCCCGATCGTTCTGCCGGACTTTACCGGAAAGACGCTGAGTGAAGTATCTGCCTGGGCCGCCCAGAACAAAATAGAAAGCACTGCCATTGCGAGAACCTATGAATACAGTCTGGAATATGACAGTGATGTCGTAATCTCACAGACTCCGGCCGGTGGAAAACGGGTAAAGAAAAACACCCCGATCACGCTCATCGTATCCCAGGGTGCCGATCCCAATGAGGAAATCCCGTTCCCGGATATCCGATCGATGACCTATGAGGAGCTGACAGACTGGAAGAACGAAAACAAGCTGACAAAGACAAAGATTTCAACGGAGTACAGCACCACAGTGGAAAACGGCGGTGTCATTGAATATGTTCTGAAGAATGTATCAGAGAATGAATTTACCCGCGGAAGCACTCTGACAATTCGCTGTTCAAAGGGACCGGCTCCGGCAGGGCAGGTGACGGTTGAAAACTTTACCGGCAAAAACTATGCGGAAGCCATGACATGGGCAAACTCCAAGAAACTGAAGGTTGTACGGGAAGATGTGAATTCCGATACCGCAGACAACGGAGTAATCATTGCGCAGAATCCAAAAGCGGGGGCTTCGATGACAGAAGGCGATACCTTCACCATCACCGTATCCAAAGGCAAGGGCGTCAAGATTCCCAACCTTGTCGGTTATACCAAAGAACAGCTTGAGGCATGGTCTTCGGCGAAGGAAAACAATGTCGTAATTGTAAAGAAGTCTGTCTATAATGAAGCACCGCTCGGTTCTGTCATTGCGCAGGACAGAGCGCCCGGTTCTATTGTCGATGCCGGGGATGTGCTTCAGCTGACGATTTCCCTATACATGCCGATTCTTGAGACAAACTCCCGGGCATGGCTCGGCAAGGACTACCTTGAACTGCACGCATGGTGTGATGATGTGAACTACAACGGTGCAGATATTCAGGCCGGAATGTGGGGAGACTGGCAGTATCCGACCTGCAGTGACGAATATCCTACACCGGGTCAGATTGTCCGGTATGCATGTTATTACGGCACCAGTGATCAGGCAGACGGATGCGGAAGACCGCTGAATAACTACAGCCGCATCAACTACCAGATTTCGAGTGGTGCATGTACGGTTGCGACACCGACACCGGAGCCGACGGATACACCTAATCCTGTTACCGTTGCTGTGCTCAGTACAACAGATCTTTCGTCTCTGGATTCCATCATTTCTTTCTGCAAATCAAATGGCAATAAATTTGAAATGGGTTCTGGGAAACCTCCTGTTGAAGTCACAAATATTGTGGTAAAAGTTGAAGGCATTGACCATTACTATGTGACCGATGAGAGCTTCCAGCTTCCTGTCGAAAACAATAAAAAGATTACTATTTGGTACAATGGCAGCATCAATCCTGATCAGGAAGAAAAGAAAGAGGAAACAACTACAGCCGAGAGTGCTTCTCCGAGCCCCACGGCAGAATAAAGACAAAACACTTAGAAACTGCTTCTTCTAAAACATAGTTATTTAAACAATGGAGGAACGCAATGAATTTCTTTCAGCGCGCTATACGATATGTCAGACGAAAACCATCCAAGTCGTTGCTACTGACGATTACATTCTTTCTTATTGGCAATCTGGTCATTCTCGGACTTGGTGTATCGCAGGCCGCAGAAAACGCGAAGGTGCTGACACGTAAGAAGATGCGTGCAGTCGTCAGTTATGAAGTGGACTATGATAAGTTCTGGGCGTATGTCGACAGTCTTACGGACTCCGATGAAGCGGAAAAGGCATGGAATAATTCGCCGAAGATTGACCGGAACACCGCAGTTGCGCTGACGGATGATCCGCGTGTTGTGGCATTCAACTATATGACAACGAATGTCGTATACGGAAAAGATGTGGAATCGGTACCGCTCGGCAACGAAGAAGAGCGCGGGAATTCCGACAGCAGTTATGTCGAGCCGAACCTGATGATCTATGCCAATATGTTTCCGGACATGCTGGAACTGCACGAAGGAACCTATACCGTTACCGATGGGCGCTGGTATAACCAGAATGAAATCGATGATGCGGCTCCGGTCGTTCTGATCACAGAAGAACTTGCCGACCAGAACAGTCTGCGGGTAGGAGATACCCTGACCATCACAAGCACCGATCCGAATGACTTCAAGAACAACGCTGCGGCTTACACCAATGCGAATGTGACAGAAGAGGATACGCAGTTTGATCTCGAGATCATCGGTATTTATTCCACTGTGGAGAATGTCGATCCCAACTCGGAAAGCTTCCGGTGGATGTCTCCTTATGAGTCTCCGAAGAATCGCATTCAGATGCCGATGACGACAATGGCGGATATCATGGTTTCCACTGCAGAAATCAGTTCGAAGGTTCATCCGGAATGGTACGCAGACCTGGATCTGGATGCCGCCCGTGAGAATGCGATGACACCGGGCAGAATCATTTATCTGCTGGACGATCCGCTGAATGTGGATGCCTTTGTCGCAGAGAATCAGGGCCGGCTTGGCGAATATACCAAACTGAACGCAAACAACGATACATTCCGCAAGATGGCTCGTCCGCTGGATACGATGAGTTTCTTTGCGGGTATCGTCGTATGGATCGTTGTGGTCAACGCGATTGTCATCATCTCCCTGGTCACTGCACTGACGCTGAAGACCAGAGAGTATGAAATCGGTGTTCTGCTTTCCATCGGCGTATCCAAACTGAAGGTTGTCGGACAGCTTTTCCTTGAACTGATCATTGTCGCATTTATCGGCTTTGCGCTGGCATCGGTCAGCGGAAGCCTGATGGCCGGCCGGGTCGGTGACATGGTGCTGGATTTCCAGACCACATCCGAGGCACAGTACGAGGAACAGGATTCCGGCTATGTATTTGTGAACTCCACCGATTACTTTACTTCTGTAACCCAGGATGATCTGTTGGCGGAATACCACGTCAGTGTTTCACCGCTGCTGATCGGTGAAATCTTCCTGCTTGGCACCGGCGTCGTTCTGATTGCCATCGTCATTCCTTCCTTCATGATCATGCGTCTGAATCCGAAACAGATTCTTCTTGAACAGAACTGAGGCTGAAGTCTATGAGTACAATACTGAAACTGGAAAATATCTGTTACGGGTATACCGACGGTAGCTATAAGCGTGAGATTCTCAAGCATCTTTCCTATGAATTTGAAGAGGGAACCTTCTATACGATTCTCGGTCCGTCCGGCTCCGGAAAGACCACATTGCTTTCCATCATGGCAGGACTGGACAAACAGGAAGAAGGAAAGATCTACTACCAGGGAGAAGACATCGACGCCATGGGACTGTATAAATACCGCAGAAACAAGATCGGTGTCGTCTTTCAGTCCTATAACCTGGTCAGTTATCTGACCGGTCTGGAAAACATCCTGCTCGCAATGACAGAGACCGATAACCCGATTCCGAAGAACCGCACGGAACTTGCCTATGCACTGCTCAACATGGTCGGCATCGCCGATACCAAGGCAGAGCGTA
Organism: Solobacterium sp.; assembly: GCA_017469885.1. Classification (GTDB taxonomy): domain Bacteria; phylum Bacillota_I; class Bacilli_A; order Erysipelotrichales; family Erysipelotrichaceae; genus Bulleidia. The sequence goes on from JAFUFO010000021.1 coordinate 40,836, forward strand.
TGGTTACGCATCTTTCCGGCGGTGAACAGCAGCGTATTGCGATTGCCCGGGCGATTGCCGGAAACGTGGATCTCATCTTCGCGGATGAGCCGACCGGAAACCTCGATACCGCGACCGAACAGGAAATCATCCGGCTGTTTCAGATGTTATCGGAACGGTATGGAAAAACCATCATTGCGGTAACCCACTCCAATGAAGTTTCAAAGTTCAGCGATCATCGTGTACTTTTGAAAAATGGAGTGCTGAATGACCTCTAAAAGCATGTAAAATACTCTCTAGTGGGAGAGTATTTTTTATGAAACAGGAAACGAAATGCATTCAGGCGGGCTATACCCCCGCAAACGGCGAATCCCGGATGATTCCGATCGTCCAGAGCACAACGTTCAAGTACGACACCAGCGAAGAAATGGGCAAGCTCTTCGATCTTGAGAAAGAGGGCTACTTCTATACCCGTCTTCAGAATCCGACCAATGACTATGTCGCAAAGAAGATTGCGGCACTGGAAGGCGGAACCGCCGCGATGCTGACGGCGAGCGGACAGGCCGCAAGTTTCTATTCGGTATTCAATCTTGCCGGCGCAGGCGATCATGTGGTTTCCTCTGCCGCAATTTACGGCGGAACATACAATCTCTTCAATGTGACCATGCGCCGCATGGGTATTGAGTTCACCTTTGTCGATCCCGACTGCAGTGAGGAAGAACTGGAAGCCGCATTTAAGGAGAATACCAAGTGTGTGTTCGGCGAAACGATTGCCAATCCGGCACTGACCGTATTTGATATCGAGCGCTTCGCAAACGCGGCGCATAAGCATGGGGTACCGCTGATCGTAGACAATACGTTCGCAACACCGATCAACTGCCGTCCGTTTGAATGGGGCGCGGATATCGTCACCCACAGCACCACAAAATATATGGACGGCCATGACATGACCGTCGGCGGCGTCATCGTTGACTCCGGCAACTTTGACTGGATGGCGCACAAGGATAAATTCCCGGGTCTTACCGAACCGGATGAATCCTATCACGGTGTAACCTATGCCGAGCGGTTCGGACAGGGCGGCGCATATATCACAAAGGCAACCAGCCAGCTGATGCGCGACCTCGGTTCCATTCAGGCACCGATGAACGCCTATCTGCTCAATGCGGGTCTCGAAAGTCTTGCGGTGCGCATGGAACGCCATTGCGCCAATGCACAGAAGGTTGCGGAGTATCTTGAAGCACACGAAAAGGTCGCCTGGGTCAACTATCCGGGCCTGCCTTCCAACAAATACTATGAGCGGGCGAAGAAATACATGCCCAACGGCACCTGCGGTGTCATTTCCTTCGGCGTCAAGGGCGGCCGTCCTGCGGCAGAGACCTTCATGAGTCATCTGAAGGTCGCGATGATCGCAACCCATGTCGCAGATGCGCATACCTGTGTCCTGCATCCGGCATCCTCCACACACCGCCAGATGAGTGATGAGGAACTGATCGCGGCCGGTGTCGGACCGGATCTTGTCCGTCTGTCTGTCGGTATCGAACATGTCGATGACATCCTTGCCGATCTCGAGCAGGCCCTTGCGGCGATCTGAGCATTACACAATCGAAAAAACTGCCGATTCTCCGGTCTCTGCCATGCGCGCATCCGGATGAAACGGCAGTTTTTTTACAAAACGTTACTGTATGGGAATAATAGGATACTAAAATAATAATAGGGAATCGACAGGGAAAAGAAATCAAATTTTTTTGAAATATATGCAGCGAACGCATCGTTTTCGCTGTTTCAATAGTGAAAAGAGGGAAAGACCATGAATAAAACGATGAATAAGACGATGAAGTTTATCAGTGCCGCACTGCTTGCGGTTACCCTTGCGGCCTGCGGATCCGCAAACTCCGGTTCCTCCGCGGATTATGCCACGGAAAGCTATCCGGCCGGCGGATACGGACTTGCGGAAGGTTCCTATAACAACAGTTATTTGTCAGAGGCCGCGGCGGCGCCCGCCATGGAAGAAGCGGCAGACTATGATGCCAAGGCGGAGGAACCAGGCGCAGAGCCGAACCCGGGGGAAGAGACGGGTGTGGTTACCGGAGACATGCTGGTATATACCGGCTCACTGAATCTTGAAACGCTGAACTATGAAGATACGGTTGCGGCAGTACGCGATCGGATCCGTTCCTATCAGGGTATCATCGAGCAGGAAGATGAGTGGGACAGCGACCGCAGCTGGACCTATACCGACGGACGCAAACGGACGATGAACCGTTCGATTTCCATGACCCTGCGCATTCCGACCACGTCATTTGACAGTTTCATGAATGACATGGACGGGGCAGGAAAGGTGACTGCGCGCAGTCAGTCCGTGGAAAACATCTCCCGCCGCTACAATGACAACTCCATTGAAATCGAATCGCTCCGCAAACAGCAGGAACGTCTGCTTGAAATGATGGATGCGGCGGATACCGTGGAAGAGATGATCATGGTGGAGAGCCGTCTTACGGAAGTGCAGACCGAGCTGAACCGCAAGCTCAGCTACAAAGCCGGCATGGATACCGATGTGAAGTACTCCACCATCTATCTCAACATCAATGAAGTACAGGAATATACCCCGGTCGATGACAGCGTTCAGATCGGAGGCTTCTGGAAGAAACTCTGGGAAACCGTACAGTCGTCCTGGATCTACTTCGTATACTTCCTTGAAAACCTCGTCTTCGCACTCGTAAGCATCCTGCCGTATGTCCTGCTCATCGGACTGATTCTCTTCGGAGTCATGCGTTACCGCAAGGCAAAGGGAATCACCACAAAGCTGTTTCAGCGGAAAAAGAAGGAACCGCGGGACTGGAAAGCCTACGCAGATGAGAAGAAAGCACAGCTGGACGCAAAGAAAGAAGCGGAGGCAATCGAAAAGGAACTGAAGAAAACGGAACCGAAGGAAACAGACGACAGTAAGTAACAGTACAGACGGGAGCCGGCAGGTGCCGGCTCCTGTGTCTGTATGTAACGGAACATCATGCAGATTCATGCGGAAATGCATAATCCGTGATGATTCCGCCGGTTTCCGCAAGTTTTTGTTTACAAAGCGAACGGATTAATGGTACTATCACTAGGCGAGTCGATGATTTTTTCATCTGCTCCTTGCCAGAAATGGCCGACAGACCAGAAGGAGGTGTACAAATGAGCAAGTATGAAGTCATGTACATCATCAATGCGAACGTTGAAGAAGAAAAGCGTTCGGCCCTGATCGAGCAGCTCAACGGTATCATTACCAGCGAAGGCGGTAAGGTTACCAAGACTACCGAATGGGGAATGCGCGATTTCGCGTATGAAATTGATGATATGACAAAGGGTTACTATGTAATCGTAACCTTTGAAGCGGAAAATGCAGGACTCAAGGAATTTGATCGTTTAATGCGTATCAACCCGAGCATCGTTCGTTTCATGATCGTCAACATTGATGACAAGCCTGAAACCAAGGAGAGCAAGTAATGAGCGGTATTAACAGCGTGGTACTGGTAGGCAGACTGACGCGGGATGTCGAGGTCCGCAAGACGGGCAGCGGCGTTTCCTACGCTCGGTTTACTGTTGCCTGTGACCGCCGCTTCTCCGGAGGACAGAATGCGCAGAATGGTCAGCAGCCCACCGCCGATTTTATTGGTTGTGTCGCATGGCGCCAGAGTGCGGATTTCCTCGGTTCCTACGGAAGAAAAGGCTCTCTCGTCGGAGTGAACGGTTCGATTCAGACCGGAAGCTATACCGACCGCGACGGACGGAAGGTCTATACGACCGACGTTGTCTGCGACCGCGTACAGCTGCTGGAATCGAAGGGTCACTCACAGGGACAGACGTCATCGGACGGCGGATATATTCCTGAACCGCAGGAACCGTACGCTCCGTCCGGAAATGATATTTCGAGCAGCGACTTCAATACAGGTCCGAGTTTCGATATCGCAAGTGACGATCTGCCGTTTTAACCCGAATTTGAAGAATAAGGAGATAACATGGCATTCAAGAAACAGAGAATGGGCGGTCGTAAGGTATGTTACTTCACAAAGAACAACATCACCTACATCGACTATAAGAATGTAGAGCTTCTGAAGCGCTTCATCAGTGCCAACGGCAAGATCACTCCGCGCCGTGTCACAGGCACAAGCGCAAAGTATCAGCGCCAGCTCGCAGTTGCGATCAAGCGTGCGCGCCAGATGGCTTTACTGCCGTATGTAAAGGACTGATCGGTGAAAACCGACAGTCTTTTTTTCTTTCCCGACCACAATCAGAACCGGTACAATGACAGTATGAAAACAGACGGAATGACACTGGAAAAAACGGTGAGAAAGTATTACCTGGAATACGGATACAACTGCAGTGAAACAATCCTGCATGCGGGAAACGAATACTACGGACTCGGCCTTCATGAAGAAGACATGAAGCTTCTGGCGGGATTTGGCAGCGGAATGTATTCCGGAAGCACCTGCGGCGCATTGATTGGATCAGTCTCTGTGCTTTCAAAGATGATCGTAAAAACCAAGGCGCATGATCATCTCGATGAACTCCGCCCGATCATTTCCGGCCTTTACCGCCGGTTCCGACAGACCGGAGGCGGTGTCACCTGTGCCGAACTGCGCCCGGTATACCACACCAAAGAGACAAAATGTCTGAATACGGTTCTGCTTGCGGCCCGCGTTCTGGAAGAAACTGTGAACGAATTTTCACTCTTCTGACCAGTGCCGGCAGTTGGTTCTTTATATATATAAATGCTATAATTAAAACTTAGCCGGACACAGGCGTTTCGGAGGTTTTTTCATTGAACAGTAATGTGCGTAAAATCACAGACGGCGCGATGATGTGTGCCATCGTCGGGGCAGTGCTCCTGATCAATCGTCAGCTTGGCGGTCTGTTTCAGGATATGTTTCTGTTTCTGTTTCCGATCCCGATGGTCTTTTACTCCGCCAAATACGGATGGAAAAACGGATGGGTCGTCTTTGCGGCGATGTGTCTGCTTGGATTTATTCTCGGCGGGCCGACCACACTGTTTTATGTTGCGTCGGAGAGCCTGATCGGACTGATTTACGGCGGCGGTATTCATTCCGGGCAGAAAACCCACAAGCTGGTGCTGCTTACGATGGTTGCCGGTGCGATTGTAAATGTGCTTTCCACGGTCGTCTTTGCGTCATTCTTCGGATATGACCTTGCGGCCGAGACAAAGGAAATGGAATCCATGATGAGCAATATCTTTGCCCAGACCGGGACCCAGCTTCCTTCTACACTCAACCTCGGACAGTATATCGGTACGATCTTTGTGGTAACGGCAATTCTGACCGGTGTTCTGCAGGGCTTTGTGACACATGTCCTGAGCCGGCTTCTGCTGAAGCGGCTGCGCTTCCCGGTAGATCCGCCGACCCCGGTGTCCATGTATTATCCGCCGAAGTGGAGCGGCTATCTTGCCTTTGCCGGATTTGTCGGCTACTACTATTCGGTCTTCCGCCCGCTGCCTGATCCGCTGATGCAGAGTGCATTTCAGGGACTCGGCATGTGCGGATTTCTCTACCTGCTTGCGTACGGATATATCGCAGTCATTGTGTACATGCAGGTGCGCAGCCCGAAACTGCGCGGACTGGGAATGCTGCTGGGACTGTTTGCGATGTTCACCATGCCGGTATTCCTTGTAATTTTCGGTTTTCTGTATATTACGACGGATGTGCACCGTCGTCTGATGGAAGGAGCGGCCAATGCGAAAGAGTCTCAGTGAAACACGGCGAATTCTCATTATAGTGACCATTGTGGAAGCACTGCTGCTGTTTTTCTTCCGGGCCGGACTTGACCGGATGATCCTGCCGGCGGTCATTATTCTGATCATTCAGGTCGCGGCGTATTTCTATCTGACCGAGCGTTTTGAATCCATGATGGAAGAACAGGCGATCGGTGTCCGCGATGCGCTTGGCGTAACGGCGGAAAAAGCATTTCTGTTCGGCGAGATCGGTCTTCTGATGTATGACGATGACTATGTCATCACCCAGATGAGCGAACTGTTTGAACAGCGCGGTCTCAATCATGTCGGCTCCAAGGTGCTCAGCTGGCTGCCGGAAGTGGACCCGCTGATTTCCGGACAGGGTGATACCGCAACGGTTCAGCTGGATGAGCGGATGTATGAAATCACCCGCCGGGAAGATGAGCCGGTGCTGATTTTCCGTGATATTACCGAACAGCACAACGCCATGCTTTCCTACAGTGAAGAGCGTCCGGTCATCGGTATCGCGGTGCTCGACAACTACGATGAAGTAACACAGTATGAGGACGATGCCTCGCTGTCGAATATCAACGCGGCGGTCCGCACCCCGCTGACGGATTACTTCCGGGAGCGGGGAATCCTGCTCAAGCGGATTTCCAATTCCCGCTATTTCATGGTGCTGAACGAGAAGATGTTCTCGGATCTTGTTTCGGATCACTTCTCGATTCTCAATACGATCCGCCGTTCTGCCGCAAAGCAGGATGTCGCAATCTCACTGTCCATGGCCTTTGCGCGGGGAACCGAGCGGCTGGAAGAACTCGATGAGATCGCGGTCAAACTGATTGACCTTGCGCAGAGCCGCGGCGGCGACCAGGTCGTTGTCCAGCAGGCAGGCGGCGAAGTCAAATACTTCGGCGGCTCCTCGGAAGCGACCGAGAAGCGCAGCCGTGTCCGTGTGCGTGTCATGGCCAATACGTTCCGTGAACTGATCAGCCGTTCCAGCAACGTGATCATCTGCGGACACCGCAATATGGATTTCGACTGTGTCGGCTCCGCAATCGGTGTTGCCCGGGCAGCCACAGCGCTGAACAAGCAGGTATGCATTATCGGAAAGACCGGCGGAATCGAAGAAAAACTGGCGAAGGTCCTTGCGGAAAATGCGGAGGAACTCGCCCAGGAAGTGCGTTTTGTGACGGAGAGTGAGGCAATCAACCAGCTTCAGGCAAATACCCTGACCGTCATGGTTGACCACCACAACATCAAGCAGTCCAACGGCTCCAAACTGCTGGAGAGCGCATCCAAGATCGCGATTATCGACCATCACCGCAGAAGCACGGAGATGGGTGTCAAGCCGGTCCTTGTCTATATCGAAGCCGGCGCAAGCTCCGCATGTGAGCTGATTACGGAAATGATGCCGTATATTTCTTCCCGCATTGAGATTTCCGAACTTGCGGCGAATATCATGCTGGCAGGTATGACGATCGATACCAACCGCTTCCATGTCCGCACCGGTGCCCGCACCTTTGAGGCAGCTGCGGCACTCCGCAAGCTTGGCGCAGATCCGATGCAGGTTGATGATTATCTGAAGGATACCTATGATGAACTGACGCTGAAGGCATCCTGCATGTCCAAGGCAAAGCGGCATGACAATGCGATTCTTACGATCCCGTATAAAGACGGCGTACTGACCCGTTCCCTGATGAGCCAGGTGGCGGATCAGATGCTGGAGATTCAGGGCATTGATGCGGTCTTTGTGATCGCAAATGACACCGAAGGGGAAACAGCGATTTCCGCCCGTTCCAACGGCAAGGTCAATGTCCAGCGGATCATGGAGGCTATCGGCGGCGGCGGTCATATGACGGCGGCCGCAGTGCAGCGCAAACGCTGCGATATTGATGAACTCGAACAGGAACTGCTCGAGAAGACAGAAGAATATTTCAGGGAGGTACGCAATGAAGGTAATACTGAAGAGTGATGTCAAGAAACTCGGAAAAAAGGGTGACATCGTTGAAGTGGCAGATGGCTACGGCCGCAACTATCTCGTCGCACGGGGCCTTGCGGTTCCCGCAACCGAGAAGAGCCGCGAAATTCTTGCGGAACAGAAACAGGAAGCTGCGGAACTTGACGCAAAGAACCGGGAAGCCGCAGAGAAAGTCGCCAAGGAATTCGAAACCTTTATGCTGGAGTTCCATGTAAAGTCCGGCAAGGAAGGCCGTGTATTCGGCTCGGTATCCACCAAGCAGATCACGGAAGAACTCGCCAAGCGTGGTTATAAGATCGACAAGCGCAAGATTCTTGATACTGCGCCGATCGGAAGCCTTGGGGTAACCAAGGTCCGTGTGGAACTGTACAAAGGCGTCATCGGCACCGTGCGTGTCAATGTGAAGGGCAGCGAGTAATCATGACACTCGCCGCGCTGCCGTCCGCTCCGGAAGCCGAAGCTGCGCTTCTCGGAACGATGCTGATGTTCCCAAATGCAAGCCGTATTGCAATCGAGGAAGGTGCTTCCGCGGATGATTTTTATAATGAGCGCCACCGCATGATTTTCAATGCGATGTCTGCGCTCTATTCCGAAAACATCGGTGTAGACCCGACAACGGTCGCAACCCGTCTTCAGGAAGAGGGAACCTTTGAAAAGATCGGCGGAAACAACACCCTCACTACGCTGATGAACGCAGCGGTCACCAGCGCCAATACAAAGAACTATGTGGAGGCACTGAAAGCCAAGACCCTGACACGCCGGATGATCGAAGCGGCCAGAGAAATTTCTGCCGCAGGTCTTGAAGGCGTAACGGATATCAATGACTATCTCGACAATGCGGAGCGGGCAGTGCTCGGTGTATCGCGGAGCCGTCAGACAGGAGAATTTCATACCTCTCCGGAACTGATGACAACGGTCATTGACCGGATCCACAAGCTTTCTTCCCAGAACAATACGGTGGTCGGAATCCGCACCGGATTTGAAGCACTGGACCGTGTAACGCATGGTTTCCAGCGCGGTGATCTGATCATTCTTGCGGCCCGTCCGTCCATGGGAAAAACCGCAGTTGCGCTGAACCTTGCGCTGAATGTCGCAAGCTATCAGCCGCAGGAAGCGGTCGCGATCTTCTCGCTCGAAATGAGCGCAGAATCGCTTGCCATGCGTCTGCTCAGTGCGCGCAGCCGCGTTGCCGGTGACTATCTGCGTACCGGCCACGGTCTGACAACGGATCACTGGAACCGCATCAATGAAGCGGGTGATAACCTGAGCAGCACCAAGATTTTCATCGATGACAAGTCTGCCATCAAGGTGCCGGAGATCTTTTCCAAGTGCCGGCGTCTGAAGAATGAACACGGCCTGTCGCTGATTCTGATTGACTATATTCAGCTGATTTCCGGCAATTCCTCCGGACGCGGCGAAGTAAACCGCCAGCAGGAAGTATCCGATATATCCCGAAGCCTGAAGGCACTCGCAAGAGAACTGGATGTGCCGGTCATTGCGCTTTCCCAGCTCTCCCGTAATGTCGAGAGCCGTGAAGATAAAAAGCCGCAGCTGTCCGACCTCCGTGAATCCGGAGCCATCGAGCAGGATGCGGATATCGTCATGCTGCTGTTCCGTAAATCCTACTATGACGCAGAAGCCAAGCAGGAAGCGGAAAATACCGGCAGTGAGGAACTTGAAATCAACATTGCAAAACATCGTAACGGTGCTACAAGACGCATCAATCTTGCATTTGAAGCCAACACCAACGCGCTGATGAATATTGAGCGGCACGCGGAGTAATTGATATGAAACGAATTGCAGTACTTCTGTTCTGTATGATTGCGGCAATCGGTGTTGCCGTCGGCGCACCGAAGCTGTTCCGGAAGGCATCACAGATGACCTATGCGGTTGCGGAAGGGGAATCCTCCTCGATTCTCCCGCAGCGAACGGAACGTGTGGACAGCACGCCGCATGATGTATATCGTCTGTACAGTTCGGGTGAACTGGTCGGCGTGTTAAGCAGCCGCCGGGAACTCGACGCTTTTCTGCGTGCCATCTACCAGGAACTCTATGCAGAACAGTTTCCCGGTTCGGAAGTCGGACTCGGCACGGATGTATATCTCATCACCGAACAGAGCTATATGACCTATGAAAACATTGACCAGCAGATCTTTGATTATCTGAAGGAAAACCGCCTCTTTACACTGAAGTGCACCGGCGTGGAACTCTCGGATGAAAACGGAGTCTATGCGGAAATCTATGTTGCCAATGAAGAACTGTTCAACCAGGCGATGACGGAGTATATGACCTACTTCATCTCGGCGGATGAACTTGCCATCCTCAACCGCGGTGACAGTACGCCGCAGCTGAAGACCTACGGTTCCCGTTCCATCGGCGTTACGGTTCTGCAGACCATTACGATGAAGGAGAGCTTTGCGGCGCCGGAAGCCATCCGGACCACACAGGCGGATGTGCTGGACTATCTGGAATACGGAGACAATACAGAGCGGGAATACTATACCGTCCGGCGTTATGACACCGTAGCCGGTGTCGGTTCGAAAAACCACGACCTTTCCGCAACGCAGATCATGAACATCAACCGTGACCAGATCACCAGTACCGATCAGATTCTGAGTGAAGGCATGGAACTGTGCGTTACCTACTTCACATCCCCGATCGATGTCGTTGTAACCAAGGAGTCCATGAAGAAGGAACCGATTATCGCCCAGACGGTTTACCGCACCAACAGTGAACTGCGCGAAGGCGTCATCCAGAAAGTGCAGACCGGTGTCGACGGTTCGAAGAACGCTCTCTATACGGAGCGGTGGATCAACGGTGTGCTTGTCAGCGGTTCCCTGACCTCCTCTGTGGATACCCTCCAGCCGATCAACGAAGTGGTTGAAATCGGAACCATGCAGATACCGGGCGTCGGAACCGGAAGCTTCCAGTGGCCGGTCGACAACCCGTATATCTCCTGTCACTGGGGCTGTTACTACGGCCACCGTGCAATCGATATTCAGAACGCTTATGACCGTTACGGACCGATCTATGCGGCAGACCGCGGCGTTATTGAAGTCAACTCCTACAACGGCATCAACGGAAACTACGTCATCATCGACCACAACAACGGTTATGAGACCTACTACGGTCATATGAATGTTCCTTCACCGCTCGAAGTCGGCACGGTTGTCGACAAGGGTGATGTCATCGGACAGATCGGTATGACAGGTCTTGCGACCGGACCACATACGCATTTCTTCATCATGTACGAAGGAGAACGGCATAACCCGTGTGACGGGTTCCTGCCGTGCTGATCTGCCATGCGCTTTGCATTACTCGGAAGCGGATCCAAGGGAAACAGCTTTCTTCTGCAGGATGAGCACACCAGTCTTCTGATCGACTGCGGCGGCACAAAGAACCGCATTGTCAGCGGACTGAAGGATGCGGGAATCAGCGTGGAGGATCTTGACGCTGTTCTGATTACCCATTCGCATACCGACCACATCGGCCAGCTGAAACTGGTGAAGGACCGTCCGCTGTACAGTGCCTGTGAACTGCCGGGGACGGAACGTACAAAGATCGAACCGGACCAGCCGTTTCAGATCGGACATCTTACCATCACGCCGGTAGCGCTCAGTCATGATGTGCCGGATACGGTGGGATTTGTGATCGAGAGTTTTGCGGAAAAACTGGTCTATATCACAGATACCGGATATATCCGGGACGCGGTCCTGCCCTTACTGCGGGGCGCGGATTATATCATTCTTGAAAGCAACCACGATACGGAGATGCTGATGCATACCAGCCGACCCATGTTTCTCAAGATGCGGATTGCCGGTGACAGCGGGCATCTGTGCAATGAGGACTGTGCCGCGATTCTGAAGAAGATCGTCACATCAAGGACAAAGATGGTTGTGCTGGCGCATATCAGCCAGCAGGCAAATACAAGAGAACAGGCGCTTGCCGTAAGCGGGGAAGCGCTGGAAACACACGGAAACAGACGCAGTGATCTGATCCTGTGCGCAGCGGCACAGAACGAGGTGCTCAAAGGAGGTGACTGGCCGGATGAAGAAGTGGATGGTGGCAGCTGCCGCAGGACTTTTGATATGGAACCTGTGGCTCACAATTGAACTGGATCATCTGCATCGGGAAACCCCGGATTATCTGATCAGTGATCCCGATGAAATTACAGTTGTAAACAATACGATTGAAGGTTATACGACCGATGTCACCAAAACCGCAGAGGATGTCATGGAAAAACTGGTTTCGCTCTCTCTGCTTACTGAACAGGGCGAACAGATATACAGTGGTGTCATTTATGCGGTGATGGGAACGGACACATGGATCCTGACCAGCTCCAAGGCTGCGGAACCGGATGCCTCCGTGTATATCCGGTTTGATAACGGACTTTCCTATGAAGGTGAACTGCACGGTGTGGATGAACTGACCGGTATTGCATTGTTTGTCTGCCATCCGGACTTTGCGGCGGAACCGATCCAGATCGGATCATCCGCAGGATTGAAACAGGGCGAATATGTCCTGGCGATGGGCGGCAGAAATCTGCATACCCAGAGCGGTGATGTCAGCTTCGGCGTTGTCTCAAAGGCAGCGCAGCGTTATCGCGCGGATTCCTCTGAAGGGAAGGAATGGATCAATGAAGCGGTCTTTGCGGATACCGCAATTACTTCCCAGATGGAAGGCGGAGCACTCGTCAATCTGAGCGGCCAGCTGGTCGGAATGTTAACAAGCATGTACGGCACGGAACGCAATGGCCTTGCGGGTGCCGCAGGAACCGGCGATATTGTCCAGGCGGCAGATGAACTGCGCCGCAGCGGTGAAATAAGCCGCGGATATCTTGGAATCATCACCAAGGATATCCGGGAACTGGAACTGTATCAGAAGAGTGCGATGAATATTCCGCTTGATGTAAACACCGGACTTGTTGTGGTGGAGGTGCTGGAAGGTTCTCCGGCACAGGAAGCCGGACTGCAGGCCAACGATATCGTGCAGTCTGCCGATGATGTACTGTTAAGTGCTCCGGAATCTCTCCGCAAGGTGCTGTACAGTCATCAGGCAGGTGATTCCATCAGTCTGAATGTAATCCGCGGAGAATCTTCCAATCCGCTCCAGGTCGTTCTGAAATGATCCGGATCATCGCCTGCGGTAAGGTCAGGGACAAATGGCTGAAAGAAGGCATTGCGGAATATATGAAGCGGCTTCGCCCTTATGACCGTGTGGAATGCATTGAAGTTGCGGATGAAAAGGCACCGGAGACAAATTCGCCTGCGGAAAATGAGAAGGTGAAGGAAATCGAAGGGGAACGGCTTCTGCGCAATGTGCGTGAAACCGACCATATGATCCTGCTGGATCTTGCCGGAACCGTTATGGACAGTCCAAAGCTTGCCTCGCATATCGACGCATGCCGGACACAGGGAAAACCGGTAATCGATTTTGTGATCGGCGGATCTCTGGGGGTCAGTGATGCGCTGATCAAACGGGCGGATGTGCGCTGGAAGCTTTCCGACAATACCTTTCCGCATCAGCTCTGCCGGTTGCTCGTACTGGAACAGGTATACCGGAGTTTTCGGATTCTGAATCACGAGCCGTATCACAAGTGAAAAAATCACAGTCTCGAACTGCGTTTGGCAGACCTTGTAACCGCTTGCAAGATTCCATCCGTTGAAGTAGAATTTACTTACATTCCATAAGGAGGATTAACTTAATGAAACAGATTTCCGTAACAGTTGTAGATCCCGTAGGACTGCACGCACGCCCGGCTACCGTAGCTGTCAACGCTGCCAGCAAGTTCAAGAGCGAAGTTAAGGTTGCTTACAAGGGCCGTACAGTAAACATGAAGTCCATCATGGGCGTTATGTCCCTCGGTATCCCGACTCAGTCCGAAATCACAATCACATGTGATGGTGATGATGAAGACGTCGCGGTTAAGACAATTGAAGAAGTACTTCGCACTCAGAAAGTAATCGCTTAATCTGAACCATTTGACGAAGATGCCTGAGCGCATCTTCTTTTTTTCCATGAAATAAAACAGAAAACGGAAGGATTTGAAAACTATGTACATGGATGATTACAAGCGCTGGCTTGAAGCAGATCTGCAGGATGTGGATCTGGCCACCGAACTGCATTCGATCAGCGGTGACGACGAAGCAATCAAGGAGCGCTTTGCGGTGGCACTGAAGTTCGGCACCGCAGGACTGCGCGGTACCCTTGGTGCCGGAACCAACCGTATGAACATCTGGGTTGTCCGTCAGGCAACACAGGGTGTCGCAGACTGGGTCAAGACACAGGGCGGGACACAGACCGTCGCAATTTCCTATGACTCCCGTCTCAAGGGCTGGAACTTTGCACGTGATGCGGCAGGCGTACTTGCGGCAAACGGAATCAACGTCCGTATCTATGATGAGCTGATGCCGGTTCCGGCGCTCAGCTTTGCGACAAGATATTACAAGTGCAACGCCGGCATCATGATCACGGCATCCCACAACCCGGCAAAGTATAACGGCTTCAAGGCTTACGGACCGGATGGCTGCCAGATGACAGATGATGCGGCAGCAGTTGTTTACGACAGCATCCAGAAGACCGATGTTCTGACCGGTGCGAAATACATGAGCTTTGCGGAAGGCGTTGAAAAGGGACTGATCAGGTTCGTCGGCGACGACTGCAAGGATGCGCTGTATGAAGCAATCGAAGCACGTCAGGTTCGTCCGGGTCTCTGCAAGACCGCCGGTCTGAAGCTGGTTTATTCTCCGCTCAACGGCACCGGTCTTGTCCCGGTAACCCGTGTACTCAAGGATATGGGCATCACCGATATCACCATCGTTCCCGAACAGGAGTATCCGAACGGCTACTTCACAACCTGCCCGTATCCGAACCCGGAAATCTTCGAGGCACTGCAGAAGGGTCTTGAACTTGCCAAGGAAACCGGCGCAGATCTGATGCTTGCGACCGATCCGGATGCGGACCGTGTCGGTATTGCCATGAAGTGTCCGGACGGCAGCTATGAGCTTGTCAGCGGCAACGAAATGGGTGCGCTTCTGCTCGACTACATCTGCGCAGGAAGAATCGAAAACGGCACCATGCCGAAGAACCCCGTTGCCTGCATGTCCATCGTCTCCACGCCGCTGGCAGACAAGATTGCGGATAACTACGGCGTTGAACTGCGCCATGTACTGACCGGCTTCAAGTGGATCGGCGACCAGATCGCTCAGCTTGAGGCAGCAGGTGAAGTTGACCGCTTCATCTTCGGTTTCGAAGAGAGCTACGGCTACCTTGCCGGACCGTATGTCAGAGACAAGGATGCGATCATCGGCTCCATGCTGATCTGCGAAATGGCTGCGTACTACCGTTCCATCGGTTCCTCCATCAAGCAGCGCCTGGAAGAGATCTATGCGAAGTACGGCCGTTACCTGAACAAGGTCGACAGCTTTGAATTCCCGGGTCTTTCCGGTATGGACAAGATGGCAGGCATCATGTCCGGTCTGCGTGAAAATGCGCCGACCGAATTTGCCGGACGCAAGGTCGTCAAGGTCACAGACTACAACAAACCGGAAGAAACCGGCCTGCCGAAGTCCAATGTTCTGCTCTACACGCTGGAAGACGGTGCGTCCGTAATCGTACGTCCGTCCGGCACAGAACCGAAGATCAAGACCTACTTCACAACCCTCGGCAAGGATCTTGCGGAGGCACAGAAGGAAAAGGACGAGCTCGCAGAAGCCTGCAAGCCGATTCTCTCCTGATTTCTGATCATCCATACAGGGCTGTGTGTTCCGAAACACACAGCCTTTTCCTTTTTGTCGTGAAAAAGCGGCGAAAGCTTGGATATCGGGCTTTTTTTACCGATAAAAATAAGGTATATTCAATACGCATTACGACTAATTACGTCAGAGCGGGGTAGTTTACATGGATCAGGCAAGAATCATCGAAGATTTTCATCAGGGACACTGCATCGATGCGTGGCAGATGTTTGGCGCGCATTTTGCCTATGAAGGCAGTGAGGGTGTCCGTTTTACGGTGTATGCCCCGCATGCACGGAATGTCAGCGTCATCGGAAGTTTCAATGACTGGGACGGCACCCGGGACCGGATGTCCCGCACCGGATTCAGCGGCATCTGGAGTGTCTTTATTGCGGGCGTAAAGGAATGGGATTCCTACAAATTCCGGATCGAAGACAAAAACGGGAAGTTTCACGACAAGAGCGATCCGTATGCGTTCTACAGTGAAACCCGTCCGGAGAATGCCTCGAAGGTGTACAACTTTCACGACATCCGCTGGAACGACGATGACTGGATGGCAAACAGGACCGTCGGCTATGATCAGCCGGTCTCTGTCTATGAGGTATATGCTGGCGGCTGGAAGAAGAACGGAAAGTATCCCTATACCTACGGTATGCTGGAAGAGAATCTGATTCCGTATGTAAAGGAACACGGATTCACTCATATCGAACTGATGCCGCTGAACGAGCATCCGTTTGACGGATCGTGGGGCTATCAGGCATCCGGCTATTACAGCTGCACGAGCCGTTACGGCAATCCGACCGAGTTTGCCCATTTTGTGGACGCATGCCACCGGGCCGGCATCGGTGTCATCATGGATATCGTTCCGGTGCACTTTGTGAAGGACGTATTCGGTCTGCGGAAGTTTGACGGCCAGGCGCTGTATGAATACCGCAAACCGGAGGATGCGGAAAGTCAGTGGGGAACCCTGAATTTTGACCTGTGGAGTGAGGAAGTGCGCTCCTTCCTGATTTCCAGTGCGGTCTTCTGGTGCCGGATCTATCATATTGACGGCATCCGCATGGATGCGGTCGCCAATATGATCTACTGGGGCGGCAACAGCAACCGCGGTACGAATGAAGGCGCACTGAACTTCATGAAGCGTTTCAACTATTACCTGAAGAAGGAATTCCCGGGCGTGATGCTGATCGCTGAGGATTCCTCGGATTTCCCGCATGTGACAGCCTCCACGCTTGACGGCGGACTTGGCTTTGATTACAAGTGGGATCTCGGATGGATGAACGACACTCTGAAGTATTACGCAACCGACCCGATCTACCGCAGCTACGATCACAACAAACTGACATTTTCCATGGCATATTTCTACAGTGAACGGTTCCTTCTTTCGCTGAGTCATGATGAAAATGTGCACGGAAAGAAAACCATCGTGGACCGGATGTGGGGAACCTATGAACAGAAGTTCTCCCAGGCGAGAAACCTCTATGCCTACATGTTTGCTCACCCGGGAAAGAAACTGAACTTCATGGGAAATGAGTTTGCCTCTTTCCGGGAATTTGATGAGAAGAAGGAACTGGACTGGTTCCTGCTCAAATATCCGAAGCACGACAGCTTTCTGCGGTTTTTTACAGACATCAACCGTATCTATACAGCACATCCGGCATTATTTCAGAAAGATTATGATTTCTATGGATTTCAGTGGATCGATGCCGACAACGCAAAACAGTCGGTATACAGTTTCTTCCGGCAGTCGGACAGCGAGTATCTGCTCTGCATTATGAACATGACACCTGTTTCCTATGAAATCTACGATGTACCGGTGCCCGCAAAAGGAACCTGGACCGAAATCATGAACACGGAAAAGGATATCTATGCCGGCTGCAACATGTGCAACTTCAAGCCGCTGCGTACGAAAACGGTCAAAGAACCGGCACGTTTTCCGCAGAAAATCACGATTCGCCTTGCGCCGTTTGCGGCAGTGTGGTTCACCTGTCCGAAAAAGGCTTCCGGAGCCGAAAACGGATAATGCGGACTGTGTCCTGTGTATCCCGTGTTTTATGGTAAAATAGCCCATAGTGCAATCAATTGAAGCATTGCGAAAAAGGTGACTGTAATGTTTAAAAACAAATCAGAGTTTAAAAAGGAATTTGCGCAGAAGCTCGTAGAGATGTGCGGTACGACCGTTGAGGAGACCCATCCGACAGAACGGTATCTCGTACTCGGTGAGATGGTACGCAACTATGCCTCTGTCAACTGGAAGGATACAAAAGTCGCGATACGGAAGCAGAATGCCAAGCAGGTGTACTACTTCTCCATGGAGTTTCTGCTCGGCCGGTCGCTTACCAGCAATCTCAAGAACCTCGGCATTTATGATATCGTTGTCGAAGGCCTGAAGGATCTTGATATCAGCTATGACAATCTCGCCGCAATGGAGCGCGATGCCGGACTCGGAAACGGCGGTCTTGGACGTCTTGCGGCATGCTTTATGGACAGTGCCGCTACGGAAGATCTGCCGATCAACGGCAACTGCATCCGTTATCAGTGCGGTCTGTTCCGTCAGCTCATTGACTCCGAAGGCAACCAGATTGAAGTTCCGGACATGTGGATGCGCATCGGCAACCCGTTTGAAGTGCGCAAACCCAAGCATGCGGTGGACGTCAAATTCTGGGGAAATGTGGAAGTGACCGGAGATGACAAGGGAAATCTGCATTTCAACCATGTCAATGCCGAGCATATTCTTGCCGTTCCGTATGACATGCCGATGATCGGTGCCGATACGAAGACGACCAACACGCTGCGTCTGTGGTCGGCGGAGGCAAGTGACCGTTCTCCGGCATGGCTGGACTACCGCAAGTACCTGCAGGAAGTAAATGACATCTGTCTGAACGTTTATCCGGATGATTCTACCGTAGAAGGAAAGTATCTGCGTCTCAAGCAGCAGTACTTCTTTGTCAGTGCCGGTATCGATGCGATCATCAAGGCACACCTCAAGAGCAATGAATCCCTGGACAACCTTCCGGAGAAGGTCGCAATCCAGCTGAATGATACCCATCCGGTTCTTGCGATTCCGGAACTGATGCGTGTTCTGATGGATGACTACGGTTATCAGTGGGAACCTGCCCGTCAGATCACGAAGGCAGTCATGTCCTATACAAACCATACCGTCATGAGCGAAGCGCTTGAAAAGTGGCCGGTGGAATACGTGCAGAAGCTTCTACCGCGTATTTACATGATCATTGATGAGATCAACAGCCGCTATGGTCATTATCTGTATGAGCGCTTCCCGAACCGCAACAATCTCTGGTATGACACCCGTATCATCGACAACGGCGTCATTCACATGGCCCGTCTTGCGGTGCTGATGTCCCATGCCGTAAACGGTGTCGCAGAAGTGCACAGCGGACTGCTGAAGACATCACTGTTCAAGCAGTATTATGAGATGTTCCCGGAGAGGTTCCAGAACAAGACCAACGGTATTACACCACGCCGCTGGATGCTTTACAGCAACCCGCAGCTGAAGGCTCTGCTGGATGATACCATCGGCAAGGGTTACGAAAAGGATTTCGAGAAGATCGAAAAACTGATGAACTATGTCGATGATCCGAAGGTTCAGAAAAAGTTCCTGAAGGTCAAGCAGGAGCGCAAGGAGATCCTTGCGTCCTATATCCGCCGCAGCACTGGTGTGGAAGTGGATGTAAACTCTATCTTCGATTCCCAGGCTAAGCGTCTGCATGCATATAAGCGTCAGCTGCTCAACATCATGCATGTAATCTATCTCTACCAGCGGATCAAGGAAGACCCGAATTTCCGGATCTATCCGCATACCTATATCTTTGCGGCAAAAGCAGCGCCGGCATACCTCTTTGCCAAGAAGGTCATCAAGCTGATCAACTGCGTCGCGAAGAAGATCAACAGCGATCCGGATGTAAAGGGCATGCTGAAGGTGGTTTTCCTGCCGAACTACAGCGTAACCATGTCCGAATCCCTGATGAACGGTTCGGATGTTTCCGAACAGATTTCCACCGCCGGCAAGGAAGCCAGCGGCACCGGAAACATGAAGTTCATGATGAACGGCGCAATCACACTCGGTACGCTTGACGGTGCGACTGTTGAGATCGACCGTCTTGTCGGACGTGAAAATGATGTCATCTTCGGTCTAACGATCGATGAGATTGATTTCTTCCGTCAGACCTACCGTGCAGCGGACTATTACAACAGCGATCAGCGGATCCGCAAGGTCATGCAGACATTCATTGACGGTACATGGAACGGAAATCATGATGACTTCCGTCCGATCTTCGATGAGCTGATGATGAAGAATGACGAATTCCTTGTCCTGGCTGACTTTGATTCCTACGTGCGTGCACAGGAAGAAATCAGCCGCCGCTACGAAGACCGCAGTGCATGGGCAAAGAGCTGCCTCATCAACATTGCAAAATCTTCCTACTTCTCCAGTGACCGTACGATTCGTCAGTACGCCGAGGAGATTTGGGATGTCAAGCCGATCAAGTTCTGATCCGGCAGTTTCAGCATCGAACAAAAGGCGTCTGTCCGACGCCTTTCTTATACGGAGGATTATATTTTATGAAAGCATTTCTCGATGATTTCGGCCGCGTACAGGTCTGCCTTTCCAAGGATTATTACAACGGATCGGCCGGCGGCTTTTATCTGACCGGAGATGACGGCACGTTCAGTGACTGTATCATCCGCGGTGTGGAAGAACATGACCGGGAAATGCGTTATGACCTCACCATTCCGGCTGTGTTTTCCTTCGGACATGCCTATACGATTCATGAATCCCATGGAAAACAGGTTCCGCTTCAGATCCGTCATATTGTCCGCACCGCAGAGTTTGACCGCCAGTTCACGTATCACGGCGATGATCTCGGCGCATTCTACTATCGGGACCATACGGACTTTGCACTCTGGGCACCGACTGCCATTCACGTATATCTGCGGCTGATCGACCGGTACGGCAGAGTCGAACTGCATCCGATGACCCGCGGAGAAAAGGGCGTGTTCCGTGTCCGTGTCGAAGGAGACCTGAAATATCATCTGTATGTGTATCTGATCGAACGGGACGGCATTATCGTGGAGTCGATTGACCCTTATGGGCTTTCTTCCGATGCCAACAGTATGCATTCTGCGGTAATCGATGTCTCGGAAATCAATAAGATCGAAGACCGGGGCGTAAGCACGGTGATGAACAGCCCGGCCGATGCGGTGATCTATGAATGCAGCGTCCGTGATATGACCAGCTCCAAGGATACCGGCACCGCGACCAACGGCAAGTTCATTTCGCTTTCCGAGGGCGGCACTTCCTGGAAGGGGAAGCCGACGGGACTGGATTATCTTGCCGGACTCGGCGTTACCCATATTCAGCTTCAGCCGGTCATGGACTTCCTGACGGTGGATGAAACCCACCCGGAGCGCGGATATAACTGGGGCTACGATCCCGAACAGTTCTTTGCGCCGGAAGGCAGCTACAGTACCGACGCCAATGATCCCTACAGCCGGGTCGTGGAATTACGGAAAATGATTGCGGCCATGCATGCCCGCGGTCTGCGGGTCACGCTGGACGTCGTATTCAATCATATGTATGACGTCGCAAAGTCCCCGTTTGACCGGATCGTTCCGTATTACTATTTCCGCTATACCGACAAGGGATGGCTCTCCAACGGAAGCTATTGCGGCAATGACCTCGACAGCCTGCGCCCGATGATGCGGAAGCTGTATCTGGATGTCATCCGCCTCTATATGAACCTGTACAACATCGACGGATTCCGCTTTGACCTGATGGGAATTCTCGACGTGGATACAATGAATGAGATCTACCGGACGGCACGCTCGATCAAACCGGATGTGCTGATCTACGGTGAGGGATGGGATATGCCTACCGCGCTGAGCGAAGATCAGAAGGCGCGTATCTACAACCAGCACCGGATGCCGGGCATCGGGCATTTCAATGACACGTTCCGCGACATTGCCAAAGGCAAGACCGGTGATGACGGCAAGTATGACAAGGGTTATCTGACCGGCAATCTCGGCATGGCCTTTGACATGTGCTCCGTCCTCAGCGGAAATACCATGGGCGATCCGTATTTCCTGCGGTTTGACAATCCGACCCAGTCGATCAACGCGCTGGAAACCCACGACAATGCGACTGCCTGGGACAAGATGCATATGTGCTGCGGAGAAGAACCGCGCGAAACACGCCTTCTGCGGCAGCGGCTTCTGATTGCCGCGACCCTGACAGCACAGGGCATTCCGTTCCTGCATCAGGGAATGGAATTCTGCGGCACCAAGCAGGACATCACCAACTCCTACAATTCCGGGGATGCGATCAACCAGATGAACTGGGACCGCATGATTCTCAACTATGACATTGTGGAATACACAAAGAAGATGATTGCGGTACGCCGGAAGTACCGTGCGTTCCGTCTGGAAAGCGGGGCGCAGACCGAGAAGTATGTGCATTTCTCACTGGCGGACGGATATGTCGTTCTGTATGACATTGACATCGCCGACGGTGCCGTCGGATCCGGCGGAATCCGGGTGATCTTCAACCCGTCCGTGAACGAGCACTATTTCCATTTTGAAAATGAATATACGGTGATTGCGGATGAAAACGGCAATCCGTCTGCACAGCGCAGCCGGGAGTTCTGCGTACCGCGGTGTTCCTGCATGATTCTTTCCAAACCGCTTCATAACGACTGATTCAATTCACAGAAACGGAGGTATTCCGAAATGATGCGGGATGAATTCAAGCGCCAGGAGCGAAATGTCACAGCCCGGCAGGACGCAGATGCGTACGCCTCTGAGCACAGAACAGCAGAAACCGGACCTTCCTTTATGGAGAACCGCAGGAAAACGGTATTCTGGGCAGTTGTGATCCTTGGAATCATTGTGATCGCAATTGTGACAAATCTCATGAAATGATTCCTGACCATGACAGTCAGCCGCCTCTTTCCGGGGCGGTTTTCTTGATATAATGGGAACGATGCGAAAGGAGGGGCAGTTTATGCGATTTCTGAGAACAGTAACTGCCGCAGTGACGGCGTGCGCAGTATGGACTGCGGTATTGCCGGCTCCTGTATATGCGGAAGAAAAAGATTCCGAACAGTTTGAACAGTTCTGCGAGGATGAGTTTATCCGCAGAATGGAAAGCGACTATGTGAACATGCATTACACGGTGAAGGACTATGCCGCGCTTTCCATAAACAAACCGGAACTCACCGTCGGTGATGCATCCTGGGAATCCTTTGAGACAGAAGTGCAGCGTGCCGATGAATCGCTTGAGAAACTCCATAAGATCAACCCGGAGAATCTCAATGAAGATCAGCAGCTGGTCTATAAAACCTATGAACGGTATCTGGAGTCCTATCGGGAACTGAATGCGATGCCGCTGTTTGAAAGTTATTTTGATCCGGCAGCCGGCATCATTGATAATCTGACGACGAACTTTACGGAATTTGTATTCTATACACCGGAAGATGTGGAAGATTACCTCACCGTGCTTTCCACTGTCCCGGCTTACATTGATCAGGCCCTGGAGGTCACCCGCCGCCAGGCAGAGGAAGGATTCTTCCTGCGGGATGATCAGCTGGATATGACGGAAGACGCAATCGATGAATTTACCGCCAAAACCGATGACAGTATGCTGATCGTGATCTTCAATGAACGGATCGATGAGCTCGAAGGTCTCAGTGACGAACAGAAGGAAGAATACAAACAGCGCAACAGGGATATTGTGATCAATTCCTATATTCCTTCCTACCGCAAGGCGAAAGAAGAACTGGAAAAGCTGCGCGGCAGCCGCTCGTTTGAAGGCGGAACCGCAAACTATGAAAACGGCGGTGCGGAATACTACGCTGCGCTTGCACGTTATAAGACAAGCAGTCAGGACAGTGTCGAGAAACTGCTGGATGACTGCGGGATGTTTCTGGAAGATCTGGTCGATCAGTATATCGACCTGTATATGCGCAACCCGGCAGTGGATGACCTCTATGAAACAGAGACGACCAAACTGTCCGGTCCGGATGAAGTGCTTGAATATCTTCAGTCCCATCTGGAGATGTTTCCGGAAGGACCGGAAGTAACCTATGAGTATGACTATCTGGATCCGTCCGTCGCTAATGATGCGACTGTCGCATATTATCTTGCGCCTCCGATTGATGACATTACGCACAATGTCGTGCGCATCAATGAGAAGGCGGTGGGAGAAGATCCCAATGAACTGTATTCCACGCTTGCCCATGAGGCATTCCCGGGACATCTGTTTCAGATCACCTGGTTTCTGAATCAGCCGGAGCCGTTCCTGCGCCGGTCCTATGACTTTATCGGTTATCAGGAAGGCTGGGGCATGTATTCCGAGTGGTGTGCCTGGGAATTCAGCGACATCAATCCGGATGCCGCAGAGCTGAACCGGATCTATATCGCATTGTCCTATGTGGAAGATGCGGCTGTAGACCTTGCGGTCAACGGTCTTGGCTGGAGTGTGCCGCAGGTTTCGAACTGGCTCGAGAGTCTTGGACTCAACGGTTCCAGTGCCCAGGAAATCGCAGACTTTGTCATTCAGCGTCCGGGCCTGTTGCTGCCGTACGGCGTTGGAATGATGAAATTCCTGACGCTGCGCAAAAATGCGGAGGAAGCACTTGGTGATCAGTTTGATCTGAAGGAATTCAATACCGTTCTCATGGAAGGCGGTGACCGTCCGTTTGAATTTGTGGAAGCGGATGTAGAGAACTATATTCACCCGGCAAGTGAACCCGCACCGGAAGAGATTACCGAAGAAGAAATCGGAATCAGCCCGGAACCGGGAATTCCGTGGGAAATCGAAGAGCCGGAAATTCCGGCGGATGTCCGGCCATATCTGAACTATCCGTATGCATGGATCGGACTTGGTGCGGCAGGGGTAATTGCCCTGATCGCAGGAATCAATCTTTACAGACGAAGGAGAAAAGGACCGTTTGCGTAAGACAGTAATCAGCCTTCTGTGTGTAGTACTGCTGTGCGGCTGTGCATCCGGCAAAACTTCTGCGAATGCAGGAAGTGTTCCTGTCCGTCAGGAATCTGCCGCTGTGCAGGAACAGCTGTATACCGTGCCCGATGTTACCTACGGGAAAGTTGTCAGGAAGGCAGAAGAAATTGAACTTGCACTGGCAGAGGAGCGATGGGATGACCTCGCTGCTCTTTTCGCCGCGCAGACTTCCGGAGAAGCAATCAAAAATGAATGGCTCGCCGATGGTGAGGGCCCCTGGTCACCAGCCGGCGCAGCCCCGGTATTCCGTGACGGCAACATCGGCGCAGTTGTATTCCTGAGCGGACCGGCCGGTGTGCGGGAAGCGGTGATCCGCATGAATAACGACCTGAAGATTGAAGAGATGCATTCGTTCATGCGTCCTGCATTCAGTGAACCCGAATCGTCGGACCGCTGGACGGAAGAATGGATCTATGCAGGAAATGAACCGAAGATCACGGGTATTCTGACGCTTCCTGTTCCGGATGAAGAAGATGATAAAGACAACGAGGAAGAAGAACCGGAGCTTCCGCCGGTCGCAGTGCTTGTCGGTGAGGAACTGAATGATGCGATGAATGAATCCGGCTCCAATATCGACCTGCGGCGTGATCTGGCGCATGCGCTGGCGGAGAACGGAATCGCGAGTGTGCGGTTCAATACCCGCAGTTATGAAGATCCGATCCTGGCGGACATGTTCGGCTATGATCTTGAGATGATGCTGAGTGAGGATATGGCTTCGATTTTTCACAGCCTGGAAACTTATCCGGTCAATGCGCGAAGGATCATCTATGTCGGACACGGCGCTGCCGGAACGATGGGATATTCCTATGTGTATCATCATTTCGAAATCACCGGCGGTCTCGTGCTGATCAATGCGCCGTTTACCGATGACGGTGCGCAGCTCTTCCGGCGGGCAGCCTGGCTGGAAGAAACCGTGGCAGAGGAAGCCGCAGAGGCACTGGAAGACGAGAATGCGGATGACAGCGCAATGATCGGCGGCTATCCGCTGTCCTATTGGAAAGACTGGGATGCGATGGGTGCACTGAAATATACACGCTATGTCGCCATTCCGATCCTGATCCAGCAGGGCAGGGATGACAGTATCGTCAGCGCTGCGGAAGACTATGAAAACTGGAAGAGCCAGAAGGGCTCCAATGTAACGATGAAACTGTATACCGGGATCGGACATGATCTTCGGAAGAAAGACGGAACTTTTGAAGAACTGATCGCAGAAGATATTGCGGACTGGCAGAACGGCGAGGACATCAATAAAAAGAAACCGGTTGCCACACCGACCCCTTCGCCGAGGCCTTCTTCTTCGACAGGGAGGCGGTCATGAATCATAACGAATGGTATCCCTGGCTCAAGGCCGAATGGGAACAGCCGTATTTCCGGCAGCTTTCCGCATTTCTGAAGGAACAGTATGCGACGCGTGAAATCTATCCGCCGCGCACCCAGGTATTCAGTGCATTTGAGGTATGTGATCTTCCGGATATCCGGGTTGTGATCCTCGGACAGGATCCGTATCATGAACCGCACCAGGCACACGGCATGTGCTTTTCCGTAAATCCCGGCATTGAGATTCCGCCGAGCCTGATCAATATCTACAGGGAACTGGAAACAGACTGCGGCTGCCGGATGCCCAACAACGGTTATCTGATGCCATGGGCAAAGCAGGGAGTATTCCTGCTCAACACCGTCATGACAGTGGAACGCGGCAGAGCCAATTCCCATCAGGGCAGAGGCTGGGAAACATTTACCGATCATGTGATTGAACGCATCAATGCCAAGGATGAGCCGGTCGTGTTCCTGTTATGGGGACGCAATGCCCGCAGCAAGGTGCCGATGATCAATACATCAAAGCATCTGGTCCTGCAGGCGGCGCATCCTTCTCCGCTGAGCGCATATCGGGGATTTTTCGGCTGCCGGCACTTCTCACAGGCGAATGCATTTCTCAAAGCTCATGGGGAGCCGGAAATCAACTGGCAGATAGAAGATCTATGAGATTTCAGAGTTATGAAGAGGCAGAGCGCTGGGCGCTCTCCCGCAAATCCATGCTTGTTTATTATGAACCGTTCGCAGCGGCACTGCATGAAGCCGGTGATCCGCAGAACGGTCTTTTGTGTTTTCATGTGGCAGGCACCAACGGAAAGGGAAGTACCTGCCGGTTTCTGTATCACATTCTGAAGACGAAGTATGCGAAGGTGGGACTGTATACCTCTCCGCAGCTGGAATCGATCCGTGACCGGATCCGTATCAATGATGAGTGGATCCCGGAAGATGTCTTTCTTTCCTATGCCAACCGTTATGAAGAAATCATTGAGAAATACAAACTCGGAATGGTCGGCATCAGCACACTGTTCTGCTTTCTCTGGTTCCATGAACAGCAGGTGGATACTGCGGTCATTGAAGTCTGCATGGGCGGCCGCTATGATACGACCAATGTCATCACATCACCGGTATGTTCTGTCATCACTTCCATTGGATATGACCATATGGAATTCCTCGGAAATACCCTGGGTGAGATTGCCGGCGAAAAAGCAGGCATCATCAAGCCTGGATGCCCGGTAGTCACAGGAGATCTTCCCGAAGAGGCGATGACGGTGATCCGCGCTCAGGCGAAAGCACTCGGCTCTCCATTGGTAGAACATCTTCCGTTTGAAAATAACGATGTCTGTTATTTTCGGGCCGGGATGGAAACCTATGAAACCGTAATCTCTGCGCCGTACTACAAGTTCGATGCGATGCTTGCGCTGAGTGCCGCAAAGACCGCAGGTATTGATATTACATCGGAAGCGGTGAAAGATGCTGTGCGGACCAGCACCTGGCCGGGACGGTTTGAGACGGTTTCGGAACATCCGTGCATCATCCTTGACGGAGCGCATAACCCCGAAGGAATGGCTGCGCTGGAACGTGCGGCCAGTGACTGTGCCCATCCGCTGATCGGAGTGTTCAGTGCACTGAAAGACAAGCAGGGACCTGCCATGCGTTCCATGATGGAATCGTTCTGTGACGGTGTGATCACAACCGCGTTTAAAAATGCGCGGGCGGATACGGCAGAGCATCTTGGCGGAGATATCATTGAAGACTGGAAGGAAGCGATTAAAGAGGCATGCCGGCGTGCCGGAAATAACGGAACGGTGCTGATTACCGGCTCGCTGTATTTCATCAGCGAAGTTCGGAAACTGTTTTGTGAAGACAAATAATCCGTACATCATCCTGCATGTGTAATGCGGTTTCTGGTGTGTGATGAAAATCAGGAAAACAAGACCGTAAATTTCGTTTATAATGAAAGCGGTATCATCATATTTATATAGTTCAGGAGGCTAAATATAATCATGAGAGCGAACAGTATGGTGGCCATGATTCTTGCGGGCGGAAGAGGTTCCCGTCTGTATGATCTGACCAAGAAAGTCGCAAAACCGGCAGTCCACTTCGGCGGAAAATACCGGATTATTGACTTTCCACTCAGCAATTGCGCCAATTCAAACATTCAGACCGTAGGCGTGCTGACACAGTATGAATCCGTGTTACTCAACTCGTATGTTGCACGGGATCATTACTGGGGTCTGGATACGAATGACGGAGGTGTCTATGTTCTGACACCGCGTGAGCGCGATACCGCAAATCTCGAAGTATACCGCGGTACAGCAGATGCGATCACAGCGAACATCGATTTCCTGGATAACATTGATCCGGAATACATCCTTGTTCTGTCCGGCGACCACATCTACAAGATGAATTACGACAAGATGCTGAAGTATCACAAGGAACGGAACGCGGATGCGACCATCGCAGTACGTGAAGTTTCCCTCAAGGAAGCTACCCGTTTCGGAATCATGAACACCAATAAGGATGACATGATCATTGAATTCGAAGAGAAGCCGGCTCATCCGAAGAGCAACCTCGCTTCGATGGGTATTTACATCTTCACCTACAAGACACTCCGTAAGTATCTCGTAGCGGATGCGAAGAATCCGGACAGCCATCACGACTTCGGTAACGATATTATCCCGACCTATCTGAAGGATAAGAAGCGTCTTACCGCTTATCGTTTCCGCGGTTACTGGAAGGATGTCGGAACCGTGGATTCCCTCTGGGAGGCAAACATGGATCTCCTGCAGGACAAGGCAGAACTCGATCTTGGTGATCCGACCTGGAAGATCTATACCGAAGATGTCAACGCACTTCCGCAGTTCATCGGCGCAGATGCAAAAGTTGAGCACTGCTATGTGACACAGGGAAGCGTAATTGACGGCACAGCGATCAACTCCGTTATCGGAACAAACGTTGTAATCGAGAAGGGCGCAAAGGTCATCGACAGCGTCATTCAGCCGGGCGCAGTCATCCATGAAGGCGCTACTGTTACACGCTGCATCGTCGCAGACGACATCGAAGTCCCTGCCGGCGCAACATTCGGCTCCAAGAACAGCAAGGAAATCAAACTTGTTGCGGGCCAGGAAAGTGAGTGAGGAGGAGACAGATATGCGTGCATTAGGAATTATCAGTTTTGAAGACAATACGGCGAATATCGAGGGCCTCTGCGATCATCGCCCGGTACCGGCAATTGCATTCATGGGCCGCTACCGCATTGTTGACTTCATCTTAAGCAACATGACAAACTCCGGCATCAGCAATGTTCAGGTCTACTGCAAGGAAAAACCGCGCAACCTGATCGAGCATCTCGGTGACGGAAAACACTACAACATCAACTCCAAGCGCGGAAAGCTGCGTCTCCTCTATGGTGAGAAGAGCTTCTCTTCCGATGTTTACAACCACGATATCGCAAACTACATGCTCAACATGCAGTACATCGAAGAAGATCCGAATCCGTATGTCGTCGTAGCACCGAGCTACTTCGTATACACGATCGACTTCAATGATGTTCTTGCGCAGCACATCGAGTCCAAAGCGGATGTCACCATGTGCTATTACAACGCAAAGGATGCCAAGACTTCCTTCCTTGGCTGCGATGTTGTGAAGCTCGACAAGTTCAAGACCGTCAAGGGTCTTGAAAAGAACCGCGGCAAGCTGAAGAGTCAGACCGTTTCTCTCGAAGCGTATGTCATGACCAAGAAGCTGTTCATTGAACTCGTCAAGAAGGCGGCTGACACCTCCTCCCTGTACTGGTTCAAGGATGTTCTGGCAGACTCCGTTGATGAACTGAACATCAAGGGTTATCAGGTCAAGGGCTATGTCGCATGCCTGAACTCTCTGCCTGAGTACTTCCGTGTTTCCATGGATCTTATTGACCACAAGACAGCGCTTCAGCTGTTCAAGTCCGGCTGGCCGGTATACACACAGACCAACGACAGCTGCCCGACCACATTCGCAGAAGGATCCAAGGTCTCGAGCTGTGTTGTCGCCAACGGCGCAACCATTGACGGTACGGTAGAACACTCCATCGTCAGCCGTGGTGTTACCATTCGCAAGGGCGCAGTCGTCAAGAACTGCATCCTGCTTCCGGGCGCTTACATCGGTGAGAACGCAAAACTTGATCACGTTGTCGTCGACAAGTATGCGATCGTTCACCATATCAAGAAACTGGAAGGAACCGATGCGGAGCCGGTATATGTAGCCCGCAGAGACCGTATCTGACGGGAGGAATTCTATGGGAAGATCTATTCTGTTTGTAGGCGGTGAGGCGCTTCCGTTCATCAAGACCGGCGGACTTGCGGACGTTATGGCAAGTCTTCCGAATGCGCTCGTAAAGCGCGGTCATGATGCACGTGTTGTCATCCCGCTGTATAAAAAGGTTATCGAGAAGTATTACGACCAGCTGGAGCGGATCGGAACGATTCAGGTCCATTCCGGATGGATCGATCAGCCGGCTACGTACTATACCACAACGGTTGACGGTGTCGTTTACTACTTCATCGAGCACCAGCATTATTTCGAACGTGACGGCCTGTACGGCTATGAAGATGACGGCGAACGGTTCGCATTCTTCCAGCGTGCAGTTCTCGACATGATCTACTTCATCGACTGGTGGCCGAACATCATTCACTCGAATGACTGGCAGACCGGCATGATTCCGCTGCTGTGCCATGCATGCTATGCGGATGACTACCGGTATCAGGCAATCAAGCACGTTTACACCATCCATAACCTGGCATTCCAGGGCAACTTCGGTGTGGATATGATGCCGTCCTGCCTGGGGCTCGACTACTACTATTTCGACAACGGTTCCATCAAGTTCGATACCGGTATCTCCTTCATGAAGGCAGGTCTGGTATATGCGGACAAGATTACAACCGTATCGCCGACTTACTCCAGCGAGATTCTCACCCAGACCTATGGTGAGAAGATGGATTCCATCCTCCGTTACCGCAGAGATGACCTCTGGGGCATCGTCAATGGTATCGACGTCAAGGAATGGAACCCGAAGACCGACAAGCTGCTCGCAAAGAACTATGATGTCCGCAGCTATGTCAGCGGCAAGAAGGCAAACAAACTTGCACTTCAGAAGGAACTCGGACTCAAGGAAACCAATGATGTCTGCATGATCGGTATCGTATCCCGTCTGACCAATCAGAAGGGTATCTACCTGATCACCGATCGTCTCCAGGAAATCATGGGCATGGATATCCAGTTCGTCGTACTCGGCACCGGTGAAGCAAATGCGGAGAACGCATTCAAGTGGATGGAGAGCGAGTACAAGGGCAAGGGTGTTTACTACTGCGGCTACAACGAAGAACTCGCACACCGCATCTATGCAGGCTGCGACCTCTTCCTGATGCCGTCCCTGTATGAACCATGCGGAATCGGACAGCTGATTGCCATGCATTACGGCACACTCCCGCTCGTCCGTGAAACCGGCGGTCTCAAGGATACCGTTCACCCGTACAACCAGTACACCGGCGAAGGCAACGGCTTCAGCTTCTGGGCTGCCAACGCAGATGACATGGTCTATACGCTCCGCTGGGCGGTAGAGCAGTACTACGACAACAAGCCGGGCTGGAAGGGTCTCATAAAGAGCGCAATGAACACGGATGTTTCGTGGGAACAGAGCGCGGGCATTTACGAGCAGCTGTACTATCAGCTCTGCAACTGGCCTGACGAGTAATTCGCACACACAGTTTCATCAGAATCCGGATCTGAAACACGATCCGGATTTTTTTATGATCGGTCCTGTTGTGTACGATATGTGCCAAGTCGTAACACATAAAAGACACTGCATAGGATATAATAAAACATATTCTGGAGGAACAATAATTATGACGCAACGGTTTGATGTTACGGCCCTCGGAGAGCTTTTAATTGACTTCACACAGAACGGAATGTCCGAACAGGGCAACCCGCTGTTTGAGGCAAATCCGGGCGGAGCTCCGTGCAATGTTTTATCCATGCTTTCTAGACTGGGAAGAAAGACCGCATTTATCGGAAAAGTCGGCAATGACGGATTCGGAAAACAGCTGACTGCCGCAATCGAAGAAGTCGGCATCAATGCGGAAGGACTTCTCTATGACAATGAAGTTCATACCACACTGGCGCTTGTCCATACGATGGAAAACGGCGACCGTGATTTTTCGTTCTACCGCAATCCCGGCGCGGATATGAATCTGTCCGCAGATGAACTTCCGGTACAGCTGATCAAAGACGCAAAGATCTTCCATTACGGAACCCTGTCTCTGACGGATGAGCCGGTAAAGAGCGCGACACAGAAGGCGGTTGCCTGTGCAGAAGAATGCGGACTGATCCGCTCCTTCGACCCGAACCTGCGTCCGCCGCTCTGGAGAAGCCTCGATGAGGCAAAGGTTCAGGTCGACTGGGGTCTTCAGCACTGCGATATCCTGAAGATCTCGGACAATGAGATCACCTGGTTCACCGGACTGGACGATTATGACGAAGGTATTAAATACCTGCAGGATCACTACAATATCAAACTGATCTGCCTGTCCATGGGACCGGACGGAAGCCGTGCATACTATGGCGATACAAGAGTGGAAGTAAAGCCGTTCCTGCAGAAGGCTACGATTGAGACAACCGGTGCCGGAGATACCTTCGGAGCCTGTGTGATCGACGGCGTTCTGGAATACGGCCTGGATAATCTTGACGCAGAGAAGCTGACGAAGATCCTGACGTTTGCCAATGCGGCGGCTTCGATCGTCACCACAAAGAAAGGCGCACTGCGCGTTATGCCGGACCGGGAGACGGTAGAGAAATTCATTGAATCATTCCCCGGATAATAAAGGAGTGCCTCACATGGCTGTGAAAAAGAACAATGACAGCGTGTTTGAAGCACGCCTGAAACCGTATTACGATGAACTGAAATGGCTTTACATGGAGCTGTACAACGATGAACATGCATTTACGTATTTCATCGACATGCTGAAACAGTATTATGATGAGCGGCCTGCCGCACTTCGGAAGTGGGATGAGAAACGCACTGCCGCAGGCAGCTGGTACAGCCGTTCCAACATGCTGGGAATGTTAATGTATGTCAATGCATTTGCGAAAACCGTCAACGGTGTCCGCAGTCATCTTGATTACATTGAAGAATGCGGCGTGAACTATCTCCATCTGATGCCGCTGCTGGAAAGCCCGGAAGGAAGAAGCGACGGCGGTTATGCAGTATCGGACTTCCGGAAGGTGGATCCGAAACTCGGCACCATGAAGGATCTCTCCGCGCTTGCAAAGGAATGCCATAAGCGGGGCATCTCGCTCTGTCTGGACTTTGTCATGAATCATACCAGCGAAGACCACGAATGGGCGGTCCGTGCCAGAAAGGGTGACCCGGAATATCAGAGCCGGTACTTCTTCTATGATGACTGGACCATTCCGAATGAATTTGAAAAAACGGTTCCGGAAGTCTTCCCGACGACCGCACCGGGAAACTTCACCTGGAATGAAGAAGCACACAAGGTCGTCATGACAACGTTCTATCCGTACCAGTGGGATCTCAATTATGCAAACCCGACGGTCTTCAATGACATGACCGCAAACATGCTGTATCTCTGCAACAACGGTGTCGATATTGTACGTCTTGACGCAACGCCGTATATCTGGAAGGAGCTCGGCACCAACTGCCGGAACCTTCCGCAGGTCCATACCCTGGTCCGCCTGATGCATATGGCGGCGGATATCGTCTGCCCGGGAACACTTCTCCTTGGCGAGGTCGTCATGGAACCCAGCAAGGTCGTTCCGTACTTCGGAACCCTGGAGAAGCCGGAATGTCAGTTGCTGTACAACGTCACGACCATGGCAAGTACCTGGCATACCGTTGCGGCACACAGTACAAAGCTGCTGAAACATCAGCTGGATACGGTGTTTGCGCTGCCGAAGGAGTATACCTTCCTGAATTATCTCCGCTGTCATGATGACATCGGATGGGGTCTGGATTATGACTTCCTGGAAATCGACGGTCTTACCCAGATTCCGCATAAGAAGTATCTGAATGACTACCTGACCGGCAAATGGCCCGGCAGTGACGCAAGAGGCGAGCTCTACAACGATGATCCAAGACTTGGTGATGCGCGCTTATGTGGCACGACCGCTTCCCTTGTCGGCATCGAAGCTGCCGTCTATGAAAAGGATGACGCGAAGCTGCAGACTGCCATCGATAAGGATGTGATGCTGCATGCATTCCTGTTCACCCAGAGCGGCATTCCGGTCCTCTATGCGGGCGATGAGATCGGCCAGCTGAATGATTATACGTATCATGATGACCCGCTGAAGCGGGAAGACTCCAGATACCTGCACCGGGGAGATTTCCAGTGGGATCTTGCGGAAATGCGCAATGATCCGAAGACCCGTCAGGGAATGCTGTTTGGACGTCTGAAGGAACTGATCGATATCCGTAAGAAGGAACCGGTCTTTGACG
This sequence comes from Solobacterium sp., assembly GCA_017469885.1. Classification (GTDB taxonomy): domain Bacteria; phylum Bacillota_I; class Bacilli_A; order Erysipelotrichales; family Erysipelotrichaceae; genus Bulleidia. Next base: position 75,090 of record JAFUFO010000021.1, read on the forward strand.
GCGGCGCGGACACCTGGCTGGTGGAAACCGGCAATGACCGTGTCCTTGGCATCGGCCGCTACAATGACGGCGACAAGCTGATCGGACTCTTCAATTTCTCGGAAGGCGAAGAAACGGTATATCTGAACGAAGAAGAAACGTATATCAATCTTCTGACGAATAAGACCTGTTCCGTGAAGGAAGTGACGCTGAAACCGGGCGGCTTCCTCTGGGCAAAACTCACCTACACCCAACCCGCAAAATAGAAAAAAGGGACGAAGAAGAAATGAAACTGATCTTTCTTGATATTGACGGCACTCTGACCGAGCCGGGGTCCAATGTACCGCCGGAAAGTGCGCTGAAAGCGATTCGTCAGAGTCAGGCAGCCGGCAACCTGGTATTCCTCTGTACGGGACGCAACTATGCCATGCTGGAGCCGCTTCTGAAGTACGGCTTTGACGGAATGGTGGCTTCGGCAGGCGGCTATGTGACGGTGAAGGACGAGGTGCTCTTTGACTGTCCGATGCCGGAAGAGGAGTTCCGCACCGCCATGAAGGTGCTTCATGACAACGGCGTGTTCTGCACGGTCGAGGCAAAGAACGCAACCTACGGTGATGAGAATCTCGGAGAGTTCCTGTCCGAATCCGACGGCGATAACTCCGAAATCGAACGGTGGCGCAGAGCGCTTTCGGAAAGCCTGAACATCCGGCCGATGAAGGAGTATGACGGCGCACCCGTATACAAAATCGTCATCATGTGCCGCGAGGCGAAACAGCTTCAGCCGGCAAAGGATCTTCTGGAAGACCGGTATGACTTCGTGATTCAGGAAATCAAGGAGCATGGCAGCTGCCAGAACGGCGAGCTGATCAACCGGTCATTTGACAAGGGAAAAGGAATTCTGCGCATCGCAGAGCATCTGAACGTCCCGATTGAAGATGTCTATGGATTCGGGGATTCGATGAACGATCTCACCATGATCGAGACCGTCGGAACCTCGGTATGCATGGCAAACGGCGCGGAAGCGCTGAAGAAACGCAGCGATCTTGTAGTTCCGTCAGTGAGTGAAGACGGATTGTACAGGGGGTTTGAACAGCTGGGGCTGTTGAAATAATTTATGCTTTAAAAATGGAGGAAAGGGAAACAAATGGCATTAGATTATCGGAAATGCGCGCAGGAGATCGTCGATCATATCGGCGGTAGGGAAAACGTTGCACAGGCTGCGCACTGTGCGACACGGCTTCGCCTTGTCATCAAGGATAATTCCAAAGTGGACAAGGAATACCTCGACAATGTCGAAGGTGTAAAGGGAATGTTTGAGTCCAACGGACAGCTTCAGCTCATCATCGGAACCGGAACCGTAAACAAGGTTTATGACGAGTTCCTCGACATTACAGGAATGACTGCGGCGACCAAGGACGATGTAAAGGCGGCAGCCGCAGAGAAGCAGCCGCTCTGGAAAAAACTGCTGAAACCGATCGGTGACGTCTTCGTACCGATCCTGCCGGCAATCGTTGCGTCCGGTCTTATGATGGGTCTCGTCGAGGCGCTTGGTAAGGCACTGCCCGGTTTTGCGGGAAGCGACTGGTATGCATTCCTTGACATGGTCGCCAATGCGGCATTTGTCTTCCTGCCGGGTATCGTTGCGATCTCCGCAGCGCGTGTCTTCGGCGGAAATATCTTCCTCGGCGCAGTCATCGGTCTTCTGATGATCCATCCGAATCTCATCAACGCATGGTCTGTCGCAAGTTATGAAGGCGCGATTCCGACCTGGAACATCTTCATTTTCCCGGTTCAGCAGACCGGCTATCAGGGACATGTCATACCGGTAATGATTGCGGTATTCCTGATGTGTCAGATCGAGAAGTGGCTGCACAAGCATGTGCCGGAAATGCTCGATCTGTTCATCACACCGCTGACCACCGTATTACTGACTTCTTACATCACATTCACGATCATCGGCCCGGTCTTCGCACAGCTTGAAACATGGGTCCTTGCCGGCGCAAAGGTCCTCGTCCGCAATCCGATCGGCGCATGCGCAATGGGTGCGCTCTATCCGTGGACGGTCGTCATGGGTCTCCATCATATGTATAACGTCATCGAGGCCGGCATGCTGGCGGAGAGCGGACTGAACACCTGGATGCCGATCGCATCCGCCGCAAACTTCGCACAGTTCGGTGCCTGCCTTGCGGTAGGTCTCAAGGCCAGAAGCAACAAGACAAAGGCGATCGCAGTTCCGTCTTCCATGTCCGCAGCGCTCGGTATTACCGAGCCGGCGATCTTCGGTGTAAACATGCGCTTCTTCAAGCCGTTCCTTGCAGGCATGGTCGGCGGCGCAGTCGGTGCGATCTTCGGTGCCCTCACCGGCATCGGTGCTTCCGCATACGGCGTTACCGGAATCCCGGGCTACCTCACAATAAACAATCCGCTGCTCTATACGATTCTGCTTGCGATCTCCGGCGGTATTGCATTCGTGCTTACCAACATGATCTGGCATGAGGATGAGGCGCCGAAGAAGGAAGCTCCCGCAAAAGCAGAAGTGAAGGAAATGGGTGCACCGGATGCAGTTGCGCTGACAACCGAGGCTGGTGTTGTCAAAGCTCCGGTCAACGGAAAGATTATTCCGGCTAAGGAAATTCCGGATCCGGTATTTGCGGAAGAGACCATGGGTCCCTCGGTCGGAATTGAGCCGACCGAAGGCATTGTCTACGCACCGTTTGACGGTCAGGTCATGATGATCTTCCCGACAAACCATGCGATCGGTCTCAAGGCAGACAACGGCATGGAACTGCTCATCCATGTCGGCGTGGATACCGTTGCGATGGACGGCGACGGCTTTGCGGCATTCGTAAAGCAGGATGACATGGTAAAGGCAGGACAGAAGCTGCTGTCCTTCGACCGCGCAAAGATTGCGGCGGCAAATCATCCGGATACCGTTATCGTCGCACTGACCAACGGTACGGAATACAGTGATGTAAAGCGCGCTGCGTAATCACTGCAGTCCGAATCACATCCAATTCAAAAGGCAGGCCTGTATGGATAACTTCCGTACGGGCCTGTTTTATGCTTTAAAAAAGACTCATCTTCTGCAACATGGTATGGTAGTGAATATGATCCTGAACACCGGAAGCCGTACCGATATACCAGCGTTTTACAGCACGTGGCTTGCGAACCGTCTGCGTGCGGGTTTCATAATGGTCCGCAATCCATACTATCCGCAGCTTGTGACAAGATATGTTCTGGATCCGAAGCTTGTCGATGTGCTGTGCTTCTGTACGAAAAATCCTGAACCCATGCTGGAACATATGGACCTTCTGGCACCGTTCCGGCAGCTCTGGTATGTGACGCTGACGCCATATGGAAAAGATATTGAACCGAATGTGCCGGATAAGCATGAAGTGATCCGTTCCATACAGAAACTGTCGCAGCACATTGGAGAAGATGCCGTGATCTGGCGCTATGATCCGATCTTTCTTTCGGAAAAGTATTCCATGGACTATCACTTCCGGGCGTTTGAAACGATCGCGAAAGCGCTGAACGGATATACGGTCAAAGCTGTCATCAGCTTTCTGGATCTGTACGCAAAGACAAGACGGAACTTTCCGGAGGGGAAAGAAGTCTCCTTGGAAGATCAGGAGATCATGACCGAACGCCTGGTCAGGATTGCGGAGGAAAACGGCATGCATGTATATACATGCCTTGAAGCGGAATCTCTGGCTGCCTGCGGCGCAGATATCAGCGGCTGTATGAGTCAGAAGGTTGTGGAGGAATCGGTTCATGAAATCCTGAATGTGCCGAAACTCAGCCCGGCAAGACAGGGCTGTACCTGCCTTCTGGGAAATGATATCGGCGTGTATAACACCTGTCCGCATTTCTGCCGGTACTGCTATGCCAACTATGACAGGGAAGCGGTGCTTAACAATATCCGCAGGCATGATCCCGAGAGTCCGATGCTGATCGGGAATCTCAGACCGGATGATAAAGTGAGCGATGCGGTACAGAAGTCCTGGCTTACGGGACAGATGCATCTGGAACTCTGAACAACAATAAAACCCGGCTTGAGCATTGATGCTGTGAACAATACAGCACTCTGTGTTCGAACAGCCGGGTTTTGTTCTGCACAAGAAGAAAACTGACACGAATTGCGTGTCAGTCTTCCAGTGCAGCCATGAATTTCTTTGTGATCTCAAGCGGTCGTGTGATCGCAGAACCGACAACCACAGCCCAGGACCCCATATCCATCGCGTGTCTCAGCATTTCCGGTGTGGAGATGTTTCCTTCTGCGATGACCGGCTTGCCGGAGTTGTGAATCAGATGCTTGATCATGGAGTAGGGCGGAACCTTTACGCCTTTTGTGTATTCAGTATAACCGGCAAGGGTCGTGCCGATGATATCAAAGCCAAGCTCTGCGGCGGTCATGCCGTCCTCAATGCTGGCACAGTCTGCCATGAACAGCTGATCGGGATATTTTGCGCGTACTTCGGAGAAGAATTCCTTCAGCTCCACACCGCCCGGACGTGTGCGGCAGGTCGCATCCAGCGCGATGATCTCGCAGCCGCAGTTTACCAGCGCATCGACTTCCGCCATGGTCGGTGTGATATAGACATGCGGTTCATCGTCATAGACTTTCTTGATGATGCCGATGACCGGAAGATCTACATTCTTGCGGATCTCTTCAATATCCTCCACCGTATTGGCGCGGATTCCGCCGGCACCGCCGAGGTATGCCGCATAGGCCATGCGTCCCATGATGAAGCTGCTGTGAAGCGGCTCTTCCGGAAGTGCCTGGCAGGAAACGATCAGTTTCCCTTTGATCTGATTCATGATTTTTTCGTTGCGTTCGTTCATAATGTCTCCTATCTGATCTGACCGTCACCATGGATGACGTATTTGGATGTGCATAATTCTTCAAGACCCATTGGACCGCGGGCGTGAAGCTTCTGAGTGGAAATACCCATCTCGCAGCCAAGTCCGAACTCACCGCCGTCGGTGAAGCGGGTGCTGGCGTTGACATAGACGCAAGCGCTGTCCACCAGGGCGGTGAACTTTGCGGCATTGTCCGCATTGTCTGTAATGATCGCATCGCTGTGATGCGTGCCGTGTGTATTGATGTGTGCGATTGCCTCTTCCACGGAATCGACTGCCTTTACCGCAAGGATATAGTCCAGGAATTCCGTATCGAAGTCTGCCTCACCGGCAGGGGTGCCGGAGATGATTTCGGCGCATGCTTTATCGAGCCGCAGCTCCACCGGATGATCCCGCTTTGTTAAGCGCTCCTGCAGTTTCGGCAGGAAGGATGCGAGTTTACTGCGGTGTACCAGCAGGACTTCTTCCGCATTACAGACGGAAGGCCGGCTGGTTTTTGCGTTTTCGACGATATTCAGCGCCATGTCTTCGTCGGCGGTTTCGTCAACATAGACATGACAGATGCCGGTTCCGGTCTCGATGACCGGTACGGTCGCTTCTTCCACGCAGGTGCGGATCAGTCCGGCACCGCCGCGCGGAATCAGAAGATCGATATAGCCGTTTCCGTGCATCAGTTCCTTTGCGCTGTCCCTGCTCTTGTCTTCGACCAGCAGGATGCGGTCTTTGGAAAGGCCTGCTGCCGCAAGACCTTCCTGCATGGCCTTTACGATCGCGTTTGCGCTTTCCCATGCATTTCGTCCGCTGCGCAGGATGACGGAGCTGCCAGCCTTGAGCGCAAGGGCAGCTGCATCGCTTGTGACATTCGGACGGCTTTCATAGATGATCGCAATGACGCCCATCGGTACACTGACGCGTTTTACTTCAAGACCGTTGGGAAGCGTGCGGGCATGAAGCGTCCGGCCGAGCGGGTCGGGGAGATCAGCGACTTCCCGGACACCCTGTGCCATGGCCGAGATGCGTTTTTCATCCAGTTTCAGGCGGTCCATCATGATTTCGCTGAGACTGTCCTTTGAAGCCTCACAGTCGAGCTTGTTTGCGGTGAGAATCGTATCGGTATGGGAAATCAGTGCGTCTGCCATTTTATGCAGAGCTTCATTCCGCTGCTGTTCATCGGGCACGCCCGCGCGGGCTTCCTGTTTTGCCCGCATCATGAGTTCTTTTGTGGTCATGTTCGCTTACCGACAAACCGGGTTCCGGCCGGCTTTCCTTCCAGTACATCATACATCAGCTGCGGCTTGGCACCGTTGAGGATTACCATGTCAATTCCGTTGGTTACGGCAATCTCCGCCGCATGGATCTTCGTGGCCATTCCGCCGGTTCCCTGGCGGCCATGCGATTCCCCGCCGAGCTTCCGGATGGAATCATCTATTTCTGCGACAACCGGAATCACACTGGCATCCGGATTCTTATGCGGATCATCGGTCAGAAGTCCGTCGATATCACTGAGGACGATCAGAAGATCTGCTTTTCCATAGACGGCGACGCGTGCACCGAGTGTGTCGTTGTCGCCGACAGAGATCTCTGCCGTAGCCATCGTGTCATTCTCATTCAGAACGGGGATCGCACCGTATTCCAGAAGCCGGAACAGTGTGTTCTCAAAATTGAGGCGCCGGTCATCCCGGTCGAGATCATCACCGGTAAGCAGGATCTGCGCAACGGTGTGATTGTATTCGCCGAACAGCCGGTCATAGGTGTACATCAGTTCGCACTGGCCGACCGCAGCCGCAGCCTGTTTGCCGGGCATGTCACCCGGACGGCCGGGGAGACCGAGTTTTCCGACACCCATCCCGATGGCGCCGGAAGAAACGAGAATGATTTCGTTGCCGGCATTCTTCAGATCGCAGAGGACCTTTACAAGATTTTCTACATGGCGGATGTTCATTCCGCCGCCCGGGTGGGCAAGTGTGCTTGTGCCGACTTTTACAACAATACGAGACATAGAGGTCACCTTCTTTTCACTACCTTATCATAAGGGAATCCATCAGATAAAACACATGAATAATGAGACAGAACTCTGAGAAGGTGTTATACTATGTTAGTTTTATTAAACTAACTGATGGAGAAGTTATGATTCTGCAGCTTTCGGGGATACGGAAATCGTACGGAGAAAAAGAAAACCGTGTAGAGGTACTGAAGGGAATTGACCTTGACGTGGATGAGGGGGAGTTCTGCGTTCTTCTGGGACCCTCCGGCTCGGGAAAATCAACGCTGCTGAATATCATCGGCGGAATCGACAGTGCGGATGAGGGGGACATCATAGTCCGCGGAGAACGTATGAGCTCTATGAAACCGTCGGCGCTGACGAAGTATCGGCGCAATCATCTGGGATATATCTTTCAGATGTACAATCTGATTCCCAATCTCACGGTCCGGGAAAATATCGAAGTAGGCGGTTATCTGTCTGATCATCCGCTGGATATTGAGGACCTGTTGCATACGCTCGGTCTTTATGAACATCAGGACAAGCTTCCCAACCAGCTTTCCGGCGGCCAGCAACAGCGTACCTCAATCGGCCGGGCAATTATCAAGAACCCGGATATCCTGCTATGCGATGAGCCGACCGGCGCTCTGGACTCTGCGACTTCAAAGGAAATTCTGAAACTGATTGAAACGGTAAACCGGAAATACGGAAATACCGTGATCATGGTTACCCATAATGAATCCATTAAATACATGGCGGATGCCGTGATTCATCTGCGCGACGGTATGATCCGAAAGATGTACCGCAACGAGCATAAACTGCACGCGGAGGAGCTCGACTGGGAATGAAACCGCGCCGCAATCCGCTGAACCGCAGGTTTCTGCGTGATCTGAAAAACGAATTTCCAAAGTACGCAGTGATTTTTCTGTTGCTGGTGATGAGTATTTCCTTTGTGTCGGGATTTCTGGTGGCGGATAATTCGATGATCATCGCCTATAACAACAGCTTCGAGAAATACAATGTTGAGCACGGCCACTTCCGGGTGCGCACAGCCCTGAACCGCGCACAGGACAAAGCCATCCGTAAAACGGGCATTTCCCTGTATGAAAACTTCTATACGGAGGAACCGCTGGATAACGGAAGCACGCTGCGTTTCTTTGAGAACCGGACAGAAGTGAATCTGGTCTGTCTGATGGAAGGTGAATTTCCGCTTTCAGAACAGGAAGCCGCAATCGATCGGATGTATGCGTCCAACAATCACCTGAAGATTGGCGATACGATTTCCGGAAACGGGCATGTATGGACGATCAGCGGTCTGGTAGCCCTGCCGGATTACAGCACGATGTTTCAGAACAATAATGACAGTATGTTTGATGCGGTTCTCTTCGGTGTCGGTGTGCTGAGCCCGGAGGGATTCGAACAGATAAAAAACGATAATCTGCAGTATTGCTATGCATGGCGCTATGCCGATGAACCGGCCAATGACACGGAGGAGGATCATCGGGCTTCTGAATTTCTGACAGAGCTTAATGAGATCGTCCGGCTGGAGGATTATCTGCCGCGTTATCAGAATCAGGCTATCATTTTCACCGGGGATGACATGGGTTCCGACAAGGTGATGATGGAAGTCCTGCTGTACATCATTATTGTAATCGTGGCCTTTGTATTTGCGATTACCATCAAGGATACGATCCGTAAGGAGTCTGCGGTCATCGGAACACTGCTGGCTTCCGGCTATACGACACGGGAACTGACCCTGCATTATATGACCATGCCGGTGGTTGTTACCGTGATTGCATCGATTGCCGGAAATATTCTTGGCTACACATGGATGAAGGAAGTCTGCGCTGCGATGTATTACAACAGCTACAGTCTTCCGACGTATGTAACCGTCTGGAATGCGGAAGCGTTTCTGAAGACCACACTGATTCCGGCGGGAATCATGCTGGGGGTGACCGGAGGAATCCTGCACCGGCAGCTGAAGCTATCGCCGCTGCGTTTTCTGCGCCGGGACCTGTCGAAAAAGAAGAACCGCAGAGCCTTTCCGCTGGCGCATCAGCTTCCGATCCTTTCCCGTTTCCGCACCCGCATCATTCTGCAGAATTCCGGAAGCTATGCGGTTCTGTTCGCCGGCATCATGTTCGCAAACCTTCTTCTGATGTTCGGCATGCAGCTGCCGGTTCTGCTGGATAACTTCAAGGCGGCGATTGAAGAGGGGCAGCTTGCGGAATACCAGTACATTCTGAAACTTCCGCTGAGTCTGACGGATGAATCCGGCACACAGCTTGACCGCATGAAGGATTATATGGAATTCGCCGCAGGTGTGGAAACCGAAAGCCCGACTGCCGAGAAATTCAGTGCGTATTCGCTTGAATCGGAAGAAGTACCCGGGATTCACAAGGATTCGGTCCTCCTTTACGGAATCCGTCCCGACAGCCGTTATGTTTCCCTCCCGTTTGACAGAGGAACGATCTTTATCTCCAGAGCGTATGCGGAAAAATACAGGCTTCATTCAGGAGATAACATTACGCTGCATGAGGCATACGGCGGTAAGAGCTACACACTGCATATTGACGGTATCGCGGACTATATGGGCGGTGTCTGCGTGTTTATGGAACAGCGTGCCCTCAATCGGATGTTTGATCTTGGTGAGTCTGGCTTTGCCGGATATTTTTCAGACGAACCGATTACGGATATTGAACCGGAATACATCGGTTCGGTTATAACCAGTGAATCTCTGACCAAGGCGTCCCGTCAGCTTCAGGTATCCTTTGGATCAATGATGGGACTTGTGGATGTCTTCGCAGTTATCATCTATATGATTCTGATTTACCTGCTTTCCAAAATGATCATTGAAAAGAATGCGCAGTCGATTTCGATTGCGAAGATCCTCGGTTTTACTTCCGGAGAAGTCAGCGGACTGTATATTACTTCAACAACAATCGTTGTGATCATCTCCATGATCCTGACCATTCTTCTGCTTGGCAAACTGATGATTCCGCTGTTTGAGACAATGATGCGCAGTATGGTGGCCGGATGGATCCCGATCAAGCTGGACATGAAAGTGAATATGCAGATGTTCGGAATCGGAATTGCGGCATACGCGGTGGTTGCAGCCCTGGAAATGAGAAAGATCCGCAATACCGCGATGGAGGAGGCACTGAAAAATGTGGAATAAGAGAACCGTCTGTTACGGTGCGCTGAGTGCGCTGCTGCTGGCTGCGGGCTGTGCAGGAAACCGGGATGAGGTCGTTTCCATCAAACCGCAGAGTGAACCGGTAACGGAAGAAGCACCGGCACCGGTCCTTCCGGAACATTACACTTCTGCGCCGGCGGCAGAAAAGGAAGAAACCGTGAACGTCAGGGCGAAACCAGACGGAACTGTGACGAAGATACAGGTGGAAACAATTCTGCATGGAGCACAGGATGATGCCTATATCGAAGACAGCAGTATTCTGACAGACATTCGAAATACGGACGGCGCAGAGGAATTCTTCCCGCTGGAAGAAAACAATCTGGTATGGGAAAACAGCGGGCAGACAATCCATTACAAGGGCACTTCAACACAGCCGCTTCCGGTCGGTGTTGCGGTCTCGTATTACCTTGACGGAAACAGAACAGAACCTTCCGAACTTGCAGGGAAAAGCGGACATGTGCGCATCCGGTTTGATTATCACAGCGATGCGGAGACAACGCAGACCATAGACGGAGTTTCCTATCAGATGAAACAGCCGTTTACGGCAGTTACCATGATTCCGCTTTCCAACCACTTTTCCAATGTGACCGCAGTCAACGGTGAAGTGATCCGGTTCGGCGATACGGAAGCGGTGGTCGGGGTTGCACTTCCCGGAATCCACGATGCGCTGCGTCTTTCAGAGAATGAACTGACGAAGGAAGCGGAACTTCCGGAGTATGTGGAACTGGAAGCGGATGTAGATCAGTTTGAACTGGATTTTACAGCGACAATCCTTACGCCCGGACTGTTTTCCAATCTGGATGAGGACACGCTGAATGATCTGAGCGATGCGGCAGGCAATGTGAATGAACTCTCCGATGCCTCAGGAAAACTGAAGGACGGCACGAAGGAGCTGTATGACGGAATGTCGGAATTCAAAACCTATCTCACGGAATACAACAGCGGTGTCGCCAAAGTCGGAGAGGGCATCGGCGCGCTTCGTGACGGACTGGCAACGCTCGATGATAATTCGGATGCACTGACCGACGGCGCCTGCACACTGTCAGAAGGTCTCAGACAGTTCAGTGACGGACTGGCTGCTGTCGATCTCAGCAAGCTTACTCCCGACACGTCTTCCAAAGAACAGCAGGAGATGATGGCAAAGGTTATGGCGGCACAGGAAGATCTGCCGAAACAGGTTCAGGCAATCAATGCGGCTGTGACAACATTGAGTCCGCTTATTGTTCAGATGGCTTCATTCCAGGCAGACGCGGAGAAAACACGCGGAGATTTACAGGGAGTCATTGATTCACTGAAGCAGGGATATACGGTACTGAATGAAGATCAGATGAAGGAACTGCTGGCGGCGTTTGAACCGGAGACCGAGAATTACAACACTGTCAAAGCGGCACTGGATTATTACAATGCGCTCCCGGATAAGCTCAAAGCGGTTGTGATTCCTGAAATCCCGGCCTATGATGCGGAAGCGCTGGGTATGGCTGTTACGTCCTTCAATACCGCAGTAACTGCATTCTCGCAGGACCTCGCTGTGCTCTCTGCGTATCTTGAATCCATCAGTAAGACGATGGAAGGCATGAAAGATCTTCCAGCCATGGTCACGAAACTGCAGACAGCCGCAAAGCAGCTGGCAGACGGAAGCTGTCAGCTGAAAGAAGGAATCAAAGCGTATACGGATGGCGTCAGTGCCGTGCATGACGGGGTCTCTCAGCTTGCGGACGGAATGGGCGTGCTGCCGGAGGTCTCCTCCGCACTGAATGAAGGATATGATCAGATACTGGAAGGAACCTGGTCGCTTGCAGACGGAATGAAGGAATTTGATGAGCAGGGAATTCAGGAAATTGCAAAGCTTGGAAGCGGTCAGATGAAGGATATGATCCGCCGCGCAAAAGCACTTCGCTTCGCGGATGGTGAGTATGTAAACTATGCCGGAATCACGGAAGGGACCAAAGGCAGTGTCCGCTTTCTCATTGAAACCGGAAAAATCGAAAATAACTGATGCATGGAGACGCTAAATTCATAAAGAATTGGCGTTTTCTGCGTTTACTGTAAAACAGTACCGATGGTATAATTAGAAGGCCAAAAAAGGAGGAGATTCATAATATATGTCTAAGGTTACTGTTAGGGATCTGGACGTTAAAGGCAAGCACGTAATTGTACGTGTTGATTTCAACGTTCCCCACAAGGGAGATGTCATTACGGATGATAACCGTATTCAGGCAGCGCTTCCTACCATCAACTACCTGACGGAGAACGGCGCAAAAGTTCTGCTTTTGAGCCATCTCGGAAAGGTTAAGACGGACGAGGATAAGGCGAAGAACGACATGAGCATTGTCGCAAAGCGTCTTGCAGAAGTGCAGAGCGCACCGGTTACCTTCGTTAACGCTACACGCGGCGAAGAACTCGAGAATGCGGTCAAGGCACAGGAAGAGGGCTCCATCGTTCTCATGCAGAACACCCGTTATGAGAAGGGTGAATCCAAGAACGATCCGGAACTCGGTGCTTACTGGGCAAGCCTCGGTGATGCATTTGTCGAAGATGCATTCGGTTCTGTTCACAGAGCTCACGCTTCCACAGTCGGTATTCCGTCCAACCTGAAAGAAGTCGCAGTCGGCTTCCTCGTAGAGAAGGAACTCAACGTTCTCGGCAAGGCACTCAATGATCCGCAGCGTCCGTTCGTTGCAATCCTCGGCGGTGCAAAGGTTTCTGATAAGATCGGTGTCATCGACAACCTGCTCAAGATCGCAGACAAGGTTCTCATCGGCGGCGGTATGTCCTATACATTCGCAGCTGCAAACGGCGGCAAGATCGGTACATCCCTGCTCGAAGCTGACAAGCAGGATATGGCGAAGGAATTCATGGCCAAGGGTGAAGGCAAACTGTTCCTTCCGGTTGATACCGTAGAAGCAAACGATTTCTCCAACCCGACAGAAATCAAGACCGTCAAGGCCGGCGAAATCGATGACGGCTTCATGGGTCTCGATATCGGTGCTGAGACAATCGCGAAGTTCCAGAAGGAACTCGAAGGCGCTAAGACCGTATTCTGGAACGGTCCGATGGGCGTATTTGAAGATCCTCGTTTCGCAGTCGGAACTGAAGAAATCTGCAAGACACTGGCAGGCCTCGACGGCGCTACCACAATCATCGGCGGCGGCGACAGCGCAAGTGCTGCGAAGAACCTCGGTTTTGCTGAGAAGTTCAGCCACATTTCCACCGGCGGCGGAGCTTCCCTTGAATATATGGAAGGAAAGGAGCTCCCGGGCGTAGCAATCATCCCGGAGAAGTAAGAAACAACCATGGCAAGAAAACCTATTATTGTCGGTAACTGGAAAATGAACAAGACCCCTCGTGAAGCAGAAGAGTTCATGAAGGGAATTGAGCAGGTTCTGACCGGAAACGAAGCAGCGGACTATGGTGTCGGTGCACCGTTTGTTGATCTGGATGTCTGTGTAAAGAATGCGAAGAACCTCATCATTGCGGCAGAAAACTGCAATGAAAAGGATTCCGGTGCATACACCGGCGAAGTCTCTGTTCCGATGCTGAAGGAAGTAGGAATCACCTACTGCATTATCGGACACAGTGAGCGCCGTACTTACTATGCAGAAACCGATGCACACTGCGCTGCAAAGGCAAAGAGACTGCTCGCTGACAACATCATCCCGATTCTCTGCATCGGTGAAACCGAAGCACAGTATGACGCGGGTGAGACAGCGGATGTCATCAAGAGCCAGCTCGCAGGAAGCCTCGAAGGTCTGACTGCGGAAGAAGTTGCAAAGATGGTTATCGCATATGAGCCGATCTGGGCGATCGGAACCGGAAAGTCCGCTGACGAGACAACCGCAGAGAACTGCTGCAAGCTCGTTCGTGACACCGTTAAGGGTCTCTATGATGAGGCTACCGGCGAAGCAGTCCGTATTCAGTACGGCGGAAGCGTCAAGCCGACCAACATCAAGTCCTACATGGCATGCCCGGATATCGACGGTGCACTCATCGGCGGCGCATCCCTGAAGGTTGATTCCTTCAAGGAAATCATCGACGCAACAAAATAAGGTTTCTAGAGGACCGCAGGTTCTCTGAAATAAAGAAGTTAAGGTATTGAAGGAGGATATGAATTAATGCCTTATATCGTAAGTGTTTATGCACGTGAAGTAATTGATTCCCGCGGTAACCCGACAGTCGAGGCTGAGGTTACCACAGAATCCGGCGCGTTCGGTCGTGCCATCGTTCCGTCCGGCGCATCCACCGGTGAGCGTGAAGCGCTCGAACTCCGTGACGGCGACAAGAAGCGTTTCGGCGGCAAGGGAACTCTGAAGGCTGTTAACAATGTTAACAAGGTCATCGCACCGAAGATCATCGGTCTCGATGTTACCTGCCAGAGCGAAATCGATAAGATCATGATCGATCTCGACGGAACAGAGTTCAAGTCCAAGCTCGGCGCAAATGCGACTCTCGCAGTTTCCCTGGCTTGCGCACGCGCAGCAGCTGACTACTATGGAATGCCGCTGTACAAGTACATCGGCGGAGCAAACGCAAAGGTTCTCCCGGTTCCGATGATGAACGTTCTCAACGGCGGCAAGCACGCAGACTCTGCGGCTGACTGCCAGGAATACATGATCATGCCGGTCGGCGCTAAGACCGTTCGTGAAGCAGTCCGTATGGGTGCTGAAGTATTCCACGCTCTGAAGTCCGTTCTCAAGAAGTATGGTTATAACACTGCTGTCGGTGACGAAGGCGGATATGCGCCGGCTTGCGTACCTGGCGGTAAGGGACCCCTGGAGAAGTTAGGAAACGAAGGACCGCTGGAACTCATGGTTGAAGCAGTCAAGGCAGCCGGCTACAAGCTCGGTGATGACATCTGCTTCGCAATGGACCCGGCTTCCTCCGAATTCTTCGATGAGAAGAAGGGCAAGTATGTCCTCGCTCGTTCCGGCGAAGGCGAAAAGACCAGCGAACAGATGATCGATCTCTATGAGAGCTGGGTCAACAAGTATCCGCTGATCTCCATCGAAGATGGTCTTGCAGAGAACGACTGGGATGGCTGGAAGAAGCTCACAGAGCGTCTTGGAAACAGAATCCAGCTCGTTGGTGACGACCTGTTCGTTACAAACACCACCTTCCTCAAGAAGGGTATTGACCTCGGCGTTGCGAACGCAATCCTGATCAAGGTCAACCAGATCGGTACACTGACCGAAACACTCGACGCAATCGAAATGGCTAAGGAAGCTGGCTACACAGCAGTCGTTTCCCACCGTTCCGGTGAGTCCGAAGATACAACAATCTCCGATCTCGTAGTCGGTGTCAACGCTGGTCAGATCAAGACCGGTTCCATGAGCCGTACAGACCGTATCGCGAAGTACAACCAGCTCATGAGAATTGAAGAAGAGCTCGGCCCTGTTGCACAGTACAAGGGCAAGAAGGCGTTCTACAACGTCAAGGCTCTCTCCGCTGCACCTGCAGCGAAGAAGGCTCCTGCCAAGAAGGCAGCTGCCAAGAAGACAACCAAGAAGTAATTCCTGATGTCTGAACAGACCATCTCCTCACGGAGGTGGTCTTTTTTCATGCATGCTGCGTCATAATATGACGCAAAACACTGTTGTTATCACCGGTAATATGCGATAATCATGCCCATGACAGCACAGCGAAAAGAAAACAAAATGGGCGTCATGCCCGTTAAAAAACTGATTATTACAATGTCTCTGCCGATGATGATCTCCATGCTGGTACAGGCACTGTATAACGTCGTAGACAGTATCTATGTTGCACGGCTTTCCGAGAGCGCACTGACGGCGGTTACGCTCGCATTCCCGTTACAGAACCTGATGATCGCACTTGGCTCCGGTACCGGCGTCGGTATCAACGCACTGTTATCCAGATCCCTTGGTCAGAAGAAATTTGACCGTTCCGATGCGGCGGCCAATACCGGCCTGCTGTTGACGGTGTTCAATGCGGTCGTGTTCCTGCTGGTGGGGATGTTTGCGGCGGAGTGGTTTATCACAACCCAGACAACCGATGCGGAAATCATTGCGGCAGGGGCGGACTATCTCCGCATTGTGACCTGCTGCTCACTCGGTATCTTTTTCCAGCTGACGTTTGAGCGGTTACTGCAGTCCACCGGTCTGACGATCTATTCCATGATTTCGCAGGCAGCCGGTGCCATCATCAATATCATCCTCGATCCGATCATGATCTTCGGTCTTCTCGGAATGCCGGCACTCGGTGTTGCCGGTGCGGCATATGCGACCGTGATCGGCCAGATCTGCGCTGCACTGATCGGACTGTTTCTGAATCTGAGGTTCAATAAGGAAATTGATTTCTCGTTCGAAAAGATGTTTCATCCGCAACTGGAAATCATTCAGCGGATCTATGCGGTCGGTATTCCTTCCATTCTGATGATGTCGATCGGTTCTGTGATGACGTATCTGATGAACCTGATTCTGATTTCCTTTTCGACAACGGCCGCTGCCGTATTCGGTGTGTATTTCAAACTGCAGAGTTTCTTCTTCATGCCGGTGTTCGGACTTAACAACGGTCTGATTCCGGTGCTTGCCTATAACTACGGCGCGAGAAACAAGAACCGGATCGATGAAGCACTGACATTCTCGGTCATGGTCGCCTTTGGAATCATGGTTCTTGGGACCATTGTCATGAATCTCTTTCCTGCGCAGCTGCTTGGCTTCTTCAATGCGAGCGGGGAAATGCTCAAGATCGGCGTACCAGCGCTGCATATCATCTCCGTGCACTTTCCGATTGCCGCGGTATGCATTGTGATGGGTTCGGTCTTCCAGGCATTCTCGCAGAGTATCTATTCCCTGATCATTTCCATCGGACGGCAGCTTGTCATTCTGATTCCTGCCGCATGGCTGCTGGCACAGACCGGTAATGTAAACAATGTATGGTGGTGCTTCCTGATTGCGGAAACGGCATCCCTGATTCTTTCGGTGTATTATTTTCGGAAGATCTATGCATCCCATGTGGCGGTGCTGGAATAAACCGTTCAATAAGGCATATTGTCAATGTTGTTTCGATCCATGCAGGCATTGCCTGCATTTTTCGGTTACCGCTTATGACCATTGAGGAAGCACATGACAACGCTACAATGAAATCAGGAA
Organism: Solobacterium sp.; assembly: GCA_017469885.1. Taxonomy (GTDB): domain Bacteria; phylum Bacillota_I; class Bacilli_A; order Erysipelotrichales; family Erysipelotrichaceae; genus Bulleidia. Next base: position 92,215 of record JAFUFO010000021.1, read on the forward strand.
GGATGACCTATGGATACCGTACAGAAACAATTTACCGATGATGCGACCGGAATACCTCTCATATATGCACAGCTTCCCTCATCGTTTCAGTGCCGTGCCCGGCTCAGACAGATACAGAAGGGAAATGAATCGTCACTGTTTCTTCAGGGGATGGCAGTGAGTGATGCCCCGCATCAGGAACTGTTTTTTCAGACCGGTGACTCCTTTCAGGATGAACGGTTCATTAATGAAAGTGCAGGAACACTGATTCCGCACCGGCTCTGCAGCGCATCGGAACAGCTGGACGAATATGCCATGCAGTTTATCAGCCAGCCGCTTCAGTTATATGGTCACTATGATCTTCCTGAAAACCGGAAACAGAAGCTGCTGGAAGAGGCACAGATATTGATTAACCGCCAGCTGGAAGCCTACATGCGGACGGCACAGTTTTCACAGGTGCCGGTATCGATACAGTGCACGGAAACGATCATCGATGGCGCAATGGGAGTCTGGTCCTTTTCAAAAAACAATACACCGATGACACTCTGCAGTGCGATTACCCGGATCGGCTATACGATTGTGATTACCGCCAATGTCGGTCTGTATGCCATGCCGCAGAATTTCGGCAAGCCGCTCACCAGCTGGACCATACCGATCGTGATTCAGATGGTGTCGGATGGTCAGCCGGATGAAGAGACAATACAGGCGTTTGTCGGGTTTGTGGATTCCTATACTGATTCGCAGGAACTGAAGAACTATACTGCACAGTTTGAGCAGCAGGTGACGGACATGATGCTGAATCAGGCGGCGATGAGTGCTGCGCAGAATCAGTCAATGATCAATCAGGTGCTGGCACAGCAGAATGCCGCATGGGCAAGAACAGAAGCCTTCGGAAAATCCCTGTCACAGGACCTTGACGCATTCAGGGCAGGCCTTGCGGCAAATTCCGCCGCGATGGATTCCTTTCATGCAGGGATGCATTCCATGAATGCAGGCACCGGATTCGCCCGGAATCCGGAAACACCGGATGACCGCATCCAGCGATGGCGTTATGAATCCATGATGGGTGTGAATACGTATGAGCGGGAAGATGGATCGACCTATGAACACAGCATTCAAGCTGACCGTGTCTTTGAAAACAACCTTGATTCCAATACGCATATCGGAACAGAAAACAATTTTGATGACTATGTTCCGGATGGCTGGACGGAGTTGAACCGGAGAAAATAACAAATACAGAATAAAAGAACAGATACTGCGCACACGATCTGTTCTTTTCTGTCTGGTCAACTACCACACCCAAATACTGAAGTAATTGGATGTGGCTTGTAAGAGAAGTACACGATAACTCTTACAACTTGTCGTATCTGCCCAGCGGTAAACGGCATACATAGATATGCCTCCCGCCTTTGGTACGTATCAGAAGATACGGTGGCGATACATCGGGTTGGCTGACGATCAACCTTCACAGGAGAGATATGCTCTCCTGCGACTCTGCCAGGTACTTGATTCCCATGCCGCAGAGATTCATCCTGTTATATTTCCGAACATATTTCTTCCGGGTTTGGATCCAGTGAGTGCCTTGTGATCAACGGTTTTCTCACTGACCGCGGAAGAACAGCGGTAACGGTTCAATAACAGAACTGTGTCATGACACTTGTATTATATCTCAAATACATACAAAAATATGCACAGCATCACTAAATAGCGGATATATATCCGATATAACGGACCAGATTCTGTAATATCTTTCAGACAAGACTGAAAGACATAACAATGTTAAAAAGATGACTCTTACAACGTATAGTTATATTCTTAGATATAACACTCACTGTTATAGAGAAAGAGAGGTAAAGCCGTTTCCTCCCCACCCAAAGCTTACGCATATGGATGGGGTATCCACGGCATGGGAATGAATTATGCGAGTTTTTTACCGGTGATCCAGTTCTGACGTTCCTTTTTCAATCAGCTGTTCCGGTGTATAGTGCGGCAGGATACCGGCATAGAACCGGGAACTGTCTGCCTTTCCGTTGTAGGTATAAACAAGAATTTCATCCCGGTCCGCGGACCAGGAAAGAACATGTTCCGGGACGACTGCGGCAGGGCGGGTGTCCGTTTTCGAAAGATCGACAAACTCCAGCTGTTCTCCTTCAAATACGGCAAGCGTATCACCGTGTCTTTCCAGACGGAAGTAATCCAGAAAGAATTCATCAGTATCGGTAAATGACAGGATAAGCTCATTGATGAGGGTTCCGGACCGGTCATACGAGCGGAGAACTCCGTCTGAAAACAGCGCATACAGGGTGCTGTCATCGAGATACATGGCAAGACAGGTGCTTCCGGGATACGGAATCACTGCGGTTTTACGGAAGGAGGCATCATACAGTGCGATGCCGTCAGTGCCGCATACCGCACTGATGGACGCTTTGTCATCCTGCGCAAAACAGAGCCGGGAGAGCACGGTGTCTTCCAGAATGTGCAGTGATCCATCGCTGGTATTGAAGAGCGCCGGTACAGTTGTGCCGGTATTTTTACTCTGGATTGCGAAAAGTCCGGCGGTCCCGGTATCGTTCAATACAAAGGAAAGAACATCATTGCCGGTGCTGCTGAAAACGGCGGTGCCGTATTCCGCAAGGTCCAGCGGAACTTCCGATTCCGATCCATCCGCAAGAGAGATGGAATGGAAATTCAGACCGGTGTCGGTTCCGTCAAAATAACAGAACTGATTGTTTCGGACGGCAAACGGTGATGCGGAAGATGAATACTGCCGCACAGCCATCATGTTTTTGCGGCTGTACTGCATGGTATCAAAAATCTGATCGATCTGGGCATAAATGCCTGCACTGGCATTCGAATCACGGAGTTTCAGCGGTATGGTTTTCACCAGGGAGAGGTCCTTCATGGAGCGGATCTCAAGGAGAATGGAACCATCATCCAGCCGTGTCCGAAGCAGTCCCAGATGATCACAGACCGCATCATTCCGAAGCAGATACAGCAGTTCGTCTTCTTCACAGTGAAGGGAAGCGGTCTCAACGCCGTTAACGGTATCGTAGAGATACAGGTCATTCATGACTCTGACGGCAGCTGTACCGTCGCCAAGAACGCCTTCATCTCCCGGATCGAAGAAGCCGGTGCCGTTCATGATCCTTAGGTCATTGTCAAATGCGGAGGAAAACCAGGATACATTTCCGTCATGCAGGATTGCATATTCATTGATCACAGCGTTGGAACCATGGAATACTTCTGCCTGCGACAGATGATCCGGAAACAGTCTTTCCAGCATGGCATCCGTATCTTCAAGCCAGACCGTGCCGAATCGTCCGTCAGCGGTGATCAGAAACAGGCTGTTATTGATAAGATCGAATGCGTGCAGAACCGGAGATCCGATCTGGCGCTTCTGAATCAGAGAACCATCCCTGGAATCAAGAACCGAAACCGTATCGCTTGCGGTGATGATCAGATCTTCATGATCTGAGTAGACCAGGGAATGAATGATATCTTCAGCCGCATGTTCTGCGGTAAACGGAACGGTCGCTTCCCAGCGGAGCCCGTCCGTGGAATAACAGGAAACAAGCATCTCATTGCTGTAAAGGTAGATGTCACCGTTTCGCTCGAACGTCCGGTCCAGCGTATCGCAGGAGGCGATAACCACACTGCCGTCCTCCAGGATAAACACGTCATCCGGAGACGGAATGTCGGACAGAAAGGTATAGGTTCCATGTTCTGTATCAAACATGCCGAGCCGGTAACCTTCCTGTTTGCTGCTGCGAAGCACCATCGCAATGGAACGGTCATCGTCTGCCCAGCAGAGATCCTGGACATAGTATGTTTCTTCTTCCGGCAGAACCAGCGAGGCAAGCGGACTGCCGTCTTCGGCGTTAATCAGTTCGACCGCGGTCACATCCGCTGCCGCAATCTTCGTTTTGTCATTACTTAAGGCAACGGTGCCATAGACGGAATAACGCATGAACTGTGTCCATACCGGATTGCCTTCCGCCGAAACGGCTGTGACACCGTCTTCTGTCCAGTAGACCAGATTCCTGCCGCTGACGACCGGTTTCCATCCTTCCTTGGTGCCGGAGGTTTCCCAGGAACCTAGAAGGGAAAGGGTGGATGTGTCATAGGCATGTACCGCATCCGCTTCATCAATCACAAACAGCAGATGTTCTTCCTCACTTCCGCATATCCTCCGGATATCGGCAGTGAGGTCGATCTGTCCGGTCTCAACCGTATGGTAGGGCAGCTGATAGGCAAGTGAAGCACGTGAGAGCGTATAGAGTGCTTCTGAGGTAACGGGACGCTCTGTTTCTGAAGGCAGGGCAGACAGCGATTCGGAAATTGCTTTTAACCGCAGGCCTCCTTCCAGGTCTTCCAGCGCTTCGGAAGCGATGCGCTTGGATTCATGGATCTGCGCTTCCCGGTAGTTGCGGGAAATCTCTGCATTGGAATATAGCAGCCAGGCAATCGCCGCCGCCGCAAGAACCGCAAAGCCGCCGGAGACTGCCAGAATCCGGTTGCGGCGGTAGGTCTCATTGCGCAGGACAAGATCATCGTATTCACATCCCAGCATTGCGGATACAAGACGCGGAAGCTCGATCCGCTTTGCCTTCTGAAGGTCTATCCGGTAATCACAGGCAAGCGGTTCACTTACCGTTCCGTCCGCCTGCGTGCGCATCAGACTGTCCGGAAAGATACCGGGCGGCTCTCCCTGTGATATGACCGCAAGGATCCGATCCGCGTCATGGGTTTTGCGGAACTGCTCGATCTCATGAAGACACCATTTCGATTGATTATATGCCTCTGACAGAACCACGATCAGGAAGTCGGAATCCGCCAGTGCTTCATCAATATCCTTCGCAAGATCGCTGGTCAGCTCCAGTTCATTCTGGTCGCGGAAGATCCGGTCAATTTTCCGGATCCCGGTCTGTTCGGCGATAGCTTTTGGAATATGAAACCGCTCCAGCTGTGTCTGGAGTTCAGAGGCAACAAGCGTATCCCGCTCATTATGCCGGTAAGAGATGAATGCATTATATTTTCTGCCCATCGATCGGCTCCGATTTCAGTATCTCAGGAAGACATGCAATGATCTGCCGGTCTGCCTGCACATAATTCACTCCCGGCGCATCCGGCCAGTACTTCCTGCGGATGGCATTCACCGCCTGTTCCCTTGCGACGAGTTCACTTCCCGGCACAATTGCCGGGTGAAGGAGAAGGCGGTCACTCTTTACACGCTTTCCTTCACTCTCATGTGCGATGGCATCGGTTTCCTCCAGGGACGCGCAGCGCCATCCATTGATCCGCTGATAGGCATTCCAGCGGTCGTGTTCGGCGAATCCAAGTGCCTCCAGCTGTTTCTCATCGTTCAGCACCTGATGAATCCAGTCGTCCGGATTTACACCGTCCGGCTTTGACGCAAGGATCCATCTTCTTCTTGCCAGCATGGTCAGTGCCTGCGCAAAGGAACTGTCATAATTCACATATCGGAAAAATGTCTGTTCGATTTCCGGTGTCCATTCATCAGAACCATAGTAAGAGCGGTGAACAACCTTTGCGGCTTCTTCGAGTTCGGGATGTATCAGACTGCTGTAGTTGTATCGGTTTTCAAGACTGCCGAAATAAAGGAAGCGGGATTCATTTTTTACAAGATCAGCTGTTTTGCCGGAGCGCATCCGCACTGCGGTCAGAGGAGAGGATTTACCGGAACCCGGACAGAATCGTTCAATCTGTTTTGCGATACGATGATTGAGAATATCATCATGCGTGCATATGACAGAAAGATCTGGTTGTTTTAATGCGGAAAGCAGTTCTGCAAAGTCCGTGCTCTCCACGTTCAGATCATGGAACACGATGTCATAGTTCTTTCCGGCGGAGGAATTCCTAAAGTAGGAATCCAGCGGCGCATTCAGAAATTCCGGGGCTTCGGCTTTCAGGGCAGAGGCAATCGTCCGTGCGTTCCGGTCAGCTACATGAATGGTATAGCTGCTTTCCGGAAGAACCATAAGCCAGGCAGCGGTACGCAGAATACTTGCGCCGCAGTCTCCGCATCCGACGATCAGAATCTCATAGTGATACCTGGGTGTGCCGATTGGAAGAAGGGGAATCACACGGTGAAATAACTCTGTCGCTTCCGCGGCGTTTTCATCAACGTACCGGATCTTAACGTTCGCATGTTCTTCCGCAAGGTGTTCATCAATATCCTTGATCACTTCAAGCTGATGATGATTGATAAAGGTCCGGATGGTTGCGGAACAGGGCCTTTTATTTTTGCGGATCCTGGAAATCAGCTTTGAGGTCATCAGAAGCGTTTTGCCTGGATCGCTGTACAGTTCATAAAAGTGATAACTGCGTCCCTTGCGGAGGCGAAGACCGGTTTCATCTTCCCGCACCAGAATTGCATGTGCGGCACGCGCTCTTGTCTTGAGCGCTTCGGATGCTCTGTCTGAATCGCAGAAGACACGCAGCCCGTCCGGATGTCTGCGGAACAGCGTTTCCGCAACGACTGTCGTTTTCTCATTCAGCTCGGAGAACACATGAACATTTTTCTTTCTGCCAAACCGGAAATACTCCATGATCGTCCGGGAAAACCCCAACAGAAACATGGACGCAAAGACCGGTCCGAGAATGTAGAGGAGATACAGAAGGAAAACATAGATCCATCGGATTCCGCCGGACAGATTCATGGAACCGATGATCTCGCTGTTCACATTCATGCCGAGAATCTGTGTGCCGTAGCGGAGCGATGCAAGGACAGAGAACAGAAGACTCTGATTCTTTGCCAGGAAGTAGGGAAATGTCAGGGCTGTAACCGCAAAACTGATACAGACCGTCATGATCAGGGAAGTCTTCTGAAGATCAAACCGGATCCGGCGCACGGAAAAAAGACCATACAGCAGTATGAGCAGAGCAGTCACAACAGGAAGAAGTTCTTTATACATTGGATGACCTCTGTGTTATTAAATTCAGAATAACATGACAGATTTAGAAAGGGTATGCCGCAACTGGAAGCAGCCCCTGCAAATACAGAAATGTGATGCATGGGGACAGGGCTGACTGTTAGAATGACAGTATACAGGCGCATGGGAAGGAGATCGTTCATGAGCCGTGCAGATGTGTTCATCAGCTATAAATCCGAAGAAGAACCCGTTGCCAGACATATCCGTGAGGTACTGGAGGCCAACGGCATTTCCTGCTGGATGGCGCCCGACAGTATTCCGGTTGGCTCCAATTACATGAAACAGATTCCGGAGGCGATTGAAAACTGCCGTGCGATGGTTGTGGTGATTTCCAGAAAATCACAGCAGTCTGTCTGGGTGAAAAATGAATTCTCCGAGGCAATCAGTAAACACAAACTCATCATTCCGTATGTGATTCAGGACTGTGAACTGGAAGATGAATTTGCCTTCAGTATGTCCACCATGCAGCAGGTGTTTGCCTGGAAGGATGAAGAACAGGCGCTGAAAAAGATCGTACATGATATCCGCGAGGCGCTTGGAAAAGAAGACAGCGCAAAAGTGGAGATCCGGGTTGTCCGTAAAAACAAATATCTGCCTGCCATTCTGATTGCGGCCGTTGTCTGTGTTCTGATCGCCGCACTGTTTCTGGTTCCGAAAAAATCACAGCCTGCGGAAACAGCTGCGTCGCCCGCACAGGCTGCCGCTGTCTATTATTCTGAAGCACTGCCGTATGTTCTGACGGGTTACTATGCGACTGCGTCCGATGCGCAGAACGCGAACATGAATATTCCGTTCTGTGAGAAGGCGGTATCGCTGCTCAGCTTTATTCGAAATGATTCAGACAAACCGGTGTTCGTGGAAAAAATCTCCTGTGACTTTGCTGATGTGACTCCGGTTGAGGAACCGGTGATCGGGACGGACGGAATACTGGAGGACGGAAGAATTCAGGTGATCGCATTCAATGACGGATGGGGTGATGCGGATGAAGTCAGGGCATCCTGGCATCTTAAAAATGAGGAAGGCGTGCCGGAGTTTTCCGGTCTGAGTGAGAGTCTGACCGGTTCTTCCGTACTTTCCATCGAGTCGGGCAGTGCACAATCGGTTCTGGATATCACACCGGATTTTGTGCCGGTTCTGGAATGGGCGCGAGCGCAGAACATGGAATACATGCGGGTACTTTTCACGTTTGTAAGTGAACTGAAGTGGCAGGACCAGAATGCCGTCACGGCATTGTATCTGATGTATGATCCAAAGACGGATACCATGTTTGCGGATTACGGCGGCTTCGACGAAGACCGTCCGGTGATCACACTGTACGGGGTTCTGGATGTGGATAATCCGCCGGCATCGATCCGCTTTCCGACCGGGGATGCGACCCCGCTGGTGGAGGATACCTTCCGGATCGAAACGGTGATCATTCCGACAAAATCCTGTCAGATATCGATGAAAGGGTCGTACCTGATTGGCGGTGAACCGTATGAAACGGAAGTATATGAGGTTAAGGTGCAGGTTCCGTATTTTGCGGACAACAGCTATATCGTCGGCGGACCGCTCACAAGAGCGCTTGCCGGCATTGACATGAATGACCGAGCACAGGTGAAACGCATCTGTGACAGCTATCGGTATGACATTGAATCCATTCTGCCGGATGATGCGCCGCGCGGCTGAAACACGTCGGAAACAGACAATTCATACAGACAAAAGGAAAAGCCGGAGCACTCGCTCCGGCTTCATTGTGTTCTGGTGGTTCAGCCCATTGTGACGACAACGTCAGCTTCCTTGACGGAGGCGTCAAACGGAATGACATGACCTTCGACCGGCTTGCCGTTGACGGTCATGGAGACAACACCTTTCTGAACGTTGTTCGGGTTCTTGACCTGGATGTTGTACTTCACACCGCGGTACTTTCTGGTGACGGAGAAGTCACCGAAGCCTTCCGGTGTGCACGGATCAACGGACAGACCGTTCAGTGTCGGATAAATACCGAGGATGTACTGGGAGATATCCGTAAAGGTCCATGCGGCAGTTCCGGTGAGCCAGGAGTTCTTGCCCTGACCGAAGAACTTCGCATCGCGTCCCGCAACCATCTGGCTGTAGACATACGGTTCGGTGCAATGGATTTCACTGATGTCCTCAATGTAGGCAGGGCAGGTCTTCTTGTAGATTTCGAAGGCGCGGTTGCCGTCACCGACAACAGTCTCCGCAATCGATACCCACGGGTTGTTGTGGCAGAAGATACCGCCGTTCTCCTTATATCCGGGAGGATAGGAGGAGACTTCGCCGAGCTCGAGATGATATCTCGTGTATGCCGGCTGAAGGATCATGATGCCGTACTTGGTGTCAAGGCGTTCTTCCACGGAATCCATTGCCTTCTGCGCAAGACCTTCCTTCACGCCGATGCCGGCCATGACACAGAAACCCTGCGGCTCAATGTAGATCTGACCTTCTTCACATTCGTGAGAACCGACCTTGTTGGAGTATGCATCATAGGCACGGATGAACCATTCGCCATCCCAGCCGTCCTTGAGGACTGCCTCGTTCATCGCTGCGACTTCCTTACGGGCACGGTCGGCTTCTGCCTTGTCGCCCATAAGTTCACAGAGATCTGCATATTCCTGTCCGTACTTGACGAACATACCTGCGATGAATACGGATTCCGCAACCGGACCTTCGGAAGGGCCGAATGTCTGGAAGCTTTCGCCCGGATGTGCGCTGAAACAGTTCAGGTTCAGGCAGTCATTCCAGTCGGCACGGCCGATCAGCGGCAGGTTGTGCGGACCCTTGTGGGTCACGATGTAATCAAAGGAACGCTTCAGATGCTCGAGGAGCGGTTGCGCCTTGGAGGCATCGTTGTCAAACGGAACCATCTCTTCCAGGATGGAGGTATCACCGGTTTCTCTGACATAAGCGGAGGTGCCGGCAATCAGCCAAAGCGGGTCATCATTGAATCCGCTTCCGATATCGGAGTTGCCTTTCTTTGTCAGCGGCTGGTACTGGTGGTACGCGCTGCCGTTTTCAAACTGGGTGCTTGCGATATCGATAATGCGCTCACGTGCGCGGTCCGGAATCATGTGAACGAAACCGAGGAGGTCCTGGTTGGAATCACGGAAGCCCATGCCTCTGCCGATACCGGATTCATAGTAGGAAGCGGAACGGCTGAAGTTGAAGGTGACCATGCACTGATACTGGTTCCAGATGTTGACCATCCGGTTGACCTTTTCGTCTTTGGTTTCAACGTGATAGTTGGAGAGCAGATCGGTCCAGAAGTCTTTCAGCTCGGCAAGCTTTGCGTCAACCTGATCAACGGTCTTGTAGCGGTCGAGCATTGCCCATGCTTTATCCTTCTTGATAACGCCGTAGCTTTCCCATTTGTCATCATCCGGGTTCTCGATGTAGCCGAGAACGAAGATGAAGGTCTGTGTTTCATTCGGTGCCAGGCTGACATTCAGCTGATGTGCCGCAATCGGGGACCAGCCGGAAGCCATGGAGTTTGTGCAGGCGCCGTTGATTACTGCGTCCGGATGATCCGGACCGTTGTAGAAACCGAGGAACTGATCCCGCGCGGTATCAAATCCGTTGACGTCTTTATTTACAGAGAAGACAGCGTAGTGGTTTCTGCGCTCACGGTATTCGGTCTTGTGGAAGATGGTGGAACCGACGACTTCCACTTCACCGGTGGAAAGATTGCGCTGGAAGTTGCGTTCATCATCATCGGCATTCCAGAGACACCATTCCACATAAGAGAACAGCTTGAGATCCTTTGTGGCATCGCCTTTGTTTGTCAGGCTGACCTTCATGACTTCGCATGTATCGTTCAGCGGTACAAAGGAGACAACGGTCGCTTCTACATTATTCTTGGATGACTTGAACTGGCTGTAGCCCATGCCATGGCGGCATTCATATGCATCAAGTTCCGTGCGGACCGGCTGCCATCCGGGATTCCAGATGGTATCGCCGTCTTTAATGAAGAAGTATTTACCGTTATTGTCATAAGGAACATTGTTATAGCGGTAGCGTGTGATCCGAAGCAGCTTGGCATCCTTATAGAATGTATAGCCGCCCATTGTGTTGGAGATCAGTGAGAAGAAGTCCTTGTTGCCGAGGTAGTTGATCCAGGGCAGAGGAGTCTTCGGAGTAGTGATGACATATTCCCGATTGGCGTCATCAAAATAACCGTATTTGATAAACGTATCCTCCTTCTGAGATTGATAAAACAATGATTGGTACAAAGCTAACTGATAAATCGGTACACAGGACTTTACAACCATGATTTAGCATGAGTTTCTGAGAATTACAAGATACCCAAAAATTTCTTCGAGCCATGAAAAAACTGTGAAAATCCGCATAAAATGGCGAAATGAAACGTTTACAATAGCCGAAAAAATTTTGCTTGTCAAGAGAAATTTGACGAAATTTTGACGAAAATACTTGAAATTCAAAATGAGAGGGGTTACATTTCAATTGTCGAAGCAAGTTGTCCTACAAATGGGTAGGAAAACCACAATTGATTCCCATATCTCTCTGGTACAGAAATACGGGGATCGCTCCGATTGACCGGGCCGTACGTGTCCGGTAGAAACACAGGGCTATAGGGAGGAAAATAATGAAAAAGTTAGCAAGTGTTTTACTCTCCACTCTGATGGCTGCCAGTCTCGTAGCTTGCGGAACTAGCACATCCAGTGGAACACCCGCAGAAGCGCCTGCAGAGGAAAAGCCGGCTGAAGCTACTGCTGAAGCTACTGCTGAAGCTGCTCCTGCTGGCGATGAGGGATCCGTTCTCAACATCTACTGCTGGAACGAAGAGTTCAAGTCCCGTCTTGAGGACCACTATCCTGGTTATGAAAAGGTAGACGCTACCACAGGTAAGATCGGTGATGTAACTGTCAAGTTCACAATCACACCGTCCGATGACAACGCTTATCAGAACAAACTCGACGAAGTTCTTCCGAACAACGCTTCTGCAGCTGCAGACGACAAGGTTGATATCTTCCTCGTTGAAGCTGACTACGCTCTGAAGTACACAGGTGCTGACCCTGCAGTCGCACTCGATGTCAAGGGTGACCTCGGACTCACAGATGCTGACCTCGCAAATCAGTATCAGTACACAAAGGATGTTGTTACTGCTAACGGCGTTCTCCGTGGTGTTTCCTGGCAGGGATGCCCGGGTGTCCTCGTTTACAGACGTGACATCGCTACTGAAGTATTCGGAACAGATGATCCTGCAGAAATCGCTCCGCTTCTCTCCGACTGGGATAAGTTCAACGAAGCAGCAGCTAAGCTGAAGGAAGCTGGATACACAATCACATGCTCCGCAAACGACACATTCCGTGTTTACTCCAACAACGTTACTTCCAAGTGGGTTGAAGACGGCAAGATCAACATCGATCCGAACATCGAAAAGTGGGTTGAAGATTCCAAGGCTCTCGTAGACGCTGGCGAAACAGGCACATACGATCTCTGGGGCGATGAATGGAATGCTGGCTTCATGAAGGATGGCAAAGTATTCTGCTACTTCGGTCCGGCTTGGCTCATCAACTTCTGCATGGCTGCAGATGACGAAGGTTCCGTTGCTCACGACGGCGGCTGGGCTGCTGTTGAAGGTCCTCAGGGATTCAACTGGGGCGGCACATGGATCTGCGGTGCTCAGGGCTCCGACAACCCGACACTCGTTGCTGACATCATGAAGCAGCTGACATGCACAGAGTCCGTTATGACTGATATCGTTAAGAAGGACAGCGATTTCGTTAACAACAAGCCTGCTATGGAAGCAGCTGCTAAGGATGACTCCTATGCATTCCCGATCCTCGGTGGACAGAACCCGCTCGCTATGTTCTGCGAAGGCGCTAACAAGATCAGCATGGCTAACATCTCCAACTACGACCAGGGCTGCACAGAAGAGTTCCAGAACGCTATGAAGAACTACTTCGATGGCAACTATGCTACTTATGAAGAAGCACTCGATGCTTTCTATAAGGCAGTTGGTGAGAAGTATCCTGAACTCGCTCAGTAATCTGAGTTAACTTCGGAAAATCAAACAAAAACAAGTGCCTGTCCGGATAGGCCGGGCAGGCACTTGCTTTATCTTATGAAACGTTTCCGGTTTTTACAGAGTGCATCACGGTTACTGATACACGCTGTAAGTACCGAGAACCGATAATATCACTTATTTTCAATCATTACGTTCAGAAGGGGAGGTATTCGTTTATGAGTGATGCGAGGAAAAAGAGCAAAGTTGTATCCTACAACAAATGGGGTTACATCTTCCTGGCTCCGTTCTTCATTGTCTGGGTTATCTTCCAGTTTATTCCGCTCGCAACAACTATTTACAACAGTTTCTTCGAAAACTATCGTTCCGGTCTTACCCAGATCGGCCCGAACTTCGTAGGACTGAAGAACTTCGTGACAATCGTCACGAACGGCGACCTGATCAACTACAGCAAGAACACACTGATCATGTGGATCATCGGATTCATTCCGCAGATCTTCTTCTCACTCCTGCTGGCCGCATGGTTCACAGATCCGTCTCTCCGCCTCAAGGCGCAGCGGTTCTTCAAGACAGTTATCTACCTGCCGAACCTGATCATGGCATCCGCGTTCTCCATGCTGTTCTTCACGCTGTTCTCTGATAACGGCCCAATTAACTCGATTCTTGTCAACATCGGTCTTCTGAGTCAGCCGTTCAAGTTTATGTCCAACGCAACAGCTGTCCGCTGCCTCGTCGGATTCATGAACTTCGTCATGTGGTTCGGTAACACGACGATCCTTCTGATGGCAGGTATGATGGGCATCGACCAGTCGCTGTTTGAAGCAGCAGAGGTTGACGGTGCTACTGCGACGGAAGTCTTCTGGAAAATCACGCTTCCGATTCTACGTCCGATTCTTGTTTACGTACTGATTACTTCCCTGATCGGCGGTCTGCAGATGTTCGATGTACCGCAGATTCTCACCAACGGTACCGGTGATCCGGCACGTTCTTCGATGACGCTGATCATGTATCTGAACAAGCACCTGTTCTCGAAGAATTTCGGTATGGGCGGTGCGCTCTCGGTATTCCTGTTCATCATCACAGGTATTCTCAGTCTGATCGTATTCCGGATCTCGTATGCCGGAGAGGTTAAATAAGGAAAGGGGGACAGTACAATGAGTGAAAGTACATTAAAAGGAAAAGGTACAAGCAAGGGTTTAAATGTTCATGTCCGCCGTACCATTGCATATGTTGTTCTGATTCTCCTGTCGTTCCTGTGCCTTATCTGGTTCTACATTCTCTTTATTAACTCGACACGTTCCAACTCCGGTCTGAAATCCGGTTTCACTATCGTTCCCGGTGCTTATCTGGTACAGAACTTCACCAACATGCTGCATGGAACCGTTCCGGTTCTCAACGGTATGCTCAACTCTGTTATCGTCGCGGGTCTCTCTGCAGGACTCTGCGTATACTTCTCCTGTATGACCGCTTATGCGATTCACGCTTACAATTTCAAAGGAAAGAAAGCAATCTTCACATTCATCCTGATGATCATGATGATCCCGACACAGGTTACCGCGCTCGGCTTCATCACATTCATGGGTAAACTGAAACTGATGGATTCCTTCATTCCGCTGATTATTCCTTCCATTGCGGCTCCGGTTGTCTTCTTCTACATGAAGCAATACATGGATTCCAACCTCCCGCTCTCTCTCCTTGAAGCAGCACGTATTGACGGCTGCGGCGAGTTCCGTACATTCAATTCCATCGTCCTCCCGCTGATGAAGCCGGCGATCGCAGTTGAGGCAATCTTCACATTCGTCTCTTCCTGGAACAACTACTTTACTCCGGCGCTGATTCTCAGCACAGACAAGAAAAAGACGCTTCCGATTCTCATTGCGCAGCTGCGTAGTGCAGACTGGCTGAAGTTCGATATGGGTGTTGTCTATGTGACTATCGCATTCTCGATCTTCCCGGTTATCGTCGTTTATCTCTTCCTCTCCAAGTACATTGTCGGCGGTGTTACGGCCGGCGGCGTCAAAGAGTAATTACAAAGAAACGGAAAAATATGTGGTCAAGGCGGGCACTGCCCGCCTTTTATATAAATAAACACTATTTATCTGATGACAGGATTTTTTCTTGTGATATGATAACTGCGTTGGCAATGACGGAGAAAGAACATTGCGGGCTTTCTGCAGAGACCTTCTGTATGGTGAAAAGAAGGGTAAGTGTGCTCTGTTTGTAAGGACTCCCGAGCTGACCGCGCCTCAGCGTTAACGGGAAAAATGAGGCACTGCATTTCATGCGCAGTGTGAATCAGGGTGGTACCACGACCAAGCGCTCGTCCCTCGAAGATCAGCGCTTTTTATTTATGAGGAGGACAGTATGTCAGAAAACAACAATCCGCAGGCGGAACTCAGTGAAAAGGAACTGAACGACCAGCAGAAGGTGCGCCGCCAGAAGATGGAGGCACTCCGCGAACAGGGTATTGACCCGTTCGGAAAGGGATTTGAGCGCACTCACCGGAGCGGTGAACTGCGTAAGCTGTATGAAGAAAAGACCGCAGAAGAACTGGATGAAATGAACATCGAGGTTGCCATTGCCGGCCGCATCATGTCCAAGCGTCGGATGGGCAAACTTGGCTTCATGCATATTCTTGACCGTGATGGCCGTATTCAGGTCGTTGTAAACAAACGGATCGTCGGTGATGAGATCTATGAAATCTTCAAGGCGAGCGATCTTGGCGACATCATCGGAATCCATGGCAGGGTCATCAAGACACAGACCGGTGAACTCTCCGTGGAAGCACATGAGTATACCCATCTTTCCAAGGCGCTTCGCCCGCTGCCGGAAAAATATCATGGTCTGACTGATAAGGAAGAGCGTTACCGCAAGCGGTACCTCGATCTCATCATGAATGACCGTTCCAGAGAAATTGCAATCCTGCGTCCGCGCATCATCCGTGCCATTCAGAAGTACATGGATGAACATGGCTATATCGAGGTAGAGACCCCGGTGCTTCAGCCGATCCTCGGCGGTGCGGCGGCACGTCCGTTTATCACGCATCACAATGCATTGGACCGTGACTTCTATCTGCGCATCGCGACCGAGCTTCCGCTCAAGCGTCTGATCGTCGGCGGCCTCGAAGGCGTCTATGAGATCGGCCGTATCTTCCGCAACGAAGGTATGGACCTCAAGCACAATCCGGAATTCACAACGATGGAAGCCTACTGTGCTTACTCCGATCTGGAAGGCATGATGAAGCTTACTGAAGGTCTCTATGAGTATGTCGCGATGGAAGTCTTCGGCACCACCGAATTTGAATTCATGGGTCATACCGTCAGCCTGAAGGCACCGTACAAGCGGTGGGATATGGTCGATGCGGTCAAGGAAGTGACCGGTGTCGATTTCCGTCAGCCGATGAGTGTGGAAGATGCACTGAAGCTTGCGGCAGAACACAACGTGGAGGTCGCACCTCACCAGCATACGGTCGGAAATATCATCTCGCTGTTCTTTGACCAGTTCTGCGAGGATAAGATTGTTGACCCGACCTTTGTTATGGGTCATCCGATTGAGATCAGCCCGCTGGCAAAGAAGAATCCGAATGATCCGCGCTTTACCGAGCGCTTTGAAACACTGATCTGCGGTGTAGAATTCAACAACGCCTTCAGTGAGCTGAATGACCCGATTGATCAGAAAGAACGTTTCGAGAAGCAGCTTGAGGCAAAGAAACTCGGTGATGATGAGGCATCCGAAATGGATACTGATTATGTCGAGGCGCTGGAGTACGGTATGCCGCCGACCGGTGGTATCGGCTTCGGTATCGACCGTCTGGTGATGCTGCTGTGCGGTGTTGACAGTATCCGCGATGTCCTGCTGTTCCCGACCATGAAGCCGCTGGGAAAAGAAAAGACAAAGATTGAAGCAGCACCCGCAAAGGAAGAAGTCATTGATTTCTCCAAGGTTCAGATCGAGCCGATGTTTGAAGACCAGGTTGATTTTGAGACTTTCTCCAAATCCGATTTCCGCGCAGTGAAGGTCATTGCCTGTGAGCCGGTACCGAAGTCCAAGAAGCTTCTGAAGTTCACGCTGGATGATGGAACCGGAACCGAGCGTACGATTCTCTCCGGCATTCATGCATTCTATGAGCCGGAAGAACTGATCGGAAAGACACTGATTGCGATCACCAATCTTCCGCCCCGTCCGATGATGGGACTGGAATCATGCGGTATGCTGCTGAGCGCAACACACCAGGAAGACGGAGAAGAAAAACTCCATCTGATCATGGTTGATCCGCACATTCCTGCAGGCGCAAAATTATGTTAAATGACAGGGCACAGTCTAAAAGACTGTGCCTTGTTTTTATGTGGTATTACAAATCATCTTCTGCGGCAGAAACCGTTCCCCTGTCAGAACTGCAGTTCCGGTGCGCATCTGTCTGTAACCATATCGTTCCGGACGATATAATTGACAGTAAGGAAACATACTGTGAAACAAGTCCAGGAACTGCAGGATCCGGAACTGATTCGGCGCAGGCTTAAAAGCACACTGAAAGCACTGCTCATCGTGGTATGTGCAGGAATTGCATATATCACGGTTTTCCGTATGACCGGAACCGGCGTGCCCTGTCTGTTCCGCACAATGACCGGAAAACTCTGTCCGTTCTGCGGGATGACGCATGCCCTCGGGGAACTGTCAAAAGGACATTTCGCGCAGGCAATGTCACACAACGCACTGTCATTGACGCTGTTTCCGGTACTGTTGATGTACATCGGGTATCGTGAATATCGCTATGTGAAAACCGGAGAAATCAGAATCACAAAACCGGAACTGGTGTTTTTGGCTCTCTGTGCGCTGATCTGTATCTTCTACTTTTTACTCCGGAATCATCTGATCTGAATAATGAAAGGGGAACAGTTATGGAACTGCACTGGCAGGGGAATGAAACCATTATTGTCACAAACCGCGTAAACGAAGTATTGCTTTCCGCAAACCGCCAGGGTCTTCGTTCCCTTGGCAATATTCTGCTTGCACTCGCGGAGGAGGAACCGGGAAGTCATATTCATCTGGATGAATACAATTCCCTGGAAGAAGGTTCTGTGGACCTGATTATCGACCATCTGAAAGAGAAAACGGAGAACGGCTGATATGAGAAAAGGAATGATACATGCATGGAAGCGAATGCTTGCTATCCTGCTCGCATGCACACTGGCGGGCTGCGGAATTTCTTCGTCCGGCAATGCGCCGCAGGCGGAATACCAGGCGGAGAATGAATTCATGCAGGCGGCGATCAATGAGGCACGCAAAGGAATTCACAGCGAAGAGGGCGGACCGGTCGGCGCAGTGGTTGTAAAGGACGGAACCATTGTCGGAAAGGGCCATGACACGGTACTTGCAGAGGATGATGCGACCGCACATGCTGAGCTTGCCGCAATCCGCAATGCCGAAAAGAAGCTTGGCACCCGGGATCTTTCCGATTGCCAGCTGTATACCACGGCAGCTCCATGCATGATGTGCATCAGTGCCGCAGAACTTGTCGGAATCGGTCATGTTTACTATGGTTGCGGATATGAAGATAAAGCATCCATCGGAATGGAGCGTGCCGGAGGTGCAGTCTCTGCTTCCGCCGGCACATACATGGAACAGCTGGACCGTGACGCATGCCTGCAGCTGTTCAAAGAATTTACCGATCTTGACATTGAACTGAACTGAGACGGAGGAGGAAACCAATGAAACCGTTTGAGGCAAATGATTATAAGGTCTTTGACCTCTTCAACAACCAGTGGGCTCTGGTCACTGCCGGAACCATGGATCATTACAATACCTGCACGTTAGGGTGGGGAAGTCTTGGCTCCATCTGGGGAAGACCCGGCGGTGCACGTCCCATCGTTACGGTATATGTAAATCCGCTCCGCTATACCTGGGAGTTTCTGAAGGAATCGGATACTTTTACCGTGGAATTCTTCCCGGAACAGTACCGGGAAGCGCTTGGATATCTTGGGTCCCATTCCGGGCGGGATGAAGATAAAGTGGCCGCAGCCGGACTGACGCCGAAAGAACTTGCCGGCGGCGTGACATTTGAGGAAGCGCATCTGACCTTTGTCTGTAAGAAACTCTATCAGGGACCGTTTGAACCGGAAGGCATGGCTCCGGGTCTGATGGAGGAAGAATACAGTCATCGTCCTCCTCACTGGATGTTTGTCGGGGAAATCATTGAAACTGAAGATCTTCGCTGAAACGTGGATAAGAAAAAAGCGTGATGTTCTGTAAAAACAGACAATCACGTTTATTTATAGCCCTGAGTTAGTATATACTAACAAATGTGAAAGAGAGGGTCTGTCACATGTCTCTGACCTATGAAATTCTGAAGCGGGCAGTGAAAGTCGCTGGAATGAAGCATGCGGGCGAAAAGAGTGCGGAAGAAATCATTGAACTCAAAACAAAACAGAATGTCTCAAATAAGATTCCGGAACTCCATGATCCGGAATTTGATATCAGCAGGTTTGAAGTGGATGGATTTACCGTACTGAAACTGATTCATAAAACCGGATCCCATAAAGCCAATCTGTTTATTATCGGCGGGGGAATGGTCAGTGCGCCGCGTCCGGGTTCCATCCGCAAGGCACTGCGCTTTGCGAAAGAAACCGGTCTGGATGTATTTGTGCCGTATTATCCCTTATGCACGGAGTATCCGGTAACGAAGGCGTACGAGATGATCTATGCACTGTATCAGAAGATGCTGGAATCTTACCGGGCCGAAGATATTTTTCTGCTTGGCACCTCCTCCGGCGGAAATCTTGCGCTTGGCCTGATCGCATATATGAATGCGAATCATTCCGAACTTCCCCGTCCAAACTATATTCTTGCGATCTCACCGGGCACGTGTCCTGTGACGGAAGAAGAGAAGGCAAGAATGAAGGAACTGGACAAAAAAGATGTGGCGATCTCCGCGGCATATATGATCACCGCGGAAGAAATCATGCGCCATGGATCGGATGATGTGCCGGATTATATGCTGCATCTTCAGAATGGTGATTTTAAGAACTGTCCGAAGGTGACATTCATCTATGGAACGGATGAAGTGCTGTATGCGATTGCGCCATCCTTTGAAGACGCAATGAAACAGTACGGTGTGAATTATGAACTGATTGTCGGGGAAGGACTGTTTCACTGCTATCCGGTCTTTCCAATCTGTAAAGAAGGCAAAGACGGCTGGAAACTGATGATCCGGCTGATGAAGGAGAATGCATGATGCGGATTCTGATTCAGTTGATGCTGTTCTGTACGCTGTTTACTGCCCTGGTGAAATACGCCGTACGGGGCGGGGCAGTTGACGGACTGTTCTTTTATCCCAGACCCGTTCAGGAAAAGGCTTTTGAACTTGGATTATCCGATCCGGAAACAATGGCGGAAAAGCGGAAACGGTTCATGCCGGTATTTGTGATTGTGATGCTTGCGGCGCTTCTGCTGATTGTCGGTGTATGGAACCGACCGGCCGGATTCCAGGAGGCTTACGTTCAGTGCCTTCTGTTTCTTGAAGTGATGAACTGGTATGACGGAATCGTGATCGATCGGCTGTGGGTAGGCCATGATCCGTTCTGGATTCTTCCGGGAACGGAAGGGATACCGTTTGTGCAGACCTGGCCGCAAGTTCTGAAAAAGCGGCTGATAGTCACGGTGGTATGGATCGTACTTGCGGTCATTCCTGCAGGGATCATAACCGCATTCATTTGAAAGACTGAGAGGAAAACATGATGAAACCAAACTACAAAAACTGGGTTCCAAAGGGAATGATATACGGTCTTGCGGCAGGAACCGCCGCCTGTGCGGCTGCCGGCGCGGCTTCAGAGTTTCTGCTGAAGGATCAGCCGAACGCAGTCCGCATCTGTGCACGTGTTGTGTGTGGCGCCGGGACAATCGGCTGCGGTATTATGCTTGGCTGGTCTTTGATGGCGCACAACCGGTTTTCCTATGACGGAAACCGGAAGCTCGCAAAGGAAATTGTGGAGGGAACGGCAGATTATGTGACCCTGCCTGACGGCGGAATCGGACTGGATGTCGGCTGCGGCAGCGGTGCGCTTACGATTGCCTGTGCGAAACGCAATCCGAATGCACGGATGGTTGGAATTGACCGCTGGGGTCCGGAGTATGCCTCCTTCAGTAAGCAGCTCTGCGAACAGAATGCGGAGGCGGAAGGAGTATCCAATGTCCGTTTTGAAAAGGGAGATGCCTGCCGGCTGGACTTTGCGGATGAGACGTTCGACGCGGTAACCTCCAACTATGTGTATCACAACATCTCCGGTCACAATAAACAGGAACTGTTACGGGAAACGCTGCGTGTATTGAAGAAGGGCGGCACCTTCGCGATCCATGATCTGATGTCAAAGGCACGCTATGGCGATATGGAACAGTTCGCGCAGGAACTTCGAAACGAAGGATACGAAGAAGTGAATCTGATCCGAACCGATCAGGGAATGTTCATGTCAAAAGGAGAGGCGGAGATCATGCTGTTGAGGGGATCCACGCTTCTGACCGGAAGGAAATAACTTCATAAAAGTACCGCTGGATGCATGTAAATACATCCTGTGCGGTACTGATTTTTATTTCCGGGGAAATGGTTCAGACGATCACAACGTCGGGAATGTGCTTTTTCAAAAGCTTAAAATCTCCGTCCGAAATGCCGGAATCTGTGATCAGGGTGTGGATCTCTTTAAGATCCGCAAACTTCCGGAATGCGATCTGCCCGAACTTTGAGGAATCCGCCAGCAGGATCACCTGTTCCGCCGATGCGATCATGGCGCTCTTCACTGCCCCAAGATCGCTGTTTGCGGTGGTCAGCCCGTTTTTGGAAAAGGCGGATGTCGCAAGAAACAGTTTTTTGAAATGATAGCTGCGCAGCTCATCGAGCACCTGCTGGCCGTAGGTATAATGGAATCCGCTGCGGATACTGCCGCCGATCAGGCGCAGCTCGCAGTTTTCCTTTTCCTCCAGTATCTGCATCCCGTAAAGATCATTGGAATACACGGTCAGTCCCGGAAGCGAAGAGCGTGCCAGCGCCGTGTCAAAGGCGGCCATGGTCGTTCCGTTATCGACCAGGATGGTTTCATACGGCTCCACATAGGAGAGTGCTGCCTCCGCGATGAGCTGTTTCTCCTTGAAACGAGCGCGTTCCTTGATGCCGGGTTCCCGCAGGAAGGAAGTAGTCTGCTGGGGGAGCACAGCGCCGCCATGTGTCCGGCGCAGATAACCTTTCGCCTCCAGCTCGGTAAGATCCGTGCGGATCGTCGTTCCGCTGACATTGAACATATCGCTGAGTTCCAGCACACTGAGACTCTTTTTTTCTTTTAACAGACGGATGATTTCATGCCGCCGTTCTTCGGTAAACATTCTGTCTTCCATGAACATATTGTAAACGGTGAACATTTCAAACACAAGACAAAATGAAAGCAAATAAAAGTAAATGTTGACGAATGAAAGCTGGAAGAAATACAATTTAATCACAGGAAATACAAACAAATGAATGCTCAAAGGAGGAACACAGTTATGGATATTACAGTAAAGCAGGTTGCTGAGATGGTGGATCACACCAATCTTCATGCGGATGCGACAACTGCGGATTTTCAGAAACTCTGCGATGAGGCAAAGCATTACGGATTCAAATCCGTTGCGATCAATACCTACCCGGTAAGCATCTGCCGTAAGATGCTGGAAGGTTCTGAAGTACTCACCGGTGCGGCAGTCGGGTTCCCGCTTGGCCAGATGACAATTGCGACAAAGGTTGCCGAAGCACAGAATGCCGTCAATGATGGAGCGCAGGAGTTTGACTATGTGCTCAATGTCGGAAAACTGAAGGAACATGACTATGCCTTTATCGAGGATGAAATGACACAGCTTACCGCGGTTGCCCGCAAAGCCGGCATCTGCTGCAAAGTCATCTTCGAAACCTGCTATCTGACACAGGAAGAGATTATCGAAGCCGCAAAGATCGCGAGCCGCGTGAAACCGGATTTTGTAAAGACAAGCACCGGGTTCGGCACAGCAGGCGCAACCGCTGAAAATGTCCGCCTCATGAAGGAAAACTGCGGACCGGATGTTCAGGTCAAAGCGGCGGGTGGAATCCGCACCTGGGAAGCCGCAAAGGCGATGATCGAAGCCGGCGCGACACGGCTCGGCACTTCCAGCGGAATCAAAATCGTAGAAGAAATGAAGGCGGCAGGCATTCAGTAAGCACTGCCGTAAAGATCGGAGTACATGCGGGAAATAACGTGTCTGCCTGCATTCTCTGTCGCTTGCCTGAAGCGCCGGTCCGGATGACGAATATCTATCCGTTTCCGGTCGGACAGGCTGCGATCTTCCATGAGTGCATCGATAGATTTCCGGATGCGGAAGAACCGGAGAACCATGCGCTCAGCGTGCATTGCAGCTATGCGGGATTTGCACCGCGGATGATCTGCCGCCGCAAATGGAAAGCTATGCCGAAGGTGCTCGCAATCGTCAATGAAAAAGCAACCATGGTTGACTGCGAACTGCCGGTCAGCGATATGGTGCTTGCCAAGATCAACCCGCCCTTTGATAAAATTACGGTGATACCCGGTGAGATCGAGAAGTTCGTACAGTTCCCCGATACCGACTTTCTGAATGCAACCCTGCTTCATGATCAGAAGGGCGAGAAGGGCGTGGAGGAGCTGCCGTTCCATCACCGGATGATCATCGTCAGAAAACAGAAGGCAAAGATCGTTCAGATTGCCAAAGACTTCGGATGAGACTGCGAATCATCGGGTAATACGAGAAATACAACAGAAGGAGAATCATGCCATGACAAGAATCATTCTGACCGGCGCAAACGGATTTATTGCGTCCGCAATCCGTCAGTACAACAGCGACCGCTATGAATTTATCAATGTGACAAGAAAGCAGATTGATTTTACAAAGCCGGAGACTGTGACACCGTATCTGATGGATCAGGACTTCGATGTGATCCTGCATACCGCCGCCAATGCCCAGACCGAGTTCTGCGCAAACAATCCGGAACTCTCGCATGCGGTCAATGTGGAATCCGCGATCAAAGTCGCCGAAGCCGCGCAGGCAAAAGGCGCAAAGTTCCTGTTCATCTCCACCGAACAGGTATTCAACGGCAAGACGGAAGCCGGACCGTTTACGGAAGAAGATGCAGTAAACTGTGTGACCAACTACGGCAATCAGAAGATCGAAGTGGAACAGTGGCTGAATGCAAATGCGAAGGACTATGTCATTCTGCGTCTGTCCTCCATGTTCGGCATGGCAATGCCCGGCGTCAGACCGAGCTCCAACTTCCTGATGCGCGCATGGAATGCAATGCGCACAAAGACACCCGCAAAGTTCACACCGAATGAGCAGCGCGGTATGACCTATGTCATGCATCTGGCGGAGAACTTCGATAAGATCATTGCGCTGCCGGATGGAACCTATCATGTCTCTTCGGTGAATAACCGCACCACGTATGAGCTTTGCCGCTGGATTGCGGAGGAACTTGGCTATCCGAAGGAGGAGATCAATCAGTACATTCTTCCGGACACGGAACGCTATGCGGACCGCTTCCGGGACTACCGTCTGAATGCGGATAAGCTGAAGGGCTTTGGCATCGACTTTGGAACCGTGGAAGAAGACCTGGACCGCTGTCTGAAAGACTTCGGCTGGCGCTGATTCATCGATAACA
This sequence comes from Solobacterium sp., assembly GCA_017469885.1. Lineage (GTDB taxonomy): Bacteria > Bacillota_I > Bacilli_A > Erysipelotrichales > Erysipelotrichaceae > Bulleidia. The sequence goes on from JAFUFO010000021.1 coordinate 116,807, forward strand.
CACATAAACATGACCGTCTGTCGGAATGGACAGGCGGTTTTCTATGGGGTTGACAGTGTGCGATACAGTTGTTACAGTTAATACAGTTAGTACAGATTGGAGGGAACGAAATGTTTCTGCTGAACCTGCAAAGCAAAGTACCCATCAACGTTCAGATTCAGGAACAGATCCTGAAATTCATTCAGGCAGGCGTGCTGAAGCCGGGCGACAAACTGCCCTCGGTGCGTCAGCTCGCTTCGGAAAACGGCATCAATCCCAATACTGTGGCGCGTGCTTATACCGAACTTGAGAAGAACGGCTATGTGTACAATCTGCCGAAAAAAGGCGTCTATGTCGCCGAGAAGGAACTGTCTGTTCCGGCTGATCCGGTGCGGAATGCGCTCCGGCAGCTGAAGGAACAGGGCGTAACGAAGAGCGAGCTGCTCGCAAAGATTGAAGAACTCTACAGGGAGGAAGATCATGCTGAAGATTGAACATCTTAAGAAATCATTCGGAAGCCATCCGGTTCTGAAAGATCTGAATCTGGAACTGCAGGAAGGATCGGTCTTCGGACTGGTCGGCGTCAACGGTGCGGGTAAATCCACACTGCTGCGGCTGATTGCCGGCGTCTATCAGCCGGACGGCGGAACGATTCAGTTTGAAGGGAAAGATACCTTCAGGGATGCGGATATCCGCGCTTCCATCTCCTTTGTATCGGACGAGCCTTACTATGAGCCCGGCACAACGATGGAATCAATGAAACTGCTGTATGAATCGGTCTATCCGTTTGATCAGACGCTGTTTAAAACCTACTGTGAGGAATTTGAACTGGATCCGTCCAAACCGATCGCCGGTTTCTCAAAGGGCATGAAGCGCAGAATGTCGATCATTTTCGGGCTGTGCACGCATCCGAAGCTGTTATTGCTGGATGAAGCCTATGACGGACTGGAGCCGCTGGCACGGCTGAAGTTCAAACGCATCCTGGCGGAACGGATCGAGGAAGAGAAGCTTTCCGTGATTATCGCCAGCCACAGCCTGCGGGAACTGGAGGACATCTGCGATTCCTTCGGCATCCTTGAAAACGGACAGATCAGTGAATACGGTGATCTGATCGAGACAAAGGGAAAAGTGAACAAATATCAGGCAGCCTTTAAGGAGGAAGTGACGAAGGATCAGTTCTCCGGCCTCGATATTCTGAGCTTCCAGAGCGAAGGACGCGTCGTTCAGATGGTCGTGCGCGGGGAAGAGGAAGCGGTTCGTGCCGAGCTGGAAAAACATGACCCGGTGCTGATCGATGTGCTTCCGGTCACGTTTGAAGAACTGTTCATCTATGAACTGGAGAGCAGAGGATAACTGATTATGAATAAAAACTATCTTAACTATCTGATCAAAAACCGGAAGGTTCTGATTCTGTTTTTCCTGGCGGTTTATCTGTGTGTATGTCTGACCTGGAACCTTTCCGCAGCCGGTACTGCGGTACCGGGCTATGGATACTACTCCGCCGCAAAGGCAGCGATCGCGATCTCCATTGTGCTGTGCTATGCACTGCCGGTGCTGCTGTTCTCGTATGTACATCAGCGCTCCAGCGCCGATCTCTACTTTGCGCTTCCTGTCTCAAGAAAGGAACAGCGCATCACGACTCTTGTATTTGCGTTCAAAATCTCCTTCGGCTATTTCCTGATTACGATTATCGCCGCATGGCTGCTGTTCGGTATTGGAATTGTTCCGGCAGGCCGGGTACTGGAATGCATCTGCTTTGCCGCATTTCTGATCATCACGCTGCTGTCGTTCAATACAATGCTGTATCTCTTCGCAAACAATCTGCTCGACGGCATCGTGACCATGGCTGCCTATACGATGTTTCCGGTAGTCGGAAGTATGGCGGAATCCATCATTGTTTCAAATATCGTAGCCGGGGGAACACCGGCAGTAAAAGACGGGATCTTCGTGTTCCTGTCGCCGGTGCTGATGCTGATCAGGAACTTTGCGGCGACGATCTCCATGAACGGATGGCTGTTCCAGCAGTTCAATATTCCGTATCTGATCCTCAGCGCAGCGTATCTTGTCCTGAGCTGGCTTGTGATCCGCAAGCACTTTGACGAGCGGCAGAGCGAGCGGGCAGGGCAGATCTCAGATCATCCGCTGACCTATCCGACGATCATCAATCTGTATGCGGTGATCTTCCTGCTTGTATTCGGCAGCTACCTTGTCATCGAACCCGGACCGGAACTGATCGTCATGTATATCTTTCTTCTGGTCTGCTATGTCGCGGGAAGCTTCCTGTACCGCAGAAAGCTGAAGGTTGACGCAAAGATGATCGGCACCTATGTTCTGGAAGCGGTGCTCTGTGCCGGACTGATGTTTATCGGCTGGAAAACGCAGGGCTTCGGCGCCGCAAGAGCCTATTCCCTGACCGAATCCAGACAGATCGTCTATCAGTACAACATGCAGGCGGAGCGGGAGGATCTCGGCCAGAGCACAGCTGCGGATCAGAATGCCTATGTCATGTTTTCCATTGCGGCGGATACGGACGGAAACAGCGGAGCGGAAGAATTCAAAAATCTCATGGAAAACTACCGCAGCCGGGCAATTGATGAGTTTTACGAAGGACAGAAGGATGGGGTGATGACCGGATCCTTCCAGGTCTATATGACCAATGACAACGGTTCGCACTATGAAAATTCCTATTTTTACAATCCTTCCGTTCCGTTTACGGAAGAGGAACTGAAACAGATCAGTAAATACGGGGATGTGGAAGTATACGTTTACGATGAAAACTTTGAAGAGGAACGGTATCTTCTGGATGACTATCTGAAAAAACGGGAGTCCCTCCGGTAAATGCATGCAGGCTGCGGAAGCAGCCTGTTTTTGATATGGAAATAACGTGTTTTCCGCTTGATGAAAGACTGTCTGCTGTAGGATAATTGCCATTGTATATATTGTTTTATCAAGGGGGATTCTTCATATGTTTGTGGCAGTACTGCTGTTTCTGCTTGGCTTTGTATTACTGATCAAAGGCGGTGACTGGTTCGTCGACGGCGCAACCGGAATCGCACACCGCTTTCATCTGCCGGAGATTCTGATCGGCGCTACGGTCGTCTCCATCGGCACTACACTTCCGGAGGTCATGGTATCCGCACAGGCTGCCCTGCAGCACAACAGCGGCATCTCCTACGGTAACGCGATCGGCTCCATCATCTGCAACACTTCACTGATCGCCGCGCTGACCATTGCGGTCCGCCCGTCCAGTGTTGACCGTGACTCGCTGAAGCTTCCGGTCACCGGATTCTTCATTGCGGCCATTATCTACAGTCTGATCGCGTATACAACCGGTGAATTCCGCCGCTGGCACGGTCTCATGTTCCTGGCGATGTTTATTGCCTATATGGTCATTTCGGTAAAGCAGATGAAGGGAAACCATGATAATGCCGCTGCCGAAGAGGAAACCGCACAGCCGGAAACCACAGTGGGCAAGGATATCCTCTGGCTCGTTGTCGGTGCAGCCGCAATCGCGGTCGGCGCAAATCTGCTTGTAAACAACGGAACCATTATCGCTGAGGCACTCGGTGTGCCGAGTTCTGTCATCGGTCTGACCATGGTTGCCCTTGGTACCTCGCTGCCGGAGCTGATCACTGCGATCACCGCGCTCCGCAAGGGCTACAGTGCACTGTCGCTCGGCAACATCATTGGTGCCAACCTGTTCAATATCGTTCTGGTCAGCGGCGCAGCCATTACGATCTCACCATTCTCCATTCCGGCGGAAAAGACGCTGATGGGCATCAATTCTTCGCTGCTGGTGGATATTCCGCTGATGCTGGGTGTGATGTCGCTGCTCTGCTTCCCGGCTCTTGCGACCGGCAAGCTGAAGCGCTGGCAGGGAATCACACTGCTCTGCATCTATGCCGCCTTCGTTGTCTATCAGTTTGTATTCTGAGATAAGACTCATCCAATCAGGTCAGCGGAACCGCTGATCTTTTTTTTTTTAATGTTTTTTTCAATTCCATGCGGGGGATTTTCCGTTTTCCGCCCAATAAAGAAAAGAAAACAGTCAGATTGGAGGCCTGTATGGAATTGATGAATTATCGGGAATTTGAAACCTATGTAAAAGAAAACCTGAAGATCCTGCTGCCGGAGGCGTATCAGGATTCTGACGTCTGTATCAAGGAGATGCGCCGGCCGGGGTATACCTACCGCGGGGTTGCTGTGAAAAAGATGAACGACAATTATGGAATCGTCGTCGATCTGGAACAGTTTTACGAGGCATATAAACATGATATGCCGATATCGAAGGTCATGTTTTCCATCGCGTCCTATGTGCAGACGGAACTTCCGCCGATTGAGGTTGAGGGAGTGATGGACTATGACTGGTCAAGGAAACACCTGTTCATCCGTGTGATGAACCGGATGTGGTGCCGGGATTACCTGAAGCGGGTTCCGCATCTCGTGGCGGAGGATCTTGCGATTACACCGCATATCAGGATGATGGAAACAGGAGACCGGCTTTCCAGTACGCCTGTCACATATGAACTGATGGAGCATTATGGCATCCGTAAGGAACAGCTTCTGCAGGATGCCGCAGAAAACGGGAGGCGTCTGTTTCCGCCAAGTCTGAAGTATCTGGCAGATGTCATCGGCGTAAGCAGAGATGAACGGGTACAGCGGATCATCACAAATGACCGGGGACTGAACGGTGCCGCAGCGCTCTTTTATCCCGGAGAGATGGAACGAACGGCAGCGCAGATGGGAGGAAGCTTCTACGCAGTGCCGACTTCGGTTCATGAATTCATTCTGGAACCTGCCGATACGGATAAAAGTGAAAGGCAGATGACAGATGCCCTCCATGAAACCCTCCGGGTTTTCACAAACGAAGATGACTGGCTGTCAGATCATCTTTACTACTATGATGCCGAGCGGCATCAGTTTGCGTCCGTATACGCAGAAGAAAAACAGATTGAAGTTTCCTGAACGAAGGAGTGAGCGGGAAGGCTGTCCCGGATGCGGCCTTCCTGTATTTTTTCCGCTATTTTCCTGTGTTATTATGAAAGCGAATCAGAGGCTATTACGATGGATTATCATTTTTTTGCGACCGTGTCGCGTATGAAATATATTGAGCGCTGGGCGCTGATGCGTTCCAGCCGGAGAGAGAATCTCAGTGAACATTCCCTGGAAGTTGCGATGATCGCACATGCACTGTGTCTGATCGGCAACGAGCGGTTCGGCCGGCATCTCAACGCGGAGAAGGCTGCGCTTACCGGTCTGTATCATGATGTTTCGGAGATCATCACCGGGGATATGCCGACACCGGTAAAGTATGGAAACAGCCGGATCCGGGATTCCTATAAGGAAGTGGAGGCGAAGGCGACGGATCGTCTGCTTCGTCAGCTCCCGGAATATCTGCGCCCGCACTATGAATCCATTCTCCATGAGACTGCCGCGGACGAAGAAGAAGCGTACATGTTCCGGCTGGTGAAAGGGGCAGACAAGCTGTCTGCGCTGATCAAATGCATGGAAGAAATGCAGACAAACGAGAAGGAATTTGCGATCGCCTATCAGAGTACGCTGGAGAAGGTACAGGAGATGGCAGAGGAATGCCCGGAGATCCGGGTTTATATGGAAGACTTCCTTCCGTCTTACGGAGAGGCGCTGGATACGCTTCTCGATGAGGGAATGGAATAGAAGATCAAAAGCAGGAAAGAACGATGGAAGCGAAAAGACAACGCCCGGAACAGGAATATCTGGAACTGAAGAAGGCCTACGAGAAAAACCGCATCATGATGGGAGAAGACCATCCGGATACGCATGCCTCTCTGGATCGCCTTGCGGAGTACTATGACCGCATCGGAGATTATGATGAGGCAATCGAACTGGAAGAGGAGCTTCTTTCAAAGCGGAATGCGCTCTATGGTCAGAACTCGGAAGTATCCGGTGATACATATCTTCGCCTGGCATCGTTCTATGCACACCGTCGGGAATATCCGATGGCGGTGCGGCTTGGCAAACACGCACTGACGCAGCGGATCGAAATGCTGGGAGACAGTGATCCGAAAACCCTGAAGGCGGCCGGCCGGCTCGCAAATCTGTATGCCTCGGCAGGCATGACGGAGGATGCGATCAGGCTTGGCGATGCGGTGCTTCGCAAACGGGAAAAGACGCTTGGAGAGAAACACCACTCCAGCATCGTCTCAAGAGACAATCTCGGCAGCTATTATGCGGATGCCGGGGATTATACAACTGCGATTCAGTATGGGAAGGAAGCACTCCGCCGCTTCCATGAAATTCAGGATGAACCGGAGGCGATTCTGAAATGCGCCAACCGGCTTGCGGGATATTACAATGCCCTGAAACAGTATGATGATGCGATCGCGGTGGAACGTGAAGTTCTTTCGCAGATGCGCGAACTCCAGGGAGAAAATCATCCGGATACGATTACCGTGCTCAATAATCTGGCACTCTTTTACGGCCGTGCGCATGACGCCAACCGGGCGGTCATGTATGGCGTTGAGGCGTTTGAAAAATGCCGGAATTATTACGGCGATGATCATACGGAAACATGGAAGACCCGCCGCAATCTGTCCCAGTACTACGCAAAAGCAGGCAAGTATGCACTTGCCGCAAAACTGGACCAGCAGAACTATGAATTTGCGGCGAAGAACTACGGAGAACTGGCTCCGGAAACCATCGCGGCAGAGCTGGATCTTGCCAATGACCTGGCAGGCAACGGAGAACTGAAGAATGCGATCAGGGCCGGTGAATCTGCGGTTACACATCTGCGGGAATCGGTCGGCTTTACGGATCCGTCCACATTGAAGGCAGTCACAGCACTTGCCGGATTCTATATGGAAGACGGAAATACGGAAGAGGCAGTCTCGCTGAACCGTTATGTATATGAAAAACGCTGTGAGGCAGGGCAGGCACAGGAAAAAGAAACACTTCGTGTTGCGTGTGAACTCACAGAGTTGTATGTTAGGACAGGTAAGATTGAAGAAGCACTGGATCTCGGCAACCGGATTCTCGATCCGGTACGCCTTGCGTACGGAAAGGTTAATCCTATGACAACGAATCTGGTGAACAATCTGAAGGACGCATTGCGCGAATATGACCGAACAGAGAAGGAGAAAAAAAGCAATGGATAACAACAAACGCCCCGAAACAATGGAACGCATCACAACACCGGAACTTGCCCAGAAGTTTATTGATGAACAGGTTGCGGCAGTCAGAGAACAGGTAAAGGACGGAAAGGTTCTGCTTGCGCTGAGCGGAGGAGTTGACTCTTCGGTCGTAGCGGCACTGCTGATCAAGGCAATCGGACAGAATCTGGTCTGTGTTCATGTCAATCACGGTTTCCTCCGCAAGGGAGAGCCGGAACAGGTTATTCAGGTATTCCGGAAGGAACTCGGCGCAAACCTCGTGTATGTGGATGCGGTTGACCGCTTCCTCGACAAGGTTGCCGGTGTCGATGATCCCGAACAGAAGCGTCATATCATCGGTGAGGAATTCATCAAGGTATTTGATGAGGAAGCCGCAAAGCTGACCGGAATTCACTTCCTCGGCCAGGGAACGATCTACCCGGATATTCTCGAAAGCGAAAAGGGCATCAAGGCTCATCACAATGTCGGCGGTCTGCCGGAAGAAATGGAAATGGAACTTGTTGAGCCGGTAAAACTGCTCTACAAGGATGAAGTCCGCGTTGTCGGAAAGCAGCTCGGTCTGCCGGAAAACATGGTTGAGCGTCAGCCGTTCCCCGGACCCGGTCTTGCGGTCCGTACACCTGGCGCAATCACAAGAGACCGTCTTGAGGCAGTCCGTGAATCCGATGCGATCCTCCGTGAGGAATTCGCAAAGGCAGGACTTGCCGGAAAGGTATGGCAGTACTTCACCATCGTTCCGGATTTCAAGACAACAGGTATCGTAGACGGAAAGCGTTCCTTCGCATGGCCGGCAGTCATCCGCGCCGTCAATACCAAGGATGCGATGACCGCTACCATTGAAGAGATCCCGTATGATCTGCTTCATAAGATTACCGAGCGCATCACCCACGAAGTACCGGGCGTCAACCGTGTGCTCATGGATCTCACACCGAAGCCTACCGGGACAATCGAGTGGGAATGACGGTGTCGTAAGGAAAACTGATTCATTCATAAATTGGACCTCACATAAATCATGTGAGGTCTTTTCTCTGCGCATGGATAATGCGTTGGATTAGTATTATGATCATTGCGGTAACAGATTGAAAGAAATGTATCAGGAGGAAGGTACATATGGACCTGCTGGAACAATTTACCGATGAACTGCATCAGTGGTCACTGAACGGGAAAGAACCTGTATCGGCTTCCATTGATCTGCGGTATATGCTGGATCTTCAGGAAACACGCCTGAAAGATCAGAACGTGAAACGAGAAGAAGATTTCGTCCATGTGAAGGATGAGATCCGGGGAAGTCTGCCCCGCAGCGGCAATGGGTACACTTCCAGAATCATCTACCGGGAAGCCAGGCAGAACCTGACATACCGCAGGGGAGAAAAGATGATCCGGAAATACAGCCGTCCGGTTGATCTGTATGTGTCATTCCTGGACAGAGAGGACAATTCTCCCGGTACCTGTACCTGTCCCAACTGCGGACATACGATGACTGCCGAAGAGGCACGTGACGGATGTCCTTACTGCGGAACGCATTTTGAAATGGAAGAAGTGTACCCATGCGCGGTTTCCTACTATACCGTTCCCGGCATTGTGGAGCGGGGAACATTGATGGATAACCTCAAAAGGGAACTGACCATTGTGGGCGTGCTCTGCGGCAGCGTTCTTGCGGTCATCTGCTTTTTTGTCTGGAATGATATGATGCTGATCTTCAGAATCCTTGCGGCATTGTTTATGGGGCTGTTCTATGGCGGCGTGTTTGCCCTCTGCTGGTATATGCTCCGCAGTCTGATTCTTGCTGGGAAGTTATTTTTTGAAGCAGGAAGATCAGTTTCCATGCTGAAAGGAATCAACAGCAGGAAGAAGATGACGGAGTTCATGCAGGCATATGAGCCTGAATTCTCCTACGAGGTGTTTGAAGGCAGAATTCTGGCATTGCTGAGATCAGCTGCCTTCGAGAATGACAGGGAATCTCTTGCGGTATGGGAAGGGGACGATGATCTTTCCCGTCTGGATACAGTGATTGACATGCAGTATCGGGGAGCGCTTTATATCCGCAGATGTGAGAAGACAGGGGATATCCTGCGGGTGGAAGGAACAGCATTCCTGACGGATACCTATGCAGGAAGACACGTCAGGGAAAAAGATGAACAGTTCCGGTTCTGTGTGGAAAAGGAAGTCACAGCGGAATACAATCCAGCCTTCACATTCCTGCGGGTAAGGTGTGATGGATGCGGCGGAAGCTTTGATGCGGTACATCTGAGAAACTGCCCGTATTGCGGCAGGGAATACGAATTGAAGAAAAAGGACTGGGTACTGACCGGTCTGAAACGAAGATAATGAAAAAACAGCCGGAGTATGTGAAGTGCTCCCTGAAAGCTGAATAAAACTGTTGAGGTTCAGTATACAGTGTCCCGATGATCCGGATTATTCTGAACTGTACAGACGGAATGATCCATGGACCTTTGTCTATTTGACAGTCATTCAGTCCCCCTAGGATAATATTTTCGAAGTCATCAGATCTGGAGGTATGACATGAACGATACAGTGTCCCTGGTATTTACAGGGGATATCGGATTCGATAAATACATGGACGGAAAGTGGAATGATGAGGAACTGATCTCCGATGAGGTTCTGGCATTCCTGCACAGCGGTGATCATGTGATCGCCAATGTGGAAGGAGCACTTGTCCGTCAGGAAAAACAGTCTGATCAGGAAGGCGTAAAGCAGCTGGTTCATGCGATGGACCCGGATGCCACAAAGGTGCTCCGCAGAATGCATGCGGACATCTGGAATCTCTGCAATAACCACATTCTGGACGCAGGCGAGGAAGGTGTCCGGAAGACACTGGAAGAAGCGGAAGAGTTCGGCGCAAAGACTGTCGGTGTCGGAATGAATCTGAATCAGGCAAAGGAGATCCTGTACTTTCCGGAAGCGGGCGGAATCGGCCTGTTTGCGGTCGGCTTCCGTACCGGGTGTAAACCGGCTGGCGAGGCAAAGGCAGGAACGCTGCTCTGGAATGAAATGGATCTGATTGAAGAGAACATTCGCACAATCAAACAGAAGTGCCGCTGGTGCTGCCTGATTGTCCATGGCGGAGAAGAGTTCACCGCGCTGCCGAGTCCCTATGTGCGGGAACGCTATCTGAGATTTCTCGAGATGGGCGCAGACATGATTGTGGCGCATCATCCCCATGTGCCGATGAACTATGAGACGGTGGGAGACAAGGTGATTTTTTATTCCCTCGGCAACTTCATCTTTGACACGGATTACCAGCGCGCCCAGTATCATACGGATAAAGGCGTGCTCGTAAAACTGAACTTCACGCCGGATTCCTGTACCTGGGAAGCAGAAGGTATCCGGATCATCCGCGGTCCGGAACATGTTGTCAAAGCTGACCTGCCGCAGATCTTTGAAGATGTACCGGCAGAGGAATATGAGAAACTGAGTCCGCTTGCGGCGAAGATGTTTCTTGCGGCAACAAAGCGCCAGCAGATCTATCTGAATCCAAAGGAATTTGAACACAAGACGCCGGAGGAATGGGAAGCCCACTTCACGGATCCCAACCGCCGGTACCGGGTGCCCGGGGAAGCACTGGATTTTACGATCATCTGGCAGCTGGCGCAGAAAGCCGAAGAAGGTGACTGGAAGAACAGCCGTCTGGAAAACGTGAAAGACTATATTCTCGAACAGATGTGAGTTCCTGAAAATGACAGAGTCCTGCATGCATGATGCGGGACTTTTTTACGAATGATACGTATAGGGAGTATTCTGTGCGGGAATCCGGCAATCCTGTGGTATTGTTGAGGAACGGAGAACATTACTATGCAATACAGAACTGATAAATACGGAAATCCGCTGTCCGTCCTTGGCTTTGGCTGCATGCGTTTTACCAAAAAGGGAAACGCAATTGATATTGCCAAGGCAGAGAAGGAAATCATGGCCGCATACAACGCCGGCGTCAACTATTACGATACGGCATATATCTATCCGGGCAGTGAAGCTGCCATCGGCGAAATCTTTGAGCGCAATCAGATCCGCGACAAGATCAACATTGCGACCAAACTGCCGCAGTATCTGATCTCCAGCCGGGATGCGGTTGACCGATATTTCAATGAAGAACTCAAACGGCTGCGCACCGACCATATCGATTACTATCTGATGCATCATATGACAGATATTGCCATGTGGGAAAAACTGAAGGCAATCGGCATTCTTGACTGGATCAACGAGAAGAAGGCTTCCGGCGCGATCCGCAATATCGGCTTTTCGTATCACGGAAATACCGAGAACTTCCTGAAGATTCTGAATGAGTATGACTGGGACATCTGCCAGATTCAGTACAACTACCTCGATGAAGTGACCCAGGCCGGAAAAGCCGGGCTGAAGGCTGCCGCAGAGAAGGGAATACCGGTGGTGATCATGGAGCCGCTGCGGGGCGGAAAACTCGTGAATATGCTGCCGAGAGATGCCGAAGCCGCAATGAAGGAAAGCGGTCATTCCTGGAGTCCGGCGGAGTGGGGACTGCGCTGGCTGTACAATCAGCCGGAGGTTACGGTCGTGCTGTCCGGTATGAACTCGGAAGCGATGGTTCTCGAAAACTGCCGCACCGCAGATGAAACACAGCCGGGAAGCTTTACCGAAACGGACTTTGCGGTGCTGGAAACCGTAAAGCGCGCCATCAACGAAAACGAAAAGGTCGGCTGTACCGGATGCCGTTACTGCATGCCGTGCCCCAAGGGTGTGGATATCCCCGGTATCTTCCGCTGTTACAATACGATGTTTACCGAATCCAAGAGCCAGGGCAGGTTCCAGTTTGCGCAGACCGTCGGTCTGACCAAGGAGCCGGCATTTGCCTCGCAGTGCATCAAATGCGGAAAATGCGAACAGCACTGTCCGCAGTCAATTCCGATCCGGGAAAAACTGCAGGAAGCAGACAGGGCGCTACGACCGCTGCCGTATAAGATCGGCATCAATATCGTACGGAAATTCATGTTCCGGAAGCCGGCTTCGAAATAAGCAGAACGATGAAACATACCGAAGATCTCATCGATGCATGGGATCTTTTTTCAATGCGGGAAGGGGAGACGGCCCGTATTGATCAGCACCGCAAAAATGGCAGTACAAATCGGGAAAAACTGTCAATTCAGGGCATTATGCAGGGGCCTGTAATGATAAAATATAAATGATGTAAACATTCTTTTTTCTGTAGTACCTGATAATTAGGAGGTCGTATGACAATTCGAGAAGACGCTTCAATCATTATGAAAGCTGCACTGCAGTCCGCACAGCCGGATGTCGCAGTCGCAAAGGCACTTTCCCTGCTTCCGGAAAATGCCGGAAAAACCGTGCTGGTTGCCTGCGGTAAGGCCGCATGGCAGATGTCAAAGGCAGCTGAGGATTTCCTCGGCGACCGCATCAGCGACGGTGTATGCATTACCAAATATGATCATGTAATGGGCGAGATTCCGCATGTCCGCTGCTATGAAGCAGGACATCCGGTCGTCGATGAAAACTCCATCAACGCGACAAGAAAAGCAGAGGAACTCGTCGCCGATCTCAAACCGGAAGATCTCGTTGTATTTCTGATTTCCGGCGGCGGATCCGCACTGTTTGAAGATCCCCGCATTCCGCTTGCGGAACTGCAGGATATCACAAAGAAGCTGCTTGCCTGCGGCGCAGACATCACCGAAATGAATACGCTGCGCAAGCGCCTGTCCAACGTAAAGGGCGGCAAGTTCGCAAAGGCGTGTGCACCGGCTCAGGTGTTCTCCATCGTGCTCTCCGATATCATCGGCGATCCGCTGGACATGATCGCGTCCGGTCCGGCATATCCGGATTCTGCGACGGCAGAAGATGCATTACGCATCGTGAAGAAGTATCAGCTGGACTTCTCCGATGAAGTCATGGCATTACTGCAGGAAGAAACACCGAAAGAGCTGGACAATGTCACGACACATATTACCGGCAGTGTAAAGCAGCTCTGCACAACCGCCATTGCCGAGTGCGAAAAGCTTGGCTATGAGCCGCATTTCCTGACCGCATCGATGGGATGCGAAGCCAAGGAAGTCGGAAGATTCCTCGCGGCGATCGCGCGTGACCATCAGGATGACGGAAAGAGCGTTGCCTATATCTGCGGCGGTGAGACAGTTGTCCGCCTGACAGGAAAGGGACTCGGCGGCCGCAACCAGGAAATCGCGCTTGCGGCGGCGGAAGGCATCGACGGTCTCAAGGATACGCTTGTATTCTCGCTTGCCAGTGACGGAACCGACGGACCGACAGACGCAACCGGCGGTGTCGTAACCGGCGAAACTGCAGGACAGCTGCGGGATAAGGGCATCCTGATTTCTGATGTCCTCCAGAACAATGATGCGTACCATGCATTGAAGGAAGTGGACGGTCTGATCATTACCGGTCCGACCGGAACCAACGTCAATGATATTTCGGTGCTGATGATCAAAAAATAAGGCTTTATGATCGGCTACACAAAGGGGTATGTACTGCGCAATGTCACCGGAAAGACAAAGGGGCTGCACATCTTTCTGGATGATGTGATGAAACTGGCACTGCGCGCAAAATCAGAAACCGATGTTCGGAAACATCTGGATGACGGAAACTTCATCATTGCCTGTTATCAGAAAGACAAACTGCGCGGCTACTATTGTTTCGCGGTGGAACAGACGGACTGTACCGGACTGGAAGGTTATACCGGAAGCGGTACGGAAAAGTGTGCGGTACTGAAAGAACGGTTTCTCGGGACAGGAATTCCGGCGGAGACCGTACGGGCACTGGATGAGGAAATTCAGGGAAGCTTCCTTGAGGATATTGCCTTCGGACGCTTCTCCGGCATGGTGTTTGACAACCGGTATCTTACCGCAGACCGCGGTCCGCTGCGTAAATCTATGATCAGCGGAATTCTGTTTGGCATTGCGGTAGGCATCATCGTATGCCTGGTCTCAAAGAACACCTGGCTTTCCGGCATGATCGGTGCGGTATGGGCACTTGCGGCGGTTCTCATCGGAAACATGGCGGAAATCAACCGGCAGAAGGAAGCACTTCATACCAAATAAAAAAAGGGCGGTTCGCTTACGAATCGCTCTTTTCAAATGGAATGTGTGCAATCGCCGTATCCTTTGCGAGCTCCAGATGACGGTTGTTTATGGAAACTGCGGTTTCCGTATCATCCGAAAGCAGGGCATTGATGATGGCGGCGTGCTCTTCCTGTGATTCATCGAACCGCTCTTTCGTGGAGAGGGAGAAGATGCGGAACAGCATGTTCATCGTCCGGACTTTCCGGTAGAGATCAATCAGAATACTGTTTCCGGTGCATTCCACAAGATACCGGTGGAATGCGGAGTCCGTTTCAATGTACTGTTCCAGATCATTTTCCAGGTGGAAGCGTGAGAGATCATTCCGCAGCTGCTGGAACTTTTCCTTCTGCTCGTCACTGACCCGGCCGTGGAGAGCACGGATCGCATGGCTTTCCAGCATGGTCCGCACCTCAAAGATCTCCGTGATTTCCTTCGGCGTAAATGCCCGAACAAACATGCCTTTGTTGGGAATCTCCCGGACAAGCCCGTCTGCGGCGAGAAGGCGGAGCGCCTCACGCACCGGACTGCGGCTGACTTCCAGTTTCGCCGCAAGTTCCTTTTCCTGAAGCCAGTCATTGGGTTTGTATACACCGGAGACGATCTCTTCTCTGAGAATCTGATAGACCTGATGACTCATGGTCATCACCGGTTTCCGCTGCACTGTCATGATTGTTACCTCCGCAGAATATGACTGAGAAGAAAACCGACCCGGAATCCCCGGATCGGTTTTCTGAGGAGTTCGAATGAATTCCCTGGTTTTAAATTATAGCGATCAATGGAAGATCAGGCTGAGGATGACGATCAGGATGGAACCGAAGATCGGGATAATGATTGTGGACAGCGTCCATGTCTTCAGCGAGGTATTGATATCCATGCCCGAGAAGTTGGTGACAACGTGGAAGTAGGAGTCGTTCAGGAACGACGGCAGCATCGAGGTAAGGCAGACAGCCATCGCTGCGAGATACGGGTTGATTCCGAGGGTTCCCATCATCGGAGCGATGATTGCGGAACCGGTGATCATTGCGACTGTACCGGAACCCTGCGGGAAACGCATGATGGTACCGATCAGGAGCGGAACGAGGATGGCAGGGATACCTGCTTTGACGATTGCGTCAGCCATGATCTGTGCAGCACCGGTAGCCTTGACAACAGCACCGAGCGCGCCGCCGGCAGCGGTAATGAATACGATCGGACCTGCGTCTTTGCAGGCATCGCCCATCATACCGACAACGGTCTTGTTGTCGAGATCCTTCGCAAGGCCGAATGCGCCGATGCAGAGGGAGATGAACAGAGCGATGATCGGAGTTCCGAGGAACTGAATGAACTGACCGAAGCCGGTGGACTTGAGAGCGGTCTGTCCGACGAGGGTGTTGAGGAGAATGAGGACAACCGGAAGCAGAAGGATGGTGAACGAAATGCCTGCGCCCGGAAGCTTCTCTGTGGAGAGGAGTTCTTCGAAATCAGAGTTCTCGAGTTCCTTGCCGGCATTCAGCTTGTCTTCGATGCGGTCAAGAACCTTGAGCTGTGCGTCTGTGTACTGGGAACGGTCGATGTCAGACGGAACTACGAACTGACCTTCATACTTCTTTCCGAACCAGCGGAATACATAGATTGCGCAGATGAACAGCGGGATGGAGAATAGCAGACCGCAGATGATGAACATACCGAGGTCAATGTTGATGCCGTTCTGCTGGAAGGTACCTACAACAGCCAGAGGGCCCGGTGTCGGAGGAACCATGAAGTGTGTGATGTAGAGACCCATACCGAGGATTCCGCCGAGCCAGACCATGGACTTCTTGGTCAGACGGGAGAACTCTTTTGCGAGTGAGGACAGGATGACGAATCCACTGTCGCAGAAGACCGGGATGGATACGACGAAGCCGGTGAGACCGAGAACGATGTCTGCGTTCTTAACGCCGACCTTCTTGAGGATGGTGAGAGCCATACGCTTTGCGGCGCCGCTCTTTTCCATGAAGATTCCCATGATGGTACCGAAACCGATGACGATACCGATGGAAGTCATGGTGCTTCCGAATCCGCCTGTTACAGTGTTGACTGCGACAGAGAGAAGGTTGCCGCCTTCATTTCCGGTTCCGACCAGAAGTGCATTTCCGGAGAGAATACCGATCAGGATTGCGGAGATGATCATTGCCGGGAATGCATGCATTCTCGTGAAGATGATCATGAGCATCATGAGGATGATACCGATGAGCATTGCTAATACTGGATTCATAATTTTCCCCTTTCAAATTAAATCCTTTGTTTTAGATAACCGGCCCAAGGCAGTGAATATCGATTGCACTGAAATACTGAATCGCCTCGTTCT
The DNA here is from genome assembly GCA_017469885.1 of Solobacterium sp. Taxonomy (GTDB): domain Bacteria; phylum Bacillota_I; class Bacilli_A; order Erysipelotrichales; family Erysipelotrichaceae; genus Bulleidia. The sequence continues at coordinate 133,339 of JAFUFO010000021.1, forward strand.
TCGTCATCCTTCCGTTCAGTACTTCGAGTAACAATGCGAAGGCCTCTTCGCCGACTTCCTCAATTGTTTTCTCGCCGGTAATAATCAGTCCGGCGTTGAGATCCATGTCATCCTTCATGTTTTCAAACGTGTTCGGATTTCCGCAGATCTTGATGACAGGCATGCTGGGGAATCCCTGCGGGGCTCCGCGGCCTGTCGAGAAGCACATGAACTGTGCTCCGGTTGCGGCCATGCCGGTCAGGATTTCCGGTTCTCTTCCCGGGGAATCCTTGATCCAGAGACCTTTCTGTGTGGTGACATGTTCCGGATATTCCAGAACGCCCTGGATCGGACGGGTGCCGCTCTTGACGATTGCGCCAAGGCTCTTTTCTTCAATACTGGAGAGACCGCCGGCAATGTTGCCCGGTGTCGGCTGTCCTCTGCGCATATCGCAGCCGATGCTCTTGGCACGTTCTTCCATCTCATTGACGATCTGGAAGATCTTCTTTCCGACTTCTTCGTTTACCGCGCGCTTTGCGAGCAGGTGTTCGCCACCGAGGAATTCGGTGGTTTCACCGAAGATAACGGTTGCGCCAAGATCGACGAGTTTATCTGCGACATAACCGATGACACAGTTGGAAGCCATTCCGCTTGTGGTATCGGATGCGCCGCACTTGATTGCCATGATGATTTCGGATACATCGGCCGGTTCTCTCTGGATGCCGCTGATTTCCATCACCAGACGGCGGGCGATATCGGTTCCGATACGAATCGCCTTGGATACGCCGCCGAGTTCCTGAATGTGAATGATCTCGGTCGGTTTTCCGGTGGCTTTGAGTTCTTCATACATTCTTGCGTGGTCGGTTCCTTCGCAGCCGAGACTGACGATCAGAACGGCACCGACGTTCGGGCTCTTGCCGAGGCTGATCAGTGTTTCGGTAACACGATCGAGATCCGGCGGCAGCTGGCAGCATCCCTGATGATGCATGTAGGTAACGGTGCCCTGTACTTCACGGCAGATCGCGTTGGCGACATCATTGGCACAGGTGACGGCAGGAATCACTGCGACAAAGTTTCTGGATCCGACAGAGCCGTCCGGTCTGCGGTAGCCATACCATGTGGTCATTGCTTTTCCTCCTTCTCCCAGTCACCGCGTCCGCGCATGCTGTCAAGGTTGTGTACGTGTACATATTCGCCTTTCTTGATTTCATGCGTTGCGATGCCGATTTCTTCGCCGTATTTGGTGATCTGTTCGTTTACATGAATGTCCTTTACGGCAATCTTGTGTCCGTAGGGGACATCGCCGATGACAGTGACAAGTTCCTTGTTTCCGCGCTTGTCACGGATCTCAACTTCCGTGCCGTCCTTGATTCCGTTTGCGAAGATCGTGGCGACATTGTCGAGATCGTTGACCTTTAATGCGATTTTCAGCTCTTCCATTACGAATGCCTCCTGTATTATTCCGGCGCAACTGCCAGGACACTGACACCGTCCGGGATGACGACAACGCTGGCATCTCTGCCTTTCATCTGGTACGCGATCTCAAGCGCTTCATCCGGTGTGCTTGCCGGAATCATATTGCAGCGCTTCACGGTTTCCGAATCGAGATACGTTGTGACAAGAATCATCTTGTGCTTATGCAGGATTCTGGCGTAGATCTGCGGGCACCACTGTTCCGGAATGGTTTCCTTTGCCGGGATCTTGGAGAGATATTCATCGATCTCTTCAGGAGTACCCATCTGAATCAGCCGTTCGAAGTGGGTTCCGCCCATGCCGTCTGCGCAGCTGCAGCACATGATGATGACACCGTCTTCGCCGGCACATGCTTCAGCGGTTGCGACTGCTTTCGGGCTCTGATAGAGGTTCTGATCGAGCGGGTAGCCGCCGTTGCTGGTGACGACGATGTCACCGGTAATGCTCGGGCACTGCGACCATTCACGGATGAAGGAAACGCCCTGGGCGTGTGCTTCTTCGAGGTCACCGGCCCATGCGGCGATGACTTTCTTTTCCGCATTCAGTGCAACGTTGAGAATGAACTGTACGTTGACCATCCGTGCGGCGCATACCATATCCTCGTGGATCGGGTTATGTTCCAGAACTCCGGTCTTGGAGTATTTGCTGGCGATTGCCTTGTAGGAATGGTTCTCGTTGACGGTTTCCTGTGAACAGATGCCCGGCAGGATGCTCTTGCGTCCGCCGGAGAAGCCTGCGAAGAAGTGCGGCTCGATGAAGCCTTCGCAGATGAGCAGGTCACATTCCGTCGCCAGATGATTGACGTGGAATTCGGCGCCGGAGGGGAGGGTTCCCATATTGACATAGTCTTCCGGCTGGAATGCCATGTTTACGGCGATCTTTTCATTGTCGACGATCTCATCACCGAACATGCGGCGCTGTTCTTCCGGCGTCGTCGGACGATGGAGACCGGTTGCGATCAGAATCGTGATGTCCGCATCCGGATTTCCCTTGCGGATCTCCGCAAGCTCAAGCGGAAGGGTGATCTTGCTGGGAACGGCACGGGTATGGTCGCTGGTGACGATCACAACCTTGTTCTTTCCTTTGGCAAGTTCGCACAGCGGAGGAGTTCCTACCGGATTCTCCAGTGCTTCCTTAACCAGCTCGACTTCGCTCTTGTCGGTCTTGAACTCATGCATCTTTGCGGTGATGACCGCCTTGAGGTTTTCTTCCTCTACATGAAGATCAAGTGTCGAGGTGTAGTAGGGTATTGCAATAGTCTTTTTCATACTGCCAGTTGCCTCCTGAAAAATGATGAAATTATGTATGATGTATACATTCTACATACAGTATCTCGCATCGATTTTCAGCTGACAACCAACAAAGGGTTACAAAACAGACATAAATGTAACCCCTTACAAATAGATAAAACGGTTGAATGAACTGAAATTAGCGGTCGAATGCATCCCGCATGGTCTGGCTCATGGAATTATCGATCCGTTCCCGGATTGCCTTCCACTGCTCATCGCTTAGACCATAGGAGCGGTTGATTGCTGTAAGACAGCCGCTTGCCTGGTAGTAGAGAAGAATTTCCGCTTCGGAATCGCTGAGCGTATCAGTTTTGTTCATCTGCCGGATGAAGGTGTGCTTCTGATGTTCAACGATTGCCCGCAGGATGATATGAATCAGTGCGGCGTCACTGAAGATCGGCTTGTATTCGGTATGCGCACGCAGATACTCACAGATCGGCTGTTTCTCCCGTGTGGTCTTTCCGGTAAGACGTGCATTGCGTTCTTCCCGGAACTGTTCGGACTGGGAAAGAACATCGCGGATCACATCATCCAGTACGTCTTCGGTTCTTGCGTAGTAACGATAAAACGCAGTCCGGCTTACGCCCGCCTGTTTACAGAGGTCGGTTATGGAGATCCGTTCAAATGCGTTATCTTTTTTCAGTTCCAGAAATGCGCCTTTGATTTTGTCTGCTGCACTCATTCCGCTCATACAAAACTTATTCCTGTGTTCCATTATATCGTATGAATCCGGTGGTTCTGCTTTTGAGATGCCCAAAACCGACGCAATATATGTCTGTGCAGGTAAGCGGGATTCCGCGGTATGATAAACAATAACGCAGGAGACAACACAATGGGCAATCTGAAGTATATATTCGTACATGGCCTGTCCGGATGGGGCAGTTATGATAAACAGAATGAGCGGATGCCGTACTGGGGGATGCGCAACGGCGACCTGATGAAACAGCTGCGCAAACTCGGTTATGACTGTTACAGCGCCTCGGTAGCGCCGCATGGCTCTGCCTGGGACCGGGCATGTGAACTTTATGCACAGCTCAGCGGCACCCGTTCGGATTATGGGGCAGCGCACAGTGCGCGCTATGGTCATGACCGCTATGGAAGAGACTTCACGGGCATTCCGCTGATTGAATCCTTTGATGACTCCACACGGCTTGTGCTGATCGGCCATTCCTTCGGCGGAGCGACCGTTCGGATATTTGCGGATATTCTGCGCAACGGAAGAGCAGAAGAAACCGAAGAAAACGGATCACCGTTTTTCAAAGGCGGCATGGGAAACCGTATCGCCGCAATTGTGACGCTTGCGGCGCCGCATAACGGAACGACAGCTTATGATCTCTTTGAAGATCCGTCCTTTGACCCGAAATCAGTGCGCGTCTGGCATATTGAGGATGTGGCAGGACGATTTATGTCCCGAAACAATACGCCGGACACCCCGCTGCCGGAAGGAGACAGTGCGGCGTATGACATGCATATTGACAATGCGCTTGCGCTGAATAAGACACTGAACCTGGATCCGGCGGTCTATTATTTCTCGCAGCCATGTGAAAGCACGGTTCAGCGGGACAACGGAACGTATCGTCCGATGGTGCGCAAGACGGAACTGCTGTTCCGGCGGACCTCCCGCTATATGGGAGTATATCTTGGCGCCACACGGGGTGGCGTTGTGCTGGATGAGCGCTGGCGTCCCAATGACGGTCTCGTCAATACGATCAGTTCGATGTATCCGATGGAAGACCCGCATGTTTCCTTTGCGGAAGAACATATTGAACCGGGCGTCTGGAATGTGTTTGAAACGCTGGTTGCTGATCATATGGCACTGCAGGGTGGACTGATGCACCGGCATCGGGTGCTTCCGTACTACAAGAAACTGATCGGAATGATCGATGCGGTATGCGGATAAAGAAAAAAAACGGAACCGCAGCTCTTCTGCCGGTCGATAACGGACAGAAGAAATAATGATCTATTATTAAATTAATCTTCTTTATTCTCTGTGAAAGGAAATACGGATCACTTGCGGGAATGCCGGAAACAGAATAGTATTGATTTGGTTAATAGTTTCTAACTCATATAGAAACATGTTCAGCAGGAGGAAAAGTAAACATGGGAAGATTAACAGGCAAGACAGCCGTAGTTACAGGCGCAAGCAGCGGAATGGGTAAGGAAATCGTTACACTGTTTGCGAAGGAAGGCGCAAACGTCGTAGCGGTTGCCCGTCGGAAAGAACGTCTGGAAGAACTCGCAGAGAGTCTGAAGGACGCGGAAGGAAAGGTGCTTCCGTATCCGGGTGACATTTCCAAAAAGGATGTCAACGAGGCTATGATTGACTTTGCGGTTGAGCAGTTCGGAAAACTCGATATCCTGGTAAACAACGCCGGTATCATGGACGACATGGCAGGCGTCGCAGACTTCTCGGATGAGAAACTGGAGTCCGTATTCAATGTCAATGTCTTCGGCCCGTTCTATGCGACACGCAAGGCGGTCAATGTTCTGAAGGGACAGAACAGCGGCGGCTCCATCATTCATATCGCATCCGAAGGCGCATACAAGACCTGTGCCGGTGCCGTATACTGCGCCAGCAAGGCGGCGGTTGTTTCGCTCTCCCGCAATACCGCCTATATGTATAAGGATGAAAAGATCCGTTCCAATGCGATCATCGCCGGCGGATTCAAGACAGAGATTGCCAATTCCATGGGCATGCCGAATATGGAATCCTACGGAAAGATCCAGAAGGTGCTCGCAACAGCGCCGGAAGTCGGTGAACCGGTCGAAATCGCCAACGCATGCCTGTTCCTGGCGTCGGATGAGTCCGCATATGTCAGCGGCGCAGAACTCGCAGTAGACGGCGGCTGGTGCGCGGCGTAAGCAGAACAACAATAAATCTGTGAACAGCGGCGGTGCATGTGCACTGCCGTTTTCTTCTGCGGTATGATTGCGGTATGAACAGACAGCAGCTGATCGAAGAAGTACGGAACTTCAAACCGTTCAATGAACAGGAAGAACGGGACCGCAGGATCATTCTGGAAAAACTGGAAACCGTCCCGGATCTTTTCCTGCGCACCAATCTGACGGAACATATGACCGCTTCCGCCTGGGTCGTCAATCATGACCGGACGAAGCTTCTGATGGCCTATCACAAGATCTATGACTCCTGGAGCTGGCTTGGGGGACATGCGGACGGCGAGGAAGATCTGCGCAGGGTTGCGTTAAAGGAAGTGTCGGAGGAAAGCGGGATTCAGAATGTGACACTGATCCGCCCGGACATCCTGTCCATGGAAATACTGACGGTGGACGGACATGAAAAGAAGGGACAGTATGTTCCGTCCCATCTGCATTTAAATATCACCTATCTGATTGAGGCGGATGACCGCGAGGCAACGCATATCCGCGAAGGGGAGAATACCGGTGTTGCCTGGTTCGGCATCGAAGAGGCAGTTGCGGCATCTTCGGAACCCTGGTTCCGGGAGCGCATCTATGCCAAGCTCAACACGAAGCTGAAGGCAGGCGGAATCATTCTCTGAAACAGTTTCAGAAAATAATAATTGCTTTCTGAAAAATTATTGACATCTTTCAGGCTGTGCATTACATTTAACTCAGTTCGATGAACAGAAGAGTAACTGCGCAGGGAACGCCAAGCGAGCCGGGGAGGGTGGAAGCCCGGCGGATTCCGGCACAGTGAAACCGGTCTGTGAGATGTTTTCCGGAACAGTACAGTATGGAAAACCGTATCCGGCGTTAACGGGATAAAGGGGTCAGCTTCGGCTGGCAATCAGTGTGGTACCGCGGTTCAGGCCGTCTCTGAGGAGATGGCTTTTTTCTGTAAAAGGGGGAGGAGTCAGTTATGTCCACATCAGTCGCCGGCATCATTGCCGCAATCATCATCTACCTCGGCGGAATGCTGTATATCGGCTATCGCTTTTCGAAACGCACCGAGACCGTCGGCGAGTTCTACCTCGGCGGACGGAAACTCGGACCGCTCGCAGCCGCAATGAGTGCAGAAGCCTCGGATATGAGCAGCTGGCTTCTGATGGGTCTGCCGGGCGTTGCCTATCTTACCGGCATCGCAGACGCCGCATGGACCGCGATCGGTCTTGCGGTCGGCACCTATCTCAACTGGCTGATTGTCGCCAAACGGCTTCGTCTTTATACCGCAAAGGTGGAGGCAATCACCGTTCCGGAGTTTTTCTCCCGCCGTTATCGCGATGAGAAAAAGATTCTGACGCTGATCGCCGCACTGATCATCGTGGTCTTCTTTGTACCGTATACCGCATCCGGATTTGCGGCCTGCGGAAAACTGTTCTCCACACTGTTCAATGCGGATTACCATGTCGCAATGATCATCAGTGCAGTCGTCATCATTGCCTATACCGCAATGGGCGGCTTCATGGCCGTCAGTATCACTGACCTGATTCAGTCCATTGTCATGACCATCGCGCTTGTCGTCATTCTGTTCTTCGGAATTCAGAGTGCCGGCGGAATGGATGCGGTTATAAACAATGCAAAATCGCTTGCCGGCTACCTCAGCTTGACACAGATTCATGACATGGCTTCCGGCAAGGCGGTTCCGTATTCCGCACTGACGATTCTCTCGACGACAGCCTGGGGTCTTGGCTACTTCGGCATGCCGCATATTCTGCTTCGGTTCATGGCAATTGAAGATGAAAACAAACTGGCGATTTCCCGCCGGGTCGGAACCATCTGGGTCATTATTTCCATGGGTGTTTCCGTCTTCATCGGTATCGTCGGCTATGCGGCTTCCGCAAACGGTGCCGTACCGATGCTGAGCGGTTCAGATTCGGAAACGATCATTGTCCGCTTCGCATCCCTGCTCGCAGAGAACGGTCTGCTTGCGGCACTCATCGCCGGTGTGGTTCTGGCGGGTATCCTTGCCTCGACAATGTCCACAGCCGATTCCCAGCTGCTTACCGCGAGCTCCGCGGTCAGCCGGGACCTTCTCCAGGGTGTGCTTGGCTATGAGATGGACGCAAAGAAAACACTTCTTGTGTCCCGTCTTACCCTGATGGGAGTTGCGCTTGTCAGTGTGTTCTTCGCCTGGGACAGCACCTCTTCCGTATTCCGTATCGTCTCCTTTGCCTGGGCCGGCTTCGGCGCAAGCTTCGGACCGGTCGTCCTGCTTGCATTGTTCTGGAAGCGTTCGAACCTCTGGGGTGCGCTTGCCGGAATGCTGAGCGGCGGTGCCATGATCTTCATCTGGAAGTTCCTGGTACGTCCGATGGGCGGTGTGCTGGATATCTATGAACTTCTGCCCGCATTCCTGATTGCGCTTGCGGTCAATGTGGTCGTCAGTCTTGCGACACCTGCGCCTTCGAAGGAAATTGTGCGCGAGTTCGAATCTGTTTAATGGTTCATGCTTAACAGCCGGCAGATGCCGGCTGTTTTTCTTCGTCCTGGTGGATAGTTGAGCGCACGCTGGAAATAACAAATAAAAAAAGAAGAGTGAATTGCGCGAAACAATAAAACCACCTGCCAGGCAGGTGGAAGGCAGGTGCTTCTTGTAGAAAGAAGCACCCCATCTGACTAAGATGGTGAGTGTCGAAGTCACCAGAATAGAAAGATGAGGTGTTTAATATGGCCAAGAAGTACGATTCATTGGCACACACAAAGTATTATACAAGATACCATATCGTGTTCACTCCAAAGTACAGAAGAAAGGTAATTTATAATCAGTTGCGGAGAGACATCGCAGAATATATCAAGAGACTGTGCGCATACAAGGGAGTGGAGATAATCGAAGGGCATATGATGCCAGACCATGTGCACATACTAGTGTCGATACCACCGAAGATTTCGGTAAGCAGTTTCATGGGATATCTGAAGGGAAAGCTGTCGATGATGATCTTTGAAAAACACGGGAACTTAAAGTACAAATTTGGCAAGTGGAACTTCACGAAGTTTGTGATCGACCGTGAAGGCAATGTCGTCGCCCGCTTTGAGCCGACTGCCGATATGGAAAAGGTCGAGGCATGCATTAAATCGCTGCTTTGAGTTACTGCTGAACAGGAAAGAGGACCCTGCCCGCATGCGGAGAGGGTCCTTTAATTTTGCCGGCGAACAGAAATCGAAAACTGACCGTATTCAGATAGCCGGAAACATACTAGGATGAATTTATGAAGCATATTGTATTTCGCAACGAAACAATTTCTGCCGTCGGGATGGGAACGACCGGATTCTGGTCCGGTTCGAATCCGGGCCTCTGTGACTGTATCCGTACGGCATATGACACCTACGGAATGAATCTGTTCGATACGGCGGAGATGTACGGAAACGGACGCTGTGAAACCGCACTTGGAAAAACGCTGGAAGGAATTCCCCGGGACAGGCTGTTTCTGGTGGACAAGATTCATCCGGATCACACAACGCCGGCATCCTTTGCGCGCAGTCTTGATCACAGTCTGATCCGCCTCGATACGGATTATATTGACCTGTATCTGCTGCACTGGCGGGAGAACGTTGACCTTCCGTTTCTGGTGGATGCCATGCATGAAGCACAGCGGCAGGGAAAGATCCGTCACTGGGGTGTCTCCAACTTTACGATCGAGGATATGAAGGATCTGTTTGCGGCGGGCGGTACCGACTGTTTCTGTGATCAGATTTTCTATACGCTGTATGAGCGCGGGGCGGAATATGATCTGGTTCCGTTTCTGAAAGAACACGACATCCTGCCGATGTCCTATTCTTCGCTTGGCTCAAATTATTACAGCCATCCGGATGTGCATAAAAACAGGGCAATCATGAACGCATGCCGGGAGTATGGCATAGCGCCGGAAGCGTATATGTTAACCATGAATGTTGCGGCCGGCTTCGCGGCACTGTTCACCACATCCTCGCTTTCCCACCTGCAGGACAATCTTGCGGAAGTCAGTGACGAAACCTGTGCGGCATTGAAGCCGGTATTTGACCGGGAATTCCCGGCGCCGTACCATGCGGTCCCGCTGGTAAAAATCTGAGCTCATCATCAACCGAGCAGACAGGGCATCCGTTAGATGCCTTTTTCTCTGTGACACAAAAAAGGAGGACCTTAATCCTCCTGTGTAAATGCGATACGGCGGTATTCCTGATGATGATCATCATAGATGATGAATTCGGACTCCGTAAGCACACCGTAACTCTTTGGGTGGCCTTCTTTCGGAAAGGTGATACTGCCGGGGTTCAGCGTATAAACGCCGTCCCGCTGTCCGGTGTCGGGAATGTGGGTATGGCCGTACAGGAAAATATCTCCCGGGCTGAGACGCGGCATATGCGAAGGACTGTAGATATGACCGTGTGTGATGAACAGTCTTCGGGACCCCAGCATGAAACTGTTGTATGCGGCGTCATACGGAAACTCCAGCATCAGTCCGTCCACTTCCGCTTCACAGTTTCCCCGGACCGCAAAAATACGCTCGGAATACTGATTCATAATGCGGGCGACCGCTTTCGGGTCGTGGTTTTCCGGAACCGGATTGCGCGGACCGTGATACAGGACGTCCCCAAGACAGAGGACCGCATCCGGATTATGCAGGCGGCAGGCGTCTTCAAACACTTCCGCGCCGGTGCAGCTGCCGTGGATATCGGATATGACTAAATATTTCATATATTAAAAATCCTTTCTCAACTATCATACCGTTCTCAGCGTTGATTTTGATCAGAAAACGAAATGTTATAACATTAAGACAAAATGTATTGCGTTCCGGTTGCCGGTGCGGTAAATTGAAGCAGGAGAGAGGGGATGACAAACACGGAACTGAAAAAAGGAAGCGGGCAGAAGCCCCTCTGGAGTCAGCTGTTTGAGATTCTGAAGGAACGTATTACGGAGAATGTCTACGAAGCCGGAAGTGTTCTGCCGACCGAGGCGGAACTGATGAAGGAATTCTCGGTTTCCCGCATTACCGTCCGTCAGGCAATGAACCGGCTGCTTCAGGAAGGCATGATTTCAAGACGGCGCGGAAGCGGTACGATCGTACTGCCGACCCCGGGAAACCTGTCCACCAGTTTTCATTCCACGTTTAAGGGGGAAGAGCACAATCACCTGAAGGACCGCAGAGTGCTTTCCGTCGCGTATGAGACGGTTCCTCAGGAAGCTGCCGATTTCTTCGGCACCTCCGTGAACCAGCCGCTGCTTACGCTGGTCCGCGAATCCTATCTCAACGGGAAACCGGTTGTCCGGTATGTGACCTATCTGAGTCCCGCGTGCATGGTGAAGGACACGGACGATGTGTCCGGATCGCTGTATGAACTGCTGGAGGAACTGGGTGATCCGATTGACCGGGTCACGGAAGTCATTACCGCATTCATTGCCGGACCGGAAGAAAAGAGCATCTTCCATCTTGAAAACGACACAGCGCTGATCCATCGTATCCGGAAGGGATACAGCCGGGAAAATCCGATCGAGTATACCGATTCCCTGTATCTTTCCGATGACTATCAGCTGACGATTGAAGAATCATTTACGAAATAAAACCAACAGGAGGAGTTCAGGTATGGGACCGATCAAGGTAAGCCCGATGTATGACAAAACGATCTGGGCAGGCGATAAACTGGCAAAGATCCGTAATCGTGTATGGAACGGCGAAGGCACGTCCTGGGAAATCAGCGTGCATCCCTATGCACAGTCTGTGGTCAGTGAAGGAGAGCACAAAGGAAAAACCATTGCGTCCTTAATCGAACACGACCATGACGGCATTCTCGGCCCCGGCGTTACGGATGAAGATCTGTTGCGCTGTGCCTTCCTTGACGCAAAGGATTCACTTTCCGTACAGGTTCATCCCGGGGAGCGCTATGCCCGGGAAAACGAGAACGACCACGGGAAAACCGAGGCCTGGTATATTCTTGACGCAGAGGAAGGCGCAGAGCTCGTTGCGGGCTCGGACTTCCGTTCCAGAGATGAGATTCAGGCATCGATCGATGCCGGTACGATCGAAGATCATCTGTACCGGATCCCGGTAACGGAAGGAGATTTTGTCCAGGTCCCAAGCGGAACCCTGCATGCATTGGGTGCGGGAATTCTGGCACTGGAGATCGGCACGAACTCCAATACGACCTACCGGTTCTACGACTACAACCGCAGAGACAAGGACGGCAATCTCCGCCCGCTTCACATTGCGAAGAGTCTGGATGTCGTTGTCTGCGGACAGACCGGCGTGAAAGTTTCCACACCGGTGGATCATCAGCCGAAAGTAAAACGGATCGCAGATTTCCCGGAATACAGCGTGGACCTGATCGATGTAAACGGGAAATATACACTTCCCGCATGGCCTGCTTCCTTCCGGACGCTGTCCTGTGTTAAAGGAGAGGCAGTGCTCACCTGTGAAGGGGAGACCTCAGACCTTGCATTTACGGAGTCGGTATTCCTGCCGGCATCCTGCGGAGAGATCACTGTGAAAGGAGACTGCCGCCTGCTGGTCGGCACCCCGAAGCCGCGGGCCGTCATGGATATCAAGGAACCGCGCTTTCTGACAGACTTCTCGAAGACCGCTTCTTCCGTTACGCTCTCACACGGCGTCAAGAAGCTGAAGGATATCGCTTCCTACTATATCAATACGGAAGGTGTGGATCCGGAGACGGTGCTGTATGAAGTGCAGTGCGATGACGGCAATCCGGAAGTCCCAGGCTCGCTGTCCTACGGCCTTACAACGATTTATCCCAACCGCATCAATGACGAGTGTCCGTTTACCAAGGGACACTGGCATATGGATGAAAGTGTAGAGGAAGTCTATGAAGGTGAAGCCGGAACCGGACTTCTGATGTATATGAACCATGACGGTATGACCTGGTGTGAAAAGGTATTCCCGGGCAGTGTGCATCACATTGCGGGAACACTGGCGCACCGGCTGATCAACACCGGTGATGAGCCACTGAAGGTACGGGCAGTCTGGCCGCCTTCGGCAGGACACAACTATGACGAGGTAATCGCGCATCCGTTTGGATTCCGCGTATTCCGGAAAGGAAATGAACTGAAGGTAATTCCCCATGAGTAATTATGACCGTTTTCCGCACATCAACTGCAGCGACGCCCGTGTAACCCGCGGCTATGACAACATCATTTCCGAACTGCAGGACCGGATCACAACGGATGCCCGCTTTGTGCTGATTGCGGAAACCTATCCGGGCGTACGCGATGAGGAAATCCTTCCGCAGCTGAAGCAGCTGAATCCTTCCCTGGTCATTGAGACAAAGGATCTGTATCTTTCGGATGAAGCGATGACGGAGAAGATGATGCCGTGGCTGACCGATGACCGTGTCTTTGGCCATATGTACAGCGGCACCGTGGAAACATTCCTCGACAATGAAATAGTACAGGCCGCAAAGAAGGCGTTTGAAGATGCGTCCGGACTGATTCTTGTGTACGGTATGGGTGCCTCGCTCTTTGGGACAGGGGACCTCTGCGTGCTCTTTGATATGGCACGCTGGGAGATCCAGATGCGCTATCGTGCAGGCATGGGCAACTATAATTGCTCGAATACCGATGATGATATCCTGCGCAAATTCAAGCGCGGTTACTTTGTGGAATGGCGGATGGCGGATCTGCTTAAGATCCGGATCCTCGATTCCATCGATTATCTGATTGACACGAACAAGGCGGATGATCCGAAGATGATCACCGGCGATCAGTTCCGCAATGGACTGAAACAGGCAGTGAATCAGCCGTTCCGTCTGGTGCCGTATTTTGACCCGGGTGTCTGGGGCGGCCAGTGGATGAAGGAACACTGCAATCTCGATCCTTCCGCGAAGAATTATGCATGGTCGTTTGACGGTGTTCCAGAAGAGAACTCGCTGTATCTGCGGTTTGGCGATACGGATGTCGAGATTCCGGCGATGGATCTGACCCTGTACTGCCCGAAGGAACTACTCGGCGCAAAGAACTACGCCCGCTTCGGTGCGGAATTCCCGATCCGGTTTGACTTCCTGGATACGATGGGCGGACAGAATCTCAGCCTGCAGGTACACCCGCTGACGGAGTATATTCACCGGACCTTCGGAATGGCATATACCCAGGATGAAAGCTACTATCTGCTGGATGCCGGAGAGGATGCGTGTGTGTATCTCGGCGTGAAGACCGGCACGAAGCCGGAAGACATGCTGGGGGCGCTGAAGGAAGCCCAGGAAACCGGAACCTTTGACGCGGAGCGCTATGTCAATAAATTTCCGGCAAAGAAACATGACCACTTTCTGATTCCGGCCGGAACGATCCACTGTTCCGGAACGAACGCCATGGTGCTGGAAATCAGTGCGACACCTTATATCTTTACCTTCAAGCTCTGGGACTGGGGCAGACTCGGCCTCGACGGAAAACCGCGTCCCATCAATATAGAACACGGCTCTCATGTCATTCAGTGGGACCGTACGACCGACTGGGTAAAGGAACACCTTGTCAATCCGACCAAGATGATCCACACCTGTGATGCGTATGACATTGAGCACACCGGTCTTCATGAGCTTGAGTTTATCGAAACCCGCCGCTATACGGTACGGGAGTCTGCGGAGATCGATCTTTGCGAAAGCGTCAGTATGTGCAACCTCGTCGAGGGAAGCGCAGCACGGATCGAGAGTCCGGACAATCAGTTCGAACCCTATGAGGTTCATTATGCGGAAACCTTCATCCTGCCGGCAAATATCGGCAGGGTGCGGATTGTGCCTGTGGAGGGAACCGTTAAGGTTATGCGGGCCTTTGTACGCGGTTCCCTCTGTTGCCAGTAACTTTACACTGCGGTAAAATACGATTCATATGGGGATGGAATTAGTATGAGCAGTGTTTATAATTCACAGGCCTTTTACTATGTGCTTGTGATCGGATTTGCGGCTTATACCGCATATTATCTGTGGAAGGTGTTTCAGTTTCTCGCCGCCAATTACAAGGCGAGGAAAAAATACCTTGCGCAGTACGGAACAGAAAATACAAAGACGGTCAATCAGTTCTGGTGGTGGACCGCAGGTTATTCGCTTCTGATCATCTACAGTATTTATTCGGTAGTGACGATCGATTCCTCAATTGAGCAGGCAGAGTGGTTCCGTATGGCTTTCCTGTTTATCGCCCTGATTCTTCTGGGGCAGATGCTGGTGGCGGCAGTCAAGCGCAGCGCGCTGGTCGGCCCCGAGGCATTTGTGGTGGAAGATGCGGTTGTGCCGTGGAAGAGCGTTCTGAACATGGACCCGAAAAAGCGCGGTCTGCAGCGGATCGTTGAGCTTCAGACAACGCAGGGAAAGTACACGCTGTCACGGGAAATGGGCCTTGTGCTTCACAAGGAACATGAGGAATGGAAAAAACGCAGAAAAGAAGCGAAAGAAAAGAAAAAGGAAAAGAAGAAGTAATGTCCGAGAGTACAAAACGCGTCAGCGGCAGACAGACCGCAGGGCAGGCAGTCATCCAGTTCCTGAAGCGGAAGGGTGCGCTGGATGAAGAACATGCGGTCGGCTATGACCAGCTGAAGAACATCAAGCTGACTACACAGGTTCTTGCCTATACAATTGCCAATCTCATGCAGGAAAAGGTGGTCATCCGCACAAATGATGACCGGTATTATTTCAGCGAGGTGAACTGGGCAAAACTGGAACGCAAGGTACTTGGTTCCTATTCCTTCCTGTTCATCATTCCGATCGTGGCCGCAATCATCTTCTACTTCGTGTCGAAGTATATCTGAGAATCTGAAATTTATTGAATCTGCGGAAATGCAGAATGTGCATTTTCATATTTGTCAATATTGTCTTTGTAACCGTTTACGATATAAAATAATGTCATTGAGTGGAAGGGCAGAACATGAATTCATGGTGCACTTCCGGAGGAGAGAAAATGAGATATGTAGTTATGGTAAGTCACGGTGACTTTGCACCGGGACTTCGGTCTGCCGTCTTCATGATGACCGGACCGAAAGACGAAGTTCTTTGCACCAACCTTCGCGCTGATATGAGCGCAGATCAGTTCCAGGACAATTTCCGTGAACTGGTGGCTCCGATTTCCGCGGATGACGAAGTAATCCTTCTCTGCGATATTCTCGGCGGTTCTCCGATGACCAAGTCTCTCGAAGTTCTGTCGGAACGCGGACTGCTCGACACTGCGATCGTTCTCACCGGCATGAACATGCCGATGGCTATGACAGCGGTCATCATGAAGGACGTTCTCGAAGACAGAGAAGCACTGAAGAACACAATTATCAGCGAAGCACAGAATGCAGTCGCAGAGTTCAAGCCGGTTGCGGATGAAGACTCTGACGACGATATCTGATTCAGGAAGAAACACAGTTTTGTGAAATCATAGTTAAGGAGGATAATACTACATCTTATGATCACATTTATGCGTGTTGACGACCGTATCATTCACGGTCAGATTATCACCCGCTGGTCCAAGGAATATCCTTGTGACGGTATCATCGCGGTAAATGACAAGGCAGCTACGACTCCCGTTCTGAAGCAGAGCTTTGTCGCTTCCACCGAGAAGAAGGTATTCATCTGGACGATGGAACACTTCCTCGAGAATGCAAAAAAGGTATTTGAGAGCCCGAAGCACTACTTCCTGATCACAAAGAACCCGCTCGACATGGCTACCATTCTCGTTGACAACGGCTTCGTTCCGAACAACGTTAAGGAACTCGTCATTGGTCCGTGCAACGATCGTCCGGGAACTGTCAAGCTCGGAAACAACCAGTCCATCACTCAGGAAGAAGCAGAAGCTCTTGAGAAGATCTGGAAGAAGGGCTACACCGTTACATTCGCGCTCGTTCGTGAGACAGCGATCGGTGAATGGCCGAAGTTCCGCGGCCAGTTCGGCTTCAAAGACTGAGTACATCTCAGTAACGGAAACGAGAGTTTCCAAAACACTATGGTCAGATCCTGAATATCATAGGGGAGATCACGTTCAGGTATTTGATAAATAAATGCTATTAAAAAACAAAAATTAACTGAAAGGGGTTTGGATTTTATGGCAATTTCTTGGTTCCAGGCTGCCATGCTCGGTATCATGTCCATGTTTGCGGCATCTACCATCGCCTGCCTGGGTACAACAGTTGGTAACTATACACTGAACCGTCCTCTGATCGCTTCCCTGTTCGTCGGCCTTATCATGGGCGATGTCAAGGGCTGCATTCAGATCGCGATTCCGATGCAGGTTATCTACATTGCATTAGTTACTCCCGGAGGAACAGTCGCTGCTGACCTCCGCGCTGTCTCCTACATTGGTATTCCTCTTGCATATGTAACCGCTAAGAGCCAGGGACTGGATCTCGGCGGCGCAGAAGCAGCTGGTATTGCCGGCGCAATGGGCGCTCTCGTAGGTACTGTCGGTACTGTCCAGTTCTACGGAACAGCTGTCATGAACCTCATCTGGCAGCACATTGGATGGGCTGAACTCGATAAGGGCAACTTCAAGATCCTGACAGCTGTCGAAACATGGATGCCGATTATTTCGCACCTTGTTATCTCCTTCATCCCGGTCATGCTGATCAACCGTTTCGGATCCCAGGCTGTTTACACATTCCGTGAAGCACTCCCGATGGATTCCTGGTATATGAAGGCTCTCTTCACAGTCGGTAGCATGCTGCCGGCAGTCGGAATGGGCATCCTGCTCAACTCCGTCGTTACGAAGCCGACCGATCTGATTTACTTCATTTTCGGTTTCACACTGGCTCGTTCCATGGGTCTCACCCTGATCGCTGCTACCTGCGTAGCTGCAGTCTTCGCTCTGATTAACTTCCAGATGAAGATGAACGCCCTCGAAGCAAAGAAGGGCGGCGCAGTTGCTGTTGATGAAGAAGAGGAGGATATTTAACAATGGCTGAAAAGAAAGTAACGAAGGCAACGTTAAACAAGTCCTTCTGGCGTTGGTTCTATGGAAACCTGACCTGCTTCACACAGGAACACATGCAGACATTCGGTTACATGTGGTCCATGCTCCCGATTATCCAGGAACTCTATTCCGATAAGGCAGAGCAGCAGGAAAAGCTCCGTACATATTCGCCGTTCTTCAACACTGAGCCGCAGATCGGATCGATCGTTGTCGGTATCACAGCTGGTCTTGAAGAAGCTCGCGCTAACGGCGCAGGCGACATCGATGATGAAATGATCAACGGTATCCGTGCTGGTCTCATGGGCCCGCTCGCTGGTATCGGTGACTCCCTCATCGTTGGTACATACATTCCTATCCTGCTTGGTATCGCTCTTGGTTTCTCCAACGGCGGTTCCATCGCTGGTATCCTGTTCTACATCATCGTCTGGAACGCTACATCCATCTGGTTCCAGAGAACAATTTACATGAAGGGCTACGCTCTCGGCGGAAACGCTGTCGAAGTCATCGTTGGTGACCGTGCTACAGCGCTCCGTGAGTCCGCAGTTCTCCTCGGCCAGGTCATCGTCGGTGCGATGTCTGCTTCCTGGGTCAACATCACAACTTCCCTGAAGTTCGGTGAAGTCTCCCTCCAGAACAACCTGGATGGTGCTTACCCTGGTGTTGTCACCATGCTGTTCGTACTGCTTTGCTGGTACCTCATGTCCAAGAAGAAGATGTCCGCAGTCAAGGTCATGGGCCTCATGCTCCTGATCGCGATCGTCGGTGTTCTCCTCGGCGTCTTCGACCCGGGACTGTCCTACGAATAATTCCTTATTCGATAGTACAAATTACAAACGCTGCTTTTTCTCCCGAAGCAGCGTTTTTTTGTTACACTAATCGGGTGAGGTTATATCATGGCAAAAATTACAGACAGAGAACGTGACCAGATCAAACTGGAGATTCAGGAAGAGAACATTGTACTGATGCGCGTGAAGCGGTATGTGCAGTACGGTTTTCTGATGTTTTCCGTATGCGTACTGTTTCTCTTTACCTTTCTGAAAAACAGCACGTCTCCCTGGCGTATCGTCGTCATCGTACTGGCAGTGATTCTCGGCATCTTTACGCTGTTCAGCTACACTGCGTATCGCCGCGGACGCAAGCATGTCCTGGATCGCATCAACTATCTTGACGCAAACAAATAATGTCATGGCTTCATGACATTTTTTATACAGAGGAGAACTTATTATGCTTGTCGATCTGACATTGGAAATCACACCGGAGATCGCTGCACAGCACGGTATGCATGCAGGAAAGCTTCCGGGACATCTCGGCACCCATTTCGATGTGATGAATAAGACATTTCCGCTGGACTATACCACGCGGGAGGCAATCGTGTTTGATGTTTCATCGATCAAAGACCGTGAGATTGAAACGGAAGATATCGACCTTACGCAGGTTCATGCGGATATGTTTGTCGGCTTTCGCACCGGGTTTATTGAAGAACACGGCTATGGAACGGACACGTACCGGCATGAGCATCCGCAGCTGTCCATGCGGCTGGTGGATGAACTTCTGAAGAAACACATTTCCATCATCGGTATCGACTTTGCGGGCATCCGCCGCGGGAAGGAACATACGCCGGCCGATCAGTACTGCGCAGATCACGGTGTATTCATCGTGGAGAATCTTGTCAGTCTTGGAAGGGTGATCGGGCATTCCGTCATTCATACGTATCCGATGAAGTACAGCGGCATCACCGGGCTTCCGTGCCGGGTGATTGCGGAAACAGAATAAATGAAAACGGCATTCGTCATGAATGCCGTTCTGCTCAGCGGAGCTTGTCAACGAACTCGTTGAATTCGTCTTCCGTATATTCTTTCTGCTTGTCTTCGACCGCCGGTTTCTGATAGCCTTCGTTGTACTTCTCCAGCATTTCCTTATACAGTTCCTCATCTTCCGTATCGAAGAACTGTCCGCCGAAGAGGGCTTCCGGATGGGCATTCAGTACTTCACGGCTGAGCGGACGGGCGCTCTGGCTTTCAATCCAGGAACCGCTTGGACCGACAACGCGAAGATCCTTGTTAATGTGGGAGTGACCTGGAAGATATTTATCCAACATCATGAAGTAGACATTCTCTTCCGGATACCAGGAGAGCTTGAACTTATCACTGCAGTAGGGATAGTTCTCTGCCAGAACCGCAGCGGTTTCCTTTGTGAGGATGAACCACGGACTTCCGATCTTGATCTTTTCGTCCAATGTGCGGCGTACGCCGATCAGATTCAGAAAGTTTGCGGCAGCCTTGGTATTCCATCTTACCCAGCGGTTGGTCGGAAACTGCAGCATATTCGTATAGGTGTAATACTTCAGTGTCTTCGGACGCAGGGCAGGATCTTCATCCTCGGTCCGGTCAATATAGTAGTAGTCACCGGGATTCTGTTCGAGGAAGGAAACGATCTCACTGCGCGGCTTCACCGGCAACATCCCCTCCGTCAGATTGATGAAGTAATCAAACTCCGCATCCTCATAGGCAAGCGCATCCGCCATCTGCAGTAAGGTTCCGCGTGCGAGCGACATATCGCCTTCCTGGGCGAATTCGAGCCGTCTTGAAATATGCACACGGCGGCTTCCCGCAAAGGCAACGGTCACCTCATCGCGGGCTTTATCATCGGACACCATAATGAATACATGATCGCCCTGTTTTACCAGCTGCTGGCATACCGGGACGATATCGTAGAACTTGCGTCCCGAACACATCAAATAAGCAATTCTCATACCTGAAAATTATACCATCTGCGGGGATTCGATGCTTGTCGAAAAAGGAAACGGATACGTATAATAATTATTAGAGTTTCATGAATTTCTACGGAGGATAATAAAGGGTTTATGAGCGATTACTGTGTAGGCATTGATATCGGCGGAACAACCGTAAAATGCGGCCTGTTCAAGGTGAACGGCGAACTGGAAGAGAAGTGGGAAGTACCCACCCGGAAAATTGACGCCGGCAAGTTCATTCTTTCGGATGTAGCGCACGAGCTGAAGAAGCATATGGAAGCGCGCTATCTCAGCAATAAGGATCTGCGCGGTATCGGGATGGGTGTCCCGGGACCGGTGGAACCGGACGGACATGTCAGTGTCTGCGTCAACCTTGGCTGGAAGGATGTCTGGCCCGCAAAGGAAATGGAAGAGCTGATGGGCGGCGATGTCGTCTGTAAGGTCGGCAACGATGCCAACGTTGCGGCACTTGGTGAAATGTGGGTCGGCGGCGGTGTCGGTCATAATTCCATCGTCGCGGTTACCCTGGGAACCGGTGTCGGCGGCGGTATCATCATCGACGGAAAGATCGTTTCCGGTGCACACGGACTCGGCGGTGAAATCGGACATATGCATGTCCGGGATGATGAGCCGAATTTCTGCAACTGCGGCGGAAAGGGCTGCGTCGAGCAGGCGGCCAGCGCAACCGGTATCCTCAATGAGGCAAAGCGGGTGCTTGCGTCCACGGATGAGCCGTCTGCGATGCGTGAATACGGTGATGAACTGTCCTGCCGTCTGGTATGCGACTGCGCAAAGGCAGGCGACAAGCTTGCGCTGCGGGCTCTCGAAACCAGTCTTGATTATCTCGGACAGGGACTTGCGCTGGTAGCGCATGTCGTGGATCCGGAAGTATTTGTCATCGGCGGCGGTGTATCCAAGGCCGGTACGTATCTGATCAACCTGATCAAGGTTTATTTCCACAAATACACACCGATGTTCAAAAACCGTCCGGATATCGTACTTGCGACACTCGGCAATGATGCGGGCATCTACGGTGCGGCGCGTCTGGTGCTCGAATAATATTCAACAGAGATCTGCTTCGAGGCAGATCTTTTTTTTCGCCCGCAGGGAGCTGTCTGTCCCGGCTGGTATAGTAGGAATGGCAAGGAGAAAGATCTATGGAAGATATGAAGAACCGATCCATCCAGGATGAAACGCTGGAACAGATCAACGGCGGAAATGACGCGCAGTATGCGGAGATTTTTAACTATATCGCACTGCATGATCCCGCCGCATATGCCGCAATTCAGGCGAAGGACCCGATGTGGAGAAGATCGTCTGCCATGCGTTACCTGTATGACCACGGCATTCCGGTCGTCATGACCGGGAATTTCCTCGGCGAAAACTTTTATGTGCTGGGTACGATGGACCTAGAGAAAAGGCAGATCACGGAAACACGCGACCGGCTCCATCATGCGCAGCTGATGGATATGATCCGTAAGACACTTGGCTGAACGATAAGCACATTATTGTTTATAATAGCGGTATGGCTGAATACAGATACCTGCTCGGTGCTCTTGGGCTTCTCGGCGCGGCTGCGGCCGCAGGTCTGCCTTACCGCACCGATGTGACAACCTATACCCTGGCGTCGGATAAGATCGTCACTCCGGTGAAGATCGTCCTGCTTTCGGATTTTCATAATGACCGCAGCGATAAGGGAACGATTGCGCTTGCGGAACGCGTACGGAAACTCCATCCGGATCTGATCCTGATGCCGGGAGATATGGCAGAGGAACACAATCACCAGGAACGGACGTTTCTGTTACTGAGGAATCTTGCGGGCATTCCGATGTATTATTCCACCGGCAACCATGAAGAGTTCCGCTGGGATCTGACCGCATTGAAACAGCGGTTCCGTGACTGCGGTGTCGTTGTCCTGGATGAAAAAACCGATGTGATTAAAATCGGGGAGACGTCACTGGAAATTGCGGGCATCTCCTGCCGGCAGGAAATGAAGAACTTTACGCCGGAAGAAATCAGCGCGCTGTTTCATACCGATTATTACCGGATCCTGTTATCGCACAAGCCCAACTGGATCAATCTGTATGACCGCGTTGAGTGTGATCTTACGGTATGCGGGCATGCGCACGGCGGTCAGTGGCATATCCCGGTTGCGGATATTCCCATCGCGGCACCCAGCCAGGGACTCTTTCCGAAATATACGACCGGCATCCATGACCTGACGTATGGAAAGATGCTCATAAGCAGGGGACTGGTGCGGCATTACCATGGGATTCCGCGCCTGTATAACAACCCGGAAATCGTCGTGCTGAATCTTGTGAATCCCCACGAAAATGCAAAGTGATATTTTTGAAAAAATACGATTGACTCAAAAATACCCCTATGGTATATTAATTTAGCGCTCGGGATTTGGGCGTTATGGAGGTTTAGCTCAGTTGGGAGAGCATCTGCCTTACAAGCAGAGGGTCAGCGGTTCGAGCCCGTTAACCTCCACCATGCCGACTTAGCTCAATTGGCAGAGCAATTGATTTGTAATCAATAGGTTGTAGGTTCGATTCCTATAGTCGGCACCAGTTAGATACGGAGACGTAGCGAAGTGGCTAAACGCGGCAGACTGTAAATCTGCTCCCTCCGGGTTCGGTGGTTCGAAACCACCCGTCTCCACCATCTTGATTGATCCGCATCGGCTCGATGCTTTATATAAAAGGCAATATGCCACGTACCGGATGACTCGGTAGCTCAGGTGGTAGAGCAACTGACTTTTAATCAGTGGGTCGAGAGTTCGAGTCTCTTCCGAGTCACGAATGCAGATGTAGTTCAATGGTAGAACGGCAGCCTTCCAAGCTGCATACGGGGGTCCGATTCCCCTCATCTGCTCCATTGAAAAGAAAGAACGGCTGAGAAGCCGTTTTCTTTTTTTGCCCTGCGGAAAGCGTGCGATAATACTGATGAACAGGAGGAATCAAAACAATGCCAGTACTTGACATTATGGATACCTATAACGATGCCAGGAAGAAGGGCCTCCGCGCAATGCGTGCCGCGCAGGCGGAGGGAACCTATCCGTATCTTCCTGCCCTCGATGAAATGCTTGGCGCAGAAGGTGAGCGTCTCTCGCAGAAAAACCTCGGCGTCAAGGAAATACCGCTTGATATGGTTGTCGGCACAAAAACAAAAGGCCGGCAGAATTCCTTCGCGTGCAATTTCATGCCGATCCTTGAATTCGACACCGAGTTCGGCATGAAGTGGGGGAAGGTCTATAACTACCACATGGAAGTCGGTATCAGTGATCCGATCAAATGCTATGAATATATGAAGAAGTTCTATGTGCTTGAGGGAAACAAGCGTGTTTCCGTGCTCAAGTCACTGAATATGCCTTCCGTGGATGCGGAAGTGATCCGGATCATGCCGGAGAAGACCGATGAGCGGGATGTGCAGCTCTACTATGAGTTTGTGGATTTCTATAATCTGTGTCCGGTCTATGAGGTGGACTTCTCTCACCCCGGCGGATACAAGAAGTTCGTGGAACTGCTCGGTCTTTCCGAAACGGAGCCGTGGCCGGAAGATACCGTCCGGATGGTAGAGGCGGGATATTATCGCTTCAAGCGCGTCTTTGACGCCAAATTCCCCAACGGAATCAAAGGACTCACCATGGCGGAAGCGCTGCTGGTCTATCTGTCCGTATACAGTATGGAAAGCATCTTCGATCAGACGCGGCCGGTCATCGAACGGCGGATTGAACGTCTGACGGAAGAGTTCTACTCGCAGGTCAACGAAGAGAATATCGCTCTGCAGAAAGCGCCGGCACCGCATGCGGAGGCCAACCGCGGCTTCTTCGCAAATTTCTTCAGCGCACCGGTTGCCTACAGCGAGCATCATCCGCTCAAGGCGGCGTTCCTGTATACCAAGACACCGGAAGTGTCTTCCTGGATCAATGACCAGGAAATCGGACGTATTTATCTGAATCACCGGTTTGAAGGTCTGATCAAAACGAAGGCGTACTTCAACTGTGCCGATGATGCCTCGATCAAAGCGGCGATTACCGATGCGGCCGAATCAGGTGCTGAGCTGATTGTCACAGCTTCCCCGGCAATGATGCCGCGGACCGTGCGGGCAGCGATTCACTATGACAAGATCCGCTTTCTGAATCTGTCGCTGAATCTGTCGCACAAGAAGGTGCGCACCTACTATGCAAGAATGTACGAGGCGAAGTTCCTGATGGGAGCCCTTGCGGCTTCCTATGCCTCCGATCATAAGATCGGGTATCTTGCGGATAATCCGATCTACGGCGATATCGCAAGAATCAACGCGTTTGCGAGCGGCGCCGCCATCGTTGACCCGGATGTAAAGGTCTATCTGGAATGGTCGACGATCAAGGGCAACGACTGGCGCAAGTCCTTCAAGGAGAAGGGAATCTCCGTCATTTCCGGACCGGATTATGCATCCTTTGCGGACAATTACACCGAACAGGGCGTCTTCCGCTGGGATGAGAACGGAGAAGTCATCAATCTTGCCTCACCGCTCTTCAACTGGGGCAAATATTACGAACTGATCGTTGACTCCATTATCAAGGACACCTATGACGATGATCCGTCGGTCCGTGCCAACCAGGCGATCAACTACTGGTACGGCATCTCTGCCGGTGTCGTGGATATCTCGGTTTCCGAACAGGTATCCTACTATACCCGCAAGCTGCTCGGTATTCTCAAGCACGGCCTCAAGCGCGGTTCCATCGAACCGTTTGCGGGCGAAATCCACAGCCAGCACCGTATGATCCAGGGCAAGGACGCAAAGGTGCTCAGTGACGATGAAATCATCCGAATGAACTGGCTGAATGACAATGTCATCGGTTCGATTCCGCAGAAGGATTCTCTGGATGAAGATACGAAGGACATTGTCGAGGTAAGCGGCGTAAACAGCGACATGCAGAAAGCCGCAAAGGTAGATTAACAGGTAGGATAATGAACATTCTCGCGCTGGCAGATACAGAGCTTCAGAATCTGTATGATTACTACAACCCCCGCAGGACGGAAGGAGCCGACCTGATCATTTCATGCGGGGATCTGAACGCAAAGTATCTGGAATTTCTGACGACTGTCGTAAACAAACCGCTGCTTTACATCAACGGAAATCACGATACGCAGTATAAGGAACATGCGCCGGAGGGCTGTATCAGTATTGAAGATATGGTCTATGAATACAAAGGCCTGCGAATCGCGGGGCTCGGCGGCTCCTACAAATACAAACCGACCGGAAAGCCGTACATGTATACGGAGAAACAGATGGCATGGCGGATCCGGCGTCTGCGCTCCTGGATCAGGGCCTATGAGGGCATCGATATTCTGGTGACGCATGCGCCTGCGGAAGGGTATGGCGATCTGGATGATCTGCCGCATTGGGGGTTTGCCTGCTTCAATGATCTGCTTGCGGAATACAAACCGAAGCTGATGCTTTACGGACACGTTCATAAGGAGTATGGTGATTTTCAGCGCGAGATCGTGCACGAAAGCGGCACGAAACTGATAAACTGCTATGGCAGCGTTATGATACCGTTTGAGGACGGGTTGATTACAGAGCGCTCCGCAGCCGCAAAGCGCAGAATCAGACTGCTCAAATGGTTAAACAGCAGAGGGGAATAACAGGATATGCATCGTAAGACATGGATGGAAATTGATTTGGACGCCGTTGAGGCAAATGTCCGGACCGCGAAGGAAAGATCCGGAAAAAAGATAATCGCCGTGGTAAAGGCAGACGGATACGGTCTCGGCGACCTTGCGGTCGCAAATGCCGCAGTCGCGGCAGGCGCAGAGATGCTGGCGGTTTCCTCCTGCGATGAGGCAATGATCCTCAGAAATAAAGGATATAACGGAGATGTGCTGATTCTCGGACATACCGATGCCGAGGACCTTGCGCGAATGATCAGGCAGAAGATTGCAGTCCCGGCGTATTCCACGCTTTGGGTAAAGAATGCGATTGAAGCTGGCTGCCGCGGGCTGCGTGTGCATATCAAGGTCGATACCGGCATGAACCGGATCGGCTTCAAGGACAATGCGGAGATCCGTCAGGCAATCCATGACCTCACGGAAGCCGGCGCAGAAGTGGAAGGCATCTTCACACACTTTGCCTGCGCGGATACGGATCCGGAATTTACGAAGGTTCAGTATGAACGGTTCCGCAGGGCAGTGGAGGAAGCGAATCATTCCTTCCGCTGGATCCATTGCGATAACTCCGAGGCAACACTGTCCTTTAAAGATGATCTTTCCAATGCCTGCCGTTTCGGAATCGGAATGTACGGCATTTCCGACACCTATAAGGGACTGAGCCATGCGGTATCGCTGTGGTCGGAGATCTTTCTCGTGAAACAGGTTCCGGCTGGTGAAACGATCGGCTACGGCGCGACCTACCGTACGGAAGCACCGGAATGGATCGCCACCATGCCGATCGGCTACGCGGACGGCCTGGTCCGGAAGAATCAGGGCCGGAACGTTTATATCGACGGGGAATATGTGCCGATCGTCGGCCGTGTATGCATGGATCAGACGATGATCCGGCTTCCGCATCCGATGGCGGAAGGCACAAAGGTCGAACTGTTCGGTCCGCACCTCTCCCTCGAGGCGATGGCCGAAGACCTCGGTACGATTCCTTATGAAATCATCTGTCTGATTTCAGAACGCGTTACCCGGATCTATACCCGGAACGGCAAGCAGGTGGATGAGTTCAACGGACGGGTGATCGAATCCAAATACAACCCGGACGGGGAATAAACAACAGGACAGCGTAACGCTGTCTTTTCTAATATTGTTAATGAAAGAATTTTCAGAAAAAGTGAGAGAAAATATTTTCAGCACATGCTATCATAATACAAATACAGGAGGAAGCCCATGTCCCGCTATATGAATCCGAGCTATCGGTCACTGAAGCCGTACGTTCCCGGGGAGATCCCGCGGGACAGAACCTTCATCAAACTGAATACAAATGAATCCCCGTATCCGCCGTCTCCCGGTGTCATCGCGACGTTTACTGCGGACAACGCAAAACTGCAGCGTCTGTACAGCGATCCCGCCAGTATCGATCTTGACCGGGCAATCGCCGGGGCAGTCCGGGTGCGCCAGGAAAACATCATGGCGACCGGCGGAAGCGATGAAGCGCTCGAGCTGGCGTTCATGGCCTATGCCGCAGACGGCATTGCCTTTGCGGATGAGACCTACGGGTTTTACCGTGTGCTTGCCGACCTGCATGATCTCGATACCCGCATCATTTCGCTGCGGGATGATTTTTCATTGAATCCGGAAGATTATTACAACCTTGGCAGGATGATCGTCATTGCCAACCCGAATGCGCCGACCGGTCTGTATCTCAAGCCGGGCGTGATTGAAGACATCGTTCGTCATAACCCTGACCATGTGGTGGTGATCGATGAGGCGTATGTGGATTTCGGAAATGAATCCGTGATTCCGCTTATTAATAAGTATGACAATCTGCTTGTGACGCAGACCTTCTCGAAGTCCCGCAGTCTTGCGGGTGCCCGGATCGGCTTTGCGGCAGGAAATGCGGCGCTGATCGAAGATCTTGAGCGGCTGCGCAATTCGCGCAACCCGTATGACCTTTCCAGGCAGTCCCAGCTTGCGGGCGTAAAAGCGGTGGAGGATGCAGCTTATTACCGTGACCTCTGTGTCCGCATCGTGCGCACCCGGGAATGGACGATGCGTCAGCTGAAAGCACTTGGTTTTACCGGAACGGACAGCTGTGCGAACTTTGTGTTTGTGAAGCACCCGGATTTCCCGGGTGAAGTCATTGCGCAGAAACTGCGGGAGAAGGGATTCCTGATCCGGCATTTCAATAAGGAACGCATCAGAGATTACAACCGTATCACGATCGGAACCGAAGAAGACATGGAAGCGCTCGTGGAAGCGCTCAGGGAGATAACCGGCTATGACAAGAACAGCTGAACTCAAACGCACAACTGCGGAAACGGATATTTATGTGTCTGTGGATCTCGACGGAACCGGGAAGACATCGATTGCCTCCGGTATCGGATTTCTCGATCACATGCTTGTGCTTCTTTCCCGCCACTCCGGCATTTCAATGACCGTCACCTGTAACGGCGATACCGAAGTGGATGATCACCACAGCACCGAGGATATCGGAATCGCACTTGGAACGGTGATCAGGGAAGCGCTTGGCGATAAGAAGGGCATCCGCCGGTACGGAACGATGATCCTGCCGATGGATGAGGCGCTTGTCATTGCGGCGCTGGATATTTCCGGCCGCGGCGGACTGTACTATGATGTGCCGTTCCTGACGGAAAAGATCGGCACCTTTGATACGGAACTGGTTGAGGAATTCATGCATTCCTTTGCCATGAATGCAGGGATCACTCTGCATCTGCGCAAACTTGCCGGAACCAACAGTCACCATGTCGCAGAGGCATGCTTTAAAGGATTGGGCCGAGCCCTGCGCGAGGCGGTATCTATGGACGAGCGCTTTAAGGACAGCGTGCCGTCCACCAAGGGGGTTTTATGAGTCTTGAAGTACGGCTGAACCGGCTGTTTGAAACCTATGGCTACCGCCGATTCAAAATGTCCAAATTTGAAGAGTATGACCTGTATGCGGAAAACCGTGATTTTCTGACCAGCAGCCAGGTCATTACCTTTAATGACCTCGACGGAAAGCTGCTTGCGCTCAAGCCGGATATCACGCTCTCCATCATCAAGGGCACTACAGAGCCGCGCAAGGTTTATTACAACGAGATGGTTTACCGTGTGCGCGACCGCCATTACCGCGAAATTCCGCAGGCCGGCGTCGAGTGCATCGGAAGGATCGATCCGTATCTGGAATCCGAAGTTATCGCGCTTGCGGCGAAGGCGCTGGAAGCGGTGGATGAAGACTATATCCTGCGTATCTCCGACATCGGATTTATCCGCACCTATCTCGAAGCGCAGAACGTGAAAGAAACCTACCGTCCGTTCATCATCGATGCGATGGCCGGAAAAAATGCCGATTATATGAAACAGCTTGCGGCGAAGGGAATCCTCACGGAAGCGCAGAAGGATGTGCTGGCGGGACTGGTGGAGCTGTATCTGCCGCTGAAGAAGGGTATTAAGGAAGTGCGCCGCATGATCAGTGCGCCGTCCTGTACGGCACTGCTTGATCATCTCGATGAACTGTGTTCCATTCTCGGCGGATTCGGTGTGCTGGATCATATTTACCTGGATTTTTCCCTGATGAATTCCATGGATTATTACAACGGCGTTGTATTTCAGGGCGCCGTCAGTGATATCCCGTTCACAGTGCTTTCCGGCGGCCGCTATGACCGGCTTCCGGAGAAGATGGGAAAACCGTTCGGCGCGATCGGCTTTGCGGTCTATATGGATGTTGTGGAAAACCGCCGCCGTTCTTCGAAGCATTATGACGGCGATATTCTGATCACCTATACGGACCGTGACCGTCCTGCCATGCTCGCAAAGACTGTCAGTGCATTATGCGCAGCCGGATACCGTGTGCGTGCGGTACGGGCGGGTGATGAAGCCGACCTGACACGCTGGAAGAAGGTACTGACTCTGAAAGAGGCGAAGAAGGAGGCGGGCGCATGATCAACGTAGCACTTCCGAAGGGAAGACTCGGCGACAAGGTTTATGAAAAGCTTGCGGCTGCGGGTTATGAATGCCCGGAACTGCTGGATAAAAAATCCCGCCGCCTGGTATTTGAAAACAGGGAGAAAGGTGTGCGCTATTTCAGCGTGAAGCCGACGGATGTCGCAGTCTATGTCGAGCGCGGCGCAGCCGATGTCGGCATTGCCGGCAAGGATATCCTGCTGGAATATGCGCCGGATGTCTATGAGCTGCTCGATCTTGGCATCGGGGTCTGCCGGATGTGCATTGCCGGCTATCCGGATTTCTATGATGATACGGACCGCCCGCTGCGCGTCGCGACAAAGTTTCCGACGATCGCGCGTGCGTACTATGAGGGAAAGGGACGTGATATCGATATCATCAAGCTTCACGGGTCCATTGAACTGGCGCCGATCCTGGAGCTGTCCGATGTTATCTGCGATATCGTTGAGACCGGAAGCACGTTAAAGGAAAACAATCTGGTCGTGCTCGAAGAAGTGGAGCCGATCAGTGCCCGCTTTATTGCCAACCGTATCTCCTGGCAGTTCAAGCATGAAGAAATCATGGCGATGAAACATGCGCTGGAAGCGCAGATGGAGGAAACACGATGATCCGAATTTATGACGGAAAAGATATCCGCGATGAAGAGATTTTTGCGCGCAGTGAAGAACAGGCCAATGTGGCCCCGGCTGTCGCCGCAATCATTGCGGATGTAAGAGAAAACAAGGATAAGGCACTGTTTGCCTATACTGAAAAATTTGATCATGTATCGCTTTCCTCTCTGCTTGTCAGTGAACAGGAAATCGAGGAAGCGGTGGAATCCGTGGATCCGGTACTGCTGGAAGTAATGAGTGAAGCGGCGCAGAATATTGCGGCATATCACGAAAAACAGATTCGGCATGACTTTTCCATGATGGAAAAGGAAGGCGTCGTCCTGGGACAGCGGGTGCTTCCGCTGGAGCGGGTCGGTGTCTATGTGCCGGGCGGCACCGCAGCCTATCCGAGCACGGTTCTGATGGATACCGTTCCGGCACGGCTTGCGGGCGTTAAGGAAATCATCATGGTTACGCCGCCCTCCAAAGACGGAACGATCAGTCCGAATATTCTTGCGGCGGCCTATATCGCCGGCATTAACCGTATCTATAAGGTCGGCGGTGCCCAGGCGGTTGCGGCGCTGGCTTACGGAACCGAATCGATTCCCGCAGTGGACAAGATCGTCGGTCCGGGAAATGCCTATGTCGCAGAAGCGAAGAAACAGGTATTCGGCCAGGTTGGCATCGACATGGTCGCCGGTCCGAGTGAAGTTCTGATCATCGCGGACAGTAAATCCAACCCGTGCTATGTGGCAGCGGATCTGCTTTCCCAGGCGGAACATGACCGCATGGCATCTGCCGTGCTGATCACTGATTCGATGGAACTCGCAAAGCAGGTCCAGGCGGAAATCGAAACCCAGTTAAGCACACTGGAGCGCGAGGCAATTGCCCGTCCCTCCATCGACAATAACGGAAAGATCATTGTGACAAATGATCTGAATGATGCGGCGAAGGTATCCAACCGGATCGCTCCGGAACATCTCGAACTCTGCGTGGATGATCCGTTTGCGCTTCTGAATCAGATTACCAATGCCGGCTCGGTATTCCTCGGCCGGTGGAATCCGGAACCGATGGGAGACTATTTTGCCGGTCCGAACCATACGCTTCCGACCATGGGCACGGCACGTTTCTACAGTCCGCTGTCTGTGGATGACTTTGTAAAGAAGATGCAGTACAGCTACTTCACGAAGGATGCGCTCGCAAAGGATGCCCTGAAGGTCAGTTTGTTTGCGCGCTCCGAAGGACTCACGGCACATGCCCGTGCCATTGAGATCCGTTTTGAGGATGACGGCGAATGATTGCGGTCATTGACTACGGCGTCGGAAATCTCTTCTCCCTGAAGAGTTCCCTGCAGGCAATCGGCGCAGATGCCGTTGTGACCCGTGAGCGGGACTGCATCCTGCAGGCGGATCATGTGATCCTTCCCGGTGTCGGCGCGTTCGGCGATGCGGCCCGCAAGCTGAAAGAGACGGGGATGTTCGATGTGGTGAAGGAAGTTGCCGCAAAGGGAACCCCGATCCTTGGCATCTGTGTGGGAATGCAGCTGCTGTTTGACGAGAGTCTGGAATTTGGAAGGCATGAAGGACTCGGTCTGATTCCGGGAACCGTGGATGCGATCGAACCCCGCATCGGTGCGGACCTTGATGTGCCGCACATGGGCTGGAACAGCCTTTCCTTTCAGAAGGATTCCCGCCTGTTCGCGGATATTCCCGAACATGCATTTGTTTACTTTGTACATTCCTATGCCTCCTTTGGCTGCGAACCGTATGTCAGCGCACTGACGGAATACGGCATTCCGCTGACTGCCGCAGTGGAAAAGGGCAATGTTTACGGAACCCAGTTTCATCCGGAAAAAAGCGGACCGACCGGGCTTTCCATTCTGAAAAATTTCTGCAGTCTGTAAGGAGAACCGTATGATTCTGTTACCGGCAATTGATTTATATGAACAAAAGGGTGTCCGTCTGTTTAAGGGACAGTATGATCAGATGACGGTCTATACCGAGGATCCGGTTTCCTATGCGCATGCGATTGCACAGAAGGGAGCTTCCTGGATCCATCTGGTTGACCTGGAAGGCGCCAGGGACGGCACGTCCCCGAACCTGGATATTATCCGCAGGATCACCGCAGAAACCGGGCTCTCCGTAGAAACCGGCGGCGGAATCCGCTCCTTTGAGACGATTGAAACCCTGCTTGGGGCTGGTGTGAAACGCGTGATCATCGGTACCCGGGCGATTGAAGACGAAGACTTCCTGAAGGAAGCGCTGAACCGTTACGGGGATGCGGTTGCGGTCGGCGTGGATGCGCGCGACGGCAAGGTCGCAACCCATGGCTGGACTGCCACAACAGACCGGGATGCGGAGGAATTCATCATGCATCTGCGGGATCTTGGCGTTTCGTGCGTGATTGCGACAGACATCAGCCGGGACGGTGCGATGAAGGGAACCAACCGGGACCTGTACCGCCAGCTCTCAGGCATTGATGGTATCAATATCATCGCAAGCGGCGGCGTGTCCTCACTCGATGATATCTGTGCCCTTGCGGAGATCGGTGTCTACGGCGCGATCCTTGGCAAGGCAATGTATACCGGTGCGGTAACGGTGGAAGACGGAATCGCAGCCGCGGAGGGACGCTTATGATCACGAAACGGATTATTCCCTGTCTCGACGTCCGGGGCGGACGGGTCGTAAAGGGCACAAACTTTGAAGGGCTGCAGGATGTCAATGATCCGGTCGCCCTTGCGGAATACTATTCCGATAACGGCGCAGATGAGCTGGTCTTCTATGACATTACCGCTTCGCATGAAGGACGCAAGCTGTTTACGGATATTCTGACAAAGACCGCGTCAAAGATCTTCATTCCGCTGACCGTCGGCGGAGGAATCAATACCGTCGATGACTTCGGACGGGTGCTCAACTGCGGCGCAGACAAGGTCAGCGTAAACAGCGGCGCGATCCGCAATCCGGATCTGATTCCAAACGCTGCCGCAAAGTACGGCAGTCAGTGCGTGGTGCTCTCTGTGGATGTCAAACGGGTTGACGGCACGTTCCATGTCTTTCAGAACGGCGGCCGCATCGATACCGGACTGGATGCGCTGGAGTGGATCAAGCAGGGCGTGGAGAACGGCGCTGGAGAAGTGGTGCTCAATTCCATCGATACCGACGGCGTAAAAAAAGGCTTTGATTTGGAGGTGCTGGAAGCGGTCAATCAGATCGTTAAGGTTCCGGTGATTGCCTCAGGCGGAGCCGGATCTGCGGAAGACTTTGTAACGCTGTTCAAAACGATTCCCGGTATCAGCGCGGGACTTGCGGCTTCGATTTTCCATTTCGGCGAAGTGAAGATCCCGGATCTGAAGAAGAAACTGAACGAGGAAGGAATCATGGTGCGCCTATGATCAATGAAGAAGACATCCGCTGGGATGAAAAAGGGCTTGTGCCCTGCATCGTGCAGGATTATGAAACCGGACGGGTACTGACGCTTGCCTATATGAACCGGGAAAGCTTTGCGATTTCAAAGGAACGGGGACTGACCTGTTTCTGGTCGCGCAGCCGGCAGGAACTCTGGCTGAAAGGGGAGACCTCCGGCAACTATCAGCACATCGTAACGATGGAACTGGACTGCGATGGCGATGCCGTACTTGTGCGGGTGCGCAAGGACGGACCTGCCTGCCATCGGGGAACCGACAGCTGCTTTGACACCGATCAGAAGATCGTATTTGAGGAGAAATCATGAGTGAATTTGATCTGAATGAACTGTACCGCCTGCTGGAAGGGCGGAAGAAGGACCTGCCGGAAGGCTCGTATACCACCTATCTCTTTCAGAAGGGACTGGATAAGATCCTCAAGAAAGTCGGCGAAGAGTGTACGGAAGTCATTATCGCCGCAAAGGATCAGGACCGTAAGGAAACGATCTATGAGATCGCAGACCTGACCTACCATGTGATGGTGCTCATGGTGGAAGCGGGCATCTCGGTGGAGGATATCCGCACCGAGCTTGCCGGACGCCATGTCATCGATCACAAGGTGAAGCAGGAGAAGATGGTCAGCGACCACGAATAACCGCTGAGGAACAGCCGCAGAAATGAAGCTGTTCTTTTTTTGCCCTGTTTTCTTTCAACAGGGCATTGCATTTTAAGGTTAGTTAAAGTAAACTTACTACAGTTAGTTTAATGAAACAAACTGACGGAAGGAGAAGCGTATGATGCCGTTAAGACTTGCTGAGCCGGGTGTGGAACAGACGATCGTTCACATCGGCGGAAACGCGGAAGTAAAAAAACATCTCGAAGACCTCGGATTTCATACCGGGGGTTCGGTTACGGTCGTATCCTCCATCGGAGGAAATCTGATCGTGAATGTCAAGGAGACCCGGATCGCGCTTGACGGTTCGCTGGCCTCCAAAATCAGTGTGTAACAGAAAAGGGGAAAGTGTATGAAGACATTGCGTGACGCAAAGATCGGAGAAACAGTCAAAGTTGTGAAGCTGCACGGCGAAGGCGCTGTCAAGCGGCGGATCATGGACATGGGCATCACCAAAGGCGTAAAGGTGTATGTCCGCAAGGTCGCCCCGCTCGGCGATCCGGTGGAAGTGACAGTTCGCAATTACGAGCTGTCGATCCGCAAATACGACGCTGAAATGATTGAAGTGGAAGAGTAAAAAAGGGGAAACGAATTATGAGTGAAAAGTTTGTAATCGCACTTGCGGGAAACCCGAACTGCGGAAAGACAACACTGTTCAACGCGCTGACCGGCGCGAATCAGTTTGTCGGTAACTGGCCGGGCGTAACGGTTGAGAAAAAAGAAGGCAAACTGAAGGGACATCCGGATGTCATCATTGAAGACCTTCCGGGCATCTACTCCCTGTCGCCGTATACGCTGGAGGAAGTTGTATCCCGTAACTATCTGATTGATGAGAAGCCGGATGCGATCCTCAATATCGTTGACGGAACCAACCTGGAGCGCAACCTGTATCTCACAACACAGCTTGCGGAAACCGGAATTCCGATGATCATGGCAGTAAACATGATGGACCTTGTCGCAAAACGCGGCGATGTCATTGATTTTGACCGGATTGGCGCAGATCTCGGCTGCAAGGTCGTAAAGATCTCCGCTCTTAAGGGTGACGGCATTATGGAAGCTGCTGAGGCTGCGATCGCTGCCGCAAAGAACAGCGCAAAGCCGAAACCGATCGTATATGACAAGGCCATTGAAAATGCGGTTCAGGAAATCGGATCGCTGCTCAATGTCGGCGATGATCAGAAGCGGTTCTATGCGGTCAAGGTATTTGAGCGCGATGACAAGGCGATTGAAAAGCTGAAGCTTTCCTCCGACATCGTAAACAAGGCGGACGCAATCACAAAGACAGTGGAAGATGCGTTTGACGATGATGCGGAATCCATCATCACCAACAGCCGCTACGAAACGATTGAGAAGATGCTGAAAGGCACCTATGAGAAGAAGGGTGCCGGACAGATGACCACCTCTGATAAGATCGACCGTATCGTGACCAACCGCTGGCTGGCACTTCCGATCTTCGCGCTTGTCATGTGGCTGGTATACTATGTTTCCATTCAGACCGTCGGCACCATGGCAACCGACTGGACTAACGATGTGCTCTTCGGTGAAATCGTACCGGGCGCAATCGGCGGCCTGCTTAATGCCATCGGCGTTGCCGAGGGTTCCTGGCTCTACGGACTGATTATTGACGGTATCGTTGCCGGTGTCGGCGCGGTTATTGGATTTGTCCCGCAGATGCTTGTCCTGTTCTTCTTCCTGGCCTTCCTGGAAGGCTGCGGATACATGGCTCGTATCGCATTTATCATGGACCGTATCTTCCGTAAGTTCGGTCTTTCCGGCAAGTCCTTCATCCCGATGATGATCGGTACCGGATGCGGTGTTCCGGGTGTCATGGCGAGCCGCACGATTGAAAACGAGCGTGACCGTCGTATGACTGTCATGACCACAACCTTCATTCCGTGCGGTGCGAAACTCCCGATCATTGCCCTGATCGCAGGTGCGATGTTCAACGATTCTGCATGGGTCGGCTGGTCTGCATACTTCATCGGTGTCGCCGCAATCGTCATCTCGGGTATCATCCTGAAGAAGACAAAGCGCTTCGCAGGCGATCCGGCTCCGTTTGTCATGGAACTTCCGGAATACCATATGCCGACACTGTCATCCATTCTGCACTCCATGTGGGAGCGCGGCTGGTCCTTCATCAAGAAGGCAGGAACGATCATTCTGCTGGCAACGATCCTTGTATGGTTCCTGTCCAACTTCGGCGTCTATGAAGGCGCATTCCAGATGCTGCCGGAAGAGGACTTCATGGAGCACTCTCTCCTTGCGGCGCTCGGCAATACCTTCGCATGGCTCTTCGTCCCGCTGGGATGGGGCACATGGAAGCCGGCGGTTGCGACCGTTACCGGCCTGATCGCAAAGGAAAACGTTGTCGGAACCTTCGGTGTTCTCTACAAGTACGGCGGCGAAGTTGCCGAAAACGGCGAAGAGATCTGGGCAAACCTGCAGGCAGACTATACTGCACTTTCCGCTTACTCCTTCCTCGTATTCAACCTGCTGTGCGCTCCGTGCTTTGCGGCAATCGGTGCCATCAAGCGGGAAATGAACAACGCACGCTGGACCTGGTTTGCGATTGCCTATGAATGCGGCTTCGCATACGCAGCTGCTCTGATCATCTATCAGATCGGCGGTCTCTTCAGCGGTGAGGTTGGATTCAACGTATTCACCGTACTGGCGATTGCAGTACTCGCATTTGCGGTATACATGCTGTTCCGTCCGTACAAGGAATCGGTAAAGCTTGACGCAGTCAATGCCTAATTAAAAAACAGAAGACTGGCATAAGGGTGTCTCATGACATCCTTATGTCATTTTTCAAAAGATCCAAAGAAATCAGACAAAGGAGGACATGAACTATGAGTTTTGTAAGATCCAGATTTCTTGCGTATGGTGTTCTGCTCGGCACCGCAGGAGTAAAGATTCTCACCAGTGATGATGCCAAAAAGGTCTACACACACTGCACGGCAGCGGTAATGCGCGGCGTGGACGAAGTGGTGAAGACGTACAATCTTCTGAAGGAAAACTGCGATGACATCAGCGCCGACGCAAAGGAAATCAACGAGAAGCGCGCTGCGGAAAAGGAAGCACGTATGATTGCGGACGCAAAGGCGGTGCTTGCGGCAGCGAAACACAAAGAAAAGTAAGAAGGCAGATCCATGCAGTGTCAGATCTGTCATGAAAGCCGCGGCCGCATGCGTGTCCATATGGACCAGTATCGTATGACAATGGCGCAGGCGGACCAGCTGGAATACTATCTGTACAAGGTGCCTGGAATCACCGATGCGTCGGTCAATGACCGTACCGCAAATGCGGTGATCCGGTATGAAGGAAGCCGCGAAGATGTGATTCTCGCACTCGCGGCCTTTGATTATGCCGAAGCAGAGGAAGCTCCGGAGGAATCGGGACGGGCCATCCTGCATGAATATGAGGAGCGTATTGCATTTCATGTGCTGAAGCGTATCTTTGTGCGTCTGCTGGTTCCGATGCCGATCCGCCATGCATTAATGCCGTTGAAGGCGATCCGGTACATTGCGCCGGGCGTGATGAGTATTCTGAGCGGGAAGGTCGATGTATCGGTGCTTGATGCGACAAGCATTTCGGTATCTCTTCTTCGAAAGGATTATGATACTCCTTCTTCCGTTATGTTTCTGCTCGGTTTGAGTGAAATTCTCGAAGAGTGGACGCACAAAAAGTCCGTGGATGACCTGGCGCGTTCCATGGCGCTCAATGTCGATAAGGTCTGGCTTGTGACGGACGACGGCACCGAACTGCTCGTACCGGTACAGGAAGTGGAAAGCGGCGAAAAGATCCGCGTACGGACCGGAAGCGTGATTCCGCTTGACGGCATTGTCGTGTCCGGCGATGCGGCAGTCAATCAGTCTTCATTGACCGGCGAGTCCCTGCCTGTATCGAAGTCCGAGGGGGCATATGTCTATGCCGGAACCGTTCTGGAAGAAGGCGACATTGTCATTGAAGTAAAGAGCGCTTCGGGTACCGGACGGTATGACCGCATCGTACAGATGATCGAAGAATCACAGAAACTGGAAAGTGAAAGTGAAGTGAAGGCAAAACTGCTTGCGGACAAGCTCGTGCCGTACAGTCTTGCCGGTACGGCCTTAACGTGGCTGCTGACGCGCAACGCAACACGGGCGGTGGCAGTCCTGATGGTCGACTACAGCTGTGCATTGAAGTTATGCATGCCCATAACCGTGCTGTCTGCGATGCGGCAGGCAAGTGCGGCAGAAATCCGTGTCAAAGGCGGAAAGTTCCTCGATGCGGTTGCCGGCGCAAAGACCATTGTTTTTGACAAGACCGGTACGCTTACCGCAAGCACGCCGCGGGTCGCAAAGATCGTGACGTTCGGTGATAACGATGAGGTGGAGATGCTGAGGCTGGCCGCGTGTCTGGAAGAACATTTCCCGCATTCCATCGCAAATGCGGTCGTAGAGGAAGCTGCCCGCCGCGGAATCCAGCATGATGAAATGCATTCCAAGGTGGAATATGTTGTCGCACACGGGATTGTCAGTCATGTCGGACGCAGAAGGGTGCTGATCGGCAGTTATCACTTTGTCTTTGAAGATGAGAAATGCCGGGTTAGAAAAGACGAGATTGATAAGTTCAATGCGATCGAAGATGAATACTCCCACCTGTATCTTTCCATCGGAAAGAAACTGGCTGCCGTCATATGTATAGAAGACCCGATCCGCGAAGAATCAAGACGTGTGATTCAGCAGCTCAATGCACTGGGCATCGATACGGTGATGATGACCGGTGACAGCGACCGCACCGCACGTGCGGTGGCAGACCGGCTCGGCATCCGGCGGATGTATTCCGAAGTGCTTCCCGAAGATAAGGCACAGTTTGTCCGGGACGAAAAGAGCAGGGGACGCATAGTCCTCATGATCGGCGATGGGGTCAATGATACACCGGCGCTGGCCGATGCCGATGCGGCGATTGCTGTCAGCAACGGCGCGGCCATTGCCCGCGAGATTGCGGATATCACGATCACGGAAGAGAATCTTGAAAAACTCCTGGAGCTGCGGGAAATTGCCATGGCGACACAGGAGAGGATTCGCTTCAATTACCGCATGATCATTTCCGTAAATACGGCACTGATCCTGCTGGGGGTATTCGGTATCATGACACCCGCAGCAACCGCTTATCTTCACAACTTCTCAACCCTTGCCCTGAGTCTTCACAGCATGACCGATCTGCCTGTGAAACAACGGAAACATGTTTCTGCAGAAACAGTACAGCAGCCGGCGTGAGCCGGCTGTTTTCACGTGCTGATTCTTCGATTCTGAAAAGACCATATAGTATATATAAAGGCAGGGCCTCTGCATAGTTTTTTCACAAAAAAATCCAAAAAACATATTGACAGAATGCGCTTACATTTCTAAACTGAAGTTAGCTGTAAACGTTTCCGGTAACGATTCCAGAAATTTGTTGCCGGAACTCAGAAAAATCTTTTTAGGAGGAAGGTAAAGATGAGTTTTAAGAAAGTATTTGCTTCATTACTCGCTGCAGCAATGCTCGTCGGATGCGGTTCCGGTTCCGGATCCAGCACAACAGACGGCGCAGCAGCAGGCGGCGACACAGGCGCTTCCGGAGAAGGTCGGGTTTACTTCCTGAACTTCAAGCCGGAACTGGATGAGACACTCCAGGAACTCGCTAAGACTTACACCGAAGAGAAGGGCGTTGAAGTACAGGTTGTTACAGCTGCATCCGGTACCTACAGCCAGACTCTTACCGCAGAAATGGACAAGTCCGCAAAGCCGACACTGTTCGTTATCGGTAACCAGGCAGGCGTTGCAGAGTGGGGTGACTATGCAATCGATCTGAAGGGAACTGCAATTGAACAGGAACTCAGCACTGACGCTTACAACCTGTATGACGAGAATGGCAAGCTCGTATCCATCGGTTACTGCTATGAGTGCTACGGTATCATCGTCAACCCGGATCTGCTTGAGAAGGCAGGCCACAGCCTTGACGAGATCAAGAACTTCGAAACCCTCAAGGCAGTTGTAGAAGACATTCACGCACGTGCAGACGAACTCGGATTCGACGCGTTCTCCTCTTCCGATATGGACGGTTCCTCTTCCTGGCGTTTCACAGGACACCTTGCAAACCTCGAGTACTTCTATGAAGAGAAGGCAGCAGGCAAGCAGTGGACAGAGTGCCCGGCAGAAATCTCCGGTGAATTCATGGGCAACTACAAGAACCTCTATGATCTCATCATCAACAACTCTCTGACAGATCCGAAGGATCTCGCTACCGGCGGACATGACGCTGAAAACGAGTTCAAGACCGGACAGGCTGCGTTCTTCGTAAACGGCTCCTGGGAATATGCGGCTGTCAGCGAAAGCGTACCGAACGCTCGTATGATCCCTTACTACTGCGGTGTTGAAGGCGAAGAAAAAGCAGGTCTCAACTGCGGTACTGAAAACTGCTGGGCAGTTAACTCCAAGGTTTCCGAAGCTGACCAGAAGGCAACCATCGACTTCATGGTATGGCTCGTTTCCGATCCGGTTGCTTCCGCCAAGATGGTTGAACAGCTCGGTGTTCTCCCGTACAAGAACGCTCCGGAATCCGCTAACGGCTTCCTCGCAGACGCTGCGAAGTACACAGACGAAGGCTGCTATGTCATGGACTGGGCTACAAACTACCAGCCGAATGTTGACGAATACCGTGCAGGTCTCGTATCCGCTCTGAACCAGTACAACGCTGACCAGAGTGATGCAAACTGGGCTAACGTTGAAACAGCGTTCGTTCAGGGCTGGGCTACACAGTACGCAGCAGTCAATAACTGATTGATCAACATCACGCGTTGAAGAGACGGGGAGGGCGGCAAGCTGTCCCCGTTTCTTTCAAAAATGCAGTTCTGCATCATTTAGAAAGGAACAGTATTTATGGCAAAGAAAAAATACGGGAGAAGAAATCATCAGCCCACTGTACTTGCCGGACAGATCCAGAAGTGGTGGTGGCTGTTCCTGCTTCCGGTCGTTGCGGCATTCGCAATCGGATTTGGCTGGCCGTTCTTCCAGGGCATCTGGCTTTCGCTCTGCAAGTTCAAGACAACGTCTGACGCAACTTTTATCGGCTTTTCCAACTACGGAAGAGCTCTGTCCGATCCTTCATTTGTTCATTCGTTCTGGTATTCCGCACTGTTTGCGGTTACCTCTCTGGTCTTTATCAATATTCCGGCATTCGCCGTTGCCTATGCACTGACGCAGGATATCAAGGGATCCAACCTGTACCGTACGGTATTCTTCATGCCGAACCTCATCGGCGGTATCGTTCTCGGTTACATCTGGTCCATGATCTTCGACGGTATCCTGTCGCATTACAATACCTCGATCCTGCTGAACAGCACCTACGGTTTCTGGGGACTTATCATTCTCATCTGCTGGCAGCAGATCGGATACATGATGATCATCTATATCGCAGGCCTGCAGGCAGTTCCGGGCGACATGATCGAAGCGGCGGAGATTGACGGCGCCAATAAGTGGCAGACACTCTTCAAGATCATCATTCCGAATGTCATGCCTTCGATCACCATCTGCATGTTCTTAAGCATCACCAACGGATTCAAGCTGTTCGACCAGAACCTCGCACTCACCGGAGGCCAGCCGTTCACAATGAGTCCGGACGGAACAACGATCAAGGAAACTGAAATGCTGGCGCTGAATATTTACAACACGTTCTATAACTCCAACGCCGCATCCCGCGGTACCGCACAGGCGAAGGCAGTCATCTTCTTCATACTCGTTGCGGCACTGGGTCTGATCCAGCTGAAATTCACACGTGACAAGGAGGTACAGCAGTAATGAGCAAGCAGTCAAAATCCAAGAATGCACTGTCTGCCGTACTGGCAGTCATCTGTGTCATCTATGTGCTTCCGGTCGTCGTCGTTGTGCTGAACTCGTTCAAGCAGAACACCTACGTCAAGACACATACATTTGCACTCCCGACCGGTGAAATGTGGGCGGGATTCTCCAACTTCATCAAGGGCATGACCTTCGGCAACTATCCGTTTGCCCGGTCAGTGGAATACAGCGTTCTGATCACCGTCGCTTCCACGGCGCTGATCCTGCTGTTTACCTCGATGGCCGCATGGTATATCGCACGTGTTGACTCTCCGATCTGCCGTGCCGTCTATTACCTGTGTGTCTTCTCGATGGTCGTTCCGTTCCAGATGGTCATGTTCACACTGTCCAAGACCGCAGACGTGCTCAAGCTCAACACCCCGTGGACGATTCCGGTCATCTATCTCGGATTCGGCGCAGGCCTTGCGATCTTCATGTTTGTCGGATTTGTAAAGTCAATTCCGCTCGAGATCGAAGAGGCTGCCGCAATTGACGGTGCCGGTCCGGTAAAGACCTACTTCCAGGTTGTTCTTCCGATGATGAAGCCGACGCTGATTTCGGTCGGCATTCTTGAAATCATGTGGGTATGGAATGACTATCTCCTGCCGTATCTTGTACTTGACCGTACAAAGTATATGACGATTCCGATCCACATCCAGTTCCTCAAGGGAAGTTATGGTACGGTTGACCTCGGCGCAACGATGGCGCTGATTCTGCTCAGCATCATTCCGGTTATTGTGTTCTATCTGCTCTGCCAGAAGCATATTATCAAAGGCGTTGCGGCCGGTGCGGTCAAAGGATAAGCAGCTGGCGGTGTCCGCGTGTTAAAATACAGCGAACACTAGCATTTCTCGGAGAACTACTATGACAACGATTAAAGACATTGCGAAGCTGTCCGGATACAGTATCGGAA
The DNA here is from genome assembly GCA_017469885.1 of Solobacterium sp. Classification (GTDB taxonomy): domain Bacteria; phylum Bacillota_I; class Bacilli_A; order Erysipelotrichales; family Erysipelotrichaceae; genus Bulleidia. The sequence continues at coordinate 176,651 of JAFUFO010000021.1, forward strand.
CAGTTTCCCGCGTCATCAACAACCACCCGGATGTGAGCGAAGAAGCGCGCAGACGGGTTCAGGAAGTGATCCGTGAACAGAACTTTCAGCCGAATTCCAACGCAAAGCAGCTAAAGCAGCAGTCCAACTCTGCGATCACCATTATCGTCAAAGGTAATGAGAACATGTTCTTTGAAAGCATTCTGGAACGCGTTCAGGTGATGTTAAAGGAAAGCGGAGAGGATGTTGCGGTAGCCTTCCTGGATGAATATGCCAACGAAGTGCAGACCGCTGCGCAGCTGTGTGCATCCCGCAAGCCGAAGGGATTCATTTTCCTCGGCGGCAACCTGGAATTTTTCCGGCAGGATTTCGGAAAGATCGATGTTCCGTGCGTGCTGCTCACAAACACGGCTGAGGGACTCGAACTGAAAAATCTGTCGAGTTATACCACGGATGATATGGAAGCCGGAAGGGCAGCAGTCGAATATCTGATTCAGATGGGACATACCCACATCGGCATCATCGGCGGCAGCGCCTCCCGCATCGGAAGTCAGATCGGCTTCCGCCGTATGGAAGGCTGCAAGGCTGCCTTCGACCAGCATGGTCTTGAATTCGATGAAAACATGCAGTATGAACCGAGCCGCTTCTCCATGGCAGGGGGCTATGAGAGCGCCCAGCGCCTGCTGAAGAAGAATCCGAAGATCACTGCGGTGTTTGCGCTCGGTGACACGATTGCCCTTGGGGCGATGCGCGCAATCAAGGATATGGGGATGTCCATTCCGGAGGATATTTCAGTGCTCGGCTATGACGGCATTGAATCTTCACGGTATTCCATTCCGCGGCTTTCCACGATCCGTCAGGACACGGATATGCTCGCAAAAAAGGGCGTGGAAGACATTCTTCTGCGCATTAATTACAACCATGCGGTTACGGATGAATTCATTAATTTCTCCCTTGTGGAGGGGGAATCCGTCCGGAATCTGAATCAGAAGCGTAAAAACGCAAAAAAACAGTAAAAATTGTTCAAAAAGACAAGAAAAAAAGGTATACCTCGTAACAACCTTACGTTATAATACCGACTATAGGGGCCAATGAAAGCGCTGTCATTTGCAGTGCAATCAGGCTCCTCGCCAGAAAGTTCTGCAGCTGGGTGAAACCGCCGCGGGTACGGAGCGGATGCGGAACGCACCGGATTGTCAGCGGCGCGGGTTCATCGACGCGGGAACTTCAGAATTCTTTCTATTTTAAATTAAAGAAAGGGGCAAGGAGAAAGACATGGCAACAGTATCACTTAGACACATCGTTAAGATTTACCCGAACAGCAACGACGGAAAGAAGCACAAGCCTACTAACCTGAAGGTTACAGAGGAAGGCGTTCTTGCCGTCCAGGACTTCAATCTGGAGATTGCAGACCAGGAATTCATCGTTCTCGTCGGTCCTTCCGGATGCGGTAAGTCCACAACACTGCGAATGGTCGCAGGCCTCGAGGAAATTTCCAAGGGCGAGCTCTACATCGACGACAAACTCGTAAACGATGTTGCGCCGAAAGACAGAGATATCGCGATGGTATTCCAGAACTACGCGCTGTATCCGCACATGACAGTTCGTCAGAACATGGAGTTCCCGCTGAAGCTTCGTAAAGTTCCGAAGGCTGAAATCGACCAGGCAGTTGATCAGGCAGCTGAAATTCTCGGCATCACACAGTACCTCGACCGTAAACCGAAGGCTCTCTCCGGTGGTCAGAGACAGCGTGTTGCGATCGGACGTGCTATCGTCCGTGCACCGAAGGTTCTCCTCATGGACGAGCCGCTCTCCAACCTGGACGCCAAGCTGCGTAACCAGATGCGTGCTGAGATCATCAAGCTCCGTCAGAGAATCAAGTCCACATTCATTTACGTTACACACGACCAGACCGAAGCTATGACACTCGGTGACCGTATCGTCATCATGAAAGACGGTGTCATCCAGCAGATCGGCACTCCGCAGGAAGTTTATGACGATCCTGTGAACATGTTCGTCGCAGGCTTCATCGGCGTTCCGCAGATGAACTTCTATGATGGCAAGCTCCTCCGTTCCGCAGACGGCAAGTACAGCGTACAGGTTGAAGATGCTGTTATCGAGCTCTCCGCTGAAAAGCAGAAGAACCTCGCAGCTAACAATGTTGCAGCACAGGATGTAACCGTTGGTGTCCGTCCGGATCACATCACTCTTAAGGAAGTTCCGGGCAAGATGATCAAGGGTAAGGTAGACGTATCCGAACTTATGGGTTCCGCTGTCCACCTGCACATCAACGCTTGCGGCAAGGACGGTGTCATCATCGTTCCGACACTTGACCTCAAGGGCAACAAGACCTATTCCATGGGTTCCGACATCGAATTCACATTCGACGGCGGCGTTGCACATGTATTCGCAAAGGATACACAGAACAACCTCGAGTTCAACGCTCAGTAAGGATTCTGACATTGATTCCAGAAAAGGCTGTACACAAACCGTGTACAGCCTTTTTTTGCCTTTCTTTTTAACAGGACTATTCTTCCGCGCGGTACCAGGTATCAAACTTCATCGAACCGCACAGATCATCCATCAGCTGAAGCACATCCTCCGTCAGTGCCTCAAACCGGATTTCCTTTACATCATCACCCGCAAACCCGCTGAAGTCGACGGAGGAAACATGAAGTGTAAGATTGTAATCTTCCGCGGTATAGGTTCCGCTGTAGTGCCCCATTCCTTCAAACAGGTTTTCCGTAAGCACAAATGTTCCGTCCGGATTCAGCACCAGCTCGGGCAGATAGGGCTCAGAAAACATGTCGCTGGAACTGACATAGCGGCGAATGGAAGTGACCTCGCCGACTTCCTGTTCCGGTTTCAGGGACCCGGCTGTTTCCGTCTCTGCAGGTTTGACAGAGGAAGATGAAGTGTCCGCAGACTCGGAAACAGAAGGAATCAGGGCAATCGGTGTTTCTTCCGGAGCTTCCGTCGGTGATTCTGTGACAGTCACGGGAGCCGGTGTCTTTGAAGTGCAGGCGGTGCACAGAAGCACAGCGGCACAAAGGAAATATAATATGCGTTTCACGGAGCGTATCCTCCTCCTTCTATTTGATTTCACTATAATTCCTGTCGGAAGCATTACGGAAGCCGGAAGCGGTAACACTGTGTGTCTGAAAAAAGGATGCCGTCCGGAGATAATATCAATGGCATGCCTGCAATATCCTGTTTTATAATTGAACTAACAGAAACTGTGGGAAAGGAAAAATACCTATGAGTGTTAATCATCGTAAAGTAGCTGTGATCGGCTGCGGTTTTGTCGGCGCAACGAGTGCGTTCGCAATCATGCAGAGCGGTCTGTTTTCGGAAATGGTCCTTCTGGACGTCAACCACGACAAGGCAGAAGGCGAGGCGATGGATATCAGCCATGGCACTGCCCTGGTAAGTCCGATGCGTGTGTACGCGGGTGACTATGATGACATCGGGGATGCGGCAATCATCGTTGTGACGGCAGGCGCTGCTCAGAAGCCGGGAGAGACCCGTCTGGACCTGATTCATAAGAACGTATCGATCTTCTCCGGCATCATGAAGGAGATCCGTGCCCGCAAGCCGGAAGGGATCATGCTGGTAGTTGCCAACCCGGTCGATATTCTGACCTACTACGCCGCAAAGACCAGCGGCATGGGTGAGTCCCGTGTCTTTGGCTCCGGAACCGTACTTGATACTTCGCGTCTGCGCACACTGCTTTCCACAAAGCTCGATGTCGACAGCCGCAACATTCACGCCTACATCGTCGGCGAGCACGGCGACAGTGAGATCGTCTGCTGGAGCAACGCAGATGTTTCCGGTGTTCCGCTGGCAGACTTCTTCGCGCTGCGCGGGATGGGTGACATTGACTTTGAAGAGACCCAGAAGGAAATCAGCGATGATGTCAAAAACAGTGCATATGAGATCATCGCCAAGAAACATGCGACCTACTACGGCATCGGTATGTCCGTTGCGCGTATCTGCAAGGCCATCGCCAAGGATGAAAAATCCGTTCTGCCGGTATCCGTCGTTCTCAACGGCGAATACGGCATCAGTAACTGTGCGCTGTCCGTACCGGCAATCGTCTGCCGGAATGGCGTCGAATCGCTGGTTCCGATTTCCATGAGTGAGGCGGAGCGCGAGGCACTGAACGCTTCGGCTGAAGTGCTGAAACAGAACATGAGCGATATCGACTTCAGTGTGAACGACTGAGGAGATTACTGCTGTATGTATGCAGGGCATTCCGGATGATCCGGAATGCCTTTTCCTCTGGCGGGCCAAAGTGCATATATATTTTTGTGCTTAACCGCTTGTAAAGCATCGTAGAACTGTATATATTGTTTTTGGCGATGAAAACCGTGACAATGCATGGATTTTCGGAAATATCGCCGGAACATTTGGATTTCTGTATTCGCTGCATCCATAAGAGAGCGGCAGGAGGGAAGATTATGAACAGAAACAAGAAACGTACTCAGAAGCTGACACTCGCGGCTTTTTTTGTCGCCATTGAGATCCTCATGGCGGTAACGCCGATCGGATTCATTCCCGTCGGTGCCATCAACATCACGACCATGCATCTGCCGGTTATTCTTGCAGGTATTATCCTCGGCCCGCTGTATGGCGCGCTGATGGGCTTTGTCTTCGGTCTTACCAGCATGCTTAAAGCAACGTTCGCGCCGGGCATCACCAGCTTCTGCTTCAGCCCGTTCATCACGATCGGCGGTGTCCATGGCAACTTCTGGAGCCTGTTCATCGCATTCGTACCGCGCATCACACTCGGTGTGCTGTCGTTCTATATCTATCTGGCTATGCGCCGCATGAAGCGCTCGCGGGTCACTTCCGCAGCGGTGTCTGCCGGTCTTAACACACTGATCCATACGCTGTTTGTCATGGGCTCCATCTGGCTGTTCTTCGGCAGTGCCTATGCAAATGCGGCAGGAATCGGTGTCGGTGCTGTAATCATTACCGTTCTGACGTCGAACGGAATCCTTGAGATCATCCTTGCGTCCATTGTGATTCCGGCACTTGTCAGAGCGCTGAAACCCGCAATGGAAAGGATGGGCTTCTATGACAAATAAACCCTGTGTTCTGATTGGTGTTACCGGCGGTATTGCCGCATACAAGATCTGTTCTCTCGTGTCATCGCTGCACAAACAGGACTATGAAGTGCATGTGCTGATGACCAGGGAAGCGCAGGAATTCATCACTCCGCTGACCATGCAGAGTCTGTCCGGTCAGAAGGTGATCCTGGATATGTTCACAACGGACTATACGCCCGATGTGCATCATATCAGTCTCGCGCAGAAGGCGGATGCCTTTGTCATTGCACCGGCGACCGCGAATGTCATCGCAAAGGTCGCCAACGGCATTGCGGATGACATGCTTACCACAACCTTCCTTGCGAGCAAATGCGAGAAACTGATCGTACCGGCAATGAACACGGCCATGCTGGAAAACCCGATCACACAGGACAATCTGAAAAAGTGCGAACAGTACGGCATGCATATCCTGGAAAGCGGCAGCGGCTATCTCGCCTGCGGCACGACCGGAAAGGGAAGAATGCCGGAGCCGGATCAGATTGAAGATGCACTGAAGGAAGTGCTTCATACCGATAAATATTTAGCCGGACGAAAGGTTCTCATCACCGCAGGACCGACCTGCGAAGCCATCGATCCGGTACGTTATATCACCAACCATTCCAGCGGAAAGATGGGCTATGCCCTGGCAAGGGCTGCCCGCAATGCCGGTGCTGAGGTTATCCTCGTTGCCGGAAAGACCGCCTTGGCGGATATCCGCGGGGTGCATATGGTTCCCGTTACCTCCGCAAGGGAAATGGCTGACGCCGTGCTTCCGCGCCAGCAGGAAATGGATATCATGATCCTTGCGGCAGCGGTCGCAGACTATACGCCGATCACCACGGCAGAAGAAAAGATCCATAAAGCCGATGGCGGTATGAATCTCGAACTGACCCGGACAACCGATATCCTCAAGACTCTCGGCCAGAATAAACGGGACGGACAGATCCTGGTCGGCTTCTCGATGGAAACCGAAAACCTGATTCCGAATTCCCGCCGGAAGCTGAGTTCTAAGAACTGTGACTTTATTGTCGCAAACAGCCTGCGACAGGCAGGTGCCGGATTTGCCGGGGATACAAATGTTGTCACGGTGATTTCGGAGAAAGAGACCAGCGAACTGGGACTGTTAAGCAAAGATGATACCGCAGAGGAAATTCTGCGGATCGTGGCAGCGGAGGGACTGTAATGATGTATCTTCTTACAATCGATGTCGGAAACACCCATATCAAGATGGATCTTCTGCCGGATGATGAACATCAGGCAATTGCCGGCTTCCGTCTTACCACGCGGACACCGCGCACCAGTGATGAATTCGGCCTCTGTATCCGCGAGTTTCTCGCCGCAAATGAACTGACAAAGGAAAACATTCAGGATGTCATCATCTCCTCGGTGGTTCCGAAGGTGATGTATTCCCTGACCTCCAGTATCCGCAAATATATTCAGAAGGAGCCGATCATTATCGGCCCGGGCATCCGGACCGGAATCTCGATCCGTACGGATAATCCCAAGGAAGTCGGGGCGGACCGGATCGTGGACTGCGCGGCGGCCTACTATACGTATCATCGCTCCTGCATCATCGTGGACTTCGGCACCGCGACAACCTTCGACTATGTATCGAATGACGGTGTCTTCCAGTACACGGTCATTGCGCCGGGTCTTGAGACCGGTGCGAGCGCACTGACTTCGATGACCGCAAAACTGCCGGAAATTGAAATCAAAAAGCCGGAAAGCATTCTTGTAAAGAATACGATCGCCGGCATGCAGGCAGGGGTTGTTTATGGCTATATCGGTCAGGTGGAATACATTATCCGCAAGATGAAGAAAGAACTGAATGATCCGGACGCATTTGTCATTGCGACAGGCGGCCTTGGACGCGTCATCGCGGATGAGACCGATACCATTGATATCTATGATCCCGATCTTGCCGGAAAGGGCATGTCCATTATTTACAAACGCAACCGGGAAAAGACCCAGCAGAACAGGGAAACAGAATAAGTTAAGAAATCCCATGGATTCACAGATTTGAATCGCATGGGATTTTTTATCCGAGTTTATCAATCAGCGCATCCTGAAGAACACGGGAGAAATTGATTCCGGCTGCTTCTGCCTTGTCATTAAGCCAGGATGGAATCGTACAGTTTTTCCGGATTGCTTTTGTGTTCAGCTGACGGCGGTACGCTTCCGTATCGATATCAATGAAATAGGGTGTGCCGGCAGACCATTTAAAGTCATCACTGTCCGCGTGTTCTTTCGCAAGCCGGACAGCCTGTTCAACGGAAGATGGTTCGGGGAGTTCGTCCTCCAGACTGTACGTGCCGAGATAATCGCGTGCCATGAACATAGCTTCATACAGGGAATTTCCTTGGGTCATTCCATCGACATCCGGGATATATACCAGATAGCCGTCTGTATCTTTTGAGATGAGTACAGGGTATACATTCTGCATAATATCGGTCCTTTCCATGTTGAGACTTTCTAATCGCTGATTCCATTGCGGCGAAGAATTGCGCGTGCCAGTTTCTCGTTGATTTCACGGTGACGCGGAATTGTTTCAATCCTGCTTCCTCGCTGAAATCTGTCGTGATTGCCTCCGTGTCCATAAAACCGGAAACCGGCCTTAAGCAATTTCTTCACCAGATCACGATATTTCATCGCCTGATTCCTCCTGATTATAACATTTGGTGCGTATAATATGCGCATTATTTCTTAAAGAAATAACCTGTACACTCTTCTTATAGGAAACAGAATCGAAAATCCCGCGGTAAAAAAGAAAAAGTCCGCCGAAACGGACTTTCAGTAAGTGGAGCCGAAGGGACTCGAACCCTCTACCTCATCGCTGCCAGCGATGCGCTCTCCCAGGTGAGCTACGACCCCGTGTATTAAGAGTATAACAGAAATACTCTGTATATTCTCAAAAAAACCGGACAGGGTTACTGTCCGGCTTCCTCCGATTCCTCAGATACATATTCCAGAATGTCACCAGGCTGACAATCCAGTGCCTCGCAGATAGCCTCGAGGGTAGAGAAGCGGATGGCGCTGATCTTGCCGGTTTTCATTTTGGAGAGATTGACATTGGTCACGCCGACTTTTTCAGACAGCTCCTTCAGGCTGATTTTCCGGTCAGCCATTACACGGTCCAGACGAAGAATGATCTTTCCCATACTCTGTCCTCTTAAAGTGTCTCATCCGACTGACGCTGCAGTTCCTCGCCATAGCGGAATACATAGGACAACAGGAAGAGCAGTAATGCGACGAACAGGAAACCGATGCTGAAGGAATACGTTACCTGCATGTGCTCGACAGCGCCTTCTTTGAAGAGGCTGCGCAGAAGTTCATAGCGTCCTCTGAACATGTAATCAGTCAGTACCTGTGTCACATAGCGGATCAGTCCGCCCGCAAGCACCGCATAGCCAAGCTTCCGGATTCCGTCCGATACACTGACGTCAAACGGACGTCCTTCCTTCATCGGCCGCAGGATCTTCTTCAGGATGGACAGACCGTAGAAGATGATACCGACCAGTACGATTGCGGACAGGATTGAAATCATGATGCTTTTGATCTGAATGGTGTCGGTCGGCGCATACTGTTCGGAAAGGCGGAACGTCACATTCCCAAAGGAGATGGTGGATTCCGTGACCGGTGCCTTTACTGCCCAGGCATAGCCCAGCATGCAGAGTCCGAGCACACACAGCACCAGCGCCGCAATCATGATCTTCTCCATGATATTGACGATGGTATAGCTTGTCTTTGCGGTTTGGATCATCTTTTCGTTATTCATCGTAATTACCTCCGTTTTTCGATAATTAATTATCGTTTATCGATAACTCCATCATAATGGCATCTGACAGGAAGTCAACCCCAAAATTAATGTTTTTCGATAATTTATTATCGAATCTCAAGATGAATAGAGATTGAAAGAATATCTGATCCGCATGTTTCTGACTTTTATGGCAGAATAATGCCATGAGTGACGTAATTCGAATTCCATCCAGAGAAGAGGCAGAACGTCTGCTGGAAGAAGGTCTTGCCGCAAATCCCGGCAAGTGGGGTGATCATTGCCGCAATGCCGCAAGAAGCGCCGAGGCAATCGGGGAAGCCGCTGGACTTGATAAAGACCGCTGTTATGTCTCCGGTCTGCTTCATGACATCGGCCGCCGGTTTGGCAACCTTCAGCTCGGACATGTCTATTACGGCTGGAAATACATGCAGGAGCTTGGCTATCCCGCCATTGCGCGGATCTGTCTGACGCATTCCTTTGCCTTACAGGAAAAGCGTGGCTACGGCGGTGCGTTTGATCTGAGCGAGGAACAGATCGAAGAGATGTTTAACGAGCTTGCATCGATTGACTATGACGACTATGACCGTCTGATCCAGTTATGCGACAACATCAGCGGGGCTTCCGGCATCATGCGGATGGAAGACCGGCTTGCGGACATCATCTCCCGTTATCCCAATTACCCGGATGACAAGCGGGTGCTCACCATGCGGCTGATTGATTATTTCAATGAAAAAACCGGAAGCGATATCTATGAGCTCAGCTGCAGCGGAAAGACCGTCGACCACTACTGAGCATTTTGTGCATCATTGTTGAAAAAGAACAGATAATCTTATATATAAAAGACAGAAACCTGCCGCGCTCCTGAAGGAGATGCGGACAATCATAAGCTGTTCAGAAGAAAGCGAGGAAAATCATTCATGTCTGAAAACAAAACTGCATATGTCCCGTATGACAAGCGCACCGGCGAGGAATCCGTTGTCTATTTCACACGGGATCTTTCTCCGGAAGGCCTCATTAAGATTTACAACCGTGTCAGTGCCAATCTGACCGGAAAGATTGCGGTCAAGCTTCATACCGGCGAGCCCCACGGACCGAACATCATCCCGGCTGCCTGGGTAAAGAAACTGTTTGATTCTGAATTCAAGAACGGCAATGCGGCGATCGTTGAAACCAATACATTCTATGACGGTGACCGTTATACCACCGAACAGCACCGCAAGACCCTGGAAGTCAACGGCTGGACCTTCTGCCCGGTCGACATCATGGATGAAGAGGGAACCGAAATGTATCCGGTCAAAGGCGGAAAATGGTTCACAGAGATGTCCGTCGGCAATCATATGAAGAACTATGATTCCATGCTGGCGCTGACCCATTTCAAGGGTCATACCATGGGCGGCTTCGGCGGCTCCAACAAGAACCTCGGCATCGGCTGCGCAGACGGACGCATCGGAAAGAAGATGATCCATCAGCGTGAAGGCTCCGATGACAAGTGGTCGATCGCAGAAGAAGAACTGATGGAGCGCATCAGTGAATCCACCAAGGCTACCGTCGATCATTTCGGTGAACATATCAGCTTCATCAATGTCATGCGCAACATGTCGGTATCCTGCGACTGCGAAGGCGTTGCGGCACAGCCGGTCGTTACTCCGAATGTCGGCATCGTCGCAAGTCTTGATATCCTTGCGGCAGACCAGGCATCCATCGATATGATCTATGCGATGTGCGAGGAAGATCATAAGGCCCTCGTCGAGCGTATTGAGACCCGTCACGGTCTGCGTCAGCTTTCCTACATGAAGGAAATCGGCATGGGCAATGATAAGTACAAGCTCATCGACATCGACAATGATGATGCAGTTATCGATGCCGCAAAGGCAGTCGAAGGCGTCAAGCCGTTCAAGCTCATCTGAGTTCGTTCGATATATACAGCGGATCCATGCGGTCCGCTGTTTTTTTATCGCATGCGATACAATAAACATGATGAAGCGTATTCTCCGCAAATCCGCATGCATGGTGCTCGCTGCCCTGGCAGCGCTTTTCTGTGTGCGTCCGGTGCTTGCGGAAACGGTGATCAACTGCTGGGATGAGACCAAAAAGGCGCATTATCAGCGCCGGAAGATTTCCACGGCGATCAATATCTATGCAAAGAAGGGAACCGTTCCCTTTGTCCAGCATGAGACCGGTGTCCTGCGCGGCGTGGAATATGACATCCTGCGGGTGGACCCAAGCCGCAATACCTTCCTGAAGGTGGATTACAGTGAAACCCCGGTGTATCTCAGCCAGCTGGAAGACAGGAAACTTCTGAAAGAAGGCTATGTCCGGGTCGGCGGAATCAATGCCGGTTATTTTAACAATACGAACACCCAGTACGGCCGTCCGGTCGGGGCAGTGCGGGTGAATAATGAATGGACGACATGGCACGGCAGTCTGAATACCCCGGCTTACGGAAGCGGCTATGCGACCGCCTATTTCAACCGCTATGACATGGAGATCCGCTACCATGGCTGGCAGAAGGGAAAGTGGAAAGGCGATCATAACTGGTCCTATATGACCGGTTACCTGATCGATGCGGAAAATGCGGTATCCGGTTCCTATACCTATTTTGCGGATGGAAAAGAACAGGATATTACGGGCGGCCAGGTCGGCGGAATCAACTACCATACCTATGGCAGGGCATTGACCATCTTTGCGCAGAAACAGACCGGTCAGTTTCTGCTCATCGAGTTCTACGGAACGATCCCGGATGCGGCGGTGAAGGAGCTGCTTCGGAAGGAGAAGGTGACCGATGCGATCCGCCTTGACGGAGGAGGTTCCTGTCAGATGATCTATGACGATGAGCTGGTGAATCAGAACTACAGTCCCCTGAAACAGCTGCCGGAAGATTCCCCGAAATTCAGCAGAGATGCGGTAACCGCAAAGCGGGAACGGGGATTTCTGCCAGGTTAGCTTTGACAAAATCGTGAATCTGTCTAAAACAGCCCGAGGGGCTGTTTTCATGTGTTGACCGGCGGTCAGAAAGTGACTATAACGACTAATGTGCTCAGAAAACTGACTGACAGTCAGTGAGCTTGGAAAAGAGGTTCACATGGCAAAGAAGACAGGGAAATGGGTGGTCCGTTTCCGGCATGTGATTCTTCTGGCAGCGGTGGTGCTGTTAATACCTGCCGCACTTGGATATATCAAAACAAAGGTCAACTACGACCTGCTTACGTATCTGCCGGAAGACATCGAGACAATGGTCGGACAGAACATCCTGAAAGAAGAACTTGGGACCGGCGGTTTCTCCACACTGATCTGTGAGGGAATGCCGGAGAAAGATGTAAAGGCGCTGAAAGAACAGATCATGGAAGTCGACGGCGTCAAGGATGTCATCTGGTATGATTCGGCACTCGATATCAGTGTGCCGATGGAAATCCTTCCGGATGAGATCTATGACGCATTCAATTCCGGCGACAGCACGATGATGTTCATTCTCTTTAAGGATACGACCAGCGCGGACAGCACGATCGCAGCTGTCCGGAAGATCCGCACGATCGCGGATGAGCGGTGCTTCCTGACCGGCATGAGCGCGGTGCTCGTTGATACGGAAGACCTCTCCGAGGCAGAGGCGCCGGTCTACGTCGTGATGGCGGTGGCGCTCTCGGTAGTGGTACTGATGCTGTCGATGGACAGCTGGCTGATTCCATTCCTGTTTCTCGCAAGCATCGGAATGGCAATTCTCTACAATCTTGGATCGAACATCTTCCTCGGTTCGATCTCCTATGTCACAAAAGCCCTAGCGGCAGTTCTGCAGTTAGGTGTCACGATGGATTACTCCATCTTCCTGTGGCACAGCTACGAAGCGCAGCTGGCCGAAGGAAAGGAACGTAAGGAGGCAATGGTTGAGGCAATCGCGGAAACCTTCACCTCGATCATCGGTTCCTCCATCACCACCGTCGCCGGCTTTATCGCACTGTGCTTCATGAGTTTCAAACTCGGACCGGATATCGGTATCGTCATGGCAAAGGGTGTCATCTTCGGCGTCCTTTCCTGCATTACGATCCTGCCGTCACTGATTCTGGTATTTGACAAGGCGCTTGAGAAAACAAAACACAAGGCGATCCTTCCGGATTTCAACGGAATCGGCGCATTTGTCGCAAAACACTGCTATGTATTCCTGGTCATTGCAATGGTGATCATGGTACCGGCGGTAAAGGGATATACCAATGTTCCGGTTTACTACAACCTCGACAGTTCACTGCCGAAGGAACTTCCTTCCATGATCGCAAATGCGAAACAGGAAGAACAGTTCCACATGAATGCATCACACATTCTGATCATGGATTCTTCCGTGGAAAACAAGGATGTGCGGGCGATGGCAGATGAGATGAAGAAGGAACCCGGCGTCAAATGGGTGCTTGGTCTCAATACGATTCTTGGACCGACCATCCCGAGTGAATTCGTTCCGGACAAGCTGAAGGATTCGCTGATCACCGATAAGTATCAGATCCTGCTCATCGGATCGGAATACAAGGTCGCAAGTGACGAAGTCAATGCCCAGGTCACAAAACTGAGCGAGATTGCCAAGAACTATGACAGCTCGTCCTTCCTGATCGGCGAGGCACCATGTACGAAAGATCTGATTACGATCAGTGACCATGACTTCGGTGCCGTAAGCACCGCATCGATCGGCATCATCTTCCTGATTATTGCGGCGGTATTCAAATCGATCTCACTGCCGGTGATTCTGGTTGCGGTCATTGAATCCGGCATCATGGTGAACATGGGCATCCCGTACTTTACGGGAACGAAGCTCCCGTTCATCGCCAATATCGTCATCGGTACGATTCAGCTCGGCGCAACGGTTGACTACGCAATCCTGCTTACCACACGTTACCGCCGGGAACGCTGTAACGGAACGGAAAAGAAGGAAGCGCTGCGGATCGCAGTTGAGACCAGCGCAAAGTCCATCGTGGTATCCGCACTGAGTTTCTTCGCCGCCACATTCGGCGTCGGAATGTACTCCAACATCGATATGATCAGTTCCCTCTGTGTACTGATGGCAAGAGGTGCACTCATCTCCATGGTATGTGTCATCTTCCTGTTACCCTCACTGTTGCTGATCTTCGATTCGCTCATCAATAAAACGACCATGCCGCAGAAAGGCTGAAATCAAAGGAGGCCAAATCTATGAAACGTATGAATAAAATCGGACGCACCATACTTGCAGGTATGACAGCCTGCACAATGGGATTTACCGGAATCGGCGTCTACGCTGAGGAAGGGGAAACAAAACCGGAAAGCGGAACCGGAAAAGATGAAACGGTTTATGTCATCACCGACGCATCCGGTGACAAACAGTCGGTCATCGTCAGTGACTGGCTGAAGAATACCGAAGGAAGCGGAACACTCCTTGATGAATCCACTCTGAAGGACATCGAGAATGTCTCCGGCAATGAAACCTACGAACGCAATGCGGACGGAACCATTACCTGGAAGGCCAACGGCAAGGACATCTATTACCGCGGCACCAGTGATGCCGAGCTTCCGGTATCCATGAAGATATCCTACAAGCTCGACGGCAAGGATATCTCCGCAGACGACATCGCCGGTAAAGCAGGTCACGTTATCGTGCGGTTTGATTACACCAATGACACCGAACAGACCATCACTGTCAACGGACGAAACGAGACCGTCAAGGTGCCGTTTGCGATGATCACCGGCGTACAGATCGACCCGGAGAAATTCTCCAATATCAATGTCACAAACGGAAAGCTGATTTCCGAAGGCTCCAATTCCTTCCTGGTAGGCATTGCCTTCCCGGGACTGAAGGAAAGCCTGAATACCAGTGAACTCTCCGAGAAGCTCTCGGACAGGGATATTCCGGACTATGTCGAGTTTGAAGCGGATACGACCGGATTTGAACTCGGTATGACCATGACGGTTGCCGGAAACAATCTGCTCAATGATCTTTCCATCGATGGGGATGCGGATATGTCAGAACTGTCCGGCAAGATGGATCAGCTCATGGATGCCGCAGATCAGCTGAATGAAGGAACAGAGACCCTGAAAGACGGAACCGGCGCATTGCGGGAAGGTGCCGATAAACTGAAGGATGGCGCATCCCAGCTGAAAGACGGAACCGGCAAGGTAAAAGACGGATCCGAACAGCTCAATGACGGCGCAGGAAAGCTTGCGGACGGAACCTCCGCACTCAAGGACGGCACCGGAGAACTCGCGGAAGGGGCAGGAACCCTTGCGGACGGAACCGGCACTCTGAATGAAGGCGCAAAGCAGATCGATGCCGGTGCGGCTTCTCTCAAGGACGGCGCTGATGAACTTGCGGCAGGTACGAAACAGCTGTCTGACGGCAGTGCCGCATTATCCAACGGTGCCGCGTCCCTCAAGGCAGGTACCGAACAGGCAGTCACCGGATCTGCACAGCTTGCGCAGGGCGCAACGTCTGTCGCAGCCGGCGCGGCACAGCTCCAGGCCGGAGTAACAAAGCTGAAGAACGGAATTGAGAAATCCGCAGACGGCAAAACGCCAAGTCTGAAAGACGGCGCTGCCGGTATGAGCAAGCAGATCGGCCAGAAGGTCGAGGAACTCGAAGGACAGAAAGCAGCGCTGGAACAGCTCAAGAAGGGATTGTTCCAGGAGGTTGGCAAAACCGATGGTCACGCAAATGATCAGGTTCTGCTTGCAAAGTATCAGGCAGTGCTTACCGCTGCGCAGAATCTTGGAAAAGTGCAGGCGGAAGCTGCCGCAGCACAGAAACAGGGATTGATGCAGAAAACGATTGATCGTCAGAGCGATACAATCTCTGACCAGCAGGAAACCATCGACACGCTGAAAGAAGAAAACGAAGCACTGAAGACACAGACAGAAACAGCTGCACAACCGGCAGCTGAAACAGAGCCGGTGGCAGAAGCACCTGTGGCAGAACCCGCAGCGCCGGCTGAAGACAATACTGACGCACTGCAGGCACAGATCGCTGAACTGCAGAGCCAGCTCGATGCCGCGGAGGCAGAGAACAGCGATCTGCAGAGTCAGATCAGCAGCCTCCAGACAGAAAAGGATTCTCTGCAGGGGGAACTCGATGCGGCAAACGGAACCATCGCATCCCTGAATGATCAGGTCGCATCCCTCAGTGCAGAAAACGAAAACCTGAAGGCAGCACAGACAGCGGAAGCACCGGCGGAAGAGGCAGCGGAAGAACCAGCAGAGGAGCCGGTACCGACTGTTGCCGGAAGTGAAACGGCGGAAGACATGCTGGTGCTGATGGAGAATGAAACCGTACCGGAAAGTGTGGAAGATGCCATGGCACAGCTGAATCAGGCAAAGGCAGACTATAACGCAACTGTCACCGAATTGCTTACCAACGAAAGCACCGGTGATAACGACGCACTGCTTGTCAGCCAGATTGATCAGACGATCATGACACTTGATACAACGATTAAAAATCTTACCGCATTGAAGACCGGCGCCGATCAGATTTCCAATGGTATCAATCAGGTCGATGCCGGCGTGAATCAGCTTGCGGCTGGCTTTGCCGGAGACGGCACAGCACAGAACCCGGGTCTTGTGAACGGTGCGAATGCAGTTGCCAAGGGCGCAGCGGATCTTTCAAAGGGTGCCGCAGCACTTGATACCGGCGCAGCGCAGCTCAAGGGCGGCGTGGACCAGATTGCGGCCGGTGCCGGCAGTGTAAACGAAGGCGCAGGCAAAGTTGCGGCTGGTGCAAATGCACTCAAGAACGGAATCGATTCTCTCACTGCAGGTGCGGATCAGGTCAATACCGGAGCCGGTGCACTGAAGACCGGCGCAGACAAGCTCAACAGCGGCGCAGCCGAACTGAACGATGGCGCAAAGACGCTGTATGAAGGAACCGGCGATCTTAAAAACGGTACGGTTGAACTCGACAACGGCGCATCCGAACTGCTGAATGGTATCATCCAGCTGGATGACGGCGCAGTACAGCTCGACGACGGAACCG
The DNA here is from genome assembly GCA_017469885.1 of Solobacterium sp. Lineage (GTDB taxonomy): Bacteria > Bacillota_I > Bacilli_A > Erysipelotrichales > Erysipelotrichaceae > Bulleidia. The sequence goes on from JAFUFO010000021.1 coordinate 193,467, forward strand.
AGACACTGCTGGAAGGCATGGAGAAATTCAAGTCCGAAGGTATCGACCGGCTCGCAGAAGTATTCGGCGGCGAACTGGAGGATGTGCTTGACCGTCTCACTGCCATCAGTGACGCAGGTACGGCATACCGCAGCTTCAGCGGAGCTTCCGAAAATGAAAACGACAGTGTGAAGTTCATCTTCAAGACCGAATCAGTCAAGGCAGACTGAACGAAACCCTGTATCAGACAGGACACAGCACAAACCGCTGTGTCCTTTTTTATCTGCTAGAATAATAACCGTGAAACGAACGCTTCTTTTATCATGTGCGCTTGCGCTTCAATGTATGTTTACAGCCATGCCGGTCACCGCCGAAACACCGGATGTTTTTCCTGTTTCAGATCGTTCGAGTGACCTGAACGAGGACTGGCAGTTCCGGCTGGAAAATGAGACGGACTGGCAGGAAGTTGATCTTCCGCATGACTGGTCGATTACGCAGGACTACAGCACGGAATATGAGGCGGAAAGCGGCTTTCTGCCGGGCGGAACCGGATATTATCAGAAGACGCTGGTCCTGCCGGAAGAATGTGCGGAAAAGCGGATCCTGCTGGAATTTGAAGGGGTGTATCAGAATGCGGAAGTATCCGTGAACGGAACACGTCTTGGAACGCATCCGTACGGCTATACCGCATTTGCCTTTGATATTTCCGATGCTATCATCGCAGACGGCGCCACGGCAAACACGATCGAGGTGAAGGTAAACAATGAACTGCCTTCCAGCCGCTGGTATTCAGGAAGCGGGATTTACCGTGATGTAAAACTGACCGTAACGGAAAAACAGTATATTACCCGTAACGGCATTCATATCGAAACGCCGGACCTTGCGGAAGATCCTGCTCATGCGAAAACTGCAGTTGAAGTGACGGTCGGAAATGATGATAAAGAATCACATACCATCTCTGTACGGACATCGATTCTTGATAGTAATGGAAAGGTCGTCAGTGAATCCGAAAGCGGACCGGTTCCGCTGAAGGAAAACAGCACGGAAACCATCACCGATACCCTGACGGTCGACCATCCATCCTTATGGTCTGTGAACGATCCGAATCTCTATACCTGCCGCACGGAAGTGCTTGATGAAGAGGGGGCAGTAAAGGATTGTGTCGATACCCGGTTTGGCTATCGCTGGATGACCTTTGACAATGAGACCGGATTTTACCTGAACGGGGAGGCAATGAAGCTGAAGGGCGTCTGTCTCCATCATGACTTCGGCGCACTTGGTGCAGCCGCCTATCATGCGGCACTGGATCAGCGCCTCGATCAGTTACAGGAAATGGGAATCAATGCGATCCGCAGTGCCCATAATCCGGCAGACGGATATTTCCTGCAGGCATGCAGTGAGCGGGGAATTCTGGTCATTGAAGAGGCATTCGACACCTGGTCCAATTCGAAGAACGGCAATACCGAGGATTACGGCAAGGTATTCCTTGAAGAAATCACCGCAGACAATAACATACTCGGCGGCGAAGCCGGCATGATGTGGAGCGCATTTGATGTGCGCGAGATGGTCCTGCATTCCCGCAATGAGCCATGCATGTTAATGTACTCGATCGGAAATGAGATCCTTGGAAATATCGATGGGGATACCTCGGAATATCCGAACTATGCGCGCATTCTCAGTGAATGGATCGAATCCTTCACCGATACGATTCCCGTGACGATTGCGGACAATATGACCGTAAAGGGAAGTGAAACACAGATCCTGATGGATACTGCAGTGGTTGATGCGGGCGGAATTGTCGGACTGAACTATGCGACGGAAAAAACCATGGACGCATATCACAGGGATCATCCGGAATGGTGCCTGTACGGCAGTGAGACCGCAAGCACATTCGGATCGCGCGGAGAATACAGCACGCTTGGCGTCAATAAAAAGACACATCAGATTTCAGCCTATGACCGGGAATATGTGGAGTGGGGCATGACCGCACAGGATGCCTGGCTGAATACGATCAAACGGGACTATATTGCCGGTGAGTTTGTCTGGACCGGCTTTGACTACATCGGCGAACCGGAGCCGTGGAACGGATGGTATGCCGGTTCCGTCACCGGAAGTGAACCGCTGCCGAACAGTACCTATTTCGGCATCATTGACACCGCGGGCTTCCCGAAGGATTCGTACTACTTCTACCAGAGCCAGTGGCGGGATGATCTCACCGTACTGCATGTACTTCCGGACTGGAATCCGAAAAATCTGAAGAAGAGCCTGTTTGGCTGTGTGAATGTCACGGTATATACAAACGCACCGATGGTGGAACTGTTTCTTAACGGCAAGTCATTAGGCAAGGTAACCGCCGAGACAAAAACAACGGACGCCGGATATACCTATCGGCTGTATGACGGTGCACTGTCCTGGAATAAAAAGGTGCGCTTCAAAGAAGGCACCTTGGAAGCTGTCGCCTATGATGAAGCCGGCAATGTGATTCCGACGACCTCCGGCCGAAACAGGGTGACGACCTGCGGCGAACCTGCCGCGATCCGTGTGGAGGCGGACCGCCGGTATCTGGACGCAGACGGACGGGATCTGACGTATGTACGGGCGTACTTCGTCGATGCGGCCGGCAATCCGGTCAGCAGTGATGATCGGGCCATTACATTCCATCTGGAAGGAACCGGGGCACTGCTTGGCAGTGACAACGGTGACCCGACCGATACACAATGCATGCAGGACAATACAGCGCAGGACGCAATGCGCAATACCTTCCATGGGGCAGCGGCTGCCGTTGTACAGGCTGACAACGAAGCAGGGGAAGTGACGATTACCGTAAGCGCGGATGGACTGACATCCGGCACGTGCCGCATTGCGGTTGGAAACAGCGAATCAAACAGCCTTACCGCAAAGACGGCAAGGGCAGTAACCAGTAAAGCAGGAGGAACTGAATGATGAAACACTATCTCGTATTTGACTGGGGCGGAACATTTCTGAAATATGCGGTCATGAATGAAGAAACCGAGATACTTCATAAGGACAAGATCCCGGCACCATCAGGCGACAGTACGAAGGAAGAATTCTACCGCCTGCTGGATCCGATCGTGGAACAGTACCGAAACGAAATCGCAGGCATTGCCGTATCCATGCCGGGCATGCTGGACGATCGGACGGGATACTGCCGGACCGGCGGCTCACTGAGATTCAATGCCGGCACGAACGTCGCAAAGGAAATGTTTGCACGCTGGCAGCTTCCGGTATCCGTGGAGAATGACGGCAAGGCGGCTGTCCTTGCGGAACACTGGAAAGGTGCACTGCAGGGCTGTCATGACTGCGCGGTTCTGATCATCGGAACCGGTATCGGCGGCGGCATTATTCTCAATGACCGGCTGCTGGTCGGAAAGGATTTTTCGGCAGGGGAATACAGCTATATCTGCACGAATGACCAGCATACCGATACCTTTGACGGCTTCTGGTGCCGCAACGGCCATAAGGTGATCGGACGGAAACTGTCTGCGGCGACCGGTGAACCGGAAGAGAGCCTGGACGGCATTGAACTGTTCCGGCGGATTCGAAACAATGATGAAACCGCAAAGCAGGTCCTGCGGGAGATTGCGGCGGACTATGCAGTACAGATCTATAACCTCAGTATTCTTTTAAACCTGGAGAAGATCGCGGTCGGCGGCGGGATTTCCGCAGATCCGCTGCTCATTGATTATCTGAAGAACGCACTGTGGGACATGCATGAACGTCTGCCGTTTGGACCGACGGAGAACAGTGCACTGATCATGGCCGATGTAGTGCCATGCCAGTTCCGCAATGACGCAAACCTCATCGGCGCGCTGTACCATCATCTGTACGGCACATGGGAGAACTGAATCCATGCAGGTACTGATCGGCGGAAGATATGAGCCGGTGACGATTACCCGAAAGAAAGTAAAACGCATTACCCTGCGGATCGGAAAACAGGGAGAGATCCTGATCACCTGTCCGCGCTGGACAATGCTGTATGAGATTGAAAAGCTCATCTACACAAACGAAGCGTGGATTCTTGACCAGAAGCTCCGCCGCCGCAAGGAGGCGGAAGTCAACCGGGAGGGACTCAGCGGCGATACGATCTGGTGGCTCGGCATACCGCGGCGGGTATCCTACGAGACGGCATCCCGGGACTCGGTAACGATCGACGGGGATGAGATCCGTTTCTTCCTGAAGGAAAAGACCGACGCACGGATCGAAGCGGCATTCCGCAAGGCGGCGAATAAAAAACTGCTGGAGATGGCGGAAGAAGCACGTCCTGCCTGGGACAGCGAGATCTGTGACCCGAGGGGCATCGAACATCCGGTGATCAAGACCCGATACATGACCAGCCGGTGGGGTGTCTGTTATACGACAAAGCATGCCATTACCCTGAGTACGCGGCTGATCCATTATCCGGAAGAATGCTTTGAATATGTGCTGCTTCATGAATATGCGCACTTTCTCGTACCGAACCACTCGGCTGCGTTTTACAGTGTGATCCGGCGCTATATGCCGGATTATAAGGATCGCATCAGGCTTCTGAAATAGGAGGTTTTGCATATGGAAGAATTTCTGAATTTCGGCTCGGAATATTTTGAAAACGGCCTGGCTGTATTTGCGATACGGTCCGTGCTGCTGTATTTCTTCGGATTGTTTGTTACGCGGATGATCCGCAAATCGATTCAGAAGGAAGCGCTTGTCCGGGGCGATCATGCAAGGACGCCGATTCAGTTTATCGGAAATGTCGTCATCGCTCTGATCTGGGCAGTCGTCTTATTTCTGATCCTCAATGATGTCCGCTTCCTGGCAGGCATCGGCCGGGCAATTCTTGGCGCTACCTCTCTGATCGCGGTCATCGTTACCTTTGCGGCGCAGGAAGCATTCTCCAATCTGATTGCCGGATTCTTCCTGGCGCTGTATCAGCCGTTCCGGCTTGGCGATCTCATCAAGCTGTCGGAAAAGGATATCAACGGAACTGTAATGGAGATCACCCTGCGTCATACAATCATCCGTACCTATGACGGTACGCAGGTCATTATTCCAAACTCGATCATGAACTCGCAGATTGTGGAAAACAAACGGACCGAAAACAATCTGTTTTCAAGACAGATCGTGCTTTCCGTGGCGTACGATACGGATATCGACAAGGCAAAGGAAGTTCTGGTCAAAGCGGTAACCGAAACCGAAGGATTCGTGGATCCGCGCAGCGAACAGGAAAAGAGGGAAGGCGTACCGCCGGTGAGTATCGTGGTATCGGATTTCCTGGATTCCGGCATTGAACTGCGCTTCCGTGTCTACACCCGGACCAGTGCGGAACACTACGCATTGAACGGCAAGGTGAGAGAGAATGTCCTGCGTGCATTCCGGGAAAACAACATCGAGATTCCATATCCCACCCGGGTCGTGGAACTCCGAAAATGAAAATGTTTTCATAAGATTCATTTATTTTCATGTTATTTTCATGAATTCGCCCGGTTTTTGATTGAAGATTTCCGACTTTACGATACAATGTGGGTAGAAACATTTTCGGATTAGAACGGAGTTGAATTATCATGGTTTACGTTGGAAAGGAACGTGCTTTTTATGCACAGCACAGAGGTGAAACAGCAGTTCTTTTCGGCGGGGTTGTGGTTTCAACAAGTTATGCTTTTTGAGATGGAACGTATGCGTCCATCTTTTTTGTTCATCCGTTTCAAAGAATATTAAGGAGGTTAAATTTATGGATCAGATTAATCAGGAATTCTTTGATGCAGCGGCAAGAGGCGACTTCGAAAAGGTCTGCTCGATGGTTTCCAAAGGCGCAAATGTTAACGTCGCCAACGGAGACGGCCGCACTGCCTTGATGCGGAGCGCCAAGCGGGGTCATGAGGACATTGTCCGTTACCTGCTCGACAATGGCGCCAACACCAGAGCGCGGGACAAATACAATAAGACAGCGTTGATGGGTGCCGCAAAGAAAGGGCATCTCGCCATCTGCAAGATGCTTGAACATGCCGGCGCAGATGTCAACGCGCATGATAACAGAGGCCGCACCGCTCTGATGCGTGCAGCACTCCTCGGTGAACTCGAAGTTGTTGATTACCTTGTCTCCAAGGGCGCAGATGTCAATGCCCGTGATGAGCAGGGACGTACCGCTCTGATGGAAGCGGTCAATGCATACAAAGCAGCGGTCATCAAGCACCTCGTTGAAGCAGGCGCAGACATTGATGCGGCTGACAACAAGGGCTGCACTGCACTGATGCGTGCTGCTTACATCGGCTATCCGGAACTCGTCAACTTCCTGCTTGAGCACGGCGCTGACAAGGCGAAGACCGATTATGACGGAAACATGGCAATCCACTATGTCCGCAAAGAATGCCTTGCGGATCTGAAGGACATTCTGAAGTAAGGGGAGGAAACAGAAACTATGAAAGACTATACTGCCAGTCAGGTACGTAACGTTACAGTTCTCGGACACTCGGGCGCCGGTAAATCCACGCTGATCGAGGCATGTCTGTATTTCAACAAGCAGATCGACAAGTTCACCCGCAATAATGACGGCACTTCCTATCTGAACTTCGATCCGGAAGAAGGCAAGCGCGGACTTTCCGTATACTGCCACATCGCACCGGTGGAATGGAAAGACAAGAAGATCAACTTCATCGATACCCCGGGCTACATGGACTATGAAGGGGAAGAAATCACCGGTCTTACCGTCGGTGACAACGCGCTGATCGTTGTCGACGGAAAAGAAGGCGTTGAAGCAGGTACTGAGCGTGCCTGGAAGGAAGCTGTCTCCAAGCGCAAGCTTCCGACCATCTTCTTCATCAACAAGATGGATGATCCGAATGCGCACTTTGACGAAGCACTCGCAGAGCTGCGCGACAAGTTCGGAAATACGGTTATCCCGTTTGAAATGCCGATCGTCAAGGACGGCAAGTCCGTCGGTTCCGTAAATATCCTTCGTAAGAAGGCATGGTACCATGACAACCGCAATGAAGCTCAGGATGTTCCGGCAGAACTTGCGGACAAGGTAGAAGAATACTACGCAGAGATCGCTGAAGCGATCGCATCCACCGATGATGAACTCATGGAGAAGTTCTTCAACGGCGAAGAGTTTGATATGCACGAAGTCGCCAAGGGACTCCGCATTGGTGTCCGTTCCGGTGATATCCGTCCGGTATACTGCGGAACTGCGACTGAGCAGATCGGTATCGAGCGTATCCTCGACCTCATTACCGAGTACTTCCCGAGCTATGCTGAGAAGGGCCGCATCCAGGCACTCAATGCCAAGGGTGACAAGATCGACATGGAAACCAACGAAAACGAAGCGATGTCCGCATTCGTATTCAAGACCACGATCGACCCGTTCGTCGGAAAGATCTCCTATCTGAAGGTCATGTCCGGTGTTCTGAACTCCGACTCTCAGGTCTACAACAGCTCCAAGGATGCCAATGAAAAGATCGCTCAGGTCTATGTCATCAACGGCAAGTTCCAGAACGGTGTCGGAAAACTGTTCACCGGTGATATCGGCGCAGTTGTAAAACTGCAGAACACACAGACCAACGATACCCTCTGCACAAGTTCCAAGGTCGTTCACTATGAACCGATCAACTTCCCGAAGCCGATGCTGGGATATGCGATCTGGCCGAAGACCAAGGCAGACGAAGACAAGATGTCCGTCGGTATCAAGAACATGTGTGAAGAAGACCGCACGATCCGTCTCGATAAGAATGCGGAAACCCACGAGCAGGTTCTTTACTCCCTCGGTGACCAGCATACCGATCTCATCATTTCCAAGCTGAAGTCCAAGTACAAGGTTGAAGTTACAACCTCTGTCCCGACCGTTCAGTACCGTGAAACGATCCGCGGCAAGGCAGAAGCTCAGGGTAAGTATAAGAAGCAGAACGGCGGCGCCGGCCAGTACGGTGACGTCTGGGTACGCTTCGAGCCGACCGACAGTGAAGACATGGTCTTTGCGGAAGAAGTATTCGGCGGCGCGGTTCCGAAACAGTACTTCCCGCCGACAGAGCAGGGACTCCGTGACTGCATGAACAAGGGTGTTCTCGCCGGCTTCAAGGTTGTCGGTGTCAAGGCAACTCTGTTCGATGGATCCTACCATCCGGTAGACTCCAAGGAAGTCGCATTCAAGGAAGCGGCACGTCTTGCGTACAACGCCGCAATGCCGAAGGCAAATCCGGTTCTCCTCGAACCGATCGGAAAAGTTACGATCACCGCTCCGGAAGAATATACCGGAACCCTCATGGGCGATATCACCAAGCGCAGAGGTCTCATTCTTGATATGGGAATGAACGAGGATAACGAACAGGTCATCACCGCGGAAGCTCCGATGTCTGAAATCCTCACCTATGCGAACGATCTCCGTTCCATGACCCAGGGCCGCGGCAAGTACGTCGTTGAATTCGACCGTTACCAGGCTGCGCCGAAGGAAGTTGCGGACAAGGTCATCGCAGCTGCCAAGGCAAAAGCAGAGGCATAATTACTGCACATGAAAGGAAGGACTGGCACAGTCCTTCTTTTTTTTATATAGTTTATATATAACGTTAAACGTTTCCGGTTCTGGAAACAGGAATAAACTATGAGCAGTAAGACACCGGTTGTCATCACCACTAAACAGGCGAAACGGCAGATCAATCATTTCGGCCGTTCGCTTCTGATATATATTCTTCTCTTCATGGGTGTGCGGTATGGATCGCACGCGCTTTTTTCGCGTTTTCCGGAACTGATGTTCGGATTCGATGAAGAGATGGCCGGCATGTTACTGCGGGGGGCGTGTCTGTTATTTGTAACACTGGTTCCGTTTACGATTTCCGCCGCATTCCTGCGCCTGGATATCCGCGATTATCTGCGCAATCCAAGACTGCGCATGGACCGCGTGATCGCGCTGATCTGCATCGGAATCGGCGTCAATCTGACCGTTACTTCACTGTCCACGCTGTTCTATTTCTTCTTTCATACTGACACGACGGTATATCCGTTCCTGGGTGATTTCACCACACCGGAAAGCCTGATCAAAAACATTGTTTATCTTGTATTGTTCGCATTTCTCAAACCGATCTGTGATGAATATATCTTCCGCGGCATCATTCAGCGTCAGCTCGGTCATTACGGCAGATACTTCGGCGTCCTTGGATCCGCGATGCTGTATGCGATTGCCCAGCAGACTCTGATGGAGGCGGTTCCGGCCTTTGTGGTAGGGTGGTACCTTTCGCTGATCACCCTGCGGTATCATTCCATCCGGCCTGCGATCTGGGTCCATATCTGCCTCGAACTGTTCCTGTTCGGGCTTGCGGTCATCCCGGGAAATTATCTCTGGATCATTACGATCTTCATCGTCCTGATCTATATCTTTGCCGGTCTGTTTCTCTTCCAGAAACGGGTTGATACCAACATGATCCGCTATGGTGCGACGGAGTGGAAGCTCTGGCGCATTCTGATCACAAGCTTCTCGATTCTGTTATGTATCGTCCTGTTTGTCATCAATGTCGTACTGACACTGCAAATCTGATAAGAGCACTCCTGGAAACAGGAGTTTTTCTTTCGCTGAAAACAATAAAAAACCGGCCCCCGAAGGAACCGGATGTTCTGACTCAGCCTTTGAGGCCTGCCTCCTGCCGCTGCATGTTTTCGACAACGACATCATAGATATCACCGATGGACTGTCCATATTCGAGGATCTGCCACGGCTCATTGGTATGAAAGTGAATCTTGATCAGCGTATCATCACCGACGACGAGCAGGCAGTCGCCCTTGAAGTGCTCAACGATGTAGTCATGGATGACATCTTCATCAAGATCTTCGCCGTCAATCAGCAGCTGGGTATCAAACTTGAACTCTAACTGTTCCATATTCGATTTCTCCTTTAACGCACTGATTATAGCATGTTTGTCATGACTGATTGAAGCAGATGACCTCCGTAAGCGATGCGGGGGATTTTTTGGTTTCCGCAATATAAGAACAGGGCAGGGAGGTATTCAGTAGTCAATAACCCGCGACTGAAGTCGCAGGCTTGCAAAAGCCTTGATTGACTAGCCTGAGTGCTTCGAGCACTACGTTGTTTAAGTCATAACACCCTGGGGTGTAATACCAAGCCCCTTGCTCTGTTGTTCCGTATTAAAAG
>JAFUFO010000022.1 GCA_017469885.1 Solobacterium sp.
TATTAGCATGGAGGATTTTTATTAGAAGGTATGACCCTACAGAATTTTAAAGGGTATCCCTAAGGTAGAAAAAAGGGATGGCTTTTTTGACCCTACGGAATTTTAAAGCCTATCCCTAACCCTACGCGATTTTAAAGCGCCATTCGTTATTCAGCCTTCTTCTTTGCGGCAGTCTTGCGTGTCGCTGTCTTCTTCGCCGCAGGTTTCTTTGCGGTTGCGGATTTTGTGCCGGCGGTCTTTGCGGCTGCGGCACGCTTGCGCTTCGGAATGATTTCCTCACCATCGAGGGTTTCCATGTAGTCGCAGCGCGGGAACTGATCACAGCCATAGAAGAATGTACGGCGGCGGCTCATCCGCTTGAGCAGTTCGCCCTTTCCGCACTTCGGACAGGTGCGTCCGGTATGTTCCGGTGCCGGTTTGTCCGCGGTCGCAATGTTGCGGTGGTAGCGGCACTTCGGATATCCGCTGCAGGAAATAAACTTTCCGTACGGACCGACACGGTATACCAGCTCTTCTCCGCAGTTCGGGCACTTCTCCCCGACCGGTTCCGGCTTCACCTTTTCCATATTCTTATAGGCTTCATCCAGCATCGGAGTGAATTCATCCCAGAACCGCTTCAGAGTAGCGACTTCCTCCGCATCTCCGCTGGCGATTTCATCCAGCTCGGTTTCCATCTCTGCGGTGTACTTGATGTTCATGATCGAATCCGAGAAGAATTCCGTCAGTTTGTCGACAGTCAGCTTTCCCTGATCGGTCGGAATGAACACGCTGTTCCTTGCGCGGGGATCCTTCATCTGTACGTAGCCGCGGCTGCGGATCGTATCGATGATCATCGCATAGGTACTCGGACGTCCGATGCCCTGCTCTTCCAGTTCATGAATCAGACGGGCTTCGGTATAGCGAGCCGGCGGAGTGGTCTCATGACGCTCCGGCTTTACTTCCTTTGCGGTGAGCTGTTCCTGTTCCTTCAGTTCCGGCAACAGTTTCTCCTCGCTGGAGTAGTAATCCTTATAGGCACGGGTCCATCCGTCAAAGGTTTCCTTGGAGCCGTTTGCGGTGAAATCATAGCCGCTCTGGCTCAGGGTGACCGAGGTACTCTGTGTCACACGCGGTGCCATCTGGCTGACGAGTGCTCGGGCATAGATCAGCTTGTACAGTTTGTACTGATCACTGGTCAGATACGGTTTGATCTTCTCCGGTTCGTTGTCAATGCTGGTGGGACGGATCGCTTCATGCGCATCCTGCGCATTGGAGCCGGCCTTGGCACTGAAGTAGCCGTTGTAGTCTTTTCCGTACTTCTTTGTGATATAGGAATGCGCCGCTTTGACATAGACATCGGAAAGGCGCGGGCTGTCGGTACGCATGTAGGTAATCAGACCTTCTTCGCCCCGTCCGACATCAATACCTTCATAAAGACGCTGGGCAACGCTCATCGTCTTCTTTGCCGGGAAGCCGAGTTTTGTGGAAGCTTCCTGCTGGAGGGTCGAGGTAATAAACGGCTTGAACGGTTTCGTTGACTTGGAGGTTTCCTTGATCGCACTGATCACAAACGGACCCTTGCAGGCATCAACGATCTTTGCGGCCTCCTCTTCACTCTTGAGTTCCGTCTTTTCCCCATCGATTTTTGCAAGCGATGCGTCAAAGGAAATGCCGTCCTTTTCAAACTTCGCTTCGATCGTCCAGTATTCCGTCACCTGGAACGCTTCAATCTCACGTTCCCGGTCAACGATCAGTTTCAGTGCCGCAGACTGAACACGGCCTGCAGACTTGGATTTGATCTTACTGCGGAGAAGATTCGACAGCTTGAATCCGATGATGCGGTCCAGAATGCGCCGGGTCTCCTGAGAGTGAACCAGTTCCATATCGATCGCACGCGGATTCTTGAATGCCTCAAGTACCGCATCATGCGTGATCTCATGGAAGGTTACGCGGTTCTTATCTTCTTCCGGAAGTTTCAGTTCCTGGGCAAGATGCCAGGAAATGGCTTCCCCTTCACGGTCCGGGTCGGTTGCGAGATAGACATGGTCTGCCTGCTTCGCAAACTTCTTCAGTTCCGCAACGGTTTTGGACTTGCCTTCGGAAATGACATAGTCCGCCTTGAAGTTATTGTCGATATCAACACCGAGTCCGCCCTTTCCGCGTGTCGAAAGATCGCGGATATGACCGACGGAAGGAACGACTTTATAGTCTTTCCCGAGGTATTTCTGAATCGTATTGGATTTGGAAGGTGACTCTACGATCACCAGGTTTTTGATACTTTCCATTCCGTGTTTCACCTCTGCTTTTCAGTTCGTGTTTCAGGTAACAATTCCAAAGGATACTCTAAGGAAAATAGATTGGCAAGAATTTTTAAATCGATCGAAGCGGACGGAGATTTTTCAGGACGGCCTCATCATAAAGGATGTTGGCACCCTGCGCAATCAGAAGATTACAGCCTTTGCCAGCCTCCATATTATACGGATAAGGGACGCACCAGACCTCCTTTCCCAGTTCCAGCGCCGCACTTACCGTGCCCATGGTTCCGCTTTTGAGGGCTGCCTGTGTGACGATCACACAGTCCCCAAGTGCCGCAAGGATCCGGTTGCGCCAGGGAAAATGATATTTCTTTACACCGGTGGTATCCGGATACTCCGACAGGATCAGCTGTTCCTTTTCCATTCGTTTATACAGATATTCATTTTCTCTTGGGTAGCGCACATTCATTCCGCAGCCGATCACTCCAATCGTCGATCCGCGCATCGCGATGGCCGTGCGGTGTGCAGCCCCATCTGCCCCTTTGGCAAGACCGGATACGATGACAAACTGGTCCGCAAGCAGTTCCGTGCAGCGCTCCGTTGCCCATTCTCCGTATTCGGTCAGCTTCCGGCTTCCGACGATTGCGGCAGAAGGCCGTTTCAGAAGCTCCGGATTTCCCCGGTAGAACAGCACCCAGGGCGGATGACGAAGGGCCCGCAGCTGCGGCGGGTAAAGTTCATCATAGATCGTAATGTAATTTCCGCACGCATACCGCCGCTCCAGCGGCTCGTGCGTCCGCAGGGCCTGTGCGATCTTTGCCCAGTCCCCGTCATGTTTCCAGCTGTATTGTGCCAGAATCTCCCGTTTTGTCATAGACTCCATATGAATCTTATACAAAACGAAAGCGGGATTCCCCCGCTTTACAATTCTTATTCGTCAAATAAATTCAGTTTCATCTGCGTTGCGGCTACCGGACCGAAGCTTCTGCGGTGAATCTCGGTAATGCCGTACTGTTCGATGGCGGAAAGATGCTGTCTGGTGGGATAGCCCTTATGCTTGGCAAATCCGTACTGTGGGTAGATCGCATCATATTCCATCATGATGCGGTCCCGTGTCACCTTCGCAAGGATCGAACCTGCCGCAATACTGATGGACTTCTGATCCCCTTTGACAATCGGGATCACCCGGCTGTCCCCTTCAATGGGCATCGCATCGGTCAGTACGACATCAGCCGGAAGATCCTGTGCGATTGCCGCAAAGGCACGCTGATCAGCACGGTAAATATTGTACTGATCGATTTCGGCCGGTGAGACAATGCGGATCTCAAAGTACAGTGCATCCTCTTTAATAAGATCAAAGAGCATGTCCCGCTTCCTCTCATTGATTGCCTTGGAGTCATAGATGTCCGGATTCTCATAGCCGATCGGAAAGACAACCCCTGCCGTTACCAGCGGTCCGGCCAGCGGTCCTCTGCCTGCCTCATCGATGCCGAGCAGATACTGTCCCTTTGCCCAGGCTTCATGTTCATAGTCATTCGGACAGACTTTTTTCGGTTTCATCATTTTTTATCCATTCCAGGCTCAGCCGTCCAAGCTTGCCTCTGCGCAATTCATGCAGGAATACCGATGCGGCCCGGTCAATATCGAGCGCATTGTTTTCCTTAAGCAGATGGCGGGTTTCCGCAATCCGTTCCAGCATGACATCCGTACGGGTGCCTTCTTCCGCCCGGTATTCAGTTTCCAGAATGCCCGGATAGTATTCCCGGATCACATGGATCGTATCCATCGCAATCTCCTTGAGATCGAGAATGTTTTCGTTGATTGCGCCGGTCGCCGCAAGCAGGCTGCCGGTACGGGGATCTTCAAACTTCGGCCAGAGCACACCCGGCGTATCAAGAATCTCAAGTGTACTGTCCGCCTTGATCCAGGTAAGTGCTCTTGTCACACCCGGCTTGTCTGCAGTCTTGGCACTGGTCCGTCCGGCGATCCGGTTGATCAGCGTGGATTTGCCCGCATTGGGAATGCCGCATGCCATGGCACGCATGGCCCGCGGACGGATACCCCTGCGGATCATCCGCTCCTTCTTTTCCTTTGTCAGTTCTGCACAGGCCGTAACGATCTGTTTTTTGACCGTCTTGTCTTTTGCAATATCGAGTGTAAGACAGTCCCGGTTGTCACCGGACTTCAGCGACTCCACCCATTTTGCCGTCTCTGCCTCATCGGCCAGGTCGATCTTTGACAGAACGATGAGCCGCGGCTTCTGAGGCGCCATCTCATCGAGGATCGGATTACGGCTGGCAAGCGGAATGCGCGCATCCCGCAGTTCGATGATCATATCAACTGCCTTGAGCTGTTCCGCCATATCGCGGCGGGCCTTTTCCATATGGCCCGGATACCACTGTACCGCTACCATGATTTCACCCCGAACTGATCAAACGGATAGAGAATGAAGGCACCTTTTGCGACAATGGCTGCCTCCTTGAACGGGCCATAGTACCGGCTGTCCTTACTGGCAGGACGATTGTCGCCAAGACAGTAATACTCATCTTCCCCAAGGGTCAGCGGTTCCACATCTGTCATGAATGCTTCCCCTCTGCCTTCCGGATACGCCTCGTCAAGGAACGGTTCACTGACTGCCTCGCCGTTGATATACAAGGTGCCGCTCTCATAGGAGACGGTTTCGCCGGGCAGACCGACGATTCGTTTCACCAGATAATCCTTCTTTTCATTGACATAGATGATCGCAATATCAAAACGCTTCAGTCCTTCGGTTTTTCGGCCAAGGATATTGGCCATCCCGATGGAATTGGGCTGAAGGGTCGGAAACATGGAAGTGCCGACTACCTGGATCGGCCGGGCAATGAAATTGGTAATGCCGAAGACGATAATCATCGAGACGACCAGGGTCTTCAGAAAATCCCAGACATTATCCAGGAAGCTTTCCTGTTTCGGTTCGGTTTTGGAAGTTGTTTCACTCATATTTATCAATTATAACGTCCGTTTGCGAAAAAGGAACCGGCAAGCCGATTCCTGTATCGTTATGATTGTCAGCCGTTGGCGCCGGCTTCGGCAGGCTGTCCGTCCGCCGGAGCTTCGGCAGGTTTCATTGCCTCAAGTGCGGCCTCTCCCTCTCCGCTGAGCGGTGCCACCGTTCCGAGGTTCCCCTCGATCACACCGGCATCCTTTGGCTGGAGCGTTACGATGAACAGATCACCGAGGCTTTCATCTTCAAAGTATTCCTTGAACAGCACACGGAAGTTCTGTGCCTCAGCCGGAACCTGATAGACATAGTCATAGGTAACGGTCTCATCACTGGCCAGCACCCCGGTTCCCGGGAAGATACCTTCAAGACCTTCCGCGCTGAAGCTGCGCTTGTATCCATTGAAGTCTGCCCATTCATCACGGTAGGTCACCGGCACACTGTAGTCCTGTTCACTTTCGCCGTTCCACTGGATCTGATAGTCCGTATCATAAAGAACCAGCGGGTTCTTCTGCGTCACATGCGTTGTGATATTCAATGCCAGCAGTTTCATTCCCTCATCGGGTGTCAGGGACTGGTACTGATCACAGAACGACGCAGCATTGACCGTAAACTCCATGAAGGACGTCTTCATGACATTTCCGATCTGTCCCTCTGCTTTTCCAAACGAAGAGACGATCGTATTCTCATCGGCTTCGTTTTCGGACGGTTCTTCATCTGCGGCACCAAGTGCCCGTACCGGCACCAGCGCAACCAGCAGTACTGCCAGCGGTATATACCAGTGCTCCGCAAGGGTTCGCATCCAGCGTTTCATACGTTCCGCCTCCTCTTCTCTTTCATAGTACATGATAAGTCATGTGTTGTTTATCAGCTGTTTTTCTGTTTTGCGGCAAATTCCCGGCACATCTTTTTCTTCAGCCGGCGGTATGCGAGCTTCTCCGTCCGCAGGTTCATTAACATTCCATCCCGTGCACGTTCCACTGCTTTTGTCTTTGCATATTTCTTATAGTACGGTTTGATTGTCTCGCCATGTTCACACAGGTCTTTGAGATAATCCTCCAGCTGATCCAATACGGCTGCGTATTCCTCCGTACTGCAGTTCAGCCGTCTTGTCTTATACAGCATGAACTTGAACGACTCAAACATCCGATACCAGAAGATATCCGGCACATTCTTCAGAATGGATGCCTGGGCAAGGATGGTCCGGAAGACCCGGATCTCGCCGCTCATCGCCGCAACCCGGACATCGCCCATCGAATTTCCGGCACGGTCGATCAGATAGTTGGCCAGTGAGGTATCCGTATAGATCACGCTCTTTGCCTGAAGCAAGTTCATATAGAACAGCAGGTTATCGGTATAGCCGACCTTTTTGGGAAAGTCGATATGCTTTGACAGTTCCTTTTTATACAGCTTGGCATGCGGACTTGGGTCCAGGAAGAACAGGTTTTCGAACTCCTTCGTTCCTGCCCGGTACAGTGTATTCGGCTTCAGTTCCGCAAACTCCGTATTGTATGCCTTGTCATAATCCCGGTCTTCACTGTTTTCATAGACAAAGGTCTTTGCGCCGACGGTCACATCCGCCCCGCTTACTTTCGCAAGACTCAGCAATGTCTCCACTGCGTTGGGTTCGATCGTATCGTCCGGATCACAGACCAGAAAATACGGGGTCGTGATCTTTTCGATCGCCATCTGCAATACACTGCCATAGCCGCCGTTTTCCTTTTTGATTCCGAAGATCAGGTCCGGATATCTGGCGGTATATTCATCAATAATCGCCTGACTGTTGTCCGGAGAACCGTCATTGACCGCAAGCACGGCAAAGGAATCCGAGGTCTGTTTTAACAATGAGTCAAAACATGCGCGGAGATACTTTTCCACCTTATAAATCGGCACAATGATCGTTACTTCTTTCATGCGTTTCTTCCTCCCCGCAGTCTGAGATACAGTTTCAGCAATCCCTTATGCGCATAGATCCAGTCATATTTTTCCCGGCAGATCGGATACCGGCACTTTGGAAATTCCGGCCAGTTCTGTTTCAGATCCCAGAAACAGACATCGATATATTCATCCACCAGATTCCGGTCCGTACAGGTCCGGGTTTTCTTGAGGCATTCAAGAATATTCACACCGGCGAGGAACTTGAGTTCCTCATAGTACTTCTCATAGATGCCGAGCTTTTTATAGTCATCCAGCGTGATCTTGACCATGTCGAGCACATGGTATGCCCGCATATTGAATTCACCGGTGATATTTCCGGGACGGTCCTTGAGATAGTCGTACAGCGGCGCATTCACAAAGACCACCTTCTTCGCCCTTGCGAGCAGCCGGTATGTTGTTCCAAGATCTTCATACAGACAGCCCCACGGATAGATGATGTCATTGTCCGTAAACAGGGAGCGCCGGTAGATCTTGTTCCAGGCGGCATTGGCAATGCCGGTAAGCAGCTCCGGAGTATCGGAAAGCGAATACACCTTTCCTTCCTCAAACCGGTTCGTTATGACTTCTTTCTTTCCGGTTGCCTGATAGTACTGGAAGTAATCGAAGATGACCATATCCGCATCGCTGGCATGCATTGCACTGACGCATTTCTCCAGCATGTCCGGCTCAATGAAGTCATCGCTGTCAATAAAGCTGATGTACTTTCCGGAGGCATATTTCATTCCCTCATTGCGGGCATCACTGAGACCGCCGTTGGGCTTGTGAATGACCCGGATACGGGAGTCCTTCTTCGCATAGTCTTCTGCGATTTCAGGAGAGCTGTCCTTTGACCCGTCATTGACCAGGATCAGTTCATAATCCGGATAGGTCTGCGCAAGGATCGAATCAATGCATTTGGGCAGATACTCCGCCACGTTATAAATCGGCACAACCACACTGACTTCAGGCATTGGCAGTACCTCCGCGCCGGAATACGGCATGAATGACCTTCATCATGAGTTCTTCTTTCATAATGAACAGCACGAGCGCATAGACGATCATGCCTGCCGCAACCTCAAGGAGTGTATACAGCGTGCCGATCGGAAACAGCTTTGTAAGACTTACAACCACAGCCGCCATCAGGGCAGTGCCGACAATATAAATGAAATACGAGCGCTGGAAGAACTGAAACTTCACCTTCTTCCGGATCAGAATCAGCTGAATCGTTGTGACCGTCAGTTCGGCAATGATACTGCCGATGATCGCACCATAGGCACCATAGCGCGGTATCAGGATCAGGTTAATCACAAAATTCACGCAGGAGCCGGCAATGACCGAAGCGCTGTACTGGTTGTACATGCCGGTCGGCACCATATACTGAATGCCGGTGACATTGGACATCGAAATCAGGATGATGACCGGGCATCCCAGCATAATGAGATCACCGAGTACCGGCCATACCGGGATATACCAGGACATGAAGCTCTTTGCGATGGACATCATGCCGAAGCACATCGGCAGCGCAAGCAGAAGCGAGATTTTCATCGTCGTGCTGATATAGGCCTCCGCCTTCCTTGCGCCGTCGGCATCGTTGTAATACACATTGGTCACCCGCGGCAGCATCACCGATCCGATGCTGGTGATAAGCATCAGGAACATCTTCACGATATTCATGGATACCTGATAGTACTCCACATGATCTTTGCTGTATAAGGTTCCGACCATGGTCTGGTCCAGCATCGTATAGACCGAGATTGCGATCGTCGGCACAAAGAGCTGGAACGTTGCCCTGAAGTGATTGCGGTATGCATCCTTCAGGGATACCGGTTCAAAGGTCAGATACTGGCGCAGCTGTATGAACATGATTGCCTGACCGACCAGTTCCGAACCGATGTTGATCAGAATATAGAGCCAGATGTCTTCCGGCTTCTTGCATAATGTCATGATCAGGAAGACACCGAGACATTTGACAATGATATTGCGGATACTGGCCTTCTTGAAGTCTTCGACGCCATAGAAAAACCAGGTGATATCCAGCATCGTCGCCAGCATCGTCAGTCCGGTCAAATAGTAATACATCCGCCCTTCTTTAAAGACCGCGGTCACAAACAGGTAGTATGCGATCATCGCAATGATCATGTTGCAGACCTGCATGTAAAAGATCTCAAAGAAGGTCTTGTTGCGGAGTTTGATATCATCCCGCACCTTGGCGATCTGCCGGTTGCCGTAGGTGTTGACGCCAAGAATACCGAACAGAATGAACCAGTTCATGATGGAACCGGCATACTGATAGCTGCCGAGCGGTGTAACGCCGATGTGGCTTGCGGTGTACGGCGCAAGAATCAGCGGAAGAACGATCTTCACCAGCTGATAAAGAATGTTATATATATAGTTTTTAATTAATTTTCTGTCCATAGAAAGCCGGAATCATTATATCATTACGGGCACTGCACGGACAGAAAAGACCGTGTGCACGCAAATTCCTGCCCGAGCGGTCGTTTTTCCAATACAATAAAGAATGATGAGTAACACAACGCACAAGCGGACACGCACCGATCTCTGCTTTCTTCTGATTGCGGCAGCGGTCCTTGTCCTGCACATTGTAAAAGCAACCGTCGGGATGGGTGAATCCGATGAGCATTTTTATATTACCCTCGGATACCGGCTGTATCAGGGGGATGCCATGTTCTTTGATGACTGGCATATTGCCCAGATGATCGGCATCTTTATTTACCCGCTGGTCGCCCTGTTTCACGCAGTCACCGGATCCATGGACGGCATTGTCCTTGGCTTCCGGTACTTCTATATCGCCTTCAATCTTCTGCTTGGCTGCGCGTTCTATTACCGCTTCCGTCACCGTGGGGTCGGCGCGGTATTCGGTACCTGCGCCATCTTCCTGTTTGCGCCGTACAACACCTTTGCGCTCTCCTATAATTCCATGGGTCCCGGATTTCTGTTGCTGGCGGCGCTGCTGTATCCGCTTGAATCCGAGTCAGAACCACGCTTATTCTTCAGCGGGCTTCTGTATGCATGGGCCGTGCTCAACACCCCATATCTTGCGATGATCTTTGTGATCCTTACCATCCTGACCATTGCCCGGCCGAAGTTCTTCTCCCGGAAACGCTGGCTGTGGATGTTTCTCGGCATCCTCACCGCTGCACTGATCTTCATTGCCTTTGTCCTTTCCCGCGCATCGCTTGGACAGATCCTGTCCTGCCTGAAGTATCTGATCGACCCGTCGCACAGCGCCGGCATGATCCGCCAGTTTGCGGTAAGTATGGGCAAGCTTGCGCTTGCGTTCAATGTATTCTGGATTCCGATGGCCGGTGCTCTGATCGCCGCTGTTAAGATTCGGAAGAAACCGGCGGAAACGCAGGCCGGTTTTCTCGGCAGCGCTTCGTTCATCGCATTGCTGGCATGTGTCTATATTGCGTTTGTCCATCCCTACCAGGCGGAGATGGGCGGATATATGCTCATTCTGGTGCCGATTACCCTGCTTGGCGTGGAACTGCTTTTTTTAAGAGATATGGATACAGAACTGAAGCTCTGCTTTATCCTGTCGCTCATTGACAGTCTTGCCATCGCTCTTTCCAGCAATGTCGGTCCGCGGGCATTCTCCGGACCGCTGATCACTGCCTGCGCCATTACACTGATCTGCTTATGGGAATCCGATGTTAATGTGCCGGTAAAGGATCTGGGCATCTTCGCCATGCTTGCCCTTCTGTTATGGTTCAATGCATCCTTTGTCTATCTTGGCGAAGGCGATTATTCCCGCCGTATTGAGAACGGTCCGCTGGCCGGTCTTTATGACAGTGCAGAGGCGGTAACGAACTACAGCCGCTCGCTGGATGATATCGAACACATCAATGCGCTGACGGAATATCCATATGCCAATCTCATCACCGCAGATTCCTGGGAATATCTGGCGCTGACCAAACGCATGGCGTCCAACTCCACCTACGCCTATTTCTGGGAACAGGATCAGTATACCGATGCCATGGATCAGTACCGCATCGTACATCCGGAACGCTACCCTGCCTATTACTATCTCGACCGGATCGGCAACCGCTATGGCATGAAGGAAAACGACCCGTGGCTGACACAGTTTGAACGGATCGAAACCATGCAGAACGGATCGCTGTATATCGCAAGATAGATTGGTTTTGACTACTGACCGAGGTATCCCTCATCGGTATGGATGTAATTCCGCACCAGCGGCTGATGAGTCTCTGTATCCACGACCACAAGCGAGAGATCCGCAGTCTCATTGATTTCAATACCGTAGACGGTTTCCCCGCTTACGATTGCACAGGAACCGTCCGGTTCCGTCCAGATACAGAAGCCGTTAGGCTGTGAATTCGCCTCCTGAACAGTGACAGAGATGTCACTGTCTTTTTTTACATAAACACTGCGTCCTTTGACCGAGAGCCCGGTATCGTCAAAGCCGGAGATGATACTTCCTGTATCGTTGGTGATCACAACCGCGGCAGCCGTTTTCCCATCCGCAAGCGAGATGATTCCTTCCGGTGTTTCCATGCGGACCATATAATCGACGATGCCCTGCTTGGTCTGTTCACTGACCGGCTCATCCGGGAATGCGGCCGGATAGCTGCGCTTCATCAGCTGTGACCAGTGCGCTGCGCCATAGAGATTGAAATGTTCCCAGTCATGGAAGTAGGCACCGGAAAAATGATCCGGTCCGGTATGGTACTGGACATTGTCATAATCATGCGCAAGCCCTTTATAATAGCCATCACGCCGCTCCCGGTAGATATCGGTATAAACCGCATTCTCCGGTTTTGGCAGTGAGACGATCGTCACCTGAATGCCATGTTTCTTTGTCAGGTCCAGCAGTCTTCGGTAATACACATCAAAGATCTCATTGACCTTGAATTCTTCATAGACAGTCGGTTTTGTGACGGAATAACGGTCTGTCGTCATTCCGATATACGCTCCCCGATGGAGTGCGATGGAGGCATAGTTTTCGTTATTTACATCCCTGCGCTCGGTAAAGCCGGCATTCAGCAGTGACGGCATATACCTGTTCGGGAAGCAATGATCGTATTCAAACAGCTGAAGCCAGGCGTCCTCCACTGCGATGTAATCTTCCCCGATCGTAAAGGCATCTTTGACAATGGCCTTTTCCTGTGCGGGTGTAAGCAGATGGGAATAGACGGTCCGCTCGTAGAACATGTTGTCATAAAGCAGATGGTAGTCCATAAACGACAGAAAGATATGTTTTGGAGCTTCATGAGCTGCCAGCCAGTTTTCCAGCACATAGTAATTTTCAATTGGCGTTGTTCCGCCAAGGGATAGATTAATCGTCCCTTCCGATAACAGTTCCGGAAGATACGCCGCATTGGCGGAGGAATCTCCCAGGATCAGCGTGCTGTAATACGGGGTATCCGGGCTATTCGTGATGTCCTTGTTCCAGCGGTAATAGGAAAGCTCATCATCCCCATAGTTCATCGGGAAGTATCGGATATACAGGCACAGGAAAACCACCGGCAGTAGAACAATGAGTCCCATGCCGAGGATCTTACCCAATTCCCTTGTCCACGCTGTTGTTTTTTTCATTGGTTTTCCTTAAAACTGCATGTATATAAATTCCGTGCCGGAAAGATTCACCGACAGGATCACAAAGAACAGAATCACCCAGACGATCAGTATCCGAAGAACAATGTGCTGAAAGAGAAACTTCTCCATCAGGTCACCATACCGGTACTGCCATACATCGACGCATACCAGCAGGATCATCGCAATCAGAAAGATACGGAGGTTTCGTGCATCCATCCCCATCGTATAGAGACGCTCGGTAAAGAGGATTCCTGCCTGTCCCGGTCTGACTGCCCGAAACAGAATACCCAGCGCCTCCCGCACCCCATAGCTGCGGAAGAATACCCAGGCAATCGAAACCAGCGCAAAGGTCAGCACCGTTCGAAACAGCCTGGTGCTGAACGGCATATTCTCTGTTTTCGTTTTAAAAATCAGTCCTTCCAGAATCTGGAAGATTCCATGCAGAGCGCCCCATACCAGGAAGGTCAGTCCGGTGCCGTGCCAGAAGCCGCTGACCAGAAACGTGATCATCAGATTGCGGTAGGTATTGAATTTTCCCTTCCGGCTTCCGCCAAGCGGGATATAAACATAGTCCTTCAGCCATGTACTGAGGGAGATATGCCATCTGCGCCAGAACTCCTTCACGGAAGAAGAAAGATACGGCTGATGGAAGTTGTCCGGAACCGTAATGTCCATGCCATACGCCAGCCCCTTCGCAATCAGTGAATACCCCGCAAAGTCGGCGTAGATCTGAATGCTGTAAAGGATGATGGCAAGGATGACGGGAAGTCCATGGAATGATTCATCTCCATAAACGGTACCTGTCACAAGCGCGCACCGTTCCGCAATCACAAGCTTCATGAAATAACCCCAGAGGATCCAGAGGAATGCCCTGCGGATCCGTTCGTAGGATAACGATTCCTTCGGCTTGCGCAGTTCCTGCGCAAACGCCCCTGCCCGTAAGATCGGACCGGACGTGACAACCGGGAAGAACGACAGGAAGACACCGGTCTCAATCAGACGGAGCGGCTCCTCAAGTTTTCCGGTATAAAGATCGGACAGATAGCCAATCGCATTCAGTGTAAAGAACGAGAAGCCAATCGGCACAAACAGCGCAAACGGCATCGTCATGCCAAACCATGCATTATTCGTGCGGTCCATGAATCGGATCGAACTCAGAAGTACGGCAAGCAGAATGACTCCAGCAAGGAATACCGGTTTTGACCTTGTTTTAGCCAGTAAGCCTGCAAACACATAAGTCATCAGAATAATAGCGCAGAGCACAATGAAAGAAGGCAGTCCGAAGATGCTGTAAAACAGCAGACTGACCAGCAGAAGATATGCATTTTTCCACGTGTCTTTCACCGCGTAATACAGCAGTATTACAACCGGCGCAAAACACAGAAAATAGAAACTGTTGAACTGCATACTGGCTCCGCAAATAATCATACCGCATCCATGTACAAGTACACAAAAGCCATTGCCATAAAACAAAAGAGGCGCTTTAAAATCGCGTAGGGTTAGGGATAGGCTTTAAAATTCCGTAGGGTCAAAAAAGCCATCCCTTTTTTCTACCTTAGGGATACCCTTTAAAATTCTGTAGGGTCATACCTTCTAATAAAAATCCTCCATGCTAATATTCATCTTGCGACAGGTGATTTTTAGACAAGGAGGATAAGACAATAGCTATGTCTATAGATGATTTTATCGCAACTGCCTTTAATCTGCGGAAAGAAGATATTCAAAGCTTCAAATCCGAGAAGATTAACGGCATTTTTTACATTCACATCACTCTGACAGACAAGCATCCGACATGTTCATTCTGCGGCGGCCAGACAGTAATCAAAGAATACAAGGACCGCCATTACACACATCTGCCTTTCTTCGGAATTCCATGCATCATCGTTTGGCACAGGCGCAGATATAAATGCAAGGATGACGGAAAGACATTCAGCGAAGCCAATCCGTTCGGACCTGAAAATTACCATCTGACATATGCATTACTTGATCAGATCGCAGTCGACCTTAAATCTCCGCATAAATCATTCACTGATATTGCACGGGCAAGAGGCATCTCTGTCCCTACCGTATCTCTTTACGCCGACAGTTTTCTGCACGCGCCCAGGCAGACTCTTCCTGTCAGTCTTGGCATTGATGAGATCCATTCTGATATGGCTAAATACGGTGGTTCCTATCTCTGTGTCATGGTTGATAATAAAGGACGCAATCTTACAGAGATCCTTCCAAACAGATCCAAAAAGCATCTTTCCAAATACTTTGAGTCCATCCCTCTTGAGGAGCGGAATCGGGTTCTCTATGTGACGATCGACTTATGGGATCCATATAAAGAAGTCGCAGAGAAGTATTTAAAATGCGCTTGTATTGCGGCTGATCCGTTCCACGTCATCAAGCATCTGGTCGAGAATTTCACCCGGCTCCGCATCACAACGATGAATCAGTGTGTTTATAACAGCCCTGCATATTATCTTCTGAAGCACTGGAATAAACTTTTTACCACCGACTGGAATATTGATAACACACCAAAATATAACGGTTACTTCAAGCAGAAAATGAACTACCGTGACCTCTTCAACCTCTTGCTTACCATCAGTCCGGAGCTAACTGAAGCCTATTACCTTATGGATAAATATCGCACCTTCAATAAAACCGCTACGGAAGAAAACTGCGAAGAACAGTTTGATACGCTGCTCACTCTGTTCAAAGAATCTAAACTGTCCTGTTATGACGAGTTTATCGCTATTCTTACCAACTGGCGCACCGAGATCCTCAACAGTTTCAAACGGCCTTTCAATGAGCGGAAGTTAAGCAATGCATTCACCGAGAACACCAACGAACGGCTTCGGGAGCTGCTTGATGTCTCGAACGGTATGGCCAATTTCGAACGTTTCCGGCAACGGGCGCTGTACTGCTTCAATGAACATGTTTTCTACTCCATCACACGACATCTTACAAACAACAAACGCAAAGGAAGGACCAGAGGTCACTACAGGAAGAACAACACTTCCGAATAACACAACATCACAGACGTTCACCTTCACATCACTTCTTTCACCACGTCGCGTCTGATCGTCTGTCTCAATCTAAAAACTCAAGGAACGCATGCCTGTCTGACATGTTTCCTTGAGTTATTTAGTCTGTTTCAAACCCTACAGGATTTTAAAGACCTTTTCTCCAAAACCCTACGAGATTTTACTTCAGGACAAAAGAAACCCGCATCATACGACGCAGGTCAAAGTGTATTTTTCTGAGCGCGGCTGCTTACTTCGTACGCTTCCCGGTCAGAAACGTACCGTTGCCAAGACGGGTCAGCTGATTCTTCACCATCTTTGCGGGTTTGTAGATATGTTTTTCGAAAAACTGATGGCGGCGGATCATCGCATCATTTGCCTTCGTATACATCGATATCGGCCGACGGAACGCACTGGCGTAATCCCGGTCGATGATCTCACACAGGAACTTTTCAAACGCATCCGGATCCTGCCATTCCAATACCGGTGGTTCATTCAGCATGGCCAGATACTGTTCATCGTCCTGATCCAGTTCCTTCACCTTTTCCAGCACCGCATCGAAATCTTCGTAATCCGCACAGTGAATGAATGCCTTCGGATTGAAGTCCTTTACCGCATCAGGATCACCAAAGTAAATGGGAACCGCCCCTGCCACAAAGACATCGACAATCTTCTCCGTGGTATAGCCTTTGTAACAGGCATTCTCACAGGCAATCGCAAACTTGTACTTTTTTGTAAAGGCAAGCTTGTCTTTTACAGCTCCGCCGATGTTGTTCAGATATCGGCCGCCGCTTGCGACTTCCTTGTATTCACTGATCTTATGAAACAGCTCCGCACGCTTATCCTGTGCAAAGCAGTTGGATACCACAAAACTGCAGAAGCCCTCTTTTGCCTTTACGTCGTCCATGGTATAGACCGGACGGTCTTTTAAGGAAAGGTACTCCGTTTCATATCCGTGATAGAGGTAATATGGAAAGCGGATATACCGGTCCCCGAACTCAATGCGGTCAAATCCTGCCGCATAGTCGCATTCATTAAAATCCGGTGTCAGACATTCGCCCGTGTAGAAAATGCGGACACAGTCATAATTCAGATGGTCCGTTCCAAATACGGAATAAATCAGATACTCGGGATCCTGATCAGTAATGATCAGATCATAGTGTTTCCGAAGCAGTTCCGTATATTCATTTTCCTGCGGGTTGAATCCCCGCTTCTGGTCGGCGAAAGCGACCCGGATTGTTCGTTTCATCACTTCTCCAGCAGTTTCTCCGCAAAGGCCAGCGCCGCATCGGTGATCTGGTCCATGTTGTAGTATTTGTATTCCGCAAGACGTCCAAGGAGATAGATATTCGGCACTGCCTTGAGTTTCTCGACATATGCCGCATACATCGCCTTACTGTCATCGGTGAATACCGGATAGTACGGCACATTGCCCTTTTCCCCCGTACGGTTGTACTTATACGGATATTCCACCGCAATCGTGGTCTTCTCCTTCGGCGCATCCTTCATCATGTTTTTGTACTCCGTAATACGCGTGTAAGGATTTACCTCTGCCGGTGTCGGATAGTTGACGGTCGTAACCGGCTGGTACTGTCCTGCTTTACTCTGGACATCAAATTCCAGAGAGCGGTACGGAAGGTCTCCATTGGTATAACCCAGAAGCTGGTCGACAAGACCAGTGAAGATGACAATACCGTCAAACTTCTCTCCATCCACATATACGCATCCCTGTTCAGCGTCTACACGAAGATGATCCATGGCTTCCGTATTCAGGCATACCTGAATGTTTTCATGGTCAAGCATCTTCTCAAACATTGCGGTGTATCCCTGATCGGGCATCTTCTGAAAGGTATCCTGGAAATACCGGTCATCATAGGAGACAAGTACCGGAACACGTCCGGTCACTGCCGGATCGATTTCTTCTGCGGTATAGCCCCACTGTTTCATGGTGTAGTACTTGAAGACATGTTCAAAGATATACTCCGCAAGTTCCCGGATCTCCGGATCTTCGCTTTTGCGCAGCTCCAGAATCGGAACTTTCTTCTCCATACCATACGTACGGATCAGTACATCCTTGAGATGGTCTGCCTTCTGTGCATCAAACAGTTTTTCAATGGATGTCAGGTTGAACGGAATCGGAACCAGCTGATCTTCAATACAGCCAAGTACCCGGTGTTCATAGTCATACCACCCAGTAAAACGGGATAAAAACTGTACTGCCTTCTCAGAACTGGTATGGAAGATATGCGGGCCATATTCATGACGCATCACATCATTTTCATCTATCCAGTCATAGGCATTTCCGCCGATGTGATTCCGTTTTTCCAGAATCACAACTTTTTTGCCCGCATCCGCAAGCACACGTGCGCTTACCGCACCGGCAAAGCCGGCACCAACAATCAATACATCTGTGTTTTTCATAATCTGTCCTTATACATCTTTGCGTAGTAGTTCTGGTATTCCCCGTTGATGATGTGTTCCCACCACTCACGGTTGTTCAGATACCAGTCAATCGTCTTCTGAATACCGGTCTCAAAGTTATATTCCGGTTCCCATCCAAGCTCGGTCTCAATCTTGGTCGGATCCATCGCATAGCGAAGGTCATGACCCGGACGGTCCTTGACGAAGTGAATCAGGATTTCCGGCTTATTCAGTGCCTTCAGAATGGTTTTAACCACTTCCAGGTTGGACACTTCATTATGTCCGCCGATGTTATACACTTCTCCGTCACGTCCTCTGCGGATAATGAGATCGATTGCGGTGCAGTGATCGTTGACATACAGCCAGTCACGCACATTGGCACCCTCTCCGTATACCGGAATGGACTCATCTGCCAGTGCTCTGGAGATAACAAGCGGAATCAGCTTCTCCGGGAAGTGATACGGACCATAGTTGTTCGAGCAGCGGCTGATCGTTACCGGCAAACCAAAGGTTCTGTGATATGCCAGAACCAGCAGATCCGCGGATGCCTTGGAGGCACTGTACGGGGAGCTGGTATGAATCGGCGTATCTTCATGGAACAAAAGGTCCGGCCGGTCGAGCGGAAGATCTCCGTAAACTTCATCCGTGCTGACCTGGTGGTAACGCTGAATGCCGTATTTCCGGCAGGCATCCATCAGTGTCTGAACACCGAGAATATTGGTGCGCAGGAAGATTCCCGGATCCTCAATGGAACGGTCGACATGGCTTTCCGCCGCAAAGTTGACAACGATGTCGAACTTTTCGTCTTCAAACAGTTTGTCAATAAACTCCCGGTCTGTGATATCGCCCTTCACGAACTTGAAATTCGGCTTGTCCATAACAGGTGCCAGTGTTTCAAGGTTTCCCGCATATGTCAGCGCATCGAGTACGACAATCTGATCTTCCGGGTATTTATTTACCATCAGATGAGCAAAGTTGCCTCCGATAAATCCGGCACCGCCGGTCACAAGAATCTTCATACGTTTATCTCCTTCTTAATACGAGCAGTTTCAAGTGTGATGCCTTCCTGAAGTGATACCCTCGGTTCATAACCGGTAAGCTTCTTCAGTTTCTCAATATTCAGGACAATGGACTGTACCATCGGTACGTCAGAGGTTTTTTCGATAATCGAAACCGTTTCCCCTGTCGTTTCCTGAACCAGCCGAATAATCTCATACAGGCTGGTCCCCTGTCCGCTTCCGACGTTGATCGTCTCATTCACCGCACCGCATTCCAGCAGTCCGGCAATTGCCTGTCCAAGATCGCTGATATAGAAGTAATCACGGACCGAATCCCCGTTGGCATACATTTCAAACGTCTCTCCAAGCAGTGCCTTGCGGATCAGAATCGGAATAACCCCCTGTTTCTTTTCTGCAATCTGATATCCGCCAAACGGATTGGACAGCCGGAGAATCAGATACGGAATATCCGCATTCCTGATCAGATCTTCAATGCCGGCTTTCGATTTTGCATAAAGACTCATCGGTGAAATCGGATGGTCTTCTGAAATCGGCTTATTGGTATTACCGTAAATCGTGCCGCCGCTTGAGAAGAACACAAAGAGCCGCACACCGCCTAATTTCAGAGAATTGATCAGACGGGTGTACGGTATATAAAGCCGGTTTAATGCGTCTTCCTCGTTTTCCGCACTGGCATTGTTTGCGATCAGTCCGATCGCATCAATCACCACCGCATCACTAAGATCCTGTTCTGCCATCGCACCGGGGTCAAACGCATTGACCATGGTCATTTCCGGTACCAGTGCAGAGTATGGACTCTCGATTCCCCACAGTTCTGTCTCAAAGCGATATTTGAGAAGTCCATAGAGGTTATACCCGAGGTATCCGCAGCCAAGTATAATTACGCGCATGGATTATTTTGAACCTCTCCGGTTGAGTGCAGTCTGAAAGCTTCCCTTCGGGATCCTGCGCAGATGATCGCCATATGGGCTCTTGCCATAGTTTTCCGCTGCTTTCATCAGAGCTGCATCGTCGATCCAGTTATTGTAATAGGCAATTTCTTCCGGTACGGAAATCTTGATACCCTGTACTTCTTCTACCATCTTTACGTATTCGCCAGCCCGGGACAGCGATTCCACAGTACCTGTATCAAGCCATGCAAAGCCTCTTCCGAATACCGTGATATCAAGATCACCCTTTTCCAGATATACCTTGTTCAGATCGGTGATCTCATATTCTCCGCGTGCGGAAGGCTTCAGCTCCTTTGCATATTTCACGACCCGATTGTCATAGAAGTAAAGACCGACAACCGCATAATTGGATTTTGGATTGGCAGGTTTCTCTTCCAGCGAGATCACCTTTCCGTTATGGTCAAACTCCGCAACGCCGAACCGTTCCGGATCATTGACATACTGTCCGAAGATCATTGCATGATGGGTATTTACTGTGTTGGCAACACTCTCCCGGAGCATCGTGCCGAACTTGTTTCCATAGAAGATGTTGTCGCCAAGGATCAGGCAGACATCATCATCGCCGATAAACTCTTCACCAAGCACAAATGCCTGTGCAAGACCGTTCGGCACTTCCTGAACTTTATAGGAAAAGGACACACCAAACTGGCTGCCGTCGCCGAGCAGACGCTCAAAGTTCGGCAGATCATGCGGTGTGGAAATGATCAGAATATCCCGGATTCCCGCCAGCATCAGTGTGCTCAGCGGGTAGTAAATCATCGGTTTGTCATATACCGGCAGTAACTGTTTTGAAGTAACTTTAGTCAGCGGGTACAGGCGCGTACCGCTTCCGCCGGCAAGAATAATACCTTTCATAGTAAAAGACTCCTTCAGCCGTTCCTATTCTAACATATATAGTTTATAAGAAATGAATCCTTCGAATTCCAAACATCTGTGTACTCTCCGCAATACATAAAGAAAGGGTATTGTTCACAGACGTAGGGTGCCACCCCCACCTGTTCACAGATGTAGGGTCTGAACAATTTCGCTGTTCATGAACGTAGGGTCTTCCCGACAAATAGTAAAAAGCCTCCTTTCTTTAGAATGGGTTTATGCGAA
>JAFUFO010000023.1 GCA_017469885.1 Solobacterium sp.
ACCCGGGCCGATCTGACTGTATGCCTACAGCAGAAAGGCCAGGAACCACTGGTGCTCCTGACCTCTTAATCATATGTTTGATGAAGGTTATCTTCCTACTATGATCAGGACCAGTGTGTTCCTGATTTCAGAATAGAAAAAAATACCTTTTGCGCTGAGGCCGGTCGGAGTGAACCGGATCCATTTTCGTTCGATATATCGTCCGATGCAGAACGCAATCAGAAATGCAGTATCACCATATCCGTCATTCATCATTTTCTGCGGATTGACAAGAAGCCTGCCGTCCACATAAGTCATCGGATAGGCTTGAAGGTGATATAAATCAGAGAAACGGTACTGAAGATGATTCCGGCAAGCAGAAAACCAAACCTCTTTCTCCGAGCTCTGATCAGGATAGGTGAAGATCCTGGACATGATAATCAGGCATAATACAGATTTCACAATTGTCACGAACACATCCTGCGGTGTCTGCCGCAGTGAATTTCTAATAGGAGGGCATATGCAGAATCATTCCGGAATAGATTAACGCGGGACTGGCAATTACATTGTGATTGAGGTTATAGATGGATTCCCATTTTCCGCCGTCATCATAATACGTTAATGCGAGGAGCCAGAGGCTGTCACCGCGCTTAACCGTGTAGTACTCCGGTGCAGGCTTCACACCGGTATCCACAGCCACCGTAAATCCCTCTGCGATTTTATCCATCAGAAGATACTCATCATAATACTCATCGAAGAAACTGAGACAGGCGTCCATTCCCGGATTTGCGGACAGCGATATGTCGATAATGGTTTCCCAGGAATCGTACATATCGTAAAGATACTCAATCGTTGGGCCGCCTTCATTTCCATATGTCGCAAGGTTGCTTTTTTCATGATCGCAAGGGCATGCATTATTTCGGATATTTCCGGTGTCGAATCAAAAGGCCGTCTTTACAGATGAGCCCTTTGATTAATAACAGTTTTACTTAATGGGTTGGGTTACCCTTCCGCATTCTGTCTTACAACATAAGCAGCGTAGATAACCAGGACGTTGAGTGCTACGTTAATAATTACGCTGATGATATTGGTGCCCTGCGGTGCAGACCGGAGCTGATTGGCAATGTACATGATGGTAGATAATACCGCTAAGAACATGGCAACCGTGGCGGTACGCTTCCTGCCGTTCTTTCCGGCTCTGTAACAGACGATTCCTTCCACCAGACCAAGTGCCGCAGCCAGCAGAAGAATTATACTGCCGGCAATTGCTAGCCCGACATTCTGCTGGAACTCAGGGTCTGCCTCAATGCCGGGATTGGAGGCAGCTGCACCGCCGGCGGCAAGACCGGCAATCGAAAAGAGAAGCGTCAGGACAGCACTGATAATTGTAAGAATACCTGCAATTCGAAGAACTTTCTTGCTCGTTTCAGAATTCATTGATTAAACCTCCTTAGTGCCTGCCTTGCGGAAAAGCACTTCCTTATTCTAATGAATTCGAAGATGAATGTGTACTGGATAAATGCGGCAGCCCGATTCATGAACAAAGCCGGCGGTATCCGCAAAATTCCTGTCCGTGCCGCTCTCATTTTCCGGAAATCCGCGTGATTGCATACAATGTGCGCTTGCAGTTTTCGGGACGAGTGAAATAATAGTAGGGTTAGTAAAGAAAGAAGAGAGGAAGAGATGGATAAGATAAAAAAACAACTGAATTTCTGGCGTTGTGCCGCGATTCTTGAACTCATTGCGCTGATTGTGATCGGTGTCTTATTTTCTTCCGGTTCCGGTATCAATACAGCACCTGCGCCGACCGCACCCGCAGCTGCAGAAACCACTGCGGAACCGGCAGCGGAAGAACCTGCTGCTGAACCGCTTTCACTCTGGACAGAAGGCTCTGCCCCGAAGCAGAAGCTGATTGATTTTGTGACGGATGTCACGGATGAAACCAGTGCGGACTTTATTCCGGTCGAGGATCGTATCGCGGTATTTGACATGGACGGTACCCTGGCATGCGAGACCTATTACACATACTATGACACGATGATGTTCATCGAATACTGTCTGCGCGATCATCCGGAGCGTGTCTCTGATGAGCTGAAGGCAGTAGCCGCAGAAATCAAACCCGGATATCTTGCGGATGAGACGCTTGCCCGTAACTTTGCGAAGGCGTATGCCGGCATGACGGTCGAGGAATTCTATAACTACGTTGTTGAATTCGGCAAGAAGAAAACCGCCAGCTTCAACAACATGCGTTACATCGACAACTTCTATCTGCCGATGGTCGAACTTGTGAAGTATCTGTATGACAACGGATTTACGATCTATGTCATCAGCGGCACGGAACGCATCACGACCCGCGCAATCGTCGCAAACTCTCCGATCAGTGCATATGTTACGCCGGAACACGTAATCGGCACCGACTTTGAGGTCAAGCAGGCCGGTCATGAAGATGAAGCTTCCAATATGAATTACAAATATGAGAACGGCGATGAACTGGTACTGACAGGCGGCTTCCTGCAGAAGAACCTCAACGGCAACAAGGCAATCTATATCGATCAGGAAATCGGTCAGCGTCCGGTACTTGCCTTCGGCAACAGCGGAAGCGACACCAGTATGATGAACTATACGATTGATTCAAGAAATAAGTATAAAGCAGAGGCTTACATGATCGTAGCGGATGACAGCGAACGGGAATGGGGCACACAGGACTGGGAAAAGAAGTCTGCGGAATACATTGAAAAAGGCTATACACCGATTTCGATGAAGAACGACTTTACTGTCATTTATCCGGAAGGCATTACAAAAGCAGAGCAGCAGTACGTTCCTGTGGAATAACTTCTGTTTACTGCATTGCCAGCCTGCGCGAAATATGCATGGATGAAAGGGGAATTCACAATTCCCCTTTTTTGTGGGCATAAGTCCGCATTCGGCATCCGGAAATCTGTAATAATATTGATGTGTTGTAAAAATGACAGGAGCTGATCTATGACCATTCAACAGCTGAACTATGCAGTGGTGATCTCGGAAACGGGATCCTTCACCCGCGCCGCAGAGATTCTCTATATCTCCCAGCCGTCTCTTACCGAAGCTATCCGGGAACTGGAAAAGGAAATTGGCATACAGATCTTCAATCGCACCAGCCGGGGTGTCACGCTTACCGGTGACGGAAAGGAATTCCTGCAGTATGCACGCTCGGTGTGTGGCTCCTATGAAGAGTTAATGGAGCGTTATACCGGAGGAGAAGGCGTCAAAAAGAAGTTCAGTGTATCCACCCAGCATTACTCCTTTGCGGTTAAGGCCTTTGTCGAGATGGTAATGAAGTTTGATACCAGGGAGTATGAATTCTCCCTGATGGAAGAGCGCACCCAGGAAGTCATACATGATGTGGCAGCTGCGCGCAGTGAAATCGGTATCCTGTACCGTTCCGATTTTAATGCGAGTGCCATAAACAAACTGCTTCGAACCAGCGGGCTTACCTTTCATCACCTGATTGACTGTGATGCCTATGTCTATCTGTATAAGGACCATCCGCTGGCAAAAAAGAAACACATTACCTTTGACATGCTGGGGGATTATCCGTGTCTTGCCTTTGATCAGGGAGACACCGCATCCTTCTACTATGCGGAAGAGATATTAAGCACGAATGATTATCCGCGGATGATCAAGGCCAATGACCGGGCGACGATGCTGAATCTGATGGTGGGCCTGAACGGCTATACCATCTGTTCGGGCATCATCTGTGAAGATCTGAACGGTTCGGATTACCGGGCAGTTCCCTATCAAGGCGATGAAGAAAACCCCGGGGCAGTGATGGAAATCGGTTATATCACCCGGGCCAACTCCACACCTGGTGCCATTGCCGAACAGTATATTGAAGAACTGAAACGTTATCTGAAACAGCTGTAACCATACAGCTGTTTTTCTATAGGCACAGCCTATGGGAACGTATCGAATCTGCGTATTGGATATTTCCTTCGCCGGGACGGACAATAAAACCATCGAAAGGAAACATGCATTATGAAAACGTACCGGAGCTTCTCTTCCGTACTGCTGAGCCGCATCCGAATGTGCCGATGTTGTGAATGAGACAACAGGAAATCAGCGTAAGGAACGAGAAAGGAAATAAATAACATGACAGATATCAGAGATCCGAAGAACTGGAGTATTGAAACCAAGCAGCTGCACATCGGCCAGGAACAGGCAGACCCGGCAACCGACGCAAGAGCGGTTCCCATCTATGCCACCGCCTCCTATGTATTCCACAACTCCCAGCACGCCGCTGACCGCTTCGCACTCAAAGATCCCGGCAATATCTACAGCCGTCTGACCAACCCGACGGAAGACATCTTTGAACAGCGGATCGCTGCCCTGGAAGGCGGAAGCGCAGCGCTTGGACTGGCGTCCGGCGCAGCCGCCATCAGCTATACGATCCAGGCTCTGGCAAAAGCGGGTGAACATATCGTTGCCGCAAAGACGATCTACGGCGGCACGTACAACCTGCTTGCCCATACATTGCCGTTAACCTCCGGCATTACCGCAACCTTCGTGGACCCGGATGAAGAGGGAAGCTTCGAGAATGCGATTCAGGACAATACCAAGGCCATCTTCATTGAGACCCTGGGCAATCCGAATTCCAACATCATCGACATTCAGGCAGTTGCGGATGTTGCCCATAAGCACGGCATTCCGCTGGTCATTGACAATACCTTTGCGACACCGGTGCTGGTACGCCCGGTGGAATACGGCGCAGACATTGTCGTACACTCTGCCACCAAGTTCATCAACGGCCACGGCACGGCAATCGGCGGTGTCATCGTGGACGGCGGCACCTTTGACTGGAAGGCATCCGGAAAGTATCCGTGGATCTCAGAACCCAATCCGAGCTACCATGGCGTCTCCTTCAGTGATGCGGTCGGTCCGGCAGCCTTTGTGACCTATATCCGTGCCATTCTTCTGCGCGATACGGGCGCTGCGGTCTCTCCGTTTGCGGCTTTCCTCTTCCTGCAGGGACTGGAAACCCTGTCCATCCGGGTCGAGCGCCACGTGGAGAATGCGCTGAAGATCGTGAACTATCTGAGCAGCCATCCGCAGGTGGAGGCAGTCCATCATCCTTCATTGGAAAGTGAACCGAGCCATAAACTCTACGATAAGTACTTCCCGAATGGGGGAGGTTCCATCTTCACCTTTGAAATCAAAGGCGGGGAGGAAGAAGCGAAGAAATTCATTGACAACCTTCCGATCTTCTCGCTTCTGGCCAATGTCGCCGATGTGAAATCCCTGGTCATCCATCCGGCAAGCACCACTCATTCCCAGCTGAGTGAAGAAGAGTTACTGGACCAGGGCATTAAGAAAAATACGATCCGTCTGTCCATCGGTATAGAAAAGGCAGAGGATCTGATCGCCGCACTGGATACCGCATTTGCGGCAGTGAACTGACAGGAGGAAAGAAAACCATGACAAACATTAAGAAACAGGCATCCGAACTGATCGGACATACTCCGTTATTAGAGCTTACCCATATTGAACAGGCCCTTGGCCTTAAGGCAAGACTGCTTGGAAAACTGGAATACTTCAATGTGACAGGTTCCGTCAAGGACCGCATTGCGCTGGCCATGATCGAGGATGCGGAAGAACAGGGCATCCTGAAGGAAGGCTCGGTCATCATTGAGCCGACTTCCGGCAATACCGGCATCGGCATCGCCTCAGTCGGTACCGCAAAGGGGTACCGGGTCATCATCGTCATGCCGGAGACCTTCTCGGTGGAACGCAGAAAGCTGATCAAAGCCTATGGCGCAGAGATCGTATTGTCCGAAGGCTCCAAAGGCATGAAGGGTGCCATCGCAAAGGCACAGGAACTTGCGGCAGAGATTCCGGATTCCTTTATCCCGGGTCAGTTTGACAACCCGGCCAACCCGAAGATTCATTACCGCACCACCGGACCGGAAATCTTTGCGGATACGGATGGGGAAGTGGACTTCCTGGTCGCCGGTGTCGGTACCGGAGGAACCATTACCGGAACCGGTACGTACCTTAAGGAACAGAAACCGTCGGTGAAGGTCGTTGCGGTGGAGCCTGCATCTTCACCGGTGCTCTCCGGCGGTAACCCGGGTCCCCATAAGATCCAGGGCATCGGTGCCGGCTTTGTGCCGAAGGTACTGGATACCTCCGTATATGATGAAGTCATCACCGTCGCAAATGAAGATGCGCTT
The DNA here is from genome assembly GCA_017469885.1 of Solobacterium sp. Classification (GTDB taxonomy): domain Bacteria; phylum Bacillota_I; class Bacilli_A; order Erysipelotrichales; family Erysipelotrichaceae; genus Bulleidia. The sequence continues at coordinate 6,186 of JAFUFO010000023.1, forward strand.
TCCACCGGCGCCGAAGTCGGTAAGAAGGAAGGTGTGCTGGTCGGCATCTCTGCCGGGGCAGCAGTATGGGCAGGCATTGAACTGGCAAAACGTCCGGAGAATGAAGGAAAGACGATCGTCGTCATCCTGCCGGATTCCGGAGACCGGTATCTCTCCACCGCACTCTTCGGAGAATAATCAGAAACGCAGTTCCGAAAACTGCAGGGAATCGTATGCTTACGGTACAGTTCACGACTTGAGGCGGGGAAACGTAGATTACAATTATCGAATAGCGTTTCGGGGAAGATTAGCGGAAACGCGTTCAAATGAGACGAATTATCTTCAGATTGATCCACATGCGGCGCACACCCTTTCTATAGCGAAGCTCAGGAGGGGACTTGTCTCGATCCTTCAGGATCGAAGACTAGCCTTCTGGCAATGAGGGTTAGCCGCACCCTGGTTTCGGATGTAGCTGCGTATCATTTCTTCGGTTCTGTCTGAAACGGTACAGATGAAGTAGCTGTCGCTCCAGAAATAAGGCTTCCAGTAAAATGGTCTCAGGTACTCCGCAAATTCTTTTCTGAGAAGACGTGAAGTGACGGTTTTATAACTGTTGGTGATCTTGGAAGGCTGTACCTGAGGGGGTGCTTCAAAGAGAATATGCACGTGATCACGGTCTGTGTTTATCTCCAGTATCCTGCAGTTCCAGTCAGATTCCATGACAGAGCGGCTGATTTCGATCAGTCTCTCTTTTAATTTGCCGGTAATGACAGGATGACGGTATTTTGTAACGACAACCAAATGATATTGAAGGAAGTAAACGGAGTGCCGATTTCTGTAATACAGCTTATTATCAGACATATATCACACCTCTTTCACATGGTATACAACCAAATGAAGTATAATACTTATGAAGGTTACGTTTATGATTCTCAACAGCAGTTATTCGATCGAACTCTTTCATAACCTTAATGCCGTTTCACAAACGGTTTCTTTTTACCGGGAAGCCGTGAATTATCTGCTTACTCCTGTTAAAGATCATCTTGCGGAGCTCAAAGAGATATCCGGATCCATGAAGCGCCAGCAGTTCATCGAACGTCTTGTGCATACAACAAAGGCACGTAAAGCAGTTTATGATTTTGACGTCTGCTTCTATAAGTTTCCGTCTTATCTCCGGCGTTCTGCGATCAATGATGCGATCGGTGCAGTGATGTCATGGAATACGAATCACGAGAACTGGGTGAAAGAAGGCTGTAAAGGAAACGAGCCGAAGCTTGGGACAGAGCATGATGTGTGTCCGTGTTTTTACCGGGGAAACATGTTTCAGTTTCAGGAAGGAAACACAGCGCGGGTCAAAGTCTATGTAAACAATGATTGGGTATGGAGAGAAGTGAAGCTTAAGAATAGCGATGTCCGGTATCTTGAGAAACGGATGAAGCAGAACAGGACAGCTGTTATTTCTTCCCCGGTCATTGAGAGAAGACCAAAGGGGCATTATTTCCTTCGGTTTACGATCACAGAGAGTATCGAACTGAGTGACAGACCCATCCGAGAAAAGAGAATCTGTGCAGTGGATCTTGGGGTAAATACAGATGCGGTATGTTCAGTGCTGGACGCACAGGGAACTGTCCTTGCCAGAAGGTTCATCCTTCGGGGAAGAGAAAAAGATTCTGTGCGCAATGCGCTGCACCGGATATCAGTATTTCAGAAACTCCACGGATCACATGATTCCGGAAGATTATGGTCCGTTGCGAAGCGGAGGAATGAGAATCATGCGAAGCTTGTCGCGCATGACATCGTCGAATTTGCGGAAGAGAATGGATGTGATGTGATCGTATTCGAATACCTGGATACCGCAGGAAAGAAACGGGGCTCAAAAAAGCAGCGGCTTTCCATGTGGAGACATCGCGACATCCAGAAGACGGCAGAGCGGCTGGCACACCGTCATGGAATGCGGATATCGAGAGTCAATGCATGGAACACATCAAAACTTGCGTATGATGGAAGCGGAGAAGTAAAACGCGGTAAAGAGGCAAGTGGAGAAACACCATACAGTATGTGCAGGTTCAAAGACGGGAAATGGTATCACAGCGACCTGAATGCCTCCTATAACATCGGAGCACGTTATTTTATCCGTGAACTGATAAAAGAAGTACCGGATATCATGGCAGAAGTCCCTGATATCGGGAGTGGGACCCGACGCACATTATCAGATCTGTGGCATATCAATCGTGCCATGGGCTGGTAAGTGCTGACATAAGTCTGAATGCGGTTAGCCTTTCCGGGACATGGAAAGATTTGTTCTGCCTGTCTGGGATCGGGCTGTATCTGTAATCAGGCGGAAGTCTGAAGCTTCATCAGAAACTTTGGAAGCTCCTTCCATAATGCGTACGCATTTGGGAGGAGAGGTTCACCTGGCTTGGTTTATTTACAGGATTTTAAGTTTTGTTAATAATAAACAAAAAGTCGGTCCCAAAAGCCGGTCCCACGCAATATGCATGCATGAGACGAAAATGGTAAAAACAGGCATAAATAAAGGGGAATCAACGATTCCCCTTATTTAATGAGTGGAGCTTACCGGGATCGAACCGGCGACCTCCTGATTGCGAACCAGGCGCTCTCCCAGCTGAGCTAAAGCCCCAAATACAGCAGAGTTATTTTAGCACAGGTTACGCAGTTTGCATCAATATTTTTAGATGACGGTCAGAGCCGGGCGGATCTTATTCACAACGGAATGAGATCCGTCCTTTTCCGTTCTTATAGGACAGGTCCATCATTGCCCCGTTGATCATGGTAAAGCTTGGGTTGGTATGTCCGACATCGGCATCGAAGATAACAGGGATATCACTGAGTGCACGATAGATGGCTTCTTCGTAGGACATTCCGGTTTCGCTGGACGGAAACAGCACCCGTCCGATCAGAATCGCGGTGGTATCCGCAAACCAGCCGGCATAGCGCATCTGAAGAAGCGTACGATAGAAGTTTTCAGCACTCATGGAGAAATTATCGAAGTACCAGATCATCCCGTCTCCGTGATATCTGCGGATAAAGGAACTGACACATTCATACGGTGTGCCGATGAGGTCTTTCAGCACATCGATACAGCCGCCGATACACCGGCCGGAAGCGGAGATTTTTGTGCGGTTGGATTTCCATTCCGTCGGGGTATCAAAGCCTGCATAGTCATCCGCAAAGCCCGGCTTACTCGCATACAGTTCACTGGTACGCTGTACAACGTGTCTGCCTTTTACAATCTTCAATGCATTTTTCAGATGATCGGGAACCGGAACCTCATCAAAGGAACCGGCATTGAATCCGTACAGGGTAGCGACATCATATTTGACGGTATAGGTGAACAGGAGACTGGTCGGGTCACTGGAACCGGCAAGCCAGATCGGATTGCGTTTCAGCGACTTCCAGCGTACATGCGGCAGAATCTCACTGAGGAAATCTCCGCCGGCTGCGCAGAATACCGCATTGACTTCCGGATTTTCAAAGAGGGAAGACAGCTCTTCTCCGCGTTCTTCCGCAGTGCCGCCGCGCGGATCGTCCATCCGTACATGTTCGGTTTCCAGAATGCGGTAGCCTTCATTTCTGAGCACTTCGACTGAAGCATTATACTGATCGAGTTTATGTCCGACACCTGCGCTCGGTGCACAGATACCGATCAGATCACCTTTTTTGAGAAATTCCGGATAAATCATTTGTGTTGTACCTCCGTTGTTTCATTTTATCATGGCCGGCAGAAAGAAAACGCGCATGCCTGAAGCATACGCGCTGATGGAAGAAATTACAGATGCCAGATTTCCTGGTTGTATTCGCGGATCGTACGGTCGCTGGAGAAGAATCCGGAACGTGCGATGTTGACGAGCATCATGCGGGTCCACTTGGGACGGTTGAGATAATCGTAAATCGCTGTTTCCTTGGTGTTGCAGTAGTCTTCAAGATCAAGCAGGGTCATGAACCAGTCCTTGTTCTTGAGGTTGTCCTGCAGGGAGCGCAGCATTTCTTCATTACCGATCTTGAGCAGTTCAGGAGAGGTGATGAAGTCTACGCAGTTACGGATGTGCTCACTGCGGTTGTAGTAGTCAATCGCATGGTAGCCGTAGGTGTTGTAGAGATGAATGACATCATCGGAGCTGCGTCCGAACATATAGATATTTTCATTCCGCACAAGATCACGGATCTCAACATTGGCGCCGTCGTTGGTGCCGAGGGTTACCGCACCATTAAGCATGAACTTCATGTTTCCGGTTCCGCTGGCTTCCTTGGATGCCAGGGAGATCTGTTCGGAGATATCCGCTGCCGGGATGATGACTTCCGCTTTGGCGATGTTGTAGTTCTGCAGCATTACGACACGCAGATACTTGGAAACGACCGGATCGTTGTTTACAAGCTCCTGCAGGCAGAGAATCAGGTGAATGATGTTCTTTGCCATGGTATAGGCAGGCGCTGCCTTTCCGCCGAAGAAGACGGTGACCGGTGCTGCCGGGTAGATGCCGGACTTGATCTTCAGATATTCATAGATGATGTACAGCGCATTCATCTGCTGACGCTTGTACTCATGCATACGCTTGACCTGAACGGAGAAGATGCTGTCGGGATCAACCTCGATGCTTTCCTTTTCCTTCAGATACTTCGCAGCCTGAACCTTCTTGAGGTGTTTGATCTCCGCAATGTGCTTCAGTGTGTTCTCGTCATTGTGGAAATACATGATGCGTTCCAGTTCCGCCGGGTTGCTGAGCCAGTCCTTGCCGATCATCTCATTGATATAATCTGTCAGTTCCGGATTGCAGTGCATGATCCAGCGGCGGAAGGTGATGCCGTTGGTTTTGTTGTTGAACTTTTCCGGATATGCTTCAAAGAACGGACGGAGTTCCTGGTGCTTTAGGATCTTTGTGTGAAGCGCCGCAACACCGTTGACGCTGTGGCTGTAATGCATGTCCATGCGCGCCATGTGAACCTTGCCTTCATCGTCGATGATGTTGAGGTTCTTGTTATCGTTGTAGGCACATACTGCCGCAAAATCGAGACCGCCGATAATCGGCATCAGGTGCGGAACGACTTCGTTGAGATAGGACATCGGCCATTTCTCAAGTGCTTCCGCAAGAATCGTATGGTTGGTATATCCGCATACACCGGTTACGATGCCGGCTGCTTCACGGAAGGACATGCCTTCATGAACCAGAATGCGGATGAGTTCCGGAATTACCAGGGAAGGGTGGGTATCGTTGATCTGAATTGCAATATGATCTGCCAGTCTGTGGAGATCATGACCAAGATCCTTCTGTTCCTTGATGATCAGCTGTGCCGCATTGGAAACCATGAAGTACTGCTGGTAGATTCGAAGCAGCTGACCGTCCTTGTCGGAGTCATCCGGATACAGGAACAGGGTCAGATTCTTATCAATACTCTTCTTATCGAAGCTGATGCCTTCACCGACAATGGATTCATCAACAGTGTCGAGATCAAACAGGTGAAGTTTTGTATGGCCTTTCTCAAAACCGATCACATCAAGATCATACATTCTTGAATAAATGATGCGGTCACCGAACCGGATTGGGAAGGATACGTCGGTCTTTGTGACAAAGCCGTCTTCTGTGATCCAGCGGTCGGGAACTTCATACTGGCAGTGATTGCGGAACTCCTGCTTGAAGAGACCGAAGTGATAACGCAGACCGATACCGTCACCGTTGAGGTTCAGCGAAGCGATGGAATCCAGGAAACATGCGGCGAGACGTCCAAGTCCGCCGTTTCCGAGGGAAGGTTCCGGTTCAAATTCCTCAATTTCCTTGAGATCCTTGCCGTTGGCCTTCAGGAGCTCCAGCGCCTCCTTATATAATCTGAGGTTTACGAGATTGCGTCCGAGCTGTCTTCCAGTCAGAAATTCAGCAGAGATGTAATAGAGCTTCTTATTTCCGCTGGTCATTTCGCGTGCACGAATCTGTTCTTTTACCGTATCCACAAGCGCGTGATACAGTTCTTCATCCGATGCGGAAGCGACCGGTTTGCCGAGTTTTGCGACAAGCTGTTCTTCCAGTTTCATAATAATTTCCTCCATTTCCTGTATTGTAAACGTTACTGGAAACGATTACAATACAACTAGAGGTTAAGCAGTTTTATATTAAAAGTGCAAAACCATGCCTAAAGATACACGATTTGCCTGAAAAAGAAAAGAGAAAAATGCCATGAAAAAGCAAGCAGGAATTCTGATGCCGGTCGCATCACTCCCTAATCGGTTCGGTTCAGGTGATTTTGGACCGGATGCCTACCGCTTTGCGGATGCCATTGCGAAGGCGGGATTTTCCATCTGGCAGCTGCTTCCGCTGAATCCTCTGGGATATGGAAACAGCCCGTATCAGCCGTATTCTTCCTATGCGATGGATGAGATTTATATTTCCATTGATCTGCTGGAGAAAGAAGGGCTTGTTTCAAAACATCCGGATTACCGGAAGCGCTCCAAAACAATTGATTACCCGAAAGTCCGTGCTTACCGGGAACGCATCCTGCGGGAAGCATTTGCCAATTTCAGGGAAGATGATGATTATCATGAATTTGTAAGCAGATCGGGATGGCTGGAACCGTACGCGGTATTCCGTGCATTCAAGCAGGCTAATGATCTTCGCTCCTGGGAAGAGTGGCCGGCTGACATGCGGGATTATCCGTTAAAGAAAAATGTGGATCTTGCGCCGTATGAAGAGGAGATCCGTTATCATCGGTTCCTCCAGTATATGGTTGACAAGCAGTGGGATGCACTGAAGGCATATGTAAATAAAAAAGGAATAGAAATCATGGGCGATATTCCGTTCTATGTCGGTCAGGACAGTGCGGACTGCTGGAACGGACGTCCGAACTTCCTGCTCACAAAGAGCGGAAAGCCGCGCTTTATCGCCGGTGTTCCGCCGGACTATTTCTCTGCGACCGGACAGCGCTGGGGCAATCCTATCTATAACTGGAAGTACATGGAAAAAGACGGCTTCAGCTTCTGGACAGAACGCATCGGATACAGTACACAGCTGTTCGACATCATCCGTCTGGATCACTTCCGGGCATTCGATACCTACTGGAAGATTCCTGCCTCCTGTCCGACAGCGCAGGTCGGCAAATGGATTACAGCGCCGGGTTATAAATTCTTTGACCATCTGTTCACCACATTCCCGGATCTCCGCATCGTAGCGGAAGATCTCGGCGATATGCGTCCGCAGGTCTATAAGCTCCGGGATTACTATAACTTCCCGGGCATGCATATCTTCCAGTTTGAATTTGATCCAAACGGGGAGAATACAATGAATACCAACAGTATCGTCTATACCGGCACGCATGATAACGCCACCATCAAGGGCTGGGTATCCTCGATGTCTCCGGAACAGAAAAAGGAAACACAGCGCTGGTTCCGCAGACATAAGATTGCCGGCGCAAATCTCTATGAGAAGATGCTGCGGTTCGTGCTCAATTCAGAGCCGAAGATGGCAGTGATCCCGATGGCAGACTGGCTGTATCAGGGCGCGTCCAGTACGCTCAACCGGCCGGGAACCGTCGGTTCTCCGAACTGGGAGTGGCGTCTTCCGGATGCGGCACCGTTTGAAGAAAAACTTCCGCAGATCAAAACGATGATCCGCGAAAGCGGCAGACAGTAACTGCTGTAAATAATGCACGTATCCATGCAGGAATTCTCCTGTACGGGTACGTGCATTTATTAATTCGGGCAGATATCGTAAAATTGACGTAATTGCGGAGGAATGGATGACAGTTCTGATTGATGTACTCAAGGCAATCTTCTATGGAATACTGTTCGGCATGACAGAGTGGCTTCCGGTAAGCAGTGAAGCACATCTTTTCATGGCGCAGTCCATTCTGCCGATCCAGACAGCCGACGGCACCGCATTTATGACGCTGTTTGTGAATATTCTGCGGATTGCGGCATGCTTTGCATGTGCTGCGGTGTTCTTCAACCGCATCTGGCCGTTTACGAAGAGAAAATCCGACGCAAAGAAAAAAGCAATTCTGCGGGTCTGGCTGATGGTATTTGCGGCGTCATTGCCGCTGATCGCAGTTACCTGGCTGATGAAAGACAAGTTTCATAACATCCTGTCCTCACCGCTTACGGCAGGCATCATGCTGATTGGCATTGGTGCGCTGATGCTGTGTTCGGGAAAGTTCACAAAGAAACCGGAACAGTTTGCGGTGAAGGATGTGTCATTTAAAACGGCTGTAATGACCGGCTGTGCACAGGTGCTTTCTCTTATTCCGGGAACCTCCCGTTCTGCGGTTGCCATGATGGCAGGGAGAATGAGCGGCCTGGATCGCTACACTTCCGGAGAATTCGCATGCTTTCTTGCGATTCCGGCACTTCTGAGCACCGCAGTGTTTAAACTGTCCGGTTTGACGATACAATGGTCACTGCCGGTGGTGCTTCTGCTTGCGGCCGGCGCATGCAGCTGTGTGCTGACTTCCATGTATGTGATCCACAGTCTGCTGAATTATCTTCGAACAGGCGGCGTCCGGCTGTTTGGCTATTATCGGATTGTACTCGGGCTGATGATGCTGATTCAGTCACTGCTCGATATGTTTCCGGAAGGATTGGAATTATTGGTATGAATGGATCTGCTGTAACAATCACAGGACTGTTTCTGGAAGGACTGCTGTCCTTCTTTACGCCCTGTGTGCTTCCACTGGTGCCGCTGTATATCGGCTATCTGACAGCCGGGCGCAGTAAGGATGAACCGCATCATCGGAGAAAGACATTCTTTCTGACCCTGTGCTTTGTGCTTGGAATTTCCACGGTATTTATTATTGCCGGACTTGGAAGCAGTGCACTTCAGGGCTTCTTCCAGAAGTATCGCCTGCAGTTTCTGCTGGCCGGGGGATTCCTTCTGCTGGTGCTTGGACTGATGGCCCTTGGGGTAATTCATATTCCGTTTCTCGAGCGGGATTACCGCATTCCCGGATTCAAGCCGGGAGAGTCATCCTACCCGCAGGCATTCCTGCTTGGCTTCTTCTTCAGCTTTGCGTGGAGTCCCTGCATCGGACCGCTGCTTGCCTCGGCAATCGTTGCGGCCTCTTCTGCCTCGTCTCCACTGCTTGGCATCGGTTATCTTCTTGCGTATGCAGCAGGCTTTACCATCCCGTTCCTGATTGTCGGACTGTTTACGGATGCGGCGCTTGGCTGGCTGAAGGAACATCGCAATATCGTGAAGTATACCGGGATTCTCGGCGGTCTTGTCGTAACCGGCATGGGTCTGTATATGCTGTGGGAGGCAAACGGAACGATTCTGCAGCTTCAGAACGCAGAGTCGAACAGTGCCGTCATGACAGCGGAAACCGCGCCTGAGGCTGAAACAGGACCGGTACAGAATCCCGACGGAAAGACCGATGCGGAAAAGTACAACTTCAAACTGAAGGATGCGGATGGCGCTGAACATCAGCTGACCGATTATGTCGGTGAACCGACACTGATCAATTTCTTCGGAACCTGGTGTCATTACTGTAATGAGGAACTGCCGAAACTGAAGGAAGTCAAGGAAAAGGGTGATGTCCGGGTCGTGCTGATTGCGCTTCCGGGATTTAACGGAGAAGGCGATATCGCATATGTTGAAAAATATATGAGTGATGCCGGATATGATTTTGAGATTCTCTACGATGAGTCCGGAATGGTAAGCCAGATGTACGGCATCTCGGGATATCCCACTACCTTTGCACTTCAGAAAGACGGCAACTTCCTTGGCTATATGCCGGGCTACATGCCGGATGATGTTGTGGATGAAGTGGTGACACAGCTGACACAGAATTAACAAAAAAATTACAAACACGTGTAACTGCAAATTGCATGCTTGAATTGCGTGCGCTATAATCAGTTCATTAAAGAGGTTAATAAAAAAAACAGCGCTCAGCTGTTGGGTTTATTAGCCTCTCTTTTTTGTGGCCTGACGGAAAAAGAGAGGGGAGAGAGGGGTGATAGAATGAAATACATTTTTGTGACAGGCGGCGTGGTTTCGGGACTTGGAAAAGGAATTACAGCCGCATCGCTCGGGCGTCTTCTGAAACAGCGCGGACTGAAAGTGATCTCTCAGAAACTCGATCCCTACATTAATGTCGATCCCGGCACAATGAGTCCTTACCAGCACGGTGAAGTATTTGTGACGGATGACGGTGCGGAGACCGACCTGGATCTTGGACACTACGAACGATTCATCAATGAAGACCTCAACAAATACTCCAACCTCACAACCGGAAAGGTGTACTGGAATGTACTGCAGAAAGAACGCCGCGGCGAGTATCTCGGCGAAACCGTGCAGATCATTCCGCATATCACGGATGAAATCAAACGGTTCATCTACTCCGTCGGAAAGAAGGCGGATGCGGATGTCGTTATTACGGAAATCGGCGGCACGGTCGGTGATATTGAATCCCAGCCGTTTATCGAGGCAATCCGTCAGGTATCGCTGGAACAGGCCCGGGAGGATGTGCTGTTCATTCATGTGACACTGGTGCCGTATATTCCCGGCTCCGATGAATACAAATCCAAGCCGACCCAGCATTCCGTCAAGGAACTGCAGAACTGCGGCGTGCGTCCTGACATCATCATCACGCGGTGCGATGAACCGCTGCCGGAAGATGTGCGGCACAAGATCTCGCTTTTCTGCAATGTCCGGCCGGACTGCGTCATAAACAACACGACCGTGGAATCCCTGTATGAGGCTCCGATCATGCTGGAAGAACAGAATTTTTCTGCCATTGTCTGCCGGGAAATGAACATTCCTTCCGACTCCATCGATCTGGATGTATGGAATGCAATGCTGGAGCGGATTCATAACCGTTCGAAGACCGTGCATATTGCGCTGGTTGGAAAGTATGTAAAACTGCATGACGCCTATCTTTCCGTAAAGGAAGCCCTGCATCACGGCGGGTATGAATCTGATGCACATGTAGATATTCACTGGGTTGAGTCAGAGGATATTACACCGGAAACCGCAGATAAGATTTTTGCGGGCATTGACGGAATTATTGTCCCGGGTGGTTTCGGAGACCGCGGAATCGACGGGATGATCGAAGCAGCCCGGTATGCACGTGAACATGACATTCCGTATTTCGGCATCTGTCTCGGGATGCAGATTGCGGTCATTGAGTTTGCGAGAAATGTGCTTGGATACGCTGACGCAAATTCCAATGAATTTGATGAGCAGAGCGCTCACAAAGTGATAGACTTTATGGCAGGTCAGAATGATGACCTGGATAAAGGCGGCACCATGCGGCTTGGCGCATATCCATGCATGATCCGGAAAGGCAGTCTGCTGGAATCCTGTTACGGCACGGATGAGATCAGCGAGCGCCATCGTCACCGGTATGAAGTGAACAATGATTATCGGGACGAAATGGAAGCACACGGAATGCGCATTGCCGGAACGTCTCCGGATGGCAGGCTTGTGGAATCCGTGGAAATCCCATCCAACCGGTTCTTCATCGGTGTGCAGTATCATCCGGAATTCAAGAGCCGGCCGAATAAAGCGCATCCGCTGTTCCGGGCATTCATTCAGGCAGCAGTCAATACAAAGGAGTAAACGACCATATGGCAGACAAGATTATCGTTCTCGATTTCGGCAGTCAGTACAACCAGTTGATCGCAAGGCGTATCCGTGAGTTCGGCGTCTATTCCGAACTGCATCCGGGAGATATGAAACTGAAGGACATCCTCGCAATGGGAGATGTAAAAGGTATCGTATTCTCCGGCGGACCGAATTCCGTCTATGAAGAGGGATCATTGAAATGTGATCCGGAAATCTTCACATCCGGACTTCCGGTGCTCGGCATCTGTTATGGAATGCAGATGACGCACTATATGAACGGCGGTGAGGTAACGGCTTCGGATAAAAAAGAATACGGACGTGCTGAACTTGAGATTGATAATTCCAGTCTGCTGTTTGACGGTCTGGATTCGAAACAGATCGTCTGGATGAGTCATGGGGATCAGGTGTCAAAACTCGCAGAGGGATTCCGCGGAATCGCAAGCAGTTCCACCTGTCCGTATGCGGCTTCAGAAGATCCGGAACGGAAAATCTACACGATGCAGTTCCATCCGGAAGTGCGCAACAGTGAACACGGTCTGGAAATGCTGAAGAACTTCGTCTTCAAGATCTGCAAAGCCGAAGCAAATTGGACTATGAAAGACTTCATTGAGACCAATGTCGCAAAGATCCGCGAAACGGTTGGCGATGACAAGGTTCTGCTTGCGCTCAGCGGCGGTGTGGATTCTTCGGTTGTGGCGGCGCTTCTGCATAAGGCAATCGGAAAGAATCTTTACTGCATGTTCATCGATCACGGACTGCTTCGCAAAGGCGAGTCCGAATCGGTCATGGAAACCTTCGACCGGAATATGAAACTGAATATTACCCGCGTTGACGCAAGCGAACGTTTCCTTGCGAGACTTCAGGGTGTTTCGGAACCGGAAGAAAAGCGGAAGATTATCGGCAGTGAATTCATCTATACGTTCCGTGATGAAGTCGCAAAGCTGCTTGCCGGCACGGATATCAAGTGGCTGGCGCAGGGAACACTGTATACCGATGTCATTGAATCCGGCACAAAGACAGCGCAGACCATCAAGTCGCACCATAATGTCGGCGGTCTTCCGGAAGATATGAATTTCAAACTGATCGAACCGCTGAATACACTGTTCAAGGATGAAGTTCGTCAGCTTGGCATTGAACTCGGTCTGCCGGAAGAAATGGTCTGGCGGCAGCCGTTCCCGGGACCTGGTCTCGGCATCCGGGTGCTTGGCGAGATCACGGATACAAAGCTTGAAATCGTCCGGGAATCCGATGCAATTCTGCGTGAAGAGATCCGTAAGGCAGGTCTTCAGCGCGAAATCTGGCAGTACTTTACATGCCTTCCGGACATTCACAGTGTCGGTGTCATGGGGGATCAGAGAACCTATGACTACACGGTTGTTGTACGTGCTGTTACCTCTATTGACGGCATGACAGCGGATTGGGCACGGATTCCGTACGATGTGCTGAATGTTATCTCCACACGAATCGTAAATGAGGTGAAGCACGTGAACCGCGTGTGCCTTGATATCACATCAAAGCCTCCCGGAACAATCGAGTGGGAGTGATTTGCTGTCCCGATGTACTCCGGATTATTCTGAAATATGTAAACTGAATTATCCTGGGTATTAATCGAACAAATCAAATTAATGGATTAATGAGTAAGACCCTGCATACATATGTAGGGTCTTTTCTTTATGAATAGGCAGCGTATGAATATCGGATGAATGTACCGGATGAGGTACTGGATAGGATACCGGATCCATATGGATTCATATCCATTCATATCGATACCTGGTGCGTATGAATCGTATCTGTATGTACTGGATGAATACTGTATCCAGTATCCAATGGTACGGTTGTATGAATCAGATATGAATGCGTAGAAATGGCTTATTTATGCGGAATAATGACCTGATGCATATGAACGACCGGATGAAATAATCGGTATACATCACTATGAATAGCTGTGGGAAATAGGTATGAATGGGTACGGGATTTATACCATTCGTACTGATCTGGTACCTATCACATACCGATCCGGTATCCCCATCCCGTATGAATGATGAATAGCGGGGAGATGGACTGGATCGATATTGATGAGTATGGATCCGGTATCAATCTCTATGGGATTGGATGGATTGAGTACGGGATTCATAGCCACAGGTGCGGCAAGGCTGAGGATAAAACCGATTCCATGAAGGACGCTAAAAAGGATTCCACGGCGACATTTGCTATTATTCCCGGGTAACCCCGATTATCCTGAAAGGGCAAACCCAACTATCCTGCAGCAACCCTGCAGACATATGAATAACGATTATGGACTTCGCAAAATCAGCGGAGTCCTTTTTCTTTTACAAGCCATCCGTCATCCGAAATAAAAGCGCGGGCAAATGACCCCGGAAACGGATCGGAAACGGCATAACAAAGCGGAAATAAGGGATTTCGCAATCAACCGGAACCCACCGGAAACACCCGAAACCGGAAACCCGAAATACCCGAGAAACGGGACCAATTTGACCGACTTGCAGCCGCAAGGCACGCGGTCGGGGTCAGATGGGGCGGGATAAATGATTTTGCCCCTGGAGGATAAAGAACTGTGCCGGGGGACAATGTGTATTCCCGGGCAGCCCCGATTATCCTGAAAGGGCAAACCCAACTATCCTGCAGGAACCCTTCAGACATATGAATAACGATTATGGGCTTCTCAAAACCCGAGGAGTCCTTTTTTTGCGTTCCGGTATATGCACGGATTTCAGAAACCGGATTGGCTGGGAAAAACGGAACCGGATGCAGTGACATCGGGGTACGGCATGCGTGCAAGGTGCGGCGTTTGAAATAAAAAATGCATGCATGCTTACTGATCTGATTGGCTTTCGTGTTTAAGATCTTTATCGTGCCGGCGGATTTACGGAGCGATACACAGAGCTGCCTATGTGGCCGGAATACTGAAAAATGCGACAGAAGTCTCCGAGAAGATGAGAGCGTTGCGGTATTCCGTAAACACACATACATATGCGCTGAACATGCATTAAAATGCACGCAAAAAGATGGACAATACGGGCTGTTTGTTAAATTAACAAACAAATAAATATTTTTTTCTTGTGTACATGCATTAATGAATGTTATAAAGTATTGCAATTAAAACCGTTTTCATTTAACGAAAACGCATTGCAGGGAGATTTTTATGGGATAATTCGGAAGAAAAATAACGGCGGTATTTGTCAGCGTGATGCTGCTGATGGCGCACGCATCTGTTCTGACTTTTGCGGAAGGCAATACTGTACAGACCGGAGAACAGGAAGGCGTAGCAGAAAACAAACCGGCAGGAATCACCGAAGAACAGCCGGCTGATAACACAGCTGTACAGCCGGAGGACGGAACAGCTGCGGAAGGTACGGAAGCCCTCGAAGAACAGGATGCTGAGAATACCGAACAGCAGACTTCGGAAGCTGCGGAGGAAGTGTCGAAAGAAGATACGAAACCGGCAGGAATCACCGAAGAACAGCCGGCTGATAACACAGCTGTACAGCCGGAGGACGGAACAGCTGCGGAAGGAACGGAAGCCCTCGAAGAACAGGATGCTGAGAATACCGAACAGCAGACTTCGGAAGCTGCGGAGGAAGTGTCGAAAAAAAATACGAAACCGGCAGAGAATACCGCTAAAGCCCCGGAGCCGGCGACGGATGAAGAAACCGATGCGGTTCTTTCCGCTACTCCCGAAGATGCTGTTGCACGCATCGGTAATGTTTACTATGACACTCTGACAGAGGCGTTCTATGTTGCTATTGATAACGGGGGAGACACTACGATTGAACTTCTCAAGGAGTCGGAAAGCAATTTCAGCTGGAGTTATGGCATGGATCCGTCTACCGGAAGACATTACCTCTGGTATAACAATGTAACGATCAACGGCAACGGAAATAAGATCAACTGGGGCAACTTTTCGGATAACTTCGGCGGCGCGGTTAATTATGGGGAAGGCGTAATATACGGCTTAACTGTAAATGATGCTGAAATTGTCGGTGATAAGAAGGGCGATATAAATATCAATAATCGCCCGGGCAGTCTGAAGTTCAATAACTGCACGTTCGATAACTTTTACATTGCCAGTAACCTGGGCTATGTGCAATATATAGAGCTTGCTAACGCACAGCTGAAATATGAGTTTTATAACTGCGAACTGAACGACTGTTACATTTTTGTATATAACGGCGCACACGCCTTTATCATGGATAACTGCGAAACTACCGATTCTGTTTTCCAGATCTGGAATGTACAGGGCGGCGAATCAAAACTGTCCAATGTCACATATGGAAAAGATGACGGCCTGGGCTGCGGACTTCTGTTCTGGGACTGTGTACATCTTGAGGTCGATAATCTTAAGATGACGGACAGTCTGGCGCTTCTGATTGACAGAACAACCGCAGTTATCAATAACTCGGAATTCACAAACAATACAGGTGAAACAGTAGACGACTACTTTTATCACTCCGCGTCGACGTATACAGGCCAGCATGCTGTCGTTGGATTCCGCAGTCCTCATCTGAATGAAGAAAGTTTAACGATCAAGAATACGACATTCACAGATAACGGCACATCGGAAAACCCTGTACCGCATACCATTTTTGCCAGCTGGCCGGACAGTGTGAATTTTGAAAACCTCACGGTAAAGAACAATGTCACCAGCAAGGGCGGCATTTATGTCGATGATGCAAATGTAACAACAATTGATCAGTGTGAAGTTTCAGAAAATACTGATCAGGGCACGGTATTTGCCAGTGCCGGAATCAATCTTTTGGATGCCCGGGATACTACAACGATCACCAACACAAAGATGAACAACAATACAAATGAATCCGGTTACGGCAGCGGAACAGCTCTTAATTATTACAACGGCTCCTATATTGCCAATCGGATTATTACCATCAAGGATTGTGAACTGACAGGCAATGTCAATAATTCAACAGGCAATGGCGGTGCAATCAATTACTTTAACAACGGTGAGATGATAATCGAGGACTCCGTGATCAGTGATAATTATACGAAGAATAACGGCGGTGCAATCAGCTTCGGCGTCGGACCGGAAAACCTCACCATCAAAAATACTGAGATAGCTAATAACAAAGCTGAAGTTGACGGCGGCGGTATCTTCCATGATCGCATCGTCGGAAATTTAGTACTCCAGGATTCCATCGTGAAAAGCAACACCGCCGGAGGAAACGGCGGGGGCATCAGGATGGCCCCTCCTATATTGAGTGCTCTGGCTTCCTGTCAGGTCAGTATTGACGGTTCCAAAATCCTCGATAACAATGCGGAAAACGGCGGCGGCATTTACGGCCGTATCTCCTCCGCAGAAGGTGCAGTGATCAAATATAACATTGCGACTAAAAACGGCGGCGGAATCAATGCGAAGTATTCGGCAGTTCTGACCGGTGCAAAAATCTACAATAATGCGGCTGCTGTCGGAGATGATGTTGCAATTGATACGGGTGCTCAGGTCGATCCGTTTATTCTTCCTGAGACAGGGGATGACTGGGTGCTTGAAAAGAAAACGCCTGACGGAGAGACGATCAATGACTGCGAAGACCTGATTGACGGCTGGTACGGTGATGGCGAGTGGCAGGATTATTGGGGTGGTAACAGAGTTTATAAACTCTGGGATGTTCATGATGACCCGACATCTGCGCTGAGATTCAGCAGAGCTGTTGAAACTGAAATCAGCACTCCGGGCTATGCTTTTGCGCTGAAGGCTGCGCATGGCCTTGTGCTGAACATTGAGAAGGAAATTGAAACCGACGGTGAGATAGACACAGACAAAGCATTTACATTTAATGTTGCATTTCCTGACTCAGTCCGGATCTATAAGGGACTGAATGTTGATCCTGAAGGCTCAATTACTCCGGATAATGTAAGCCGCTGTGAAGGCAATGAACTGACCTTTGAACTGAAACACGGAGAGAATATGATTCTCTATGGTCTTGCTTATGATGATTCCTTTTTGGTCAATGAAGAAGTTACAGATGGATATATAAATATAGAGCCGGGCAAAGACGTTTCCGGCAACATGACGGAATATCTCGCCGCTGTGAAATATATCAATTCACCTGTGAATGTTTATACCGACCTTGTTGTATCGGAAAGCGGCAAGGATGAATACGACACGGAACATACCGCAAAGTATGATGTTACCGGCATGGAACTTGTGGATATCCAGCTGGAGATTGATATCAGTATTTATCAGACTCTCCTTAGCAAAGCCGCATCTTCGTATGACGCCGAAACAATCAAAAAAATATTCATAGATGAAATCAAGGCGTATTACGAAACGGCATATCCGCAGTTCCACCCTTCAAATATTGACAGTCTGATCGAGAATACATTTACGAATGTGGACTTTGATGTACCGTTCGAAAGCGAAGAGCCGTTTGTTATAACGATTACTTTGAATTCCGATTTGACACTGCCTTCCGATGTTTCAGCCTATGAAGTGGATACGGATGTGTTTGATGTGGAAGTCTCCGGAAACAAGGTGATACTGACGCTGAATGGCGGACATAAAGAGGAGCTGTATGCACGAATTTCGCCGAATTCAATG
The DNA here is from genome assembly GCA_017469885.1 of Solobacterium sp. GTDB lineage: Bacteria > Bacillota_I > Bacilli_A > Erysipelotrichales > Erysipelotrichaceae > Bulleidia. The sequence continues at coordinate 24,303 of JAFUFO010000023.1, forward strand.
TTTGTAAACACCCTGGTGAGAAATCCTCTGCAGGACAGCGTATTGCGTTTAAATAACAGGGCTGGGTCCGGCTCATTCGATGATATTCCCGCAACGGTTGTTCTTACAATCAGAGATGTGGACGTAAGCACTGTAGAAAGCAATAAAGATTATTCAATCACTGCCGAAACGGAAGTGGCTGGAGGAAAACTGTCAAAGACGATTTCGCTTCCTGCCTACTCCGGAGGACCCATTCCGCCGTATAAAGCAAGTGAAACCACGTTTAAAGTGGCTGTTCCCACTTCAACCGCAACCCAGAATCTCAACAGTGAGACGTACGGAGACGGAACGGATTTTGTCCTGATCGGCCACAATGAAGACGGCGTGACCCAGCTGACGGTCGAGGCTGTCAAAGTTGAGGTGAAAGTCAACAAAGTCGACAACAAGGGCAATCCGGTCAGCGGAGCAGTGCTGGCGGTCAAGGACAGCAGCGGCAAAAATGTCGATCAGTGGACAACAGACGGAAGCGTGCATACTGTTGAAGGACTCGAGCCTGACAGCACCTATACACTGACAGAACTCTCAGCTCCCTCAGGATATGAAAAGGCCGCTGACATTAAATTCAGCACCGATCAGAGCGGAAGAACGCAGGTTCTGAAGATGGTGGATAAGAAAAAAGAAAAGAAAGAAGAAAAGAAAGAAGCGGTAAAACCGACAATCAACCAGCGAAAGGTGGTTCCGAATACTTACGATGAGGGACTTGGAGGCCTCTTCACCGCATTCCTGGTGTCCGTAATCACGGGTGCTGCGGCTGCCTACGTTCTAAAAAAGTACTAAAAAACGAAAGGAAGACCTGCAGGAAGTTCCATGCGGAAGGGCTTTCCCTGCAGTAATGTCTTTGAATTCAGATTCCGCATCGCCTCTGGACAGAGCGGGATCTGTTATTCCCGGAAAGTATGACTATGGACTTCGCAGAATCTGCGGAGTCCTTTCATTTCCAAGATCAGCCGGGGTCGGATTCCGGCGGCGGACGTTCGGAAATGCCGTATTTACCCATATAATTAAATCAGGGAAACACATGCGATCTGGCAATGCTTCATCGGACCGCAGAATGAAACAGACTGCCGTAAGAAACATGTTGAACGCAGAAGGTAAGACGATATGGAAAAAGTAAATTACGGAATTCTCTCCACCGCATCCATCGTGCCGCGGTTTGTGAAGGGGATGAGACTGACAGATAACGGCGAAGTTCTTGCAATTGCTTCGCGTTCGCAGGAGAAGGCAGCGTCCTGGGCAAACGATCTGGATATTCCGCTTGCGTACGGGAGCGTTGATGAACTGCTCGCAAATCCGGATATTACCGCGGTATACATTGCAGTCATCAATTCCATGCATTATGAATATGCAAAACGTGCACTGGAAGCCGGCAAGAACGTTCTGCTTGAAAAGCCGTTTGTGCTGCATGCATCACAGGCCAGAGAACTGCGGGATCTTGCCCGGGCTCGGAACCTGTTTCTGACAGAAGCGGTAAAAACACCGCATCTTCCGATTTATGCAGAGATTCGTAAAATCCTTGCGTCCGAAGAACTCGGAAAACTCTGCTTTATGGAATTCCGGCAGTCCTATAACAGCGGTCCGTATACCGGCGGCTGGAATACAGATAAAGCAATGGGCGGCGGCGTGCTGTATGGCAATGAGGCCTATTTCTTCACGATGGCGCAGTATCTTGCAGGACCGGTGCGGTCCTGTCAGGGATGTGCAGTATTTCCTGAGGGAGAAGCGGAGAGCCAGATTTCGGTAAATGCGCTGTTCGAGGGCGGAGTCATTGCCAATCTCTGCGTGTCCCGGGAAGTTCTGTTTGAAAACGGTCTGAAACTGCATTTTTCAGAAGGACGGATTGAAGTGCCGGATTACTGGAAGGCAGACAAAGCGGTTATATACAAAATTGGCGAACCGGACCGGGAACTCAGTTTTCCGCATGAAAGTGAATTCTTTTATCAGCTGAATCATTACAATCAGTGCATTCGTTCAGGGCTCACGGAGAGCCCGGTCACACCGCTTGAAGCAACGATTCGGAATATAGAACTGACAGAAGAGCTAAGCCGCAGCTGGGCTTCGGAATAATACCACAGAGTACGGTGACTATAGTTTTCATAATTAATGTAAATCATGGCATTTGGGCATAGAATCCGTACAATAGATATTGCCTGAGCAGGAGGGTGCTTTATGCCAAAACAAAAGAAACCCAGAGTTCTGTCCGCGAACAGAATTGCAATATATATGATCATGGGACAGGCGTTCATACTGGTGACCGCTGTTCTCGTGGTTGCGTTTATATTCTTCCGGCAAAGTGCTGTGGAAATCTATGAGGAACTGGATCGTTCTATTACCGGTGCTGCGCTGCATTTAGCAGATCAGGAAGTGATGGCCGATCTTGCGAAACGTTCGGTTGAAGTGTATGAGTCCATTGAGGATCCGCTGACGCTTTACAACACGGACAGGAAAACGTATCTCAGTTATTTCAGTGATATTCAGAATTCCGATGAGTATCAGACACTGCGTGCGGAGATCAATGACATGCGCCGGAACACAGCTTCCACATGCATTACCTATGTTGTGCTGTTTCCCGGTCAGGATATCGGTCTTTATGTATTTGACGCAAGTGACTACAACGTTCTTGACTGCGGAGAACTGTTTAAGGTCGATACCAGCGGCTATGCGGAAAATCCGGGGAAGGAGTTCAGAGGTTTCATAACAGAGTCCATGACTTACGGACTGGTCCGCACGGACGGTGTGCCTTGCTGTACGAATCCGGCAGAAGGCATTTACAGTTATCTGCTTTCTGACATCCCGATTTCCGCAGTAATACGCCGTTCCAACAGTTTCATCCTGCAGAACAGCATTGTGGCGACGATCCTTGGCACGATCATCATGATCGGGGTCACGATGCTGCTGAAAAAGCGGTTCACGGATCCGCTGAAAGAGATCTCGAGCCGCGCTCTGGCGTTTGCGGAGAAACGTTCCGACAGCGCGGGAAACACACATTTCTTTGACGACCTCGACGGCGGACAGATCAAGGAGATGCGCGACCTGTCTGACTCCCTTCGGACCATGGAATCGGAGATGAATGAATATATCCGCAATCTGGAAAAAATGACGGCGGAAAAAACAAGAATGCACGCCGAACTGGAACTTGCGGAAAGCATTCAGACGAATATGCTGCCGAATATCTTCCCGGCATTCCCGGAACGGGATGAGTTCGATATCTATGCGACGATGGATGCCGCAAAGGAAGTCGGCGGCGACTTCTACGATTTCTTCCTGATCGATGATGATCATCTGGCAATGGTAATTGCAGACGTATCCGGCAAGGGCGTCCCGGCAGCGCTGTTCATGATGATGTCGAAGATTCTGGTCAAGAATTACACGATGACGGAACCGGATCCTGCGGAAGTCCTGGCAAAGGTCAATAGCACGATCTGTCAGAATAATACCGATGACATGTTTGTGACGATCTGGCTTGGCATTCTGACAATCTCTACCGGCAAGGTGATTGCGGCCAACGCAGGACATGAGTATCCGATTCTGCAGAAAGCCGGAAAGCCGTTCGAACTGATCAAAGACAAGCACGGTTTTGTGGTTGGCGCGTATGGCGGCTCCAAATACACCAATTATGAATTTGAACTGCATACCGGAGATATGCTGTTTGTATATACCGATGGTCTTGCGGAGGCAACCAATGCGGACAATGAGATGTTCGGCATTGACCGCATTCTCGAGGTGCTGAACCGCACGGAAAACGGTGATGTACAGGAATACTTCATTGAAATGGGAATTGAAGTCAATGCCTTCATGCAGGATGCGCCGCAGTTTGATGATCTGACAATGCTTGGCATCAAGATCATCGATATCCCGGAACGGGAATCGGATGGCAAAAATCCGAATGAAGAGGAATGAATACTTCTGCGAAATCACAGAGGTATTTTTTTCATCAGTCATCAGAGATAATGGAAACAGAAAACACAGAGAACGGAGAAGAAAACCATGGGCCTGATTCAGAATGGGGAGAACGAAGAACAGATTGCAAAACAGCTTGCATCAGATGCGGGCAAAGTGATTGCGATGCTGAAGGGAACGCTGCGCACCGAGCAGGGGACAGACCTCACCGCCTGCCTTCTGTATGCGGCGGGACTTGCGGGAATGGCGTGCCATGAAGCGGTAAAGGCATCGAACGGCAGCTTTCACGTTGCGACTGTAAAAGATGGCCGGAAGTTTTATTTCGGCGATGATGTGAACCGGTATCTGCTCGAAGGCCGGACCAGTGTTTTTTCCTTCTGCAATGCGGTGACAAACGTTACGGCAGATACTGTCAGAGCACTCGCAGTCTCTGTGGTGCAGCGGGTAGGCGGCGAAGATCTTACCATATGGAATATGCCCGCAGATATCGTGTATCAGCGGATCAAAACATGCTGGGACGGTATTCACGAAAACATGACAGTCCGTTTCTGCAAGGCTCCTTCAGAGTGGCCGGTTCTTTACGGCATTGTGATGCAGAATATTCTGTTGGAATCCATCAAAGTCGGCGCGCCGGCAGAAGAGGCGGGGCGAATGGCAATGGAATGCGCGCTTGTCATTTCCAGAATGGATACCGATTCACTGAAAACTAATCCCGCAGATGCATATAATGGGAAATAACTCCTGAGAATCAAGGCGGTCTCCATATATAATAAAAGAAGGGCCGGTATGATGTGCGGCCCGCACGGTTGACTATGAAGGCATTGATTCTGAGCAGTAATAACGGCGGAGGACATAATACCGTTTCCGCCGCAATCAAAGAATGCATTGAGGATCATGGCGGGACTGCCGATATCCGCGACAGCCTCTCTTTTATTTCGGATGCTGTGTCGGATATGATTTCCTTCTCGCATGTCTTCATGTACCGGCATTTTCCGGACTTTCAGAGTGACTATTACACCGAAACGGAAAAGAAGAATAAGGTGTTCCGGGAAGATAAAGCACTCCGTCAGTTTATTGATCTTGGCCGGTTCAGCCTTGGGAAACTGATTCAGCAGGAAAACTATGACACGGTGATCTGCACACATGTATTCGGCGCAATGATGCTTACCGAAGCGGTGAAACACTACGAACTGAATATCCGTACCGCGATTGTCGAGACAGATTACTGCAATACGCCGGGAAGTTCAAATAATAACGTGGATCTTCATTTTGTGCCGCATGCCGGACTGATCAGCGAACTGGTCGATAACGGTGTTCCGGAAGAGCGGATTGTGGTTTCCGGCATACCGGTGCGGAAACATATTCTTCGTCCGATGGACAGGAAGATTGCGAAACATCTGACCGGAATTCCCGAAACGCATGATCATATTCTGTTAATGGGCGGCAGTATGGGCTGCGGACCAATCCCGGAGCTCTTGGAGATTCTGAGCCGGCGTGTGAGTCCGGAGACTGATATCAGTGTGATCTGCGGAACCAATATCCGGATGCAGGAGGAGATGGAAGATCGATATTCCGGACAGAAGAATATTCATATCTTTGGATATATGCCGGATATGTCGTGGATCTATGCGGCATCCGATATCTTTGTGACAAAAGCAGGCGGGATTTCGACCACAGAAGCCGGCATCACAGGCATCCCGATGGTGCTGGTAAATGTCATTGGCGCATGTGAACAGTTCAATCTGAAATTCTTCCTGGAAAACAATGCTGCAATGACCGGAGACGACGAAAGTGAACTGGCAGACCGAATCGAAGAACTGCTCAAAGATCCCGGGAAGCGCCGCATGATTGCGGAGAATATGCGGGCTCTCGTCCATGCGGATGCCGCGGAAATAATCTATAACCATATAAAAAATGTTCAGTGATGAACATTTTTTTCAGAAGTGCATATATAACTCGGTCAGCAGCGGCATGGTCAGAACACAGAAGACTGTGGTCACGACATTGATGGCACTGGAATATTCGGCATCTTTGTCATACAACTGAGAGAGCTGTGTGACTGCGGCTGCGGACGGTGTGATAGCGGCAAGGAAACTGATGTATAGAATGGTCTTTCCGTCTTTGACGAGTGTTTCAAGCGGGAAAATCTTCAGCAGTACCAGCAGGATGAGCGGGAATACAACCAGGCGCAGAAGCGTGATGACATAGATCCGCTTGTTGGTGAAGACTGCCTTCAGATCCATTCCTCCCAGCAGCATTCCAATCGTCAGCATTGCCAGCGGACCAAGCAGGGCGGATACGCTGTCCATGGTTGTGATAACCAGATGCGGAAGCCGGATCCTGCACAGCATCATTACCAGTCCGACGAAGATTGCGATCATATTGATATTCGTGAGAATCTTTTTCCAGGCAAATCCCGTATCTCCGCCGATCATGGATTTCCCGTGTGTCCAGGTAAATACCAGCTGTACACAGAGGAACGCACTGGAGAAGACGACCCATTCCTCTCCGAGAACTGCGATGACCAGAGGAATGATCAGGTTGGCACAGTTGGAGTAAATCAGAGAACCTTTCTCCACGACATTCATCGGCCAGATCTTTGCGCACAGTTCCGTCAGCCCCAGCAGGACAAACATGATGGCAATCGCGGCGGCGGTCGCAAGCAGGAAGCCGTCCCGGATATCCGGGGTCAGGTCGATCTGGAAGGATTTGATGATGACAACCGGAAGAATGACATAAACCGAGAGCACGGTCAGAACCTTACTGTCCGTGCTTTTCAGATGACCGGTTTTCACGATAATAAATCCAAGCAGTAATATCAGGAACAGAGACATGATCTGTTCGAATAACAGCAGTGCCATGCATACCTCATTTCTGCCGAACGGCATTCTGCCATATCGACTGCTGTATTATACGCTGTTTTGCGAAAGAAAAACCGGAAGTTACTCCGGTTCTGTAATAAACAGAATGACGGTTTTCTCATCCGATGATATCTGAGCGCGTATGACCTCGAAATAGAGAACGTCAAAGTCATCCGTCCGATCCTCAAACCGGACCATTTCGCCGGCTTCCGGCAGACCTTTCGGGAACGCGGAACAGGGAAGTTCAATGGAAGACGCTCCGTTATCAAGCGGATCATAAACGTCGTGATCCAGAAGAAGAGAATGGCATTTACGGCTCATCCATACGGAAACTTCAGAAGGATCGATTACCTCCAGTGATCTGATGTCCGATTTGAAAAACAGCCAGTGGTCGATCTGGAGACCTTCTTCTTCCCGGCCGATTTCATGGAGGTTGTAAGAAGCAGAATTATGCGATGCCAGCCCTTCAAACACCAGACCGTCGAAATGAGTCAGCCGGACGGTGCGGTTATCATATGAAAAGAGGTTCATAACTACATTATATAAACTCTCATCTGAGGGGACAAAAAGAAAACGGAGGGGTCTCCAAAATCTGTGGGGGACATGTCAAATTCTATGGGGGACCAGTATGGGGGACCTATTACATGCAAGATAGAAGTAACCAATTCGTGCAATTAGAATTCACCAGAATTGGTTACTTTTTAAATGCCTGATATCCAAAGATAGAATGAAATCTATCGAAGGAGGCAGGCATGATCAAGTGGGAAATAAGACAAGAA
>JAFUFO010000024.1 GCA_017469885.1 Solobacterium sp.
TACCGTACATAAGAGGAGCCTCCCTTCTTCTGAATACAAGCAAAGAGTAACAGAGAACACTTACAAAAATTATGCCACACCAACGATAATACGGATATTATATCTGATATTACGAATACTTCAAGTACAGCAGTACACAATATGTACATTGTCGAACAAGCGAATACCGATTATCATCTATTCTTAAAAAAGCGCGATTCATCACCACCCATGCGGTGAAGACCAGCGGCTATGGATGGTGTATTCTCGCGGTTTGAATGATAAAAATAATGAATTAAAAATGGATCCGCTGTATAAGCAGACCCATTTGCCGTTCCCTCATGTTCAGACCGTCCAAGCCGCAGGGTTCTCTTCCGCCGCCCCCATTGCGGCGGTTGAATGGATGTTTCGTTGAGGTTTGACGTTTGATTGTTCAGCCGCAATTATCTGTGAAAAGACAGATATTGTTTTAATATTTCGAACAGTCTGTCGATGAGGATCGGTTTTTCAATAAATGCGTCCATTCCTGACGCTGCCGCTTCGTTCCGGTCATGTTCCGAAACATTCGCAGTCATGGCGATGACCGGAATCTGCGCTTTGTCGCGGATTCTGAGGTCACGGATACGGCGTGTTGCCTCAAATCCGTCAACATTCGGCATCGCAAGGTCCATGAGAATAAGGTCATAATACCCTGCCGGTGCCGTACGCATCTTCCGTACGCAGACTTCGCCGTCTTCCGCAAAGTCGACTTCTGCGCCGGTCTGTTTCAGAATCTCCGCCACGATCTCACGGTTGATTTCCATATCTTCGGCAAGCAGGATCCGTTTACCGGAAAAATCTGCGCTGGCCATCAGACCAGGCGCAGCCGCAATGCGGTCCTGCACATAGCGATCCAGTTCATCTGGTCGCAGTAACGGATTGGAGGCTCCGGTACTGTCCGCGTGATGGGAACTGACATGCAGAACACTTTCCAGCATTTCCATCATGTATTCTCCGGACACCTTGATGCCCTCCAGATATTTCATCAGCCGCTCCGGATCATCATGATCCCGGCGGGCAATTTCCACAAAGCCCAGCATTATCGACAGCGGCATCCGGACATCCCGGGATACCTCACATACCTGAAGCAGACGTGACGGACGGAATTCATCCTCACATTCCTGTAAAAGGTCATTTACACTGACGCCAAGCACATCCGCAAGGCTTGGAAACAGCGCAATATCCGGGAAGGAAAGATCACGTTCCCACTTGGAAACAGCCTTGTCTGTAACACCTACCCTGTCTGCCAGCTGTGCCTGCGTCATCTTTTTCTGTGTGCGCAGAGTGCGGATACGAGAGCCAAGTTCTGATTTTTTCACCAGTCATCACCTCCCAGCTAAAACCTAGCATGCCTTAACATTACCGGCAATCGACTGCCGGTTTACCTGCACATATGTTCACTTCTATTTTAGCCAATAACCCACCTCCGCCATCCGGCAGAAAACGCGACCTTTTACGGTCTGAAAAAAATATTTGATAATTCTAAACTTTTTGTTTGAAAAAGTATTGCATTACAGCACCGTTTCTGTATAATTAGCATGGTTTGATAATCGAGAATCAGAAGATTAGCACAACTAAACAAAGGAGGGTCCCGCAATGTATGATATCGGATCAAGAATCAAAGCGCTGCGATTAAAGAACGGGCTCACGCTGGAAGAACTCGGATCCAGAACAGAGCTTACCAAGGGATTCCTTTCCCAGCTGGAACGGAATCTGACTTCACCCTCTCTCACTACACTGGAAGACATTGTCGAAGCACTCGGTGTTTCCATGGCGCGTTTCTTCGCGGAGGATGATGAAGAACAGATCGTTTTCACAAAGGAAGATGCCTTCATCGACAAGCAGGACGGACGCACCATTTACTGGATCGTCCCGAATTCGCAGAAGAACAAGATGGAACCGCTGATTCTAGAACTGGCACCCGGAGAGAGTTCCAAGCAGATCGAACCGCATGAAGGGGAAGAGTTCGGTTATGTGCTCTCCGGAAAGATCAGTCTCCAGCGAGGCAATGATGCACGGAAGCTCACCGTGCGCAAGGGGGAAAACTTCTACGTCAAAGGCAATGAAGCCTATACCCTGATCAACAACTCCAGTGCACCGGCACGTGTGCTCTGGATCAGCACACCGCCGATTTTCTGATAAGGGGAGGAACAACAGAATGAAAAAACTGATCGAAGTAAAAAACGTCGTCAAGACATTTGACAACACGGTCGTCCTGAAGGGCATCTCGCTCGACATCTATGAGAACGAGTTTGTCACCCTGCTTGGTCCGTCCGGCTGCGGCAAGACAACGCTGCTTCGGATCATTGCCGGATTCCTGGATGCGACCGAAGGTCAGGTCATGATGGACGGTCAGGATATTGCACAGATTCCGTCTTACAAGCGGGACGTCAACACCGTATTCCAGCACTATGCACTGTTTCCGCATCTGGATGTCTATGACAACATCGCATTCGGTCTCAAGATCAAGAAGCAGGCCAAGGACATCATTGACCAGAAGGTCATGCGTATGATTTCCCTGGTTGGCCTTGAAGGATTCGAACACCGTGATGTCACCAGCATGTCCGGCGGCCAGCAGCAGCGTGTCGCAATTGCCCGTGCGCTCGTCAACGAACCGCGCGTGCTTCTGCTTGATGAATCGCTGTCTGCGCTGGATAAGAACCTGAGAAAAGAGATGCAGCTGGAACTCAAGGAGATCCAGCGTGAAGTCGGCATCACCTTCATCTTCGTCACCCACGACCAGGAAGAAGCGCTGACCATGTCCGACAAGATCGTCATCATGCGTGACGGCGAGATTGAACAGGTCGGTACACCGGTCCAGGTATACAACGAGCCGGTCAACGAATACTGCGCACGCTTCATCGGTGACTCCAATATCATCGACGGCATCATGGTCAAAGACCGTCTGGTCCGCTTCGATGATGTCGATTACGAATGCGTCGACTACGGATTTGAAGAAAACGAGCCGGTTGACATCGTAATCCGTCCGGAAGATGTGAACATCGTTCCGCGCAACAAGGGCAAGCTCAACGGCGAAGTCAAATCCGTGCTCTTCAAGGGCGTGCACTACGAAGTCATCGCCGAGACCGCATCCGGTACTTCCAAGACCGTCACAATGCACATCACCGCAAACCATGACGTGTCCAATCCGGAAGCCGGTGAAAAGATCAGTGCTTCCAGCTTCTACATGGATCTTGAAGACGTCTCCGGAATCAAGGAAGCAGAGATCATCGCGCGTGCCAATGCGCAGGCATGGAACGACAAGGATGAATTCGTTTCCCTGACAAAGGTTCAGTATGAACTGAAAGAGGAAGTCGGTGTTTACCCCTGCACCTTCGGAACCGATGCCGGCACTTCGATCACGATCAATATCAATGTCGTCAAGCCGCAGGCAATTGAAGATGCATCCAACGCCGAAGGCATTCAGGCATTCGATTTCTACAAGACCGCAGATGAGATCAAGGAATCCATCGCGCTCGATACTGACCTGATCCGCTGGGCTGACGCCTATGCATGGAATATTGAAGACAATTCCAGAGTTGAGATTTGGGATGTCAAATACGATTTCGATGATGAAAACATCACCGAGGGTGATTATCAGGTAACCTTCTCCACCCAGGGACGTGAGCTCAAGATCGAGACCACCGACCGTATTGAAGAAGGACAGAAGATCAGCCTGAACTGGGACCCGGAAGATATCCACGTCATGAGAAAGATGGGGTAAGCCGCGATGAAATCTTTTTCGAAAATGGTTTATCCGTATGTGGTCTGGGCCGTTGCGATGATCGTGCTGCCGATGTTAATGATCGTGCTGTACGCATTCACCGTTAAAGGCAACAGTGTCCTGACATTCCAGTTCACATTTGACAACTTTATCCGCTTCTTCTCCGACCCGGTATTCCCCGGCGTCTTATGGAGAAGCCTCAAGCTGGCGGTGATCACCACTGTGCTCTGCATCCTGATCGGATATCCGAGCGCCTACATCATCGCGAAGCTCAAGCCGAATTCTCAGGCATTGATGATTCTGCTCATCACCCTGCCGACCTGGATCAACATGCTCGTCCGTACGTATGCATGGAGAGGCATCCTCGGTCACATGGACATGAGCGGAGAGATGAAGGTCTATATCGGCATGCTGTATAACTTCCTGCCGTTCATGATTCTTCAGATCTATACATCACTTTCCAAAATCGATCCGAATCTGATCGTTGCGGCACACGACCTCGGTGCCAACAACCGGGAAACGTTCCGCAGAGTCATCCTGCCGCTCTCCCTGTCGGGTGTGGTCAGCGGAATCACGCTGGTCTTCCTGCCTGCGGTATCGAGCTTCTTCATTCCAAAGCTGCTCGGCGGCGGACAGTATGTCCTGATCGGTAACCTGATTGAAGACTACTTCATCTCGACCGGCGACTGGAACTTCGGTTCGGCGATCAGCCTGATCATGGCGATCATCATCCTGATCTCCATGTACATTACTAGAAAGCTTGACCGTCCGGTCGCAGACGAGGAGGTGGACTGATGGAACAGAAAACAAAGGCCTATGAGAAGATCTTCCTGATTCTGGTCTTCGCCTTCTTCTATCTGCCGATCCTGTATGTCGTATTCTTCAGCTTCAACAGTTCCAAGTCGCTGACGACATTCACCGGATTCTCCCTGCAGTGGTACGAGAAGATGTTCAAGAACCGCACCATCATGGAGTCCATCTGGTACACGACAAGCTGTGCGGTCATCGCAACCGTTGTCTCCACGATCGTCGGAACCGTTACTGCGATCGGTCTCTCAAAATCAAGAAAAGCATTCCGGGAAGCAATCAACCAGGTCAACAACCTGCCGCTTCTGAATCCGGATATCGTCACTGCGATCGGGTTTATGTTACTGTTCACAAGCTTAAGAATCCGCACCGGCTTCACCACCATGGTGCTGGCGCATATCGCATTCTGTATCCCCTACGTGATCCTGTCCATCATGCCGAAGCTGCGGACTCTGGATCCCAACCTTGCGGAAGCAGCCCTCGATCTTGGCTGCACCCCGCTTCAGGCACTGTGGAAAGTCATTATTCCGCAGATCATGCCCGGCATTATCTCCGGCGCACTGATTGCCTTCTCAATGTCCTTCGATGACTTCGTCATCTCACTGTTTACCACCGGTCCCGGTGTAAACAATATCTCCATCTACGTTTACGCAAATGTAAAACGCGTAAATCCTACCATCAACGCTCTGTCCGCGATTATCGTTTATGTCATTACGATCGTGCTGATTATCGTAAATGTGGTGCCGATGATTAAAGAAAGGAATAAGAAGAAAAATGAACAGCTTCAGAATGCTTAAGAAGACCGGTGTTGCTGCACTGGCTCTCACACTCGCCGCATGCGGCGGCTCCGGTTCCGGTTCTTCCTCTGCGGACACCGAAACAGTTGATGCGCAGACCGTCCACGGCTGCAACGTCCTCAATGTTTACAACTGGGGCGAATATATCGGAGAAGATGTAATCTCCAACTTTGAACAGAAGTACAACGCAAAGGTCAACTATGACATGTTCGAGTCTAACGAGATCATGTACACCAAGCTCATGGGCGGAAGTGCCTATGATATCCTGGTTCCGTCCGACTACATGATCGAACGTCTCCTCAAGGAGAACATGCTTCAGGAACTCGACAAGTCCCTCATCACCAATATCGATGCGCTTGACCCGGATGTGGTTGAAATGCAGAAGGTATATGATCCGGAACTGAAATACTCTGTTCCCTATTTCCACGGCTCTGTCGGTCTGGTTTACAACACCGAGAACGTTGATCCTGCAGAGATCGAGCAGAAGGGCTGGGACATCCTGCTGGATGAAAAGTACAGAGACAAGGTCTACATGTATGACAGCCAGAGAGACTCCTTCATGGTTGCCTTCAAGGCTCTCGGCTTCTCGATGAACACCAGCGATGAAAACGAGATCCAGCAGGCTTATGAATGGCTCCGCAAGGTCCATGAAACCGTTCACCCGGCATATGTAACCGATGAAGTCATCGATGCGATGGCATATCCGTCCGACAACAACCCGAAGGATATCGCAGTTGTTTACTCCGGCGATGCGGCGTACATCATGGCTGAAAACGAAAGCATGGACTACATCGAGCCGAAGCAGGGAACCAATATCTGGAGCGATGCGATGGTCATTCCGAAGAATGCCGGCTGCCCGGGTCTTGCGAACGAATTCATCAACTTTATTCTCGAGTATGATTCCTCCTATGACAACTCTGTAACGGTCGGCTACACTTCTTCCAACAAGAAGGTTACCGAAGACCTCAGCAACGGAGAATTCGACGGTATCGGCGCTTACCTGCCGCGTACCGGCTATGACAAGGATGAAGTATTCCGCTTCAATGAAGTTCTTGTTCAGAAGCTCTCCGACCTCTGGAACAAAGTCAAGATTGACTGATTATCCTGAATCGAAAGATGCCTGTGGAAAATCACAGGCATCTTTTTTTACCGCATCTTCGTAAAAACGCGATATCATTTTTTCATGAGACAAGTAACCTGCAAAAACTGCGGTGCAGTATTCAGCGAAAATCTGGAGAAATGTCCGTACTGCGGCACAATGAACCGCAAAGGCGCCTACCGGTCGTTCCGGTTGACATTTGCCGGCATGGTCGATCAGATGCTCGGTCTGAAGGACGAAGTCAATCAGACAACCGGAAAGATGATTCTTTCTGCGTTCCTGCGGTCACTGGTATTTATCGCCGTGATCATCGGTATTGCCTTTGGATTTTCCCGAACCGCCAGGGTCAATTATTACAGTGATCCCGAGTATGATCAGGAAGCCTATGAGACGATTCTCTGGGAAGATGAAAATCTGGATAAGCTTGATGAAGCTTATGCGAAGAATGACTTCAAGACAATCAAATCGCTGTATGCCGAAAACAGCAAGGTTGTGCACCGCTGGCCGAACTATGCAAATTATGTTCTGAAAGAACGGTATCAGAACATCATGGATTACCCGCACTTCAGCGTTTACGAGCTTCAGAATGTCCTGTATTACCTGTATTTCCCCGACTTCTTTACCTATGGTCACGGCATGGAGAACCTCGATGCGGAGCAGTATGAATCCATGCGGCAGTCCCTTCTGAAGATGATGGCGGAAAAAGGATATACCGAACAGGAACTGGCGGATATCTATGCGAAACACTCGGACAGTTACGGATACACGAACATTTCAGAACTTGAAGCGTATGTAAAGGAGTAAAGCATGGTTAACTGTAAGAACTGCGGTGCGCCGCTGTCATTGAATGATGCATATTGTCCCCATTGCGGAACTCCCAATCCGGAAGCCCAGGAACATCTCCGCAAGCTGGAGGCGCTGAACCAGGAATTTCATAAAGCACAGGACGAAGTCCATGATGAAGTCCGCAAAAGCAAAAAAGGATACGGTGTTCTGGTCATCCTGGTGATGCTGCTGCTCGCAAATCTCATCCTGATCCCGTTCCATATGGCAAGTTATGAGATTGCGGAAAAGCTTCAGATATCCAAAATGGGTGATGAAGAAATCCAGAAGAAACTTGATACGTTTCTTGAAAACGGAGATTATGCAGAGATGTATCTGTTCACAGACAAATACAATCTCCCCTATCAGAAATATGCGGAGTATAACCGGATAGCCTATCTTGCCGGCTATTATGTCTCTTTTATTGAGAATGTGACAAATTATCAGTATAACCAGGACAATTATTCCGATCCGCTTGTACGGGCATGCCGGAATATTATCGATTTCAAATCAGAATACAAAAATTATCTTCGCTGGGCAGAGGATACCAGTCTCATGCCGCATGCGGAACAGGTGAAGCGCGACTTCGATGCAGCCGCAAAAGAATACCTGAAGCTGACGGATGAAGATCTTGCTGAGGCGGAGGAGATGACCGACTCCGCACTGCTCGTAAGAGTAAATGAGAGGCTGAACGATGAAACGGACAAGTAAATGGGTTCCCGTCGGACGGGTAGCGATTCTGTTGTCAATGGCGGTTCTGTATTTCAATGCCTACATGCTGTTCACAGAAATTCGCAGAGAGGTTAACTATAACAATCACAGCTACGGACTGGAGGTCCTGAATGATTATTTCGACGAAGGAAACTACTACCAGATCTATGAAAAGACCGTCATAAACAAATACTCCACGCAGGAACTTGCGGTCGATGTCAGCCAGTATAAAGCGTTCGGACAGTACTATCACAACTATGTCCAGGCAAGAACGCATACCGATAATGCAAACTATCTTGCCTTAATGAATGAAGCGAAACAGAAGATTACCTGGAAGAAGGTTCTCAATGTGATTGATATGCTGGAACAGGAACTGCACTGAATAATGAATGCATGCAGTGATGACCAGTCAGTCATAAATGCGTAAACGGATGCCTGTGCATCCGTTTTTCTGTCGTTTCCGTATTCTGATATTATTCGAATATTTTGTGCATGTACTCCTTTTTTTCGTTATGATTTTTTTATAAGGGAGAAATGAAATCATCATGAACAACACATTCAGAAAACTGACCGCGCTGTTTTTGTCATCATTCCTGATCTTCTCTCAGACCGCGTGCGGCACAGACACCTCTGCAGGCACGCCCGCAGAAGATGCGGCAGCCGCACCTTCCGCAGAGACATCAGCACAAACAGACAATGCATATACCTACACCACACCGGAACAGCTTTCGGCGGATCTTTCTGCTATATCTGAGAACGCTCTGAAACAGCTTACGGAGAAAAAGGATACCATCATTGGATCATTTGGCTCCACACTGGAAGATTATCAGGCTGCCTACCCCAAAGTCCTCGAGTGGTACGCAGAGGAAAACAAGGTTACGGAAGAACTGTGCAGTTCCTATGAATCCATGCTCCGAGATGTGTATCACAGCCTTTCAGATTCTGTCGTAAAGGGAAATGAAAACTGGCCCGACGATCTGAGTAATGTAAATAATGCGTTCGAGGATGCCTATGATGATTACCAGGAAAAGGTTTATGATCTCTACTCTGAAATCGTTGTCGATGCGCAGGAAACGCAGGACAGCCTTGTAAAGAACAAGGTGATCACTTCCGATCAGTGGAGTGAACTGTATGATACAAGCAACGATGACTACGATACTGCGCAGATCAACAGCTGGAAATCGCTCGACAGACTCTACGAAATCATTTACGAGTCCTATGAGGAGATCGGTAATGCGCTCGACAGTAAGAATACGGATATTGACGGCATCATGGATGAGGTAAAAAAGCGCGTAACCGCGGATGTGGAGGAATCCTACGCCCAATCCGAACCTGAAGAAACCCCATCTTCCGATTCCGGCACGGATTCTGCCGCAGCCAGCGAGCCGCTGGATTTCGATTCCGGTGAGCTTGATCCTGAACTGCTTCTCTACGATATCGCAGGCGATTTCACATGCGCGCTTTCGTTTGTCAGTGAAATTGACGGCAGTAAGCGGCCGGTTCCGGAAGAACAGTCGTATAAGGAAATCTATGATAAGTACGAAGCACAGATCAAAGAAACAGCGAAAACAGCGCTGGAGGAGTTCCAGTCAGAATCTGCCGGAATGAGTGATGCCAAAGGGATCTTTGATCTGGCAAAAGAAAAGCTCACCAAAGTCGCAGAAGTCACCAGAGAAGGCAACATCAAACTTGGCATGTTCTCGTTTACTACAGATATAAAGAATGGTGATCATCTCAACAGTTTCATGGAATGGTCTGTGGATCTGCAGGATGTTTATATTGAGGAAGCGTACAAGATTACCGAAGCGTTCGAAGAAAAGACCGGTCTGTAATTCAAAGCTTTAATATCCATGTTTGTATAAACAGCAGGTTCCCCATTGTATCGGGGATACCTGCTGTTTTCCTGTTGTTCCGTTTTTCAGAATTCAGAGCGATTCCTGCGGTTCGTCAGTTTCTGTACAAAGAGCTGTCGAAGATCATACACTGCCGTTTCAAACACGGTGAGATCCCGTTCACTGACATCCCGCTCTCCGTACAGGATTTCTTCGTAGACATGAATGAATCTCAGATACACTTCCGGGATCTCCCGGTTCACTCTCGTCTTAAATTCCTGCAGGGTTTCACCCGGACCTGGACGGTATCCCATTCGCCTCAGGATTCTCATGCAGCGGCGGAACAGGATCCGGATTTTCTCGCGGTCTGACATCTTCCGATATCGCAGCTTCCGGATCAGAATATCCAGCGGAATATATGCGATCAGAAACAGTCCTGCCAGAAGAAGCGGCAGATACGTACGGCGGGAAGAACGGGTTTCCTGAAGCTCAGCCGCTGTATCAGCCGTCGCTTCTGTTTCCTCTTCCTCTTCTTCCTCTTCCTCCACAAGTGCAGTGACATTGTTGTTGGTGCTGTCAGATCGGGCAGTGACTTTCCAGCCGGCATAGCGCTTGAAGCCGGGACTTGGCTCGAAGTCGAGCCAGCCGATTCCTTCAATATAAGCTTCCGCCCAGGCATGGGCATGTGTGGACAGTACCTTTGTCTCTTCTTCGCCAGCCGAGAAACAATATCCCTGCTGGTAACGGGCCGGGATTCCTTCCGCTCTTGCGAGCAGTACAAATGCGGTCGCAAAGTGCGTGCAGTATCCCTGTTTTGATTCAAAAATCAGATAATCAAGGAATTCAGCCGGAGAAGTTACGGTTTCCGGAAGTTCTCCGGGAGATGAGGTATATGTCAGGCGTGACAGGACCTTCTCGATTGCCACTAGCTTTTCATAATCCGTCAATGCGCCTTCCAGCACATCATCCAGCCAGGACCGCATCTCTGCGGACAGCTCAGTCTTCGGACAGTAGATATCACGGATCCGGTTTCGATACGCTGTGAACGACTGCGGTGTATATTCCGAAACATCCAGTCCCTGAAGCACCTTCGCCGCATCTTCAATCACTTCTTTGGAAGGAAGCTCAATGGACGGATGATTCAACAGATCCTCAAACTTCTCGTAACGCCGGTTCAGACGGCAGTAGTCAATCGCATATTCATCATTTTTTCGGCCGGTAAACCACAGGTCTCCGCCTTCCTGCATGGTTTCATGATTCCGGATCTGCGGCATGGTTTTTGCGGGCATGAATACATGTTCCGTACGGATCCCCTTACAGTCGATTTCAAGACCCGAGGTTCGGACATAGTCACGGAGACTGTCTCCGTCATACGTTATGATCGCGGACAGAGTTTCGATCAGATCATACATCCGGTAATTGTCATCAGAGGTATCTGTCTTCTGCCAGCTTCTGCCGTTGAAGGAATCAAAACTGCGGCCGGACAGATAGATTCCGGTGCCGGGACTGACCCCGATGGTATGGATCCGCAGCGCCTCATAGGAAGATGAATTCAGATTTCCGAAGAATTCCACTTCATCAGTAAATCCGACTTCCGCTTCACTGTGATCCCAGTTTCGTTTCAGGTTCAGTGTCTGTCTCAGCACTTCATACTGCGAGCGTACATTTTCCATCAATGAGCGGATATGTTTCCACTGGTATGGCTCTGCGGGCATGGTGAACAGTGATACGACAAGAACGGGAAGCGCAAGAAACGGGAACGCAAACGCGATATGTGCCTGTGCGTTGGTCTGTCCTTCCTTCTTCCAGCTGCGCTGGACCGCTTCCGCAAGCAGAATCAGAAGATACAGCAGGATGAACAGCACTGCACTCTTCCCCTTCTGTATGCCCCGCACCATAAAGAAAATCAATACACCGATTCCTGCCGCCGCAGGAATGGCACGCAGCCAGCGGTGCGACTGCGCGCGCCACTCCAGAAGTGCACATGCAGTACTGCCGGCGAGCACCCAGAATACCCAGCGGTGTTCCAGCAGAAAACCGATCCGTTCCTCCTGCGGTACGGAAAGAACGATACCGGCGATCACGGAAATACATACGCCCGCAAGAATCAGACGTCCTCTGGTCTTCAGCTTCCTTGCCAGTACAAGCACCAGCTCGATCAGTGCTGTGCACAGATAGTACTCCGTACGGACTTCTTCCATTCCGGACAGGAAACAGAACGAGCTCATTGCGGACAGCGCAAGGACAGCAGTCATGATCAGTTCATACAGAACAGCAGCCATCAGAGCACCTCCGTCAGGTCCGCATTGACGGATACCTGTATCACATCGGCGCGATGCGCTGCGATCGGTGTGTCAGACGCTGTATCGTTAACCAGATAAACTGCAGTATAAATGCCGTTTCGTATCAGTTCCTGTACAAGACTGTCTGCGGACGCACACCATTCATGAAGCACCAGAATCACGGTTTTCTTATGAAACAGCCGTGCCTGCCGCAGAACCTCTGCGATCAGTGTCTCCGTTGTACTGGCATGCGTGAACCGGTAGTTTGCCATGCGCGCATAAAAGGATTCAAAACCGATATGCGGATCCACATTGAGATATTCTGTCCGGTCTTCCCGGATCACGGTTTCCACCGGAATTCCCTGTTCCATCAGATACAGATTCAGCGCGATGACCGTCTCAAGAATCCGGTTTTCCAGGGGAAGGTAATCTTCCATCCGGTCACTGTAGCGATGCGGATCCATCAGGATGCCGATACCTTCCTGCTGTTCGCCGATCCGTTCGCGGATCATCAGTTTTCCATGTGCACCGCTCGCCTTCCAGTTGATCAGTCTTGGATCATCCCCGGTCACATATTCCCGCATCAGCACATCCGCTTCATTTGGGTGAATGCGGGAATCCTTTACCGCACTTAACAGGATCTCCGTATGTTTCAGTTCCGTAAGATGCACGATATCCGGCTTTACTTTCAGACGCAGCGGCTCCGGATTCTTATAGGCAATCGTAAAGAACCGGAAGAAATCCGTAACTTCGATCGTTCTGACGCCGACTTCATAATTACCCCGGTATTTACATACGAGATCTGTCTTTCGTTCAATGCGCTCTTTCGGCATCAGCTCATATTCAATGTCGTCTGAGAGTCCGCTGATTTCCGAGAAGTCAGAATAGAACCGCACCCGTACACCGGAAAACAGAAGGAAGCTCTCATTCTGCAGTACAAAGCGGAATACCGCCGGATGGTTTGCGGTCAGTTCCTTTCCTTCGAGATCCTGAAAGATCTTGAACAGCAGGATCACCAGCCAGATATAAAAAAGCGAAGATACCGGCAGTAACGTAAGCAGGAAAAAGATCCCGTACGTTACCGGTCCTCCGCGCAATGATATTCCGATGATGGAAAGGATCCATAAGCCAAGCAGGATCCGGAAGTTCCGTTTCACAGCGTCCTACTCTTTCGGAACACGGACCCGGAAAATAAGCTGATCCAGAATCCGGTCAATATCTTCTTTATGAAGCCTTGCCTCTGAAGTTAATACAATCCGATGATGAAGAACCGGAATGGCAACCGCCTTTACATCATCCGGTTTTACATAGTCCCTTTCCTGCAGGAATGCATGTGCCTTTGCGGCGGATGTGATTCCGATCGTCGCCCGCGGGCTGGCACCGAGTTCAAATTTTTCTTCTGTCCGGGTTGCCTGGACAATCTCGCGGATATACCCGAATACCGCATCACTGACATGCACCGACTGAACCTGTTCTTTCATGGCAAGGATGTCTGCCGTCGTGCATACATTCTGAATCGAATCTGCCGTTTTGCCTTCCGCGTGGTTTTTCGCCATCCGGATTTCCGATTCCGCATCGGGATAGCCGATGGAAAGCCGCATCATAAAGCGGTCCATCTGCGCTTCCGGCAGCGGATAGGTGCCAAGAAACTCGATCGGATTCTGCGTTGCGATCACCATGAACGGATCCGGGAGTTCATGCCGGTCTCCGTCTATGGTCACGCTTCCTTCCGCCATTGCCTCAAGCAGACTGGCCTGCGTTTTCGGAGATGTGCGGTTGATTTCATCCGCCAGCAGAATCTGGCGCATGATGGCGCCTTCCCGGTATTCAAACTCCTGCGTCTTCATGTTGTATACGGATACGCCGACAACATCGGAAGGCAGCGTGTCCGGGGTGAACTGAATACGGCCGAACGAACAGTCCGTCGCCCCGGCCAGTGTTTTGGCAAGGGTGGTCTTTCCGACGCCCGGAACGTCTTCCAGCAGAACATGCCCGCCTGCCAGAAGGCAGATGAGCACATTGTCCACAATCGCATCTTTTCCGATAAAGTATTCTGTTATCTGTTTCCGCAGTCTGTTAATCATTCTGTTTCACCTGCCGGTACTTCATCATTATTGTATCGGTTTTGAGAGGTCATGCATACAATGTGCTTCCGCCTGAATCTCTCACTGCACCGTCTTGATCTTCCAGCCGGCAGCTTCACGCCGTTCCTGAATGAAATTCCGATAGATGCCTTCCTGTGACAGCAGTTCTGCATGTGTTCCCTGCTGAACGATCTTTCCCTGATCAATTACAAGAATCTGATCGGCATGTTCGACGGTTTTCAGACGATGCGCAATCATGATGACGGTCTTCTCATTCGTTAATGCCCGGATCGCCTCCATGAGATCATGCTCGTTTTCCGGGTCCACGTTAGCTGTCGCTTCATCAAGGAAGATAACCGGTGCGTCCTTCATCATTGCCCGGGCAATCGAGATCCGCTGTTTTTCACCTCCGGAAAGCGATGCGCCGCCTTCTCCGATCACCGTATCGTAGCCATCCGGCAGTGCCATGATGAAGTCATGACAACATGCTTTTTTCGCCGCCGCAATCACTTCCTCCATCGGCGCTTCCGACTGTCCGAAGCGGATATTGTCCGCAATCGTATCATGGAACAGATAGACATTCTGGAATACAAACGAGAAGTTCGACATCAGGGAGTCCATATCATAGTCTCTGACATCATGGCCGCCGAGTGATACCGTACCCTTGTCCACATCCCAGAAGCGGGCTAACAGATTTACAAGCGTGGTCTTTCCGCCGCCGGAAGGACCGACAATTGCAGTAACACTCTTTTCCGGAATGGAAAGACTGACACCGTCGATGATCTTCCGCAGGTCATAGGAGAATTCGATATTATCCGCTTTGATATCCCGGTTTTCCGGTGTGATCTTCTCACCATCGATGTCCATCTGCGGCGTTTTCAGTATTTCCTGAACGCGGTCAACGCTCGCATCCACGATCCGAAGCAGAGCAGAATAGTTTCCTGCAGTTTCCAGACTTGCGTTGACGATGAATGCCGAGATCACCATGACGACTGCCGTCAGTGCATCCATGGTTCCATTGCAGTAAAAGATACATGCGCATAGTGCCATGGCAACACCCGTCAGTTTGGCAATCAGGGACTGCGCGCTCATCCGCGGAATCAGTGTCATTTCCATATCGGTATTGACCTTTGAATTCGCCGCAATCGCCTCATTCAGCTCTCCGCTCTTTTTACCGGTCAGATGATACGCTTTTACTTCTGCCATTCCCTGCAGATACTCCAGCACCTTTTCCACAAGCTTTTCATCCGCATTGATTTTCCGCGGTGCAAGCGTGCCCGCGGCTTTCTGCAGGGATGTATTCGCCGCAAGAAACAGGCAGAGCCCGATCAGAAGTACCAGAGCAATACGAAGATCAAAGAATGCAAGCATCACAATGATCAGCGCGGTCGTAAGCAGTCCCTCACATACCAGCATGACGACTCTTGTCGCGACGTTCTCAAGGTTTTCCAGCACGTTGGTTGTGACGGATGTGATCTGTCCGAGACTGTTGTCGCTGAAAAATCCCATCGGAAGATACCGCATGTGCTCTGCGATCTCAATTCGTTTCTTTGCGCAGGTATCATATCCGCCTTCCGTCTGCAGCATCGATGCCTTTGCCTTGATCAGTCCGGCTCCGGCAATGGAGACAGCCATGATGCCAAGGCTCAGAAGAATATCTCTGCCCGTCACCTGTCCAGCAAGCAGGGCTTTTACCATCACTGCGATTGCGGGAATCTTCAGTGCCTCAAACATTGCCTGAAATACGCCGAGCAGAACGGATGTCTGAAATTTTCTGCGGTTTTCCTCACTGCAGAATGCGAAGAATTTCCGGATGATCTCAACCATTGTCCTTTACCTCCATATGCAGATTCCACATTGTTTCATACAGGCCATGGTGCTCCAGCAGCTCTTCATGCGTGCCGGAATCTTCCACCTGGCCGTCTTTGATGACATAGATCTTATTCGCTCCGGTAATTGTGGACAGCCGGTGGGCTATGACGATCAGCGTCTTGCCCTGTGTCAGTTTTGAAACAGAACGCTGGATCACCGCTTCATTCTCCGGGTCGGTATAAGCCGTCGCCTCATCAAGGATCACAACCGGCGCTGCCTTTAACATCGCCCGCGCGATCGAGATGCGCTGCCGCTCACCGCCTGACAGATGTCCGCCGGAGGAGCCGACCATTGTGTCATATCCGTTTTCAAGGCTCATGATGAAGTCATGGCAGCCGCTTTCCCTCGCGGCTTTTTCCACTTCCTCATCGGATGCGGACGGCTTTCCAAGCCGGATGTTTTCCCGCACAGACATATTGAACAGATAGTTGTCCTGCGATACAAAGGCAATCTGATCCGAATATATTTCCTGCGGGATCTTCCGGATATCCGTTCCGCCGAGCGTTACCGATCCGCTGTCTGCGTCCCACAGCGATGCGATCAGCCGGGCGATCGTGCTCTTTCCGCTGCCGCTCGGTCCGACCAGCGCAGTATAGGAGCCGGCCGGAATATCCATCGTTATGCCATGCAGGACTTCCTTGTCCTTATAGGAGAAATGAACATCATTGAGCCGGATACTGCAGTCTTTCGGCGCTTCCCCTTCAGCGGGACGCTCCATCTCCGGCGCATCCAGCACACTGCGTACTTCATTGACGATCGTTCCCATGGTCCGGATGTCATCGGAATAACTCATCAGCGTGATGATCGGGGTGATGACGCCGACCGACAGGATGATCACCGTCACAAAGTCCTGCGAACTCAGGCTTCCGCTTCTTACCAGCAGACCCCCGATCGGGAGAACCGACACCATCGTTGCGGGCATGATCACCATCGCGAATGTAAAGGGAATAATACTGGCGCGCATCCAGTCAAAAAAAACTGCTGGCTGCCTCATTGGCATCATGCACAAAGCGGTCATAGCTGGACTGTGTCTTGCCGAAGACCTTGATGACCTGAATGCCGCTGATATATTCCACAGCCGTATCATTCAATGCCTTGGTCGCGGTCACGGTATGTTCATAGAACTTTGCGCTTCCCGCCATCATGAAGATATAGCACGACAGCCCGAGCGGCACGGTAGCGATACTGGCAAGGCCCATGCGCCAGTCAATGGTGAAGATGACGATCAGAATGATCACGGGAATCAGAAAGTTTGCCGTGAATTCCGGCACGATATGCGCAAGCGTTGTCTCAATCGAATCGATGCGCTCGATCAGAACATTCTTGAGTGCGCCGGAACTCTGTTCAAGCACTGCGCCCAGCGGCATGCGCGCAAGTTTTTCCGTACAGCGTTTGCGGATTTCACCAAGCACCGCAAAGGTCGCCTTATGACTTGCGGCGGTGGAACATGCATGACACAGCACGCGGCACACCCAGAACACTGCCATCAGTGCACAGCGCCCAAGATAAAACTGCAGGCTGCGGTTTCCTGTCATCAGTGCCCGGACTACATCCGTGACCACCACGTACGGCGCTACCGAAAAGGTAACGCCGATGACAGCCAGTATGACGCTTCGGACATACTCGCTCCCGTGGTCTCCCGTCTGCCCGAGCACCCAGGCAATCGGTGAAGACTTCTTCCCGTTTTCCATAAGCAAACTCCCTCCTGTCTCTGTTAGCTTACGTTCATAGGTTAGGATAACCTAACCATTATATATACATATCGCCTGTCCGAAGACAGGCGTATGTGTTCTGTATTCATTGTTTCAGTCCAAGCAGCTGACTCCATCCCGGCAGGAAGAATGCCTCTACGACATCCAGGCACCGCATGGCTTCTTCATAGCTGTAGCTATGCACCACCGGTTCAAACAGTGCGGTGACATAGGCACTTAACAGTAAGTGCAGTTCGTTCCGGCTGATCTCCCGCATCGGGAATCCGTTCTCTCTGATTACCGGCAGGAACCGCTCCATCTCCTGCTGGTGTTCTTCAACCAGATCATGCAGGAAGTTTTCGTATTCCGTTCCCTGCGCTTTTGTCAGCAGAAGCCGGTATTCCTCCATGTGCGGATAGATGATTTCCCGCATCATGACGATTTCGGAATCCTGCCGAAGATCAGCGGTATCTTCACGCATCCTGGTTTCCCACCGGGCAATATGCGCTTTGATCCACTCTTCGATCCGCTGAACGGATGGCTCGGCAATTTCCCGGAAGAGGTCCGCCTTGTCGCGGCAATGGCGGTAAAGCCCGGCAGCGGTCATTCCGCTCCGCTCGCCGATCCGGCGCATGGATGCCTTCTCATATCCGTATTCCATGAATTCCGCGCGTGCGGCCGCAAGCACCCGTGCGTGGCTTTCTGTCTTGTCTCTCGGCATAACTGTTCACTTGCTGGTTAGTTATTTCTAACTTTATGGTGCTATGTTAACGCAGTTAACTTAAAGATTCAAGCGCTTTATTTCTGTTTCTTTACCGCAAACCGGAACATATCCGCCCCGAGGATCTTTACCCCGGAGCGATCTGCCGCAGACTCCAGTTTCCGGAGCTCTTCTTCCGTAAAGATTACGTTCACCGCATCTGCCAGTTCTTCCGCCTGGTACGGCTTCCGGCAGCCGCAGATCGGAACGAGACCTTTGGAAGAAACATACGCAATTGCGGTCTGCGCTGGCTTCAGGCCATGCGCGCGGCCGACTTCTTCCATGACCCAATACAGATTTCCCAGCTTCCGGCGCTTTTTCTGAAACAGAAGTTTCATAATTGTTTTCTTTTCGTTCTGTTTCGGGGGCACAAGGATTCCTTCTTCCAGGACAGCCCAGGCCCAGAATGAGATATTGTTTTCCCCGCACCAGGATACAAGCCCTTCCGTTTCCCATCTGCGGTCCAGCAGACTGTAATGATTCTGCACGCCGTACAGCGGGATGCCTGCTTCCTCAAGGATCTGTTTTGCCAGCTTACATTCCTGCAGGTTGAAGTTGGAAACGCCGATGTGATGAATCTTTCCTTCCCGGTACAGGTCAGTCATCTCGTTCAGATTTTCACGGATCGAATTGGGCAGATGGAGCTAGTAGATATCCACGCTGTCCCGTTGAAAGTCCGCAAGATCCTTTTCAAAGGAGGCGCGCACCTGGCCCGGCTTGTATTTTCCGCCGGGCGTATATTTTGCGGAGATGAGTGTTCCTTCTCTGCACAGTCTTCCGGCCATCGGCTGACCTTTGCCGAGTCCGTAGTCGCGTGCGGTATCAAAAATCGTAAGACCCTTTGAAACCGCGGTCTTCACCGCTTCACGGATGATATCTTCACTCACATAGTTTCCCCGCAGGGCTTTGCCGTACAATGCGTCACCCCATGCGTTTGTGCCGATCACTGCTTTCGGTGATAACGTTTCTGTTCTTTCTGTCATAGTGTTATCCGTCCTTTTACCGTTCAGCGCTTCTGTACCAGAAAATCACACCGGTCTTTGCCGGTCCCAAGTGTTCCGGTCCGGCAGAACCGGATACCCGGAAGGTTTCCGTACGTCCGCAGGTCATTGTCACAGAAGATCTTTGTCAGTTCCGGGCAGCCCAGCTCACTGAAATACCGGTGATACGGACAGGCAATGATATCCATCCGGTATTCTCCCTTTTTCTTCGGATAGAACACATTCTGAAAACCGGATGCCGGCCCGAACATCTTCCGGCTGACCGGGCCCCATGCATGTATGAATAGGGAAGGCATCCCCGGAAGCTTCATCATCTTCACAAGACGCCGGTTCATTTCCGCACAGTTTGCGATGGCGGCATGTTCGATGATGTCATACGCTTTCTGTTCATCCATGGATTCCTTCAGCGTGAGATATACCGCAGCCGCCGGAAAGATGAAATTGTCCGTATGCATGCGCTGTCCTTTCGGGATGGACTTGTAATGTTCCAGAACCGCATCCAGACGGACTGCCGCTGCCTTCCAGATACGGTCACTCTCCGCTTCCGCAAGCTGACGGTCCATCTCCGCTTTTATGAATGCCTTCTGTTTCAGTATCCTCTCTCCGTATGTCATCATCACTTCTTAATCCCTGTTTTATTGTACCTCAAATTAGTGATAACTAACCAAAGGGTGGAACCTTTCGTTCCTGGTATTCAAAAAAAGACACCCCGACAACTGTCAGGGCGTCCAGCAAAACAGAATTCGCTTTACTTTTTTGATCAAATTAATTTCCGTGTATAACAAATACCTGATTTTAAATCTTCAGTCAGTCAAATTTTTTCAGTGCCGTGTATGCTATCAGCGCAACGAGTAATGAAAGTCCTGCCGTAGTCCACCATTTGACATTATTGATTCTGTCAGACGTATTTGGAATCACTCTCGGCCGTACCGGCGGGATTGTCGGTGTCGATGTCGGCGTGGGCGTGATTATCGGCGTTGAGGTCGGAGTTGGCTCAGGTGTTGGTGTTGGTGTGGGGTTCGGAGTTGGCGTAGGTGTTGGTGTTGGTGTGGGGCTCGGAGTTGGCGTAGGTGTTGGAGGAATATACGTATTTGTTACTTTAACAGTCTGAGTATCCTCCGGTTCACCTTTGGATACTTCTATCGTTACGGTATATTCCTTGACGTCATACGTAACGTTTTCAATCGAACCTTTTTCCTCTTTGACAGAATAGACATATGTACCGGCTGCCGTATAGCTGATTTCGCCGAAACTCTTTGTATGATCTTCATCTGTATTCTTGATTGTGATACTTGTTGCCTCCGGCATCGGAACTCCGGATTCCGCACTCAGAGTAAATGTGAATTCATCGCTGTCCAGCCAGTTTCTGCCTTCCAGCAGTTTCTGAACGAGGATCTCGCCTTTTCCTTCAATCCTCTGTCTGTTCAGGATTGTATAACCGCTTTCCGAATCTCCGTCGAGCATTCCGGTATACAGATCTTCTGTTTCAATCGTGATAGTAACGACCGGTTCTGTATTGCTGACAACGACTTTGTAGACGGTTGTGTTTTCAAGATATAGATCGTCATTTCCGGATGTAAGTTCCTTCATGTAATATGTGCCGGCTGTCACATCTGTGAACTCAACGATTCCGTCTTCATCTGATTCTGCTGTATACGGCTTATCAAGTCTTTCCGCAGGTTTCGTGCACGCCTTGTCGGTATACAGTGCGAATTCAGCGCCTTCCAGCGGAATACTGGAAGACTTTTCTTCCTCATCCGTTTCGCCCAGTTTTGTAAAACGGAACGTGTTCAGTTTTGCAAGACCGACCCCGGTGTAATAGACTTCAGGCACAAATGATACGGCACTCCGTCTTACGGTACCGGATTTATCAACTTTGAAATGCGATTCGGCGACCGCGTTGCTTATATCGGCATTTTTTATATCATTGCGCCATTTATCTGCAGATGACGGTGTATCAGATTCGATGTGTTCATAATCATAGGCAGTTTCCGCATCCGACTTTGTAACAGTCAGAGTATAGTCACCCTTGAGCAGATAAACCGGTCTTCCCTGATCGTCTGTCAGCTTCATGGAGCCATCGCTTCCAACAGGCACCACCACAGGAGGAGTTGAGTTATCATCCCGTGAGAGCACGGCAGTAAAGTTTTCTCCGTATCCGTTTTCTGATTCATCAAATTCCGCATTCATATCATCATCAATGAATATCTGTCCGAGGAATGTGGCTGAAGACGGGGTCGCTGCGACAACCGGCGTATATTTCCAGTGGTTTGAGCTCTCGCCGAGTTTTGCTCTTCCGTATCCTCTCCAGAGATCCATTTCACTGATCTTTGCATTTGGATCAACCGTCATAGAGAACACAGCTTCTCCCGTTTTACCAGGCAGAATATCATCAACCGCCACAAACTTGACGAGCACTACGTTCTCATAGGAAACGGGTGTCGATGTCCATTCGGCAATTACCGGTTCCCAGCTGTCACGCTCTTCTACCGTGCAGTCGTCATAGCTATTGGGATTTGATGTGGCACTTACCGCATACCAGGTCTGCCACATTGTCCCGTCACCGACCATTTTGATCGGGCCTGTCAGACTCGCAGTGAATTCAAATGGTTTGATAACAGATACATCAGTCGGCGATGCAAGTTCCACGTTGTTAAGATACGAATAACTCGTGCCTTTTTTGGGAATCGGAAGATATATGATCGTGTCTTTGAAATATTCAGATTCCGAGTTGGATACATAACTCAGTTTGACTTCAGCAGGCTTTCCTTCATGCACAACGGCAACCGAACTGTCGCCGCCTGTCCATGTTTTCCAGTCAGCTTCAGGGCTTTCAACAGAACGTATTGCAAGATCCATTCCCAATCCGACAAGCGGCTTGATGAAGAACTGGTTTTTTCCGATTACAGCCTGATATTCACTGCCTCGGCCCATACGATTGCCGGAATCTTTAACAACATGTGATTCACCGCCGGTTGCGGTATATACTTTTCCGGGTTCGCCGCCGACATACCAGAGAACACAGTCCTGTGTAAGAAGTGAATACTGCGGACATGTACTTGAAACAACCGCATTAAATCTGACACTGATTTTGTGTTCCTCTGTTTTTACAGTACCGCCGAAATTGCCGCTGTTCGTACTTTGCTCATTGGCAACCATATCAAGCGGATTCACAGAGGTAAAATCAAAACACTGCCACGTTGCGCCATCAATCGTAACTTCGCGTGTCGCAAGCCATTTCAGATCGAACCAGCTGTCGTCTTTATGATTGCCGGCAGCAGACTGACCTTCCACGGAATCCGTATTCAGTTCGATTCCCTTCGGCAGACAGATCGTAATAGTCGGATCGATTGTTGTATCCTGCTCAAATCTCATCGACGCTGCGGACAGTGTCGAGCGGAAATATAAAACGTCATTGGGATACCAGTTCTGAATATGACTGCCGTCCGGCGAGTCGCTTACGATCGTGGTTGCATAGCCGCCGCCGACTCTATCAAAGCCAGGCTTAACGCCGGCATGTGCTTCTATCGGCTCCTGTGTCTGAGCATTCTTCGCGGGTGTATCTGTGTAATTGCCTTCTGCATCCAGTTTGACAATCGAAATGTTCACGCGTCCCGGCGTATTATCGAGATATTGCCCGATAAAACCGATGCCGCCATCCAGATAAGTGGTATCATAGTCCAACTGAGAGACATCTGTTGTCAGGTATGCTTCGCTGATATATTCACCGGCCTTAAGCCCTATCTCGTTTCCGGCTATCATGTAATTTCCAAAACCGGCGGCTGTGGGAGTAGTTCCATACGGTCCCGGCAGTTCAATCGTGCGGCCCTCGCTTCCGTCCGCATTAAATGTTTTAATCTTGATGTTTCGAATCTGTTTACCCATCATTCGGAGGCCGGTAATTCCCAGCTTGTTCTCGTCATTTACGAAATGAAACGGCACACCGTCATAGGCAAAACCGCATTTAAGACCGGTATGAGTGAGCAGGATATCATAATCATCCAGACCGTAGTCTTGTTTCAGATCGCGTCTATCTACGTCACTGTCTTTGAGTGTGATCAGATATGATCCCTCTTCAGCACCTACATAAACAGTCCGTGTATATCTGACCAGGCTAAGCTCCTTTGTTTTATCCATGCGGGTCACCGATCCGGTGGCTGTGATATTGAAGGATTCCGGGTTTTCACCTTTTCCATATACTTTCGAGCAATCAGGATGAAAATCAGTTCCGCTTCCTGCTCTGGCCTCAAAGTATACTCTGAACATTTCATCATTGTGTCTGAAGATCTGATGGTCTCCTGTTATGGTGACTGTCCCGCCGCCGTTCACGGGGTCTTCATCTACGGTATATGTTCCTTTAATCAGTGCGCCTGTCTGGTCAGTGGAGAAGAAAACACCTTCCGGGTATGTTAATGTCAGAGAATATGTATCACCGAAGGATTTCCAGGCACGGTGAGCTGTTGTGCCGAGATATTGATTTACCCTCCCCTTGATTTCAAACCGGACGCTACTAGCGTCTTCCGCAACAGAAAGATTATAAGTCTGGTCCATTGCGGCCATGCCGATTCTCGGAATACTAGAAGCCGTAATATTCACGTCAGTTTCTTCAACAACAGGCTCTGCTTCCCCTTCCTGCGAGTTAAGCGTCACCTTGATCGGAGGCATTTCTTCTGTTGCACTTGTCCCAGCGCGCGGAAAAAGTGTCGGCTGCGGACGTACCTGAACAATCAGTTTCACGTTGTCCGCATCCCCGCTCAGGGTGTATGTCAGCTTGCCTGCATAAACCTTTGCTTCATTAGCGCTCGGATACTCCTCAAGGTACTGCGTTTCCCAGGTATTATCAGAAGTCGCCACCGTTCCGTAAGCAGAAGATCCGGGATTCGGAGCTAATGTTGCAGCCACGATCATTTCAGCATATTCCTGATCGATCTTTATATGTGCACCTGCATCCACAGCCACTTCCATTGTTTTCTGGGGAATCGTAATACTATGGTCATCATCGGAATCTTTTGCGGAATAACCAATGACTACCCATCCTGCAGGAATGTCCACTACGATGCTTTTTAGGCCGGATGTCTGCGGCATATTTGCAGTGATGGTTAAAGTTGCTACATGGTCTGCCTGCAGTTGCCCGTTATCCAGTCCGTCAACTGTAACATCCAGCGAGACGGGGTCTCCTGCCGCATTGGCCGGGGCTTTCCGCACTTCATTTTGTTCAGTGTCTGACTCACTATCGTTGTTCTTTATCACAGGATCTAAATCAACCTGATTCCCAGAATCATCCGAAAGCTCTTCTATTTGATTACTTTTCGTTTCATAATCAAAACCAGAATCTTTCTGATCCTCAGGATTATCTAAATCAACCTGATTCCCAGAATCATCCGAAAGCTCTTCGATTTGATTACTTTCCGTTTCATAATCAAAACCAGAATCTTTCTGATCCTCAGGATTATCTGAAGATTGCCCTGTCTGATTACCTTCGGTATTAACAGAACCATCTGACACATCAGTGTCATCATCTTGATTTTTGTCGGATGCGTAAGCTTCCGGATCCATGTTACTTTCCTTTTCTTCTGAATCCTGATCAGAAATCTCATTTACAGATTCTTCTGGAGGTTGCTGGTCAGTTCCTTCCGCATAAGCAGGGAAGGAACTCATTGCCATAACCATCATCAAGGAAATAAATAATGCAAAAATCTTTTTTTTCATAACCGATCTCCAAAAAGCAATTTTGAAAGGTGTACCTTTCCAACTCTTCAGATCGGGTTACGATTTTTGCCTGCGAAGGCATGCAGTTTTTATTGTGTTTATTTATATAATCTATTAGTATGAATTTGTATTTTTTTAAAGAAGCATTTTGGGATTCTTGCTTTGCAAAAGTACACAATTCAAAAACTGACATAAAGTCTTTATATAATAGAGTTCTCTATTTTTCGTGCTTTCCCATAGAAGGTACCTTCAGGCATTCCGCAGGCTTCAGCTGCCTCTCGGAGTGTTATTTTTTTACTTCGCCACGCATGATGAATCTCCCGAAAATTCTCTGGAAGCGGAATCGGCGGTCTGCCGAACTTCACGCCTTTTGCCATAGCTGCGGCGATGCCTTCCTGCTGACGCTTCCGAATGTTTTCACGTTCAGACTGCGCCACAAAAGACAGGATTTGCAGAACAAGATCCGCAATGAACGTTCCCATCAGATCTTTTCCATTTCGGGTATCCAAAAGTGGCATGTCCAAAACACATATATCGACACCAATTTCCTTTGTCAGGATGCGCCATTGATTCTGGATCTCTTCATAGTTGCGGCCGAGCCGGTCAATACTGAGAATATAGAGTTGATCGCCCGGTCTCAGTTTCTTGACGAGTTTTTTATATTGCGGCCTGTTAAAGTCCTTTCCGGAAAGTTTATCTACATAAATGTTCCTCATTGGGACATTAACTTTGCTCAATGCAATAAGCTGTCGTTCTTCGTTCTGATCGTTACTTGATACCCTTACATACCCATAGATTATGCTGCTCATCGAATCCTCCTGTTTTTCTTATTAATAAAATGGACGATGCAACGATATCTCTCAAGTTGGAGTGCACCTCCTTTCAGGTGTTCCTTCAAGCCTGGTGCTTATCCTAAGCTGTCACGCAGTGACTGATTGCTTAGGATGCCGTCACAGCGAGTGATCGCCGAAGGCGACAAAACTTCAGTGCCGGGTAGTTGACATAAAAAACACGTCCGAAATATAGAACAGAATCGGACGCAGTGTCGCAAATATATCTCCTTTTAATCAGTAATCCACCAGATAAATACCGATCCGCACACGGTAGAAGCCGTTTTGGTTTATGACCGATATCACCTTTGCGATCAACAGTTTCCCCGCATCTATCAGGCGGGAGAATACCTGATTGTCCCGTTCCGGTACATAACCGAGTTTCTGTTTCTGTGCATTCAGAATCAGTATGGCTCTTTCATCGAATTTGTTTTCTTCTCTCTGCAGGACCAGCTTCTCATTGACTTCCAGGGCATCATATACCGAAGGGTCTTTGATATAGCTTGTCCCGGCAATCACGGTGTCAAACAGGTAGATTTCATTCACCAGAGGTTTAATGATCTCACCCAGGCTCTTTTCTTCCACCACCGCAAGCAGGTCATCATTCTTAATTGTCAGTTCATTTCTCATGCGTACATCTCCTTTACCGGAAAGTTCTTCAGCACCTCGTCCAGTTCCGCGGAATACTGCATGTACTCCTCGATTTCATTCTGCAGTTCTTCCAGTTTCCGGTTCACCTGCACATCATCTTCCAGCAGGAAACGATAGGTATACGGTGTCGTGGAAATGATCCGCTCAATTTCCTTCTCCGTACGCGCAATCTTCTTCTCGATATCCGGAATCATCGATTTCTCTGTATCGATTCCGTTATCTGAAAGATAGGCATTTACCAGCACTTCCAGCTCCTGCAGTTTCTCCAGGCAGTTATACCGGTAGGCATTCACGATCCGGTTCCAGTACTCCAGCAGTTTCGGATCATTACTGGTTTCCGGCCGCATATCCGGATGAATCTTCCGTGCCAGCCGATAGTAGATTTCCCGGATCTTCCGGACATCCTCTCTGGAAATGATCTTCGCGTTCTGAGCCGCCTTCGCTTCCTCTTTCATACGGTTCAGCTCCGCTTCATACTCTGCCATTTCCGCATCGATATGACTGTACAGTTCAACCGCATTAATGGTCTTCCCCTGGTTGACGCAGCGCTGGCAGAAGGCAATCATCTTTTTCTTCCGGATACATTCAATCTTCTTCCGGAATGCCTCCGCCAGCTGGTCTCCGAACAGTCTCATGTAGTCCACGTAAAACTGCGCTGCTTCCCTCCGCAGATTCTCTTTCTTCAGTATCAGTTCCTCATACAGGATGTAAGACGCATTTGTACTCTTAATCAACTCTGTCATGGCTCACCTCCACGTTGTAGATTTCCCAATAACGGACATACAGCGGTTTCCCGTCAAGCTTTGCGTTCCGGAACAGTTCATTCACGGAACGGTACCAGTGTCCGTCAAAGCACACTACATACTCCCCGTTATCAATTTCCGAATGAATCTCATATTTCTTCTGTCTGTATCGGAATGTCACGGTGCACGGTTTCTTCAGCACATAGAACAGATCAAAGATATCCAGATTGGAATAATCCGGTTCAATCAGGGAATACAGGTCATTGATCAGCCAGTCCATGACGTTGATGTCGCCGAAGAACTCCAGCAGCCGCATCCGCTCCGGAAGATCATCTTTTGCCATCTGATAGAGACGGACGGCCTCCTCGATGTTTCCTTCCTTCTTCCGGATGTCCGCCAGTCTTGTACAGATATCCGGAAGTTCGAGAAACCTGCGTTCATCATCCTTGTGTGCTTCATACAGCTCTTCGATGATCGAACAGTATTTTGCATAATCCGGTTCCACGAAATACCCGTTTTTGTACATGTCCGCAAGCTTCCGCTTTCCCTCGTCATTTCCAAGCGCTGCGGCTTCCGAAAAATAGCGGAATGCCTTCTCGTAATCCACCGTCCCGGTGCGGCCGTAATACCAGATATAGCCAAGGCATACCGCAATATCATGGTCGCCCAGTTCATAGGTCATCTCATAATACTTCAGCGCAAGATCAAACTGGCGGCGGTCATAGTAATACGACCCAAGATCACTGCTGTACCAGGGATCCTTTGTCTGGTTCAGAAGATACTCGGTCACTTCAAACAGTGCATCCTCATGTTCATGATTGTTCTGCCAGTGAATCTCTTCCTTATACTGTTCGTAACGTTTTCTGGCTTCCTCTACGGTCATTCCGTTCCTCCTGTTCTGTTTCAGTGTTCGGTTTCTGTTTCCCCGTTCACAAGTTCTGCGATCGCAACATCCTCAAGCCGGAAACGGACAATGCATTTTGTTTCCTGATCAAAGTCCCGGTAAATATATCCGGCAGAGTGGGTTCCTCTTGCGACAGTGGAAGAGCTGTTTGCGGCATAGCCGTACTTTGCGCCGTTTGAAGAATAGACCGCAATGGCCTCATCATCGTACTCATTGGGTTCCTTCTTCAGGATCAGCGTATTGCCCGGATGGACAAAGGACGCCGCCATAAAGTCATCCAGATGCGAAATCGTAATAAATGTCTGTTTCATGTTGTCTTACCTCACACTGGCAGAATACCCGGCGGGAAATACAAAAAATGCGCCAGTATTCAAACTGACGCATTCATTTCATGCAAATTGTATTGCCGGTTATTTCAATTAATAGCCGTAGACCGGATACAGGGACAGATCGTTGCCAGTGTTCTTGATGTACGCACCCGGTTTCCATCTTACATAACCGGTACCTTCCGCATAGTCCCAGCCGATCAGATGCATGCCGTCCGGGCACCAGGATACCCAGGTCGGCGCAACCCAGTACTCTCCGACATGGACCGTTGTGGATCTTCCGTCAACCCACATCGTATTCGATTTTGTCGGATCAACCGCAGGCTTGACATTCGGGTTAAAGCCTTTTCCATGGTACTGATATGCAGTGTCATTTTCAAAATACCACAGTCTTCCGGCATCATCGGCGTACAGCGTATGTCCTTCCACAGGACCGACATAGCGGAACACTTTGTCCGGGTGACCGGAGGTCTGGTAGGAGCCCCAGCTGTTTCCCCAGTAATGAGTCGGGAAATATCCCTCACCGAAGAACCACAGTGTGCCGTTGGGATCCTTATAGACGATATAACCGTCTGCAGAGTTGAATGCATATTTTACAACAAGATCCTTTCCGGAGACCGGAGCCGGTGCCGGGCTGGCGCCATAGGCATAGATGTGTCCGTTGGAATCCACGGTATAGAGCGCACCGTTCGGGTTCTGGTAAACCGTTGTGCCGTTGACGGTGGAGTTATAGGTGAGCTTCATTTCCGTGATGGTTCTTGCGGCAGCCTGAGTTACGCCGTACAGTTTGTTTCCGTAGGAATCGAGATACGTACGGGCTCCGTTTTCCTCATAGACCCAGGAATAGCCGTTCTGTGAGTAGATCGTCCATCCTTTTCCATTAACTTCCCAGGTATAGTACCCGTCAATATCGCCGTACGGGCCGCCGCCGTTAACCTGCGCCTGAACCGGTGTCATGAAGAGCATTACACTGAGAACCGCTGCGCTGACCGCAGTGAGTTTTTTTACAATACGTCTTAACATATTTACATACTCCTTCGTATACATATCGTAACAATTTGAGGTGCGTTTTCAAGAAAAAACATTAAGATTTTGCGTTTCCGCCGACAATATGGAAATCACAGATCTCATCGCCGTTTCCGATCGTCCTGGTGCGGAGTTCATCAATGATGCGGAAACGGTGCGCTGCGGAACAATGTTCTTGCGGGCACGATGCTTTGCGACACCGCTCATGTTCTTATGCTTTTCCATGGTGCACTTCACGCAGGCGATCGGCCGAGGCAGAGACTCGTTCCTGCTTGCGGTGATCCGCCAGCTTGTCTTCAATATTCCGCTGCTGTTTCTGTTCAATCATCTGTTTGGCGTACAGGGCATTGTCTGGACACAGCTGACGGCGGATCTCTTTACCGTTGCGGTATCCTATCTGATCTATTTCCGGATCCGGAAACAGGAAGGCTGGCCGGTCACGATCTGAATACTGATTTCACCGGAGTGATTCCGGCGTTTTCTTTATAATGAGGGTATGAAAAACGGACTGCGGACATGGATACTCTCTCTGGTTCTGCTTTTCCTGGCAGGACTGGAAATGCTGCTGATGCGGAACTATCCGGCATCCTTTTTTCCATGGTACCGAAACAGTTCAAAGGTTCTGATGGGCACGCTTGCCGGACTCTTCTCAGTTACACGGTTCTCCGTCTGGGATGTCGGCGCGGCTGTGCTGGTGTTGGTATTAATCATTGCGCTGATCCGGTGTATCCGCCGGAAACAGGGATTCGTCTCACTTCTGCGGAGAACCGTTCTGATCGTGTCGGTTCTGGTTCTGATTGCCATGCATGGCTGGCTCGGCAATCACTATGCGCCGAAGCTTTCGGCGTATCTGAACCTGGAGGTAAAGCAGTATTCCACGCAGGAATTATATGAGGCTGCGGAAGCCTATCTGATGGAAGCGGCTTCCCTTGCGCCAGAGATCAGTCGGGACAATACAAAGCGTCCCCTTCCGGCAGATTTTTATGAAACGGCCCGCACTGCAGGAAGTTCCTATACGGCGCTTTCCGAAACATATCCGGTATTCAAAGGTTCCTCGGTTCCGGTGAAGCGCTTTTCCCTGATCGGCGAGTATCTGCTGTACAACGGCATCATCGGAATGTTCATGCCGGTTACCGGAGAAGCATCCGTTCCCCGCAACGTGCCCATCATTCCGCTGCCGTTCACGATGTGTCATGAGGCTGCGCACCGGCTTGGCATAGCCAGTGAACAGGAGGCAAACTTCTGCGCCTTTCTTGCATGCATGAACAGCGATGATCTGTATTTCCGCTACAGCGGTGCGTACTCTGCTTTCGGGTACTGCTGGAATGCACTGGTAAGCGCAGACCCCGACCGCGCAAAGAAACTCTATGAAACGTATAAAATGCAGAAAGGTGTTTCCCTGGTATTCATGGACCGTCAGGACACTCAGGCTGCGTATGATAAATACGACTCCCCGCTACAGGAAGTCAGCGACAATATCAATGATACGTATCTCAAAACCTTCTCCCATGAAAGCGGCATCCGCTCCTATGGAGAAGTAACGGATTATCTGATTGCCTGGCACCAGAGCCACTGATTGTGCCATCGGTCATCGTGACAGAAAGGACAACCGCCCTATGAAGACAAAAGAAGAAAAGCTGAACCTGATCAAAGCTGCCATGGGAGAACTTCCCTGCGACAAAACCGTGACGAACATTCAGTTCGTCAACGTGTTCACCGGGGAAATCTATCCTGCGGAAG
This sequence comes from Solobacterium sp., assembly GCA_017469885.1. Taxonomy (GTDB): domain Bacteria; phylum Bacillota_I; class Bacilli_A; order Erysipelotrichales; family Erysipelotrichaceae; genus Bulleidia. Next base: position 31,430 of record JAFUFO010000024.1, read on the forward strand.
TGGATATCTTTCACGGTTATGTCATCCGTGTGCGCACCGCACAGGATGCGCCGGGAAAACCGGCGTCCGAAATCATTGACGGCGAAGGACGGTATCTGATTCCGGGTTATGTGGATACCCATATGCATATTGAAAGCACGATGCTGATACCGGAGAACTTTGCGCGTGTTGCCCTGCCGTGGGGCACCACAACAATCAATCATGATCCGCATGAAATCGGAAACGTCCTCGGCGTTCCCGGCATCCGCTTCATGATTGAAAACGGGAAGAAGACTCCGCAGCGTCAGTATGCGATGGCATCTTCCTGTGTGCCGGCCGTCGTCGGAATCGAACACGCCGGCGCAAGCTTCACCGCCGAAGAAATCTCCGAGATTCTCGAGATGGAGAATGTTACAGGGGTTGCGGAAATCATGGACTTCGTCGGTGTCATCACCGGCTCAGCACGCATGCATGACATTATCGAAGCCGGCATATCCAAAGGCGCATTCCTGCAGGGACACTGCCCGAAACTGTCAGGTGCGGGTCTTGACGCGTATGTCCTTTCCGGAATCGAAAGCGATCATGAAACCTCCGCGGCAGATGAAGTGGTGGAACGGCTGCGCCGCGGGATGTTTACCGATCTGAAGTCGTCTTCCCTGGTGGATAACTTCAGTGAACTGTCCAAGGCGTTTCCGCGTGTGAAATACCATGATCACATTTCCTTCTGTACCGATGACGTGCACGTGGGAGATTTGCTTACCGTCGGTCATATGAACAACCTCGTGCGTCAGGCAATCCGTTACGGTGCCGACCCGGTGGACGCCATCCGGATGGCAACCCTCAACGGCGCAAGAGAAGAACGTCTGACGGATGTCGGCGCCATCGCGCCGGGATATCATGCGGACTTTCAGCTGGTAAACGCACTCGACGGCGAAATGCCGGTAATGGTCTTCGTTGACGGAGAACTCATCGCTGAAAACGGGAATTATCTTGGCAGCGCCTATGAGCCCGGGGAATCGTTTGAAAATACCGTACATACACAGTGGATCACATCCGCAGAAGATCTTTTGCTTACCAGTGACCGCAGAGACAATGTCACAGTGAATGTCATGGTTCCTGAAGACAGCGGAAATATCATCCGGCATATTGAGCCGATCCCGCTTCCGGTGAAGGACGGTATTGTCTCACTGGAAGGACGGGAGGATCTTGCGTATGTATGCGTCATCAACCGCCATGGCCTCCAGTATAAGACCATCGGTGTCATGAAGAATTTCGGCCTGAAGGAAGGCGCAATTGGCTGCACAATCTCGCACGACTCCCATAATCTGATTCTCGTATATAAAAACCACGAAGATGCCTTCGTGGTTCTCAAAAAGCTGGAAGAAGCCGGCGGCGGTATGGCCCTGGCAGTCCAGGGAGAACTCCGCAGTATTCTTCCTCTGCCGGTTGCCGGACTCATGTCGGACAAACCGGCGGATGAAGTCAATGCGGAACTGGTGCACTTCCGGAATACCTATTACGAAGTGATGAAACAGGATGCCAACCTGCAGGCAATCAGTCTGATGTCACTCACCGCACTGCCCGGCGTCATTATCACGGATATGGGTCTTGCGGACGGTATTACCCAGAAGCTGATTCCGGTATTTGCGGATTAGAGCTGCAGTAAATCACCCGCGAGTTCTGCATTTTCATGCATGTGTTCCGAAGGTGCGCCTGGTTCATTCGCTCCGAACCAGGTCAGTGAGAGAATCGTAATATCATCGAACTGCGCCATGCCTTCGGAGAAAGCATCGATCCGTTCTTTGACAGCGAGGGAGAGATCCTTCGCTGTTTCATTGTGTGCTTCCGACTGCACGATCTCGAGCAGGTGCTTCGTGCCGATCTGTTCTTCGGCTGTATTCATCGCATCGGTTGCGCCGTCGGTATACACAAATACGCGGTCACCCTTATGGAGCTGATAAGTACAGGTCTTGTATTTCATGTTCGGAAGTTCACCGACCACAAGACCGTGAATATCATTGATCTGTTCAAACGGTTTGCCTTCCAGTGCCATGAACGGATACTCATGACCGGCGCTTGCCGTATTCATGACCCCGGTATTCAGATTCAGAATACCGATCCAGATCGTAATGAACATGCTCATGGGGTTCTGTTCATACAGGGTGTTGTTCACCTGGACAAGAACCTTTGCCGGATCCCGTTCATTCATGACGACCGAACGTACGGTTGTCTTTCCGGCCATCATGAACAGCGCTGCCGGAATACCCTTGTCTGATACATCACCGATGACCATGACAAGATGTTCCTTGTCATCTGTCAGGAAGAAATCATAGAAGTCACCGCCGACCTGACGTGCCGGATGCATCAGCGCATACAGTTCATACTGGGAATTTTTCGGGAAGTCCGTCGGAAGCACACCGTTCTGAATACCGGAGGCGATGGACAGCTGTTCACTGATCCGTCCTTTTTCAATGTATTCCTCACGCAGCTTCTCCTGTGTTTCCACAACGCTGGACTCAAGATCATACAGGGAATCACTGAGATCTTCGATTTCATCCCGTGTATTCACATTCGCACGGATTGGCTTGGCCGACTGCTCGGAGGAGTTGGCGGCACGGAAATCTTCCGCCGCTTTTTTCACTTTCAGAATCGGCACCGCAAACAGTTGACTTGCGAGCAGTGACCCAATCAGTGCGCAGATGACACTGACTGCGATCAGGTAGGTTCCCATATTCAGAAGATATTTTCCGGCCTCTGCCGCCAGCGGCGCAAGATTCCGCTCTGATCCGATGAACAGGTACTCATTGTTTTCCGGAGAAATTTCCTCAAGCGGCACAAAGGTATATAAGACCGGAACCCCTTTGTCGTCCGCCCCGCCCACATACGAGCTGCCGCTTTCCAGAGCAGACGGTTCCATCTGCATCTCCCGGGTTTGACCGATCAGACTCAGCTGATCCGCAGACGCCGCAATGTACTGACAGGTTCTGCCTTCGCAGTCCATCATCACGATGTCACTGTTGCTGGCGATGTTTTCGATGCGGGAAAACAGACGGCTGATATAATTCATCGACTCTGACAGTCCCTGTTTTTCAAGATAAGCCATCAATGATTCTGTATATGCTTCATCTGTTTCCGCATTCTCCCGCAGTGCTGCGGCTTCTTCCGACAGGAGCGTTTCCCTGAGCGTTCTGGCCTGTTCATGGTCCACTGCGCCTGCCGCTGCCCGCGCAAGGGTATCTCCCTGCATGATCCAGTCACGAATCATAATAAAGGTCGCATTCGCCGTACTGTTTATAATTCCCAGCAACGTCGCTATGAAAACCATCCATGTGATGACTTTGAACATCCGGAATGATAACCGACGATGCCGTTTCTTCTTCACTTTCTTTGCCATACTCTTTCCCTTACCGCTGAACTGTATATCTAATTCTGTATTTCAACATAAACTGTATTAATGAAATGCCGTATTTTCGCTGTTTTCATTATACATTGCATTCCATATACAAATTGCGGTGTCTCACTGAACGCAGACCCTTGTTCCCCTTCAGGCAGTTCACTTTTCCTCATCGGATCTTTCCGCCATAATGCATACAGATATCATATTGCCCGGAGGTACTTATCATGCGTATTGAACAGCGGGTCATCGGTCCCTGCATCACCAATGTATATCTTCTGATCAGTGAGAAAAACAATGCTGTTCTGATTGATCCAGCTGACGACGCAGATCAGATCATTCAATGGATCAAAGAGAGCGGCGCAACCCTGAAATACATCTTCATCACTCACGGACACGCAGACCATGTGCTCGCACTGCGAGAAGTACGGGATGCATTCCATGTGCCGGTGATTATTTCAAAAATCGATGCAGAGCGGCTTGTTCATCCGGAACTGATCAATGACCGTCCGTATGTTAAAGTTCCTTTTCGGCCGTTTTCCCCGGATATCCTTGTCCAGGAAGGCGACGAGCTCTGGCTGGATGAACTGAAACTTCGCTTCTATGCCATGCCCGGGCACACCGATGGCTCACTGGCCGTGATTGTGAATGATGTGATTTTCAGCGGTGATACCCTGTTGAAAAACAGACATGGGAAAACAACGCTGCCCGGCGGTAATGAAGAGAAACTGATTGCCTCGATTCGAAGAATGCTGGGAGAACTGAGAGGAAATTACCGCATTCTGACCGGCCACCGGGAAGAAACAACGCTGGACGAAGCACGGGAATACTGGAATATACACTGACACATGAAAAGGACGCCTCGTAAGCGTCCTTTACAATTCATATCGATTTTCGGTGATTACAGTCCAAGACCGGCAGTCCAGACCTTCAGTTCTTCTTCCGAAATATCTCCGCCCATACGCAGTCCGGTTTCGGTTTCAGCACCGGTGAGTTCTGCAATCCGCTTGCATGTGGAGCCGATCGGGCTTTCGCCGGAGGTGCAGAACGGAATGATCTTTGCGCCGGTGAAGTCATTTTCGGTTAAAAAGGTATCCACAGCACTCGGTTCTCTGCCCCACCAGATCGGGAAGCCGACAAATACTGTGTCGTATCCGGTTTCCGCAAGCTTTGCGGAGAGCGCCGGACGGCAGTTCGGATCTTTCATCTCAACCGATAATCTTGAGTTCGGATTCGTGTAGTCAAGATCTTCCTTTGTGTACGGCTGTACCGGTGTAATCGCAAAGAGATCCGCACCTTCTACTTTTGCCAGTTCTTTTGCGACTTTCTCGGTAACCCCGCTGACAGAAAAAAAGCAACCAGTTTCTTACTCATGATTTTCATACCTCTTTTCTGCATTAATGATAATCTCCCTCCGTTTGAACGTAATATGTTTTGCCCAAACGCGATTGATGTCCGTCGTCGTCTGTCCAGTTCTGACATCCGTTTCCTGCGGGCGCTGCTCACTTCTTACGGAACAGCCGCTGTTTCCGTTTATTCGTATTATGCGTTATGAAACCGGGCGGGGCTTTCCCCGCCCTCATTGAATATCTGTGTTCAGAGATCCTTACGAAAGCTTCTTTACTTCTTCCAGTACCGCTTCCTGAAGTTTTGCAGGAATATCCAGAAAAGCTATCGCTTCATCTGCTGAAATATTCAGCTTCTTCATTACAGTAAGCACAATTGCGGCAGAAGTCTTCACAGTAACTTCTTCTGTATTCTTCTCGAGAATCTCTTTCTTCTCTGCTTCTGACAGTAAGCTCTTCATCGTTATCTTCTTGAGCCTCTTACGTAATGATTGTACCGCACTCGAATAATTAATGCCTGTGTATTCACTCATAAACTCACTCACCTCATCTTCATGTCTGATCGTCCTTGTGTCATCCGGTTCACAATCACTCTGTTTACTTTCCTGTATGGTTTTTACGATATGCTAGAAACCTGTCTTCAGTCTTTCCTTCTCACTCTGATCCATCCGCTTCACATCTATCAGATTCATCCGGTAATCATTCACATAACGCTTCAGTCCTTCCGGTATGCTTCCCAGTGTCTCATACAGGGTCAATGGTTTATTCCATGGCTTTTCTCCGTAATACACAACAAAGGTGATCACCGGATACCGTTCCTTTCCCTGGTTCATCTGGTCCCGGTACGCTGCTCCGTCATACCCGATATTACGGAATACCATATCCGGATCGATCCTGTTCTGGTTTTCCGCACCCAGAATCAAAAAAAAGTAATTAAATTTATCAATTCTTTTTTCACCATTTATGCACATTTATTACAATTGAGTCATAAGGAGGTCTTACTATGAGTGAGATTGTAGATGTTGAAAAAGCGAAAACAGTTTTAAACAACGGTATGGAAGAAGCCAAGGCAATCATTGATAATCCGGAAAAAGTCGAACAAGTTCTGAAAGAGGTCGGAGACAAACTGGCAACGGTCCCTGTGCTCGGCAATCTGTTCACCGAGCTTCCGGATATGATTTCCCTCGTTCAGAGCTATATCACAAAGGAATACACCGAAGTCTCCCTGAAGGTCATCCTTGCGGCAGTCGGTTCCTTTATCTATCTGATCAACCGGAAAGATCTGATTCCTGACCGTATTCCTATCATTGGAATGCTGGACGATATTGCGGTTGTCGGTCTTGCGCTTGAAATGGTCAAGCCCGAACTGAAAACCTATCGGGAAAAGAAAGCCGCAAAAGCCGCTGCGGCAGCGGAGAAACCCGTGGCTGCTGAAGCACCTGTGGCTGCTGAAACACCTGTGGCAGCTCCTGCGGCAGCTGAAAAACCGGAAGCCTGAGTTCTTTCCCGTTTCCGATACACAACGTATTACGACGGATGCTGAACCGGCAAAGGCATACGGATTCTGAATATCACTCACAAATATAAAACAAAGCCGCTGCGCTTATTACAATGATGTAATGAACTCAGCGGCTCTTTGTTATTTTCAGTAAATATCACTTTACACTGTGTGCCTGTGCAAGCCGGTTTTCCTCTGCGGGTTCCGGCACATCCGTATTCTGTGATAATTCATCCGGAAGTTCTGCATTCCGCTCTGCCTTCAGCACCCGTGTTCCGATGCGGATTGCGGCAATGCCCAGCGCAATCGTCAGGATGCCCTGTCCCGGCAGCACCAGCATGGCCACACCTCCCATCACCAGTACGAATCCCACCAGGATGATCAGTATTCCCACCGGCGCAGGAAGATGCCAGCCGAGAACGGTTGTCTCCCATTTGCGGACATAGTGATCATGCAGGTCATGCAGTTTATGAATAAAGCTTCGTGTATGTTCGATCATCCTGTGCATCATGTGCGTTCCTATGACCTTATTCTAGCGGAATGACGACTGCGCTGTCACAGATCAGAACTCCGCCATATCCTGCTCAGGACATATGTGATATCGGTTTTCCCTCCATGATCTCATTGACCGTTCGGTTGTACTCCCGGAGCTGTTCAAACGCTTCGTCTTCCGGCAGGTCACTGTCCCAGCCGACCAGCGACTTTCCGACAAGAAACAGCCGGACAAACACCGCTTCATCCGAGATGAGGCCTGCGCTTCTGAGGCGTTCTGCCTCGGTGAATTCACCTCTGGCATACCGGATCAGATTCTTCAGATTTTCATCCATAACGTACGTTTCCCTCCTTATTTCAACACAATGTTACAGGAGGACACATGTAAAAATACTGCCTGTGCACAAAAACTGATTGGCAGGCAGAATAAAACCCCGCAATCCGCGGATGGATCACGGGGAATATTCAGGGAATGGTATTACTTTTTAAAGATCCCGGTAGGTCACAAGCTGCACGCCCTGTTCTTCAAGCCATGCCCTGACCTTCGGGTCACACAGCATTTCAACTTCCTTCGTGCGGTTGACCGTCAGGGACGAGGTCTGCAGGATGTACCAGTCCAAATATCCCGGATGGCAGACAAACATCGGGCATTCACCCTCTGCGTAGTCCTTCAAGACTGCGTTTTTCAGTGCGGTGAAGGGATCATAGTCCGGCCCCATGCTTTCCATGGACGTTACGATCGTTGTATTCCGGAATTTTACCGGTCCTTCCAGCGCAAACGGAAGGAGCGGAAGGTGATGACGTTCTGCCACAATCTCAAGTCCTTTGAACAGGTTGTTGCTGGCCACCGCATGGGCTTCAAAGTATTCAGGTTCTCTTCCGGTGAGCTCTTTGAACTTTGCGTACTGCGCTTCAATTTCCAGGACGACTTCATCCAGTACGACAAAGTCTTCCTTTGCGCTGCGGTATTCCTTACTGGATTTGAACTCTCCGTTTTCATTGGTGATGCTGGGGATGAGAGAAGGATCGCATACCGGTTTCCCGACACAGACATTTGTATGCTGGCCAAGGCAGACATCATATCCGGCAATCAGGTCGAGACCTGCTTTTGCGGTCGGCATGTTGGGCATGAGTCCGACTGACCGGATCAGACCTTCCTTTACCGTCTTTGCGATACCGAGGTTTACGGCTTCACAGTAACCGAGATCATCTGCCCGGATCAGTATCCGTTTTGCCATAGCTGATTTCTCCTGTGAATGATTACTTGTTGTCGTTGCGGCAGAGGAAGTAGGTAACCGCTGCGGCTACAACGATGGAAATGACACCGCCGATAATACCGTTGATGAAGTTTGCGGAATTGCCGCCGGCATACGCGGTCAGGGCAAGGAAGCTTGCGACCGGAACGAGTGCATAAGCTTTCGCGCCGAGCAGAGAAGCGTACAGTGCGCCTGCAGCTCCGCCGGCTACCATGCCGATGAGCGGCTTGCGGGCACGGATACCGGTGCCGTAGATACCCGGCTCGGTAACACCGCCGATGAATGCGGCAATCGTATTGGTCATCGCAAGGCTCTTTTCTTCCTTATCCTTTACTGCCAGCCAGTAACCAAGGCACATACCGGTAACTGCCAGGGAGGCATTGACTGCGCCGACAGAAACGATTGCATCGTAACCGTTCTGTGTGAAGACCATGATCATCTGTGTGATCATGACCTGATGCATGCCGGTCATGACAAGGAACTCCCAGACACCGCCGATGATCATCGCGCCAAGCGGTCCGAACGTATTGCCGAACCACATGATCGCTGCGCAAATGTAGTTGCCTAGCCAGCCGCCGATCGGGCCGAGAACGATGAGCATTACCGGCAGCATAATTCCAACGGTTAATGCAGGTACGCCGATGACCTTCAGGGAATCCGGTGTGATCTTCTTAAGGAATTTTTCCACATAGCTTCCCACCCAAGTAGTGAGAATGATCGGAAGCAGTGTGGAGGAGTAGTTCTGTACAGCTGCCGGAATTCCGTATACCCTGAACGGAGTTCCTTCCGCAGCCATGGATACCAGGGTCGGGTGAATCAGGATTGCGCCGAGCATGGCACCCATGATCGGATTCATGCCGAACTTCTTTGCGGAGGTAAAACCGACGAGTACCGGGAAGAAGTAGAATGCGGAGTCACCGACAAAGGTGAACAGTGTATAGAGATCGGTTCCCTCTTTCAGTACTCCCAGCATGCCCGGACCGAGCACTGCTACCAGCATCTTGAAAATCGATGCCGCCAGCATGGCCGGAATGATCGGGGTAAGAGATCCGGAGAGGCCGTCCATGATCGCGGATCCGATGCCCTTCAGGGTCAGCGGCTGCTTCTCCGCCGGCGCATCGAGGTTTTCATCTACTGCTTCCTGCTTTGCGAAACCGCCGAGGTCACAGACTTCCGCATATACCTTGTCGACATTCGGTCCAATAATGACCTGGTACTGTTTGCCGGCACGGTTGATTCCGATGACGCCGGGGATCTTCTTGATTTCTTCGTCGTTGAGCACGGAGTCGTCTTTCAGATTGAAGCGAAGCCGTGTGATGCAGTGAGTCACAAATGATACGTTGTCTTTTCCGCCGACTGCCGCAAGTACATCACTCGCGATCTGCTTATTGTCTGCTATTTTCCAAATCTCCTTATTAATTTTGAATTGTCATTCAGTTTTCTGTGAGGGCACAATGTTCTCTATCGTCCCTTGTGATGCCTGTTTTTGCCATTTTCACGGCTGTTTCGTAACTGGAGCGCGCCTCCTAACTTACAAACCCAATATATTCAAAAATGAATCGTGAGTCAATACCAAAATCATTTTTTTGAATTTACATTCAATTTTCGATATACTTTTCTCATGGAGGGCTGTCTGTATGAATATGTTTTCCTTAATGGAGTCCAGGAAAGACTCGTTTTCCAAAACCGACCGGCTGATCTGCAATGCGGTCAATAAATTTCCGGATGAATTCGCCTCTGCTTCCATAAACCATATTATTGAACACCGCGGGTTCTCCCAGCCTTCTCTGACAAGGTTTGCCAAAAAGCTCGGATTCTCAGGCTTCAATGAATTTCAGTACCAGTTCCGCCGGGATCTGCTGGAGAAGCCTGCTTCACAGAGCGCAAAGAGCCGGGCGGAATCCTATGCGGATGAACTCCGGCTGAGTGATCAGGTTCTGACAGATGCGCTTCTCGAAGACATCACAGACCGCATCATGAACAGCACCGCATCCTATTTATACGGAACCAGTCTTTCACGCATGCCGGCTGAATTTCTTGCGGAGTCGCTCCGTATTCTCGGTGTGCGGAATGTTCAGGCGCTTCCCGCGGATGCGTATCAGGTACCGTTTCTGAGCAGTGATCTCTTTCTGTGCTTCTCCGCCCACTCGGGCCATTACTGCGCGGAAGCGGTAAACGCAATGAGAAAGGCAGAACACAGACCGTATTCCGTACTTGTCACAATGAATCCGAAACATCCGCTGCGCAGTAAATTCGATCAGATGATTGTCTTTCCCGAAGCGCCCTACTTAGGCAACAAGCGCATGATATTGAATGACACGCTGGCCTTTATGATGTTTATTGACCGGGTGACAAATCTCATCAGCATGAAGCTGTCGCAGAAATCCTCCATAATAAGTGAATAAGCAAAAGAGCGGTTCATCAGAGCCGCTCTTTCATCTGGTTCAGTAACTGTGTTTGTCCTCAGTCCTCTGCCTCCTGGACATAGTCATCTTCATAGACCATGGAGGTGCTGGTTCCGCCGTCGAGACGGATCGCATTGTACACGTCCAGTCCCAACAGGAAGTCCTGTACTTTCTCATCCCGCATGCCGTTCCAGAAGCTGATCAGGTAGTAGGTTCCGTCTTTCTTCTGGGCAAGGCAGCTGAAGGCATAGTCATTGTAATGATATTCATACCACCCGTATCCGTCGGTGATGTCATTGCGCTCGCCGTTGACGATATAGGTATAGGAGCCGGACACTGCACATTCCGAATCCACTTTTTCACCAACCCATTCCGTGGTGCCTGCGACGACATTCTCTCCGCTGTACACGAGCTTCATCAGACCGGTGCGGTCCCAGTAGGCAGTCGCATACCCGCTTCCGTAATCCGGAAGGTTCGGTTCCCCGCGAAAGTTTGTCCACTTTCCTGCCATGCGCAGACCGCCGACCGGCTGTCCGTAGTTGGGGTTTGTATGCCACGCATAGTAATTGGCGTTGATTCCGCCGGCACGCACGTAACCTTCACTGACCAGACCCCAGTCATAGATGTCATTGAGCCATTCCGCATAGCCCATGTAGTCCATTTTGACAAAGGTTGTCTCCGAGGGCTTCACCTCCAGCATGTCGTAATTGATTCCGTTGAAGTTGCCCGTGTGGTGAAGGATCTCTGCATCGGTGCCTTTGAGGGTATAGATATTGACCGCTGAGCCTACCGCATTGTTCAGGCCGAGAATAAAGGTATTCGAACTTCCCTGTCCCCAGGCTTTCTTTATTAATTCGGCATTGACCTGCAGGGTATTGGTTACGGCAGTCCCAAGCAGTGCGCACAGCGCAGCAGTTATCTTCATTGATTTCTTCATACGCGTTTTATATTACGCGATTCTGATCGGAAAAGACAGACTGAAAAAACGTGTACGTGTTGTTATACAATAAGTGGCGTATGAAAAAACTGTTACTGCTTATCCTGCCGGCAGTTCTTCTGGCAGGCTGTTCCGTAAAGGAACAGGAAACTGAGATTACAGTATTCGGCAATCCCATGACGGCTGTCTATACCGGTAAGGTAAAACGAAAGGTTCCGAATAAAGAAGGCTCTGCCGTACTCAGCGATGATGCGGCGGTGGAAGGAATCTTTGCGGACGGGGTTTTTGTCTCGGGTACTGCGGATGAGGTACCTTACAGCACCACATACAATACGCAGACCATCACCGGAACCTACAGCGGAGAGGTAGCGGAAACCCTGCCCTCCGGAAACGGATCCTTTGAATCCGATACCTTTAAGTATGAAGGCACCTGGACCGGCGGCACACCGGATGGAACCGGCACAATGACCGCGGATCAGTTCTCCGTCGGCACAGGTGACAGTGCCGTTACCGGAAGTTACAGCGGCGGCGTAAATCAGGGCCTTGCGGACGGAACCGGAACCTTCACCTATCAGGAAGGCAATAACGAAATTGAGATGGTCGGAACCTTTGCGAAAAACCAGTATGACGGTCTTATGACAAAAACCGTCCGGTATCCGGATACGGAAAAGTCCTGGCCGGTGTATTACAGAAACGGAACCCTGCAGGATTCCCCTGCCGCAATGATTGCGTATCTTGAAGGTATGCGGAGTGAGTCCTACTGCCTGAAGGAAGCACAGCTGTCCTTCATCAACGATCACGCTGCCCTGTTTGAAGGAACCGGAAACGCACCGGACACCTACAGTACAGCGTTTGATTATGAAAGCTTTGCGGATACCGATGAACCTGCATTCATCCAGATCTCCAATGCGGCCGTTAAATCCGTGCAGCGCTATATTCCGTATGAAGGTGCGGATACCGTCACTTCAATGATCGTTCAGAACCACGAGGGCTGGTATCATCTCTTCTTCACCTATGCGGTGGAAGATGTGAATAACGGCGATACCGTAAGTATCTGTGCACTGCCGCTATGCCGCAGCACGCTGACCGCACCGGAAGACGACTATTCGGCCATCGATGCGGCAGGCGCATCGCTGATCCGATAATTTCACAGGCTCCGGAATGTGATATGATCCCGCCAAAGTAGACACACGAAATATAGAAACGTGTATCTATGGAGGTGGGATTTTATCATGGGAAGAAAATTAAAGGTTTCCTATGAAGACAAGATCAAGGCATGTGAGGATTATTTGAGTGGAACTGCAA